>JAIXOR010000003.1 GCA_027486655.1 Verrucomicrobiaceae bacterium | reverse complement strand
GCGTTCGAGGTCCTTGAAGACGAAGCGCCGGTCCACCACGCGTGAAATGCAGTGGTAGATCGCCGGTTTGACCCGCGAATCCTTCCAAGGTGCCAACCAGCGCGCCCGCCTCATGCCCCATCCTGCATGCCCCGCGCCCCATGGCAAGAGGAATCCCTACAAGTTGTCTGTCACCATGTAGTGTAAGTGAGTAGGACTGGGCTGGGGTGGGGAAGATGGCCCGGAGGGGGGCTAGTCCCGGCACTCTGGAGTGGAGACGGGGTGGGCGAGGATGCGTTGCGATTTGTGGAGCATGCGGAGCATGGAGGGCTCGGAGGTGAGCTGGGGGAGTTGATCCGGGTGGACCCAACGGAGGTCGTGGGATTCCTCGCTGACGGTGTAATCTCCTTCGCAGTTCGCCCTGAGGAGGTAGCGGATGTCGTAATGGAGGTGCTCCGGGGTATCGGCGCGGGCAGGGATGGAATGGATGTCGATATCGAAGATCCCGGCGCCCAGGACTTCGAAGGAATCGAGGCCGGATTCTTCCCTGGCTTCCCGCAGTGCGACGGCGACGACGTCCGGATCCCCGTCGGCGTGGCCTCCGAGTTGGAGCCAGCGGTCGAGTTTGCGATGGTGGGTGAGGAGGATGAGGGAGGAATCCCGGTTGACGATCCAGGCGGACCCGGTGATGTGGCCGATGGCGAGGGATCGTTGGAAGCAGTCCGGATTCGATTCGATGAAAGAGGTGAAGCGATCTGCGGTGTGGGCTTCTTCTGGAGTGCGGATGCGATAGTCCGCGAGTTGATGCAGAAGGCTTTTGCGGGACATGGCCGGATAGGGGACGGTGCTCGGGTTTTCCGTCGCTTCAAGGGTAGTAGGGCCTGAGCATCCAGTAGCAGATGGGGCCGGTGATGGCGACGTAGAGCCAGATCGGGAAGACCCAGCGGGCGAGCCTGCGGTGAGCCTGGAAGCGGTTGGTCCACCCGGCGATGAAGGTGAAGAGAATGAAGGGAAGGCTGACCGCCGCGAGCACGATGTGCGAAATGAGCAGAACGAGGTAGATGGCACGCATGGAGCCCACCTGGGCGAGTTCGGCCGCGTCGACCACGCCGTTGAGGTCGGCGTCGCCGAATTTCACTTCCTGGTGGGTGAAATGATAGGCGACGTAGCTTAGAAGGAAAAGGACCGAGAGTCCCATCGCGGTGAGTATCATGCGCCGGTGCAGGGTGATCCGGCCCTTGAGGACTGCAACGAGGGCGATGATGAGAACAACGGCTGCTGCAGCGTTCACCGCGGCATGGAAGGGGGGTAGAAAGGAGAGGGTGACGCCCTCGGGAAGGGGGATCTTGACCCGGCGCATCAGTCCGACCAAGGCAAGAACGGCAGCGGTGAGAATCCAGGCTGCGATGTGGAGTTTTGCAGAGAGCCGGTTGTCCGGTTCGCGGCGGAGCCATTGGGTGCGTTCGTCATTCATCGGGGCGTTCAGTTCGCGGGTTTGCGGTCGAGTTCAAGACGGATGCGGTCGAACATTTCCTTTTTGAGCTGGTCGTAGAGCTTGGGGTCCTCCGCACGGGCTTTTTCGGAGCGGGCATCGGCGAGGGGCCATTTGCCGATGACCCGGAATTCTCGGTCCACGAGGAGGAATCCGAGATCGTGCGCGTAGCGGCCGTTGGTTTCGATGTCGACCGGATCGGTTCGTTCGCGGACGCCGAAGAACTTGAGTTCATTCTCAAGGTAGGCGTGGGTGGCCTTGGTGTCCCCGGCGTTGAGGAACCACCAGTTGCGTGGATCGGCGTTGAGGGCCTTGGCGTAATCGGCGAGTTTTTCCTGTTTGTCGTTTTCGGGGTCGACGGAAATGCAGGTGATGTGGAAGTCCGGATGGGCACCGAATTCCTGATAGATCTTGTGCAGTTCCTCGCCATTGCGGACGGCGCAGTGCGGGCAGATGGCGAAGAACTCGGCGGCGACCCAGACTTTTCCCTTGAGGTCGGAGAGCCGGACATGGCGGCCTTCCTGGTTGACGGCATCGAGGTCCCTGGCGATTTCGAACCATCGTTCCGGGGTTTGTTTGCCGGTGTTGACAATGGGTGGAAGCTCCGGGCGGGGCATGCGCGAGCGGATGAAGAAGGCGAGGGAGACGACCGCGATGGAAACGATCGCGACGCCGGTGTAAAACAGGACGATGGTGGTTTTTCGGGTCATCGGAGTTCCGGAGGTTCGGCGAGGAGGGTCTTCACGGTATCGGCGAGCAGGGCTTCGAGTTGAGCCTGGTTGGAGAGGTTGGTGCCGGTTTTGACGTGTTTTTCGTCCCAGGAAGCGGCTTGGTCGAAGTCAAAAGTGGCGACGAAGGGCGGGCCGCCTTTTTTCTGGGGAACGACGGCGCGGCGGATGTGTCCGCCACGATCGATGAGGACGATGGAGGTATCGAAGATCCACCGGCCGTTTTCCAGATGGGGGAAGATGCCGGTTTTGAGTTCGTTTTTGACGAACTTGTGGAGGGTGGGAGCTTCGTTGGTGCCCAGCCACCACTGGGGGAGCGAGATGCCGAGATCGGCGGAGGCCTTGGCGAGAGTGGCGGCTGCGTCCTGCGGTTGGATGGGGTCGACGATGAGCGAAACGAGGTGGAAATCCGAGGTGGAGGCATGGGCGGCGGCGAGGCGTTTCATGACCTCGAAGCTGCGTTGGGAGGCTTCCGGGTGGGCGAGGCTGATGAGATGTATGGCCCAGACGCTTCCGCGCAGGTCGAAGAGGTCGACGGTTTTGGCATCTTGCCGGAAGATCCGGAGGTCCCGTTCCTTGGCGATACGGTGCACGACGGAGGGGCGGGTGTCCTTGGATTTCTCGATGGCGACCTTTTCGTAGGCTTTGAGAATCAGGATGCCGCCGATGATCATGATTGCGACCAGAAGCCAGGCGGTCCTGCGAAGTTTCTTGGGATCGCGGACGGCGGGTTCGAGATCGGTGGGGCGGCTCATCGGCAGCGGAACGTAGACGAGAGTACCGGGTTGGCAAGCAGGGTGCGAAAAGAATCCGGCGGCAGGTTTCGGAAAACCCGCCGCCGGAAGGGCAACAACGTTGATGCTGGCAGGGGGCTCAGGGTGTGTAGGGGACGTCCGCGCGGAGGCGGGCGAACTTGCGGGTGTCCGAGCCGACGGGGATGGTCACCGTGACGTCATCGAGTCCCGGGTCGTTGTTGATGACAGTGACGTTGGCATCCGAGTAGGCGCCTGCGGGGATGGCGAACTGGCCTGGCCAGGTGGCGAGGGTGGTGCCGTATTCGACGAAGACATCCACGGCTTCCGACTCGTCGCTGCGCTTGAAGGTGAAGACGAGATTGCCGCCGCTGAGCGAGGCGGAGGGTTTGCCGCTGGTGGTGGCGGTGGTGGGGTTGGAGCCGATGACGAACTCGACGCCGTTTTCGAGGCCGTCGTTGTCGGGGTCTGCGGACGGGGCCCGGTTGCCGCCGGTGAGCGAGAAGGAATCCGCCCACGAGGTGTAGGGGTTGCCGCCGCCGGGGACGGTGAGCGTCATGGCGGTGCCGCCGAGGGAGTCATCGCTGTAATCGACCACAAAGGAGTTTGCGCCTAAGGTGATGGTGGAGCCGTTGGGAACGGGATTGCCATTGAAGTGAACGATGTCCGTGTCATCCCAAACGCCGGAATAGTCCGCGATGACGAGCTTGGTGCCGGGGGCCAGTGTGGCATTGGAGCCGAGGTCGGCGAGGGTGAGGTCAGCGGGGCCGGTGAGATCGACATTGCCGGAAACGACCAACTGGTCCGCACTGGCGGTGGAGGTGTTGATTTCGATGGCGAGGGTGGATCCGCCGGCGATGGTGAGTGCTCCTGTGGCGAGGCTTTCGATGCCAGCGGCACCCGGGGCCAGGGTGGCTCCGGTATTGAGCGTGACTGGAGCGCCGGTGATGCCGGTGCCACCGAGCGTTGCGGTGCTGTTGACGGTGATGGCTCCGTTTGCGGTGGTCTGGTCACCATTGACGAGGAGTGTGCCGCTGTTGACGGCGGTGACGCCGGTGTAGGTATTGTTTCCGTTGAACGTCCAGGTATTGCCACCGGAAACGGTGATGCCTACCGGACTGGTTCCATTGCTGATGATCCCGTTGATGATGCCGGGGGCACCGGAAGTTCCGCCGAGGATGAGGGTGCGGCCGGTGGCATTGGCGGAGAAATTGCCATTGAGGGTGAGGCTGCCGCCGAGGACGCTGATGGCGGTGCTGCCGCCGCCACTGGTGAGGTTGAAATTGCCCTGGATGACATTGTTTCCGGCGAGGTTGCCAACGGCGGGCTGGGCCAAGTTGGTGGAACTGGTGAGGAAACTGACGCTGGCAGGCAGGGTGATGTCGCCGGTGGAGCCATCGAGGTAGAACTGGGGTCTGCCGTTGGTGCCATTGGTGGCGATGTCGATGGTCTTGGTGCCGGAGCCGAGGGCTTCGGCGCGGGTGATTTTGAGTCCGCCGGAGAAGATTGTGACGCCGCCGGTGAAGGTATTCTCACCGGAGAGGGTGACACGCGAGTCGTATTCCGGGGCGGTGACGGCGGCCTGAGTGCCGATGCGGACGGCACCGGTGCCACTGATGGTCTGGCCGACGACGAATGCCGTATCGCTGCGGCTGATTTGGAGGATGCCGTTGTTGGTGATGTCTCCGGAGCCGAGGGTGCCGGTGGCGCTGCGGTTTCCGACGCGAAGAGTGCCGCCGTTGATGGTGGTGGCTCCGTAAGTGTTGGTTCCGGTGAGCAGGAGGGTGGATGAGCTCGATTTGACGAGCGAGCCAGTGCCGAGGTTGATGCCACCGGAGAGGGTGGTGACGTCGGCACCATCGAGGGCGAATTCAAGGTTGGTGTCGGTTCCGGTGATCGAGCCGGAGAAGGCAAGATCGGCACCGCCGTCCGCCTTGATCAAGGTGGCTGCCGAGAGCGTGTGATTGGCGGTGAGATTGACGGTTTTAGCGCCACCGACGCGGATGGCTCCCGTTCCATCGCCGCCGGTGCCTGCGAGGTCGAGGGCTTCGGTGAAGGTGGAGTTGTTCGGGATGTTGCTGAAGTTCAGCTGGGCTCCGGCCTGGATGGTGGTGCCGGCGCTGTCGGTGCCAAGGGACGAGACGTTGTCGGCGAAGACGGTCCCGCCTGAGAACGTGGTGGCGCCGGTGAAGGTGTTGGCTGCGGCGAGCACGATGTTGCCAGTGCCGGTTTTTGTGAAACCGTTGCCGCTGATCACACCATTGAAAATGGCAGTGCTGGGGACTTCCAGGATGGCGGAAGACGCATTGACGGCGACTGGACCGGAAAAGGTGAGTGAACCGAAGTCGGTGGCGTTGCCGATGGTGGTGGAGGCGTCGATACCAATCGAATTGGCGAGCGTGCGGGCGGTGATGCCATCGGAGGAGATGGATCCGCCGTTGAGGGAGATGGATCCGCTGCCGAGGGCGGTGTTGTGGCCGATGCGGACGCGTCCCGCGTTGAGCGTGCTGCCGCCGGAGTAGGTGTTGGCGGTGCCGAGGGTGAGGCTCGCAGAGCCTGATTTGACGAGGCTGCCCGCGCCGCTGATGAAGCCGGTTCCGGTGAGGCTGTAGTCGACGGTGTTTTCGCTGACGGTGATGCTGGAGGGGCCGACTTCGGTGAGGATGTTGACGTTGGGCTGCGAGGAGCCGGTGGAGTCGAAGGTGACCGAGTCGAGGAAATGGAAGGTTTCCGGACTGGTGGAGCCATCCTGCCAGTTGACGGAGGTTTTCACATCCCAGACCGAGCTGGCGGTGCCGGTCCAGGTGAGTGGGATGCCATTGGTGACGGTGACGCTGGCGCTGGTGGCTCCGACCGAGGAGGTGCCGCGGTAAGTGCTGACGAAGCTGCCGGATCCGGAGATGGAACCGAAGGTGGCGACGGGGTAGGTGCCCGGGAGTGTGCCTGGAGGCAGTACGGCGATGAGGGTGCCATCCAGGGTGAGGTTGCCGGTTACGTTGAGGCCTGGGCTGCCGGTGCTGTTGAGGATGAGGGCGGCTCCGGCGGCGACGGTGGCATTGGACGGGGTGGGGGCGGAGTTTCGGAGTTCGAGGGCGCCTTGTTGGATGTTGAGCGGGCCGGTATTGGTTTTGGTGCTGCCGGAGAGCACCCATTTGCCGGGGCCGGTTTTGGTGATGCCGAGCTTGCCGGTTCCCGCGGGGTTGGACAAGGCACCGGCGAGGAGGTTGTCGCCGGTGTTGGTGCCATCCAGCGTGAGCGTGCGGTCGATGTCATCTCCGCCGGCGATTGCGAGAGTGAGGGCGTTGGCGGAGGCGGCGGTGGTGGGCAGGCTGAGGGTGATGGTGCGTGCGCCGGGGTTGATCGCCGTGATGGTGGCGCCTGCGGCGATGTTGGTGCCCGAGATCCCCTGGCCTACGGAAAGGGTGCTCGCATCGTTCAATGTGAGCGTGGTGGCTCCCGCGCCGAAGGGGGCGCAGGTGATGAAAGTGGATCCGGTGAGGTTGCTGAAGGAGGGCGAGGTGAGCAGAAGCGGGCCGGATCCATCAGCGTCGAGGGTGCCGCCTTTCTGATAGAGGGAGAGTGTGCGGTTGCTGGTATCTCCGGTGCCGGTGTAGCGGAGGGTGCCACCGAGGTTGAAGGAACTGGCCGTGCCGATGGAGCTGGCGGTTCCGTTGTTGGTCATTTTGGTAACCTCGGCGGTGCCTGCGTTGAGGCTGGCGATGGTGGTGAAGTCGTTGTCCTGACGGGCAAGCGTCACGGTGCCACTTCCGGTCAGGCTGATTCCGGTGAGCGCGGTTCCGTTGTTGGCGATCTTTGAATTGATGACGACATCGCCGCCGCCGAAGAAGCTCATGGCGCGGGTGCTGGCGGCGACGGTGTTGCGGATGGTGGAGCTGGTGGCGGTGTCCGCCCCGAGGACGAGGGTGGAACCGGTCTGGCTTTCGATGCCGTAGGCCCCGCCAGTTTCGGCGATGGCGATGTTTCCGCGCCACGTGTTGGTTCCGTTGGAGCTGGTGAGCGAATACTGCAGGCCGGTGGGTGCGTTGCCGGCCACGTAGAACGACTTGCCGGACATGTTCAGGGTCTTGTTGGCATCGATATCGACGCCGCCGGAGAGTTCGACCACGGAGACCGAGCGGTTGTCGCCGCGCATCGAGATGGTTTTGGCGGTGGCGGCGGGTCCGAGACCCAGCGAATTGGTGATGCGGACGATCCCTTGGTTGGCGCTTGACCCGCCTGCGGAAGCGAGGTTTCCGGTCCAAGTGCTGGCACCGGAGAGGAGCAGGGTGCCGGCTCCGGCTCCCTTGGTGACGGTGAAGGTTCCGCCGTTGAGGCCGCCTGATGCTTCGAGGGTGCCAGCGCTGACTGTCAGCGTGCGGGCCGAGGGAATGCTGATGCCGCCGGAGACGTTGAGCAGGCTGTTGCCGGCTTTAGTGAGAGTGGCACCGCCGGTGATGCCGCCTGCGACTTCGAAGGTTCCACCGTTGACGGTGATGGTGCGCACGGTGCTGGCATCGAGGACCGGAGGATGGAGCAAGGTGCCGGCCCCGGTCTTGGTGATGTTGTTGGAGCCGGTGATGCCGCCGGCGAGTTCGGCGGTGTTGGCATCCACTTGGAAGGTGCGGTCTGCACCGTTGAGGTTGAGCGGGTTGAGGACCGTGATTTTGCTGTCTGCGGTCGAATTGTTGAGCCAGAGCGTATTCGAGTTGATGGCTCCGACCGTGCCTGTGGTGTTGGTGGTGAAACTGTTGAATGGCACCTCGGCGGCGGCGCCTCCGAGATTGATGGTGAGGGCACCGCCACGTGCGCTGAAGCCCATGGCGCGAGTGGCTCCGCTGACCCCGCGATCGGTGAAGCGGACGTTGCCGATGGAGTCTCCGAGCGAGCGGCTGAAGGTGCCGCTGCCCTGGATGGTTCCCGGGTCCGAGGCCGCGATCGTGAGCAGGGTGGTGGATGGCAGTGCGGTGAGGGGCTCGAGCCAGAGCGTGCCGCCGGAGTGGATCGCGGTGCCGGACCAGGTGCTGCTGGTATTGGTGAGCTTGATGCCCTCGTTGGCCGCGTTGCGGAAAAGGACGGTCATGTTCGTGCCGCTGATGGGGCCATTGATGTCCAGGCGGCGGGCGGAATTGTTAGAAATGCGTGACCCCGAGAAGGTGACGTTGATGGCGCTGTTGATCGTGTTGATCTGGGAGGTGGTGCCGGTGCTCCGGATGGCTCCGGGAGGGGTGGCGTTGCCACCTTGGGAAGCGAGAGTGATGGGTGCGGTGGATGGCAGCGTGACTCCGCCTTCGAGCTGGAAGAAGCCGCCGGTGGTCGCCGACCCTTGGATGTTGACTCCGGTGATGGCACTGACGGCGGCGTCCGAGGTGACGACGATCCCGTTGTTGTTGGTGGCGGGGACGTCCTGGATGGTGAGTGTTCCGGAGAGTGCGGCATTGTTGCCGCCGAGGTAGAGGATGCCGGCACCGGCTTTCGTGAGGCCGCTGGTGCCTGCGAGTGGCGCGCTGAGGGTGGTCGACTGGTTGGTGACGGTGATCAGCGGTGCGGAGAGGCCGTTGTTGAGGGTGAGAAGCCCGGGGCCTGCGATGGTCCAGTTGTTCGAGGCCGTGGTGGCGTCTCCTGCGGTGAGAGCGCCGATGGTGAAATCGGCATCGAGGGTGACCGTCTGATTGGCGGTGAGGTTGAGTGTGGAGAAATCGGCGATGGCCGATGCTCCGGAGGCGACGGTGGCGGCCGACCAGTTCGCGGTGTCGCTCCAGTTTCCGGATCCGTTGAGGGTCCAAGTGCCGTTGGTCTGTGCGTTTGCACGGGTGCTGATGAAACTCAGCGAGACGGCGATGACCAGAGAGGCACCAGTGAGGGAGGCGAAGCGGGAGTGGATGCGGCTTTTCATGGATTTTTTGGGTTTGGAAGAGCCTTGCATCTGAGATTCTGGAATCAACCGAAAACTGCTTTTTTGGCGACAGCACCGAATCTGCCTGCCCCCGAAAACACTGAACGCCGCCGCCCCCCCCGGAACGACGACGTTCATTGCTCCCTGGCAACACCCTGGGTGCGCGCGCTGGAGATGTTCGCGGAACCCGCCGGCCATGGTGGGCGGAAACTCCGGCAGGCGGGACGGGTTTTGGATCGGGATCCGATCGTTGCCGCGTCCGCTTTGCGTGACCAAGGATCGCATGAAGTGCGGGAACGAACAGATCCCGCATGGCTGATCCGGCTGTCGGGTGATTTCCCGACAGGTTTTTGGCTTGGCTCAATTGACCAAGCCGTGGCGCATCGCGTAGCGGGTGAGGTCCACATTGGTGGGCAGGCCCATTTTCTCCGAGATTCGGGCGCGGTAGGTGGCCACGGTTTTCTCACTGAGAGCGAGGTCCGCCCCGATTTCCTTGAGGGTCATTCCATTGGCGATCATCTTGAGCACCTGGAGTTCGCGATTGGAAAGGGAGTCATGGCTGGCCTCCGCCATCGCGCCGGCGAGGGTGCCGGCGATGTGTTCGGCGAGGGACGGGCTGATGTAGCGTCCGCCGGTGAGCACGCGTTTGACGGCGGCGGCAAGGGTGTCTGCGGCGCTTTGCTTGGAGACGTAGCCGGCGGCACCGAGCTTGAGTGCCCGGATGGCGTAGTCCCGTTCGGAGTGGGCGCTGACGACGAGGATCGGCAGATCCGGCCGGGCGGAGCGGATGTCCTGGATCAGATCGAGTCCGCTCCGGCCTGGCATGCCGATGTCCGCGATGACGAGGTCCCAGTTCGATTCCATGGCGGCGGCGAAGCCTTCACGGGCGTCCGCGGCTTCTCCGAACTCCACGTTCTCCAGGTGTTCGCGCAGCAGCGAGATCATGCCCTTGCGGACGACCGCGTGATCATCAACGAGGAGGATTCTCATGAACTGAGGGCTGCGGGTTGGAGGGGGCTGCTGGTCAGGGGCACTTCGAGAAACACCTCGGTGCCCTCTCCGGAGCCGGAGCGGAACTCCAGCCGGCCCCCGACGTCCGAAGCGCGTTCCCTCATGCCGATCAGACCGAGAGTGATGGGGTGGTTGGCGAGGGACGGCTTGATGCCGACGCCGTTGTCCCTCACCCGCATGGTGAGGGTGTGGCTGGAGATCTCGCAGCGGGCGGACACCTTTGAGGCCTTGGCATGACGGGCGACGTTGGTGAGGGACTCCTGGAAGATCCGGAACGCGGTGGTCTCCACCTTGGGATCGATCGGGGTGTCCATGTCGCCGATTTCCAGCTCGCAGTGAATGCCGGTGCGCCGGGAGAATTGCTCGGCCTCCTCATCGAGGGCGGCGGGAAGTCCGAGATGATCGAGGACGGGAGGTCTTAGTCCTGAGGAAATGCGGCGGACGGATTCGATCGTTTCATCGAGGAGTCCGGTGGCTTCGACGAGGTCGTCGATGACGGGATTGACGGCGCGGTTTTCAAGATGCTCCAGGCGGGACTCGGCGAGGCGGAGCTTCATCTTGATGCCGGTGAGGAGTTGGCCGAGTTCGTCGTGGATTTCCCGGGATATGGAGGTTCGTTCTTCCTCCCTGAGTGTTTGGATGTGCGAGGAAAGACTGCGGAAGCGCTCTCCCGAGGTCTTCATCTCCGTGATGCGGGATTCTTCGGAGCGCCTCCAGCCGCCGAAAGCGCGGTGAAGCACGATGTAAAGAAGGATCCCGGTGGTGATCACGAAATTGAGCCCCTTGAACGAGTGGAGGAAGATGGTCATCGATGTGTTTTCCGTCATGCGGTTCAGGAGCATGTCCGAGCCGACGATCCAGGCGCTCGCCACGAGAACGTAGATCACCGCAATGCGCACTTCCGGCAGCGAGAAGGGACGGATGTCAGCCAGCGGCATGGAAGCCAGCTCTCGCGCGACCTGCGTTTCACCTGATGGGGGGGTGTTCACCGGGTCAGGATAGAACAGGGATGGCGGGTGGTCGAGTTGGGATTTGGAGGAACCCGAGGAAACGGATTGCCTGCGACATGCCGGAGGGAATGGCGAGATTGCGGGATGTCGGGGCTTGCAAGGTCCCCCGGTGTGGCTAGAAAACCCGGGTCCGCTTGTGAAAAGTTACTTTCTCCGAAGGCTGCTGCTCATCCCCCCGACGCTGGTGGGGATTACTTTGCTCGTCTTCACGATCACGCGGTTCGTTCCCGGCGGACCGATGGACCGGATGCTCCAGGAGGCCGCCCGCGGTGCCGATCAGGGAGGGAAGCGGTCCTCCAGCGCGAACCAATCGCAAGGCGGCCTGAGCGAGGATCAACTGGAAGAACTCGAAGAACAGTACGGGCTCAACAAACCGGTGCTGGTCGCTTATTGCCAGTGGCTCGGAGCCTTGCCCAGAGAGACGCGGATTTCCAAAGGGCTTTTCGGTGAGCAGGGCGACGAAAAGATCGGCCGTGAGTCGGGCAGCTCGGATGTCACCGAGGTGGTGCTGCGCGGTGACGGAAGGCTCGTCAAAGTAAAGCGTGTGGGCGAGTCCATCGAGTCCGCCCTCTTTGCGGGAACTGGAAGACCGGTTTCCGATGAGGGATGGAAAGTGCGATATGAAACCTCGGACGACCGCCGGGAGCGCTTCCAACGCAGAAATCCGGGCGCGTTGGATGTTCCGCAGTATGCACCGCGCGCCGTGATCTATCAAACCAGGCTTTCCGGCCTGCTGCAGGGTGATCTCGGCCGGTCCACGGTTTACAATGATCCGGTTCACGAAATGATCCTCTCTAGGATGCCGGTTGCGGTTTACTTCGGATTGCTCAGCTCGTTCATCACCTATGCCGTCTGCCTGCCGCTGGGCGTGCTGAAGGCCCTCAAGCACCGGACATTCATCGATTCCTCGAGTTCCGTCCTGATCTTCCTCGGATACTCGATCCCCGGGTTTGCGCTGGGAGCGATCCTGCTGGTCCATCTGGGGGCGAGGATGAACCTGTTTCCCTTGTTCGGCCTGGTGAGTGCGGACTTCGAGCAACTCGACACCATCGGCAAGATCAAGGACCTCGCCCATCACACAGTGCTGCCACTGCTTTGTTATGTGGTGGGTTCCTTCGCCGCACTGACGATGATGACGAAGAACAACCTGATGGACAATCTGGCCGCCGACTACGTGCGCACCGCGGTGGCCAAGGGCGCGAGTTTCCGCCGGGCCGTTTTCGGTCACGCGTTCAGGAACTCGATGATCCCCGTGGCCACCAGCCTGGGAGATCTTGTGACGATTTTTGTGGGTGGATCGATGCTCATTGAGACGGTCTTCGACATCCAGGGCTTCGGGCTTCTTCAATACCAATCCGTCATCGCCCGGGATGTGCCGGTGATCATGGGCACGCTGACCATCGCCGCGCTGCTGATGCTCGTCGGCCATGTGATTTCCGACTTCATCGTGGCGATGGTGGATCCGCGCATCAAATTCGAGTAATCATGAGGTGGATCGGAGCAACCGCATTTTTGTTAGGCCTTCTCGCGATGGCGGGGGAGCTTCTCGGCATCGCCTTTCCGACCGCCCGCTGGTTTTTCGAAACATCGAGGACCGTGCCGGTGCTGCACACGGGAGCCGGGCTGCTGTGGTTTGGCTGGCTCTCCTCCGCCCTGCTTTCGGGGTTTGGCGGTTGGATGGTTGTCAGGTCCTTCACCCGCGGTCCGCTCAATCCGATTACGGTCCGCCGCATCCGGCGCTTCCGTGAGATCCGGCGCGGCTATGGATCCCTGCTCATCCTCATCGCGCTGGCCGGGCTTGCGATGCTGGACCAGGCCATTGTGGGCAAGGATGCGCTTGCCGTGAAACATCAGGGCCGCTGGGTGTTTCCGGCCTTCAGGAATGTGGAGTTCAAGAACCGGGACTTCGGAGTCACGGATGGTTCACCGGAGGCCCCTGTCGACTACCGCCGGTTGAAAAAACGATTTGCGGCCGAGGGCAGCGGCGCGGTCATTCTTCCGCTGGTGCCATATTCGCCCACCGGCGACACGCTGCCACCGCGCTCGCGCCAGCTGGTCGTTCGTGAGGGGCTCCATCATGAGATCGGCAGCCGCCGTCCCTACAACGGTCTGGCGGCGAGATATCATGATGTGGATGCGTCGAAGATCCACCTGAGATACACGATGCGCAAGGGCGTGGTCTCCGGCCCCGTCGATGGCTGGGACGAGCTGGGCACGCCGGTGTACAGCGCCGAGGTCGTCGATGGCAGGACTGTCTCCGAACGCTACACCGGAAAGGGTCCGAAGGAAGCCTTCCTGAATCTGGAAACCGGCGGACTCCGCGCGGTGAAGTATCATCCCGCGCCTCCCATCCCCGAAGAGGGCAACTGGCTCGGAACCACCTCCCAGGGCTACGATGTCATCGCATACCTTTATGGCGGGCTGCAGGTGAATTTCAAGGCCGCCATCATCTACCTGCCGCTTGTCTATCTGATAGGAATCACCGTGGGGATGATGATGGGGTATTTCGGCGGGTGGTTCGACCTCGCCGTGCAGCGTCTCATCGAGGTCTTTTCAAACATGCCCTTCCTGTTCGTGGTGATCATCTTCTCAAGCATGGTGCCGGACCAGTTCAAGGGACTGCCGATCATCCTCACGATCCTGATCGCCTTCGGCTGGATGGGCATGACTGCCCTGATGAGGACCGCCGCCTACCGGGACAAGGAGCGCGATTACATCGCCGCGGCCAGGGTGCTCGGGGCCGGCACTCCGCGCATTTTGTTCCGCCATCTGCTTCCGAACACGATCTCGATCATCGTGACGCTCGTGCCCTTCACCATGTCCGGCCTCGTGTTCTCGCTGACCTCGCTGGACTATCTCGGCTTCGGACTGCCGCCGGAGTATGCGACCTGGGGCCGCCTTCTAAACGACGGTCTCTCCAACCTGTCCGCACCCTGGTTGGTGACCTCCACCTTCGTGGTGCTGGTGGCCATGCTGGTGATCATCACCTTCATCGGCGAGGCGGTGCGCGAGGCCTTCGATCCGAAGAAATTCACTTATTACAAATGAAGCTCCGCCTGATGCAGTTCCTCGCGTGTCTCGTCATCGGCCTGCTGATGCCGGGATTGGGCGGATGTCGCAGGGAATCCTCCGGGGTTGTCAGCAACAGCGGTCTGGAGGGTTTTGTTCCGGTTTACAACAACCACATCCGCCGCTGGCTTGAAGAACAGTCCAAGGCCACGACCACCGAGATCGCCCGGATTTCCGCCGAGCTCGCGGCGGCAACGGGAGCCGATGCGGAACGGCTGGGGCGGCAGTTGGAGGGGCTGCGCGCCGAAGAGGGGAAATGGCGCTTCCGCCTATCCCTCGGTGACTATCTGAAAACCGCAACCCCTGCGGATGTTCCGGCCGACCTCGTCTGGAAGGACGGCATGGAGCAACCCGAGATCGGTGATCCCGCCGCGCGCAAGGGCGGGGTGTTCCGCAAGTTCATCGAATCCTTTCCACCGACGATCCGCCCGTTTGGCGACAATTCAAACAACTCGTTCCGGGGCGATCTGTATGACTACATCGACCTGCCTTTGGTCAACCTGCATCCTGAAACCATGGAGCTCATCCCCGGGCTGGCAAGGCAGTGGGCGGTGTCCAACGACGGCCGCACGATCTTTTTCCGGCTCGATCCCGAGGCACGGTATTCGGATGGAGAGCCGGTCCGCGCCCGTGATTTTCATCTCGGCGTGTTTGTCCGTGTGTCCGACTTCATCGTCAATCCCTTCCAAAAGCAGTTCTACCGCGAGAATCTCGCCCAGGTGGCGGTTTATGACGATCTCACGCTCTCGGTTTCCGTGCCGGAGGCGAACCTGTTCGCGCCGCTCTTCGCGGGTGCGATCCAGCCGGCACCGCCCGCGTTTTACAAGGAATACGGGGCGGATTACAGCGAGCGCTACCAGTGGCGTTTCCCTCCCACCACGGGAGCTTACGAAGTGCGTGAGGAGGGGATCATCAAGGGGGCATCGATCACCCAGACGCGGGTCAAGGACTGGTGGGCGAAGGATCGGAAGTTCTACCGATACCGGTTCAATCCGGACAAGATCGTGCACACGGTCGTGCGTGACGAATCGAAGGCCTTCGAGCTTTTCCGTGCGGGCGAGCTGGATACCTATCTGCTCACCCGGCCTGAGTTGTGGTATGAGAAATCGCAGATCGATCCGGTTTACGACGGATACATCGAGCGGGTGACCTTCTACAACCGCTATCCCAAACTTCCGCGCGGACTCTATCTGAATGTGAGCAAGCCGCCACTCGACAATCTCGATGTCCGCATCGGCATCCAGCACTCGATGAACTGGCAGAAGGTGATCGATGTCATGTTCCGCGGGGATTATCAGCGGCTCAACGCGTTTTATGAGGGATACGGCCGTTTCAGTGATCCCTCGATCCGCGCCCGGCCCTACTCGGTGGATCTCGCCCGCGAGGCGTTCCGGCGTGCCGGATATTCGAAGGAGGACCGCGAAGGATACCTGGTGGGTCCTGACGGCTCGCGGCTTTCCGTATCGGTGACCTACCCCACCATGCCCTTGTATGACCGCATGCTGGCCATCCTCCGGGAGGACGCGAAGGCATGCGGGTTCGAGCTGCGGCTGGACGGGCTGGAGTTCACTGTCGCCTACAAGAAAGAGATGCAGAAGCAGCACGAGATGGCCTTCAGCAGCTGGCTGGTCACGCCTCCGCTGCCGGACTACTATCAGTATCTTCACTCCAGCACCGCCCGGGACGAGAAGGGCAATGTCAAACCCCAGACCAACAATCTCTTTGTCTGGGCCAGACCGGACACGGACGTCCTCTCCGAGCGTGTGCGCACCGGAGCGAACGAGGAGGAGGTGCGTGAGGCCTCCATCAAGCTTCAGCGCATCATGCATGACGAGGCGATCTTTGTCCCCGGATACACGGTTGACTTTGTCCGCCTCGGCTCATGGCGGTGGGTGCGTTGGCCGGATTCGGAAAACACCCGCTTTTGTCCTCCCGTGGTGTTCGATCCCCATGAGGTGTTCGTCTTCTGGATCGATCAGGAGATGCAGTCCGCCACACGCGCCGCGCGCCGCACCGGCGCGAAGTTTCCCGAGTCCACCCGGATCGTGGATTTCTATCGGGAAAAGCCGGAGCCCGAGTCCGGCAATGAAATCGAGACGCCATGAACGCAGCCCCTGAGAACATTCTGGAGGTGGACAAGCTGATCACTTCCTTTGAAACGGAGCGCGGGCTTCTCCGGGCCGTGGACCAGGTTTCGTTCACGGTGCCCTCCGGAAAAACCGTGGGCATTGTCGGCGAGTCCGGATGTGGCAAGAGCGTGACGGCCATGTCCATCGTGCGCCTTTTGCCGCAGCCGGCCGGCAAGATCCTCGGCGGTGAGGTCCGCTTCAAGGGGCGCGATCTTGTCCATGCCAGCGAGGCCGAGATTCGAAAGATCCGCGGCGGGGAGATCGGCGTGATCTTCCAGGAGCCGATGTCCGCTCTGAACCCGGTGCACCGCATCGGCAGGCAGGTTTCCGAGGTCTTCCGTCTCCATACAAAACTCTCGAAAAAGGAGGCGTGGGACGCATCCGTGGAGATGCTCAAGCTGGTCCGCATCCCTGCTCCGGAAAAGCGCATGATGGATTACCCGCACCAGCTTTCCGGCGGCATGAGACAGCGGATTGTGATCGCACTCGCCCTGGCGTGCCGGCCCTCTCTGGTCATCGCGGATGAACCGACCACCGCCCTGGATGTGACCGTGCAGGCCCAGATCCTCGATTTGATCGGCCGCCTGCAACAGGAGATGGGGATGTCCGTCATCCTCATCACCCACGATCTCGGAGTGATCGCGGAAAGCTGCGACGAGGTGGTCGTGATGTATGCCGGGCGTGTTGTGGAAAAGGCCTCGTCGTCCGAATTGTTCGCACGTCCCCTCCATGCCTACACCAAGGGCCTGCTGCGCTCCATTCCCACCTTGGAAACTCCTTCCAAATCCGTTCTCAGCACCATCCCCGGCATGGTGGCCTCGCTTGCGGACCACACTCATGGCTGCCGATTCTGCCAGCGCATGGGCCGCATCACCGCAGGCGGCATGGGCACCCGCGAGCGGCCGGGATTCGCCGAGGTCTCGCCGGGACATTGGGTGGAGACCTGCCCGGAATGCTATCAGCCATGAATGATCCATCCCTGCTTTCCGTCGACGGGCTGCGCGTCCATTTCCCGGTGCGCGGGGGCGTTCTGTTGCGCCAAACCGGTGCGGTGAGAGCCGTGGACGGTGTGTCCTTTTCGATCGCTCCGGGAGAAACTCTCGGGCTGGTCGGTGAATCCGGATGTGGCAAGTCCACGCTGGGAAAGGCGATCGTCCGCCTGCTCAAACCCACCTCCGGCTCGATCCGCTTTGGCGGAGTGGATATCACCACGCTTTCCCAACGGGAACTGCGTCCGCTGCGCCGGGATGTCCAGATGATCTTCCAGGATCCCGCAGAGTCGCTTGATCCGCGCATGAGCGTGCGCTCGATCATCGAGGAGCCCTTCATCATCCACGGCATCGGCAACCGGGCCGAGCGACTCAAGCGGGTGGACGAGCTTCTCGACCGTGTCGGGCTTCCCTCGTCCGCGGCGGAAAGGTATTCGTTCGAGTTTTCCGGCGGCCAGCGCCAGCGCATCGGCATCGCCCGCGCGCTCGCCCTCAAGCCCAAGCTCATCGTTTGCGACGAACCGGTCTCCGCCCTCGATGTGTCCATCCAGTCGCAGATCCTCAACCTGCTGGTGGAGCTCCAGAAGGACTTCGGGCTTTCCTATCTCTTCATCGCCCACGACCTCTCGGTGGTGAAACATGTCAGCGACCGGGTGGCGGTCATGTATTTGGGAAAAATCGTCGAACTCGCCTCCTCCGAGGCCATTTACCGCGAGCCCCGCCATGCCTACACCAAGGCGCTGCTCTCCGCCATTCCCTCCCATGATCCCAGGGTCCGGCGGCCGAGGATTCTGTTAGAAGGCGATGTGCCTTCACCGATTGACCCGCCGAAGGGAAGCGCCTTCGGCCACCGCATCGGCCATGCCCGCTACGAGGAGACCGTTGGCATGGAACTTGCTCTCACGGAGGTGGCGGACGGCCATTTGGTCGCCGCAGATCCCTGCTGTCTGACCGAAGAGGATTGGCAGCGGGTGCGTTCCCGCTGAATCGCCTCCCGTTTGTTTCGAAATCGCCCCACTCCGCTCCTTGGATGCCGGATGGGGTTTTGTCATGCCCATCCCGTCCCCCACCATGAGCAAGTTTACGATTCGTCTGTCCTTCGCCGCCGCGTTGCTGGTCTTCATTGCGATCCTTGCCAATCACGATCTCCGGAGGGCAACACCGGGGCATTTGCATCCGGTTGCCTCGCGTGCCGGGTCCGCAGCAGGGGAGTTGTCCGCGGCGGCCGAGGCGGTGTTTGTTGGGGGGGATTCGGAGGAGCCATCGGGACATCCGGGCCCTCATTCAACGAGTCGTTTGCGGAGGGATGAACGCACCGGGGTTTCCGTCCCGGCGGATCCTGAGGACCTTCCTTCCGGCTTGCTTCCCGTGGGATTGAAATCCGAGCCCCGCGAGCCATCGCCCGCGGCGAGGCCATCCGTGCGCGTTGCGGCTGGAGGTGGAAGAACCATCGCCGGCATCCTCCGCGGTGCGGACATGAGTGACCCCGCGACGAGGGCGAGGGTGGAGGCGGAGATCCGACGGCTCGAAAGGGACCAAAAAGCGGCGGTCGAGGCCCGCGCCGCCGAACTGGGCATCCCGCTCCACAAGGAAGGCCCCGGCAAAGGCTTCTCCACGCTGCACGACATCCGTGGCGATCAACCGCTCTATCGCACAGCCCGCAATCTCAACGCCGCCATTTCCACCGGGGCGAACCTGCTCGTGCCTTCGCCGTATTCGCTCACCGGATCCGGTGTCAAAGTGGGCGTCTGGGACGGAGGATCGGTGCGAAGCACCCATCGGGAACTCACTGGCAGGGTCACCCTTCAGGATGCAACCGCCGCGCTCGACGATCACGCCACCCACGTCGCAGGCACCATCGGGGCTTCCGGTGTCGATGCCAGCGCCAAGGGCATGGCCCCGCAGGTGTCGATCGATTCCTACGATTGGAACGAGGACTATGCGGAAATGACCGCAGCCGGCGCCGCCACGGCGGGGGACACCACCCGCATCCCGCTCTCGAACCATTCCTACGGATTCGATGCCACCACCGCAGACATGGGCGTCTATGAAACCGAGGCCTCCAGCGTGGACGCGGTTGCCGCCAGCCTGCCCTACTACCTTCCATTCTGGGCCGCGGGAAATGAACAGGATCTCCTCACCGCCCGCAATGGCTTCCAGTCCATCACCTTCAGCGGCCTCGCCAAGAACATCATGACGATCGGCGCGGTCGATGATGCCGTCGCCGCAGGTGTCCGTGCTCCTGCCGCTGGTGTCATCGCCTACTTTTCGAGTCTCGGCCCCTGTGACGACGGTCGCATCAAGCCGGACCTCGTCGCCAATGGCATCGGGGTCTATTCCTCGATCGCCACCGGCAATGCCGCCTATGACGGCACCTACGACGGCACCAGCATGGCCACTCCCGGTGCGATGGGCTCCGCGGCCCTCATTCAACAACTCTACGGCCGCGAGTTCTCCGGGCAGCGGATGCGTGCCAGCACCCTCAAGTCCCTGCTCATTCACACCGCCGATGATCTCGGCAATCCTGGCCCCGACTACACCTACGGCTGGGGCCTCATCCATGTGAAGGCCGCTGCCGACACCCTGCTTGCCCACAAGGCGAGCCTCGCAGCGCCCAAGATCATTGAAAACACGCTCACCTCCTCGGTCACCTCCCGCAACCACACCTTCACCTGGGATGGTGTCAGTCCCATCCGCGCCACGCTCTGCTGGACGGATCCCGCCGGCGCCGTCCAGACCGGCACGGACAGCCGGGTGCCCAATCTGGTCCACAATCTGGATGCGAAAATCACCGCTCCGGATGGGACGACCGTCGTCATGCCCTTCGTGATGCCCTTCGTGGGGACATGGTCCACGGCCTCGATGTCCGCCTTGGCTGTTAGAGGAAAGAACAATGTGGACAACGTCGAGCAGGTCCTCATCTCCGCCCCCACCCAGGCTGGGGATTACACCGTCACCGTCTCGCTGGATGGCAATCTAACCAATGCCGCCCAGCCCTATTCGCTGGTGGTCACCGGCGGCACCTCCGTCGAAACCAATCCGCCACCCTCCGTATCGCTGACTTCGCCCGCCGAAGGAACAATCGTGCTGGCGGGATCTCCGGTGGCCCTCGGGGCCACCGCCACCGATCTTGCCATCGGATCGGCTCCGGGCTCGGTCGCCCAGGTCGAGTTCTTCGAAGGTACCAACTCGCTCGGCGTGGATGCGGACGCTCCGTATGCGTTGAGCTGGACTCCCGCCGCGGCAGGCGTCTATCAGATCACGGCCAGGGCCACCGATGCTGAGGGCGCCACCTCCACCTCCGCCGCCCGGTCGGTGACGGTGCTTGCCGGATCCGGTGTGCCGGTTGTCACCTCGTTCACACCCGGAAGCGGCCAGACCGGTGCCGCGGTCGTGGTTTCCGGATCCAACTTCGCTGGAGTCACGGCGGTGAGGATCAACGGGGTGGACACGGCATTCACGGTGGTTTCCCTCACGGAGATCACTTTCACGGTCCCGGCTCTCGCCACCACCGGGCCGATCACCGTGGTGAATTCCTTCGGCACGGGCACCAGCAGTTCCGATTTCACCGTGGTCGAGTCTCCCGTGTTGATTAGCCAGGTTTACGGTGCGGGAGGGAACACCGGGGCTGCCTACCGCCAGGACTATGTGGAGCTCTACAACCGCAGTTCCTCCGCGGTGAATCTAACGGGTTGGTCGGTCCAGTATGCATCCTCCACCGGCGTCACCTGGGCGGCCGCGTTCTTGAGCGGATCCATCGCTCCCGGGGCCTATTACCTTGTCGGGCTCGGAAGCGGGACCTCTGGAGCGGTCATCCCCGCTCCGGATGCCACGGCCAACATCGCGATGGCCGCAACCTCCGGGAAAGTGGCCCTGCGCAGTTCCACCACGCCCATCAGCGGGGCCTCACCGGCAGGAGCCAGTGGCTTGCAGGATTTCGTCGGCTATGGAACGGCCAATGCCTCTGAAGGCAGCCCGGCACCCTCACCCTCCACCACCACCGCGATCTTCCGCGCGGGGGGCGGAGCGACCGATACCGGAAACAACTCCGCGGACTTTGCCGCTGCTTCCCCGAATCCACGCAACACCTCCACAGGTCCGCCGGTGGCCCCCGTCATTACCAGCACCACCACCGCCACCGGCACCGTGGGCCTCGCATTCACCTATCAGATCACTGCGGCGAATGTGCCGACTTCGTTCGGTGCCGCCACCCTTCCTTCCGGCCTCACGGTGAACCCTTCCACCGGCTTGATCAGCGGCGTGCCCACTGCGGCGGGCACCACCAGCGTCACGATCTCCGCCACCAACACCGCCGGAACCGGAACCGCCGTCCTCCAGATCACCATCAATCCCACAAGCGCCACTCCCGTCACGCTCTTCTCGGAAAACATGGGGACGCCTACAGCAACCACCCCCATCGCCACCCACTCGTTCCAGAACTCCGGATACACCTTCACCGGCACCGGGGATGTCAGAAACACCCAGCCGTCCAGTGGATACGCCGGTGCATCCGGCAGCGGAAATGTGTTCCTCGCCACAGGATCGACGATCTTCTATCAGATCAGCGGCATCAACACCTCCGGTCACTCCGGACTTTCGCTCAGCGTGGGGCACTACAAAGCGACCACCGCCTCCAGCAACGAACTGGTGATTGAAACGAGCACCGATGGCACCACTTACACGCCGCTCACCTACACCCGTCCCACTGGCAGCGGGACCACCACGTGGTTGAAGGTCACACCCACCGGCACCATCCCATCCACGCCGAATCTGCGCATCCGCTTCCGCCAGACCAGCACCTCCGCCCAGTTTCGTGTGGATGACGTGGTTCTCACCGGCATTCCTGTCACAGTCACTCCGGTCGTTTCCACTACGGGCGCGCTTGCCGCCGTGCCTTCGGTCTATGGCTCGCCATCGGCATCGCCCTCGTCGTTCTCAGTCTCCGGGTCCAATCTAACAGCAGGCATTGTCGTCACCGCGCCCGCCGGTTTCGAGGTTTCGCAAGACCCGGCCGGCACTTCGGGCTACGCGCCATCGCTGACGGTGGCGGGCACTGGAAGCATCGCCTCCACGCCCATCCATGTGCGCCTCGCTGCGGGCGTGAGTGCAGGCGGCTATTCCGGGGACGTGGTGTGCACCAGTGTCGGTGCGCTCGCGGTGAGCGTGCCCACCGTGCCGAGCAATGTCGCACCGAAGATCGCCACGATCACCGCGGACAACCGCAGCAAGACCTTCGGTTCCGTCCTCACCCTCGGCACGGGTCAGACGGCCTTCGCGGCGAGCGGGCTTGTCGGATCGGAAACCATCGGGACGGTGACGCTCACCGCCTCCGGTGGCTTGGCGGCGAACGATCCACCCGGGACCTACACCATCACCCCCTCCGCGCCGACGGGCGGAAGCTTCGATCCCGCGAACTACGATTTCGATTTCGTCGCCGGGACACTCACGGTCACGCCCCCTGCCTATGCGGATTGGATCGCATCCTTCAGCGGACTTTCCGATCCTTCGGAAAAGGGCGACCCCGATGGAGATGGTTTCGTCAATCTGATGGAGTATTTCGCAGGCCTGAATCCAAGCCTCGTGGATGGTCCCGTCGTGACCGCCTCCACGGCCCAAGGCGGAGTGCTTTCGATGACTTACCGCCGTGCGAAGGGCACCACCGGAGTGGCCGGGGTGGTCAAGTGGAGCGATGATCTCCTGCAAGGCACCTGGAGCGCCGCCGGGGTTTCGGAGACCATTCAGGATCTCGGCAGCTACGAACTCCGCACCGCATCGATTCCGATGGCCGGTCCGGGCGGCCGGCGGTTTCTCACGCTGGAGGTTGCCGCTCCCTGAGTGCGCTTGAAAGATCCGCCATTTTCCGTGGGTTTAGGGTGTCCATGAAAACCCTCGACCGTCGCCGATTTCTTGGAACCTCACTGGCCGCCGCCGCGGCCTTGCCGCTCGCCCGCAGCCACGCCGCGCCGGACGGGCAGAAGGTCCGCATGGCCTTTGTCGGCATCGGCCAGCGCGCCGAGGAGATCACCCGTTCGTTCATCAAGACCGGCATGGTCCACATCGCCGCATTCTGCGATGTGGATGAGAAACAGGGCGCGAAGCTCCGCAAGGAGCATCCGGGCGTCCCGTTCTTCCAGGACTTCCGCAAAATGTTCGATCGCATGGCAAAGGACATCGATGCGGTCTGCGTTGGCACCCCCGATCACACCCATTTTCCGGTCTGCATGCATGCGGCCTCGCTGGGCAAGCATTTCTACGTCGAAAAGCCGCTCGCCCACACGTTCCAGGAGTGCGAGTTGCTGATGGCTGCGGAAAGGAAGTTCAAGGTTGCCGCGCAGATGGGAAACCAGGGACACTCGGGCGACAACTTCTATCAGTTCAAGGCCTGGACCGAGGCCGGCATCATCCGCGACGTCACCCGCATTGATGCCTTCATGAACAGCGCGCGTCGCTGGCATCCTTGGAAGTTCGATGGATTCCAAACCGGTGAGAGCCTTCCGGGTGGCATCGATTGGGATGTCTGGACCGGCCCTGCCGTGGAGAAGCCATTCAGCAAATACCTCCATCCTGGCAACTGGCGCAGCTGGTTCGAATACGGCAACGGCGCCTTTGGCGATTGGGGTCCGCACATTCTCGATACCTGCCACCGCTTCCTCAAGCTCGGCCTGCCCACCTCCGTCGAGGCCCTGCAACTTGAAGGCCGCCGCAGGGAGATCTTCCCGATGGCATCCACCATCCGCTTTTCCTTCCCCGCCCGCGGAGCGATGCCGCCCTGCGAAGTGACCTGGCGGGACGGGGTGAAAAACGCGCCGCCGCTTCCTCCGGAAATGGCCGGCATGAAGCTCCCGGCCAATGGCAAGATCCTCTACTCCAAGGACCTCGTGCTTACCGGCACGACCCATGAGAAGACCCTGTCCATCGTCCCCGCCGCCAAGGCTGCGGAGATGAAAGCGACACTGCCGGACTACAAGTCCGATGAGACTCGCAGCCACTTCGTCAATTTCGTCAAAGGCTGCCGTGGCGAGATGGAGTGCAAGTCCTCCATGGCGGTGGCCGCCCCGCTCTCGCAGGTCTTTCTGTTAGGCGTGATCGCCCAGAGGCTTGGCGGTAAAATCGAGTTCGACCCCGCGACGGGCCGCATCACCAACCGTCCCGAGGCAAACGCCCTGCTCGCCCCGGCTCCTCGCAAGGGCTGGGAGGACTACTACCGCATCTGATGCGGTGGCGCTCCCGCGAACACGGTTCCGCCCGGGTTGTCGATCCGTGCGATTGGTGTAAGAGTGTGAGGTCAACGCTCCGTTTTCAGCGTGCTTCGGAACATGAGAAAAGCCCTTGTCATCCTCGTCCCGTCCCTCGCCGCCCTGCTGGGCGCGTCGTGCAAGCCTTCCGCGGAGTCCTCTGCGGAAAAGGCCCGGACGTCCGCATCGCCTGCCGAGTCCGGGCGGCTTTCGTTCAACACGCACATCCAGCCGATCCTCTCGGAGAACTGCTATCATTGCCACGGCCCGGACTCCGGGACCCGTGAGCCCAAGAAGGCGCCACTGAGATTTGACCGTCCTGAATTCGCCTTCCAGCCCCGCGAGGACGGTTCCACCGTGATCGTGAAGGGCAAACCGGAGGAGTCGATGCTCGTCAAGCTGATGAAGACCCAGGATCCGGACCTCATCATGCCTCCGCCGAAGTCCCACAAGAAACTCACTCCGGACCAGATCGCCATCGTCGAGCGCTGGATCGAGCAGGGCGCGGAATACGAGGAACACTGGTCCTTCATTCCGCCCAGGAAACCGCCAGTGCCGCCCGCCGCCCACGCGGAGAGTGTCCGCAATCCGATCGACTCCTTCATCCAGGCAAAGCTCACCGAAAAGAACCTCACGCCATCCCCGCCCGATGATCCCCGTTCGCTGATCCGGCGTGCGGCTCTGGATCTCACCGGGTTGCTGCCCGCCGCCGCCGATGTCGAGGCCTTTGCAAAGAACCCGAGCGACGAGGCCTACCTTGCCTACCTGGACAAGCTCTTCTCCTCCTCTGCCTACGCGGAGCACCGGACCCGCTATTGGCTCGATTACGCCCGATATGCGGATACCCACGGTCTGCACTTCGACAATGCCCGCGCCATCTGGCCCTATCGCGACTACGTCATCCGCTCCTTCGCCGCGAACAAACGCTACGACGCCTTCGTCCGCGAGCAGCTCGCGGGCGATCAGATCCCCGCGAAATCCGCCGATGAGTGGATCGCCACCGGCTACATCCGTTGCAACGTCTCCACCAACGAAGGCGGTACCATTCCCGAGGAAATCCACGCCAACAACACCCGCGACCGCGCCGAGGCCTTCGGGGCCGCCTTCCTGGGGCTGACCGTGGGCTGTGCCGCCTGCCACGACCACAAGTTCGATCCGGTATCGCAGAAGGATTTCTATTCGCTCGCCGCGTTCTTCAACAACACCTCGGAGAAGCCCTGGGACGAAAATCGTGCGGACACACGGCCGATTCTGAACGTGCCCGAAGGACAGGCGAAGGCCGCGCTTGACGCGCTGGTCGCCAGTCGCTCGGCAGAGGCGGCGAAGTACGATGCCCTTCGTAGATCGGCCGCGGCCCGCTTTGGCGAATGGCTGCGCTCCGGCAACAAACCCGCCGCCGTGCCCGCCGAGGCTTTGGAGCTCCGCCTCCGCTTCGACGAAGGCAAGGGCGATGTGGTGAAGAACTCCGCGCCCGGGGCGAAAACACCGGCCTACAAAGCCACCACCAACCCGCTTGTCTGGGGCGAGTCCGTCTGGCTCTGGCCCGCGGCCCGCATCGACATCGCCGGAGAGCTCGTCCTGCCGGACCAGGGCGACTTCGAGGCGGACCACGGGTTTTCCGCCGGCTCCTGGATCAACCTGCGCATGAAGACCGGCAACGCCACCACCGGCAATGGCGCGATCCTCTCGCGCATGGGCGGGCCCGATGATCTCGCCCACCGCGGCTGGGATGTCTTCATCGATGGGGACAAGCTCGTCGTTCACATCATCCACCAATGGCCGCAGCACGCCCTCCGCGTCGAAGCTCCCGGCATCCCGCGCGGCGAGTGGGTCCACGTCGGTTTCGCCTACGATGGATCCCGTAGCGCCAAAGGCTTGAAACTCTTCGTCAACGGCCAGCCGCGGGCTGCTTCGGTGACCAACGATTCGCTCCAGGCCGGGCAGACCATCCGCAACGCGCTGCCCTTCCAGCTTGGACGCCGCCACAACAACCAGGCGCTCTTGCGGGAGACCTCGTTCCAGGATCTTCGCCTCTACCGCCGCGCGTTGAGCGATGCTGAATTCGCACGACTTCCCTTCGAGGACCGCGCCGCAGAGGTGGTCGCCACCGCTGCCGACCCCGCCGCCTGGTCGGCCATCGACCGCTTCAACGTGCTTGAGCGTTTCTTCGTGGGTCGCGATCCCGAGGCCGGAAAGCTCCGTGCCGCCATTGCCGATCTGGACCGCCGCATCGAAGAAGCCGGCAAGGGTGGCGCGCCGGTGATGATTGCCACCGAGCGCGAATCCCTGGGCCATGCCTGGATTCTGGATCGCGGCGTCTACACCGCGCGCCGTGAGATGGTCACTCCCGCCACGCCTTCGTTCCTCAAGCTCGCCGCACCGGGAACCTCCCGCCTCGATCTTGCCGAGTGGTTGTTTTCCGCGGAGAACCCGCTTTTCGCCCGCGTCACGGTCAACCGGATGTGGCAGGAGGTCTTTGGCACCGCGCTGGTGGAAACCACCGATGACTTCGGCATCATGGGTGCCAGGCCCAGCCATCCGGAACTGCTCGATTGGCTCGCCGTCGAGTTCCGTGAGTCCGGTTGGAACCTGAGGCATATCTATCAGCTCATGCTCACTTCGCACGCCTACCGCCAGAGCCGCGAGGTCACTCAGGACCGCCTTGCCGCGGATCCTTCGAACCGCCTGCTATCGAGAGGTCCACGATTCCGCATGGATGCCGAGGTCCTGCGTGATACCGCCCTGCAAGCCTCCGGGCTGCTTGTCAACAAAACCGGCGGCCCGCCCGTGAAACCCTATCAGCCGCCCGGCATCTGGGAGGCGGTTTCCATGCCGGAATCCAACACGCTCAAATACAAGCAGGAATCCGGTGAGGCGCTCTACCGCCGCTCGCTCTACACCTTCTGGAAACGCTTCGCCCCGCCGCCCTCGCTGGAAACCTTCGATGCGCAGGCACGCGAGGTCGTTTGTGTTCGCCGCGCCCGCACCAACACGCCGCTCCAGGCTCTTGTCAGCATGAACGATCCGCAGTTCTTCGAAGCTGCACGCAAGCTGGCGGAACGTGCGATCCGCGAGGCGTCCGCGGCCGAACAGCGCCTCGATTTCATGGCACTCACCCTGATCTCCCGTCCGCTGCAAGCGCGTGAGAAATCCCTGCTGATGGATTCGCACAAGCGCTTCGCGGAGCACTACAAAGCCAAGCCCGAGGATGCCCGCGCGCTCCTCACCAATGGCGAATCACCGGCGGACCCCGCCATGGACCCGGTGGACATCGCCACCTGGGCGATGGTCGCCAATCAGTTCCTCAATCTCGACGAAACCCTCACCAAATAACCTGCTCCAAGCCGGAACCCCATCCTCCACCATGAATCACGATCCCATGAAGCACCTCTGCTCCGACCACTGCGGAGAAGGCCCTTCGGTCCTCGATCTTCCGGTGCCGGACTCGCTCAAGGCCGAGTGGGCCACCCTGGCCTCGCGCCGCCAGTTCCTCACCCGGGCCGGCAAGTCGCTCGCCTGGGCTGGACTTGCCAGCCTCTTTTCCCGCGGTTCCGCGGCCGCCTCCCCACCGCAGGCGGCGCTGCTGCCGCATTACGCCCCCAAGGCGAAGCGGGCGATCTATCTGTTCATGGCTGGGGCTCCCTCGCAGATCGAAACGTGGGACTACAAGCCGGAACTGGCGAAACGCTTCGACCAGGATCTCCCGGAGTCCGTTCGCGGTGGCCAGGTGCTCACCGGCATGACGGCCTCGCAGACGCGCTTCCCCATCGCCCCCTCGATCTTCAAGTTCCAACAACACGGCCAGGCTGGCCACTGGGTGAGCGATCTGTTTCCCCACACGGCGAAGGTGGCGGATGAATTCGCCGTGCTGCGCTCGCTGCACACCGATGCCATCAACCACGAGCCCGCCATCCTGCTCATCAACTCCGGCAACATGGTGCCGGGCAAACCCTCGATCGGCTCGTGGATCTCCTACGGCCTCGGCTCGGTGAACGAAGACCTGCCCACCTTCGTCGTGCTCACTTCCAAGCTCCCGCTCTTCTCCAACATCCAGGCGCTTTCCTCGCGCCTCTGGTCCGCGGGTTTCCTCTCTCCCGAACACGCCGGCGTCGCCCTGCGCTCCGGGGGCGATCCCGTCATCCACCTCTCGAACCCCAAGGGCGTCCCATCGGAAATCCGCCGCGCCATGATCGATGGGGTCAACGAGATCAACCGCGACCTGCACGACCGCATCGGCGATCCGGAAACCAACGCCCGCATCGCCCAATACGAGATGGCCTTCCGCATGCAGACCTCCGTGCCGGAACTCACGGACCTGTCCGATGAACCGCAGTCGATCTGGGACATGTACGGACCCAAGGCCAAGGAACCCGGAACCTACGCCTACAACTGTCTCATGGCCCGCCGCCTCGCCGAGCGCGGGGTGCGCTTCACCCAGGTCTTCCATCGCGGATGGGACACCCACGGCGACCTTCCGAACCGCATGAAGATCCTCTGCGAGGATGTGGACCGGCCCACCGCCGCGCTCATCGCCGATCTCAAGCAACGCGGGCTGCTGGACGACACGCTCGTCGTCTGGGGCGGCGAGTTCGGACGCACGGTCTATTCGCAGGGAGGACTCACGGAGACCAACTACGGCCGCGACCACCACCCGCGCTGCTTCTCGATGTGGATGGCCGGCGGCGGAGTGAAACGCGGGGCGGTTTATGGCGAGACCGATGACTTCTCCTACAACGTTGTCAAGGACCCCATGCACATCCGCGACCTCAACGCGACGATCCTGCATCTGTTAGGAGTCGATCACGAGAGGCTGAGCTTCAAGTTCCAGGGGCTCGACCAGCGCCTCACCGGCGTGGAGCCGGCGAAGATCGTGAAGGACATCCTCGCCTGAGCCACGCGCGTGATTCAGTGCGGCCGTTGGTCCTCGCCGATGCCGTCCACATAGAACTCCACCTTGCCACAGCCGGGGCAGTAATAGACGTCGAAGGTCTCCTTGTTCACAAACAACTCGCCGAGATCGCCTAACAGACCCCAGCGGGTGCCTTCGTGGAAACGCTTGCTTCCGGCGTAGTTCAAGGTGGTTTGGCAGGATGGGCAGGACAGGGATTTTTGAGCCATGGGGAAGTGTGGCCGCGCAGTCCGGGATGAAAAGCAAATCCGCTGCGCCCGCCCTGCCCGCTTGCCACGCGGCCTGCGGCATGAGAGACCCGGCGTGTGCCATCCCTTCTCCGACGCAGCGGCCCCTTCGCATGGCGCAATCCGCGGCTTTTCGTGTTTTTCACGATTTGTTACAACGCGCGGGCCTATTACCCGGTGCTGGCCGTGTTGTTCACCGACCTCGGTCTCACGCTGGACCAGTATGTGATGCTCAACGCCGCCTGGGCTGCGGCGATTTTCCTGCTGGAGGTGCCGTCCGGCGCGCTGGCGGACACCATCGGGAGGAAGCGCCTGCTTGTGTTTTCCGCCGCGCTGATGGTGTTGGAAATGGGTGTGCTTCTGATGGCCCCGAAGGACGGCGGATGGCTGCTCTTCGCGTTGTGTCTGGTGAACCGCATCCTTTCCGGTACCTCGGAAGCCGCTGCCAGCGGTGCGGACGAGGCCATCGCTTACGATGCGCTGCCTGAAGAAGGGCGGCAGGCGGCGTGGGACGAAGTGCTGGCCACCACCATGCGCTGGCGCTCGGCGGCTTTCCTGATCGCGATGACCCTGGGTGGCCTGCTCTATGATCCATCCTGGTGGAACGCGAGGGTGGGGGATTCCCTGCAAGTGCCTGTCGAAGTCGCCCACCGCCTGCCGGTCGCGCTGGTGTTCCTGCAAGGGGTCGCCTGCCTTTGCATCGCGTTGCGTTTTGAGGAAACCCGGCCGCGCCCGGAGCCCATGCGTGGCCGCTGTGCCGCGGCCTTCCATCTCACGCTGCGCACGGCGGTCTTCGCCTTCACCACCCGGCACATCGCGCTGGTGCTGTGCGGCGCGGTGCTCATCGATGCCGTCACGCGCAATTTCGCCACGCTTATCAGCCAGTATTACCGGCTCATCCAGATTCCGGGTTGGGCCTTTGGCATGATTGGTTCGGTGATCGCCGTGGGGAACTGGTTCGTCCCGGGCATCGCCGCCCGGGTGAACCAGCGCCTTTCGACCAATGCCTCGCTGGTCGTCGGCGGCGTGGCGGCCGCGATCGGGCTGTTCGCGCTGGTTCCGGCCTGGCCTTGGTTCGGGCTGTTGCCCGCCATCCTGCTCATGACGCTGTTGGGATACATCGGCTTCACGGTGAGCCGCTTCCTTCACAGCGTGGCATCCTCCGAGCAGCGCGCCACCTTGCTTTCCGTCAAGGGCCTGGTGTTCAACCTCGGCTATGGCACGGCGTCTCTGGTGTTTTCCCTGCTTTTGTCCGGGCTCGGTTCCGGCAATGGCCCGGCGTTCCAACGTGCGCTGTTCTGGCAGGCGCTGTGTTTCACCGGCGGCCTCGTGCTGTTCGCCGCCGCCGCAGGCATGGGACGGGGTGGGCGGAAATCCGGATGACTTCGGAAGTTCCAAGGGAGGATCTGGTAGCAGAGGGCGGATTTGAACCGCCGACCAAAGGCTTATGAGTCCTCTGCTCTACCCCTGAGCTACTCTGCCAGATCCAGGCCCCGCGCAGCGGGGAGCGGACGATTATCGCCCCGAGCGGGGATTGTCCACCGGAAATTTGGCGGCAGGGCTTGAAAACCGGGTCTTACCAGAGCGGTCGGGCGAGGGTGGCTTCCCAGGCGTCGGATTTGGCCTGGAGATCCTTGAGTTTTTCCGGGTGGGTGGCGGCGAGGTTTTTGGATTCGTGGACGTCGTTCTTGAGCTGATAGAGCTGGGGTCCGGCCTTGGGGGAGGGGACGCGGAGGATGAGTTTCCAATCGCCCTCGCGGATGGCGATGGGTCCTTGATCGCCCTGGGTGCGCCAGTGGAGGCAGCGTGTGGGGAAATTGCCGGGTTTGCCGGTGAGCAGCGGGAGCAGGCTGAGGCCGTCGGTTTTCCAGGCGGAATCGGGCTTGGAGCCGGCGAGTTCGAGGAAGGTGGGCAGCCAGTCGAGCGTGATGACCGGGGTGTCGATGCTGAGACCTGGCGGGATGGTGCCGGGGAGGCGCATGGCCATGGGCACGCGGATGCCGCCCTCGGTGAGCTGGCCCTTGTGGCCGCGCAGGGGGGTGTTGAGGGCTCCGGTGAGTGTCTGGCCGCCGTTGTCGTTGGAGAAGACGACGAGGGTCTTGCCGGTGAGTTGGAGCGAGTCGAGCCGGGCGAGGATCCTGCCGCAGTTTTCATCGAGGTTGGCGACGAGTGCGGCGTATTTCCGGCGTTTGCCTTCGGGGATGTGTTTGAGTTTTTCCAGCAATTCGGGCTTCGCCTGAAGCGGTCCGTGCGGGGCGGTGAAGGAGACAAAGAGGAAGAACGGATGGTCCTTGTTCGCCTCGATGAAGGCGCAGGCTCCGTCACCGATGCGGTCGGTGGTGTAACCGGCCTCCGGGGTGGGCTTACCGTCGTTGAAGAAGCTGGTGTGCGGCTGGATTTTCTTGAGCGGGAAATACGGGCGAGAGCCCTGGAGCAGGCCGAAAAAGTGATCGAATCCGCGCTGCGCGGGTTGGTAGGCCTGCGGATAACCGAGGTGCCACTTGCCGATGAGGCCGGTGCGGTATCCGAGCGGTTTGAGTCGATCTCCGGCGAGGCGTTCCTGGAGCGGCAGTCCGCCTTTCATGTAGCCGGCGGGGATGTTTTTCTCGTGGCCGAAGCGTTGCTGGTAGCGCCCGGTGAGGGCCCCTGCGCGGGAGGGCGAGCAGACCGCACCGGTGACGTAGGCCTGGCGGAACACGGCTCCTTCCCGGGCAAGGCGGGTGAGGTTGGGGGTGAGCGCGGCCAGAGCTGGATCCGCATGGGCCTGGAAGCCGAAGTCCGCGTAGCCCGCGTCATCGGAGAACAGGACGAGGACGTTGGGTTTCTCCGCCGCGGAGGCGAGCAGGGTGGAGGCGAGGAGCAGGAACAGGGATTTCACGGGGTATCCGGGGTAGGAGGCAGGCGCATGGGGCGGGGTTTTCCGGTGGCGCGATCGACGGGCCACGGCGAACGGGTGCGGGTGAGTCGCTCAAGCAGAACCCCGGCAAGCTCGCGGAGTTTTGCAGGTTCCCGGCGGGCGAGGTTGTTTTTCTCCCCGAGGTCGGTGGCGAGGTGATAGAGTTCCCAGCGGCCGGATTCGTAGAAATGGATGGCTTTCCAATCGCCGGAGCGGATCACGCTGTGCGGTTGGTATCCGGTGGTGGAACCTTCGGGGTAGGGAGTCCAGACGTTGGGGAAATGCCAGAAAAGCGGGGCGTCGCGGCGCGAGTCGCCGGGGCTGGCGAGGCTTGGCGTGAAGTCGATGCCGTCGATTTCCAGATCCGCGGGTTTGCGTGCGCCGCTCCACGCGAGGAAGGCGGGGAAAAGGTCCTCGACGAGGATGGGGCGGGCACAGCGTGAACCCGGGGAGACCGGGATGCGTTGTTGGAGTGGGCGGTCCGGCGCGACGGCGGCCCAGGAGACGATGGCGGGCACGCGGATGCCACCCTCGTAGGCGGAGCCCTTGCCTTCGCGCAGCGGGAGGTTGTGGGTATCCTGTCCGGTGCCGAGAATGTTCCTGCCTCTCGCCACATGGCTGAGGCCGCCGTTGTCGGTGTAGAAGACCACAAGCGTGTCCGCCGCCACGCCGAGGGACACGAGCTTGTCCATCACCGTGCCAAGCGATGCGTCCATGCCCTCGACCATCGATGCATACCATTTCTCGGAGCGGTCGACGGCTTGGTCCTGATAGCGGTCGATCCACGGCTTGTGCGGCTGGAGCGGGGTGTGGACCGCGTAGTGGGAGAGGTAGAGGAAGAACGGTTTGCGCAGCTCGGTGACGGATTTCTCGATCTCGCGGCAGGCTTCCCGGGTGAGGGCGTCGGTGAGGTGGATGTCCTTGCCCTTGTATTCCTGAAGGCCCGGCACGGCCCAGACCTCCTTGCCCGGGCGGCCCTCGCCATACCGGTCGAGCCCCTGGAAGCTTTCGGGGGCTCCTGCGGCGTGGCCGGCGATGTTCACCTCGAAGCCCAGCCTCAGCGGATCCGCGCCCGGGGTGCCCACGGCTCCCCAATGGGCTTTGCCGACATGGATCGTCCGGTATCCGGAATCCCGGAGGATGCCTGCCAGCGTGGGGTGATCGCCAGGCTGGAGTCCCTCGCGTTTCCAATCCGGAGGCAGCAGACTGGCGGATTTCCGCGAGGTTTCGCCTTTGAGCGTCCAGTTGGTGACGTGGTGGCTGGTGGCGTTGAGTCCCGTGAGCCACGAGACCCGGGTGGGGGTGCAGACGGCGCAGGAATAGGCCTGGGTGAAACGGACGCCGCTGGCCGCGAGGCGCTCCATGGACGGCGTGTGGAAGAACCGGTTGAACGGCGTGCTCTCGGTATGGAAGGGGACCGAGCTGTCCTGCCAGCCCATGTCATCCACCAGAAAGAAAACGATGTTCGGCCGGTCGGGTGCCGCCGCGATGGCCGCGGGCCCGATCGAGCCGGCAAGGATTGCGTTCACAAGAAGCGCTCGGAGGGTTTTCGGAAGGGCCGTCATCGATCAAAAGGAACCCCGGCACTACCCGGCGGGGAAGGCGGGTCTTTCATGACCGTGCACTCGCGAAGAGGCCCGTTGCATGGCTGGTTTCTTGCAAAACATGCAGGAAAAACCGCGATTTCCGGGGTTTTGCCGATTTGTTCGCGGGTGTTTGCTTTCCCGGGTTTAGGGCATACAGTCGCGCGTCAATCGCCGAACATTCATGCCCCAAGGGAAAAAGAAACACATCCTCATCGTCGGAGCCGGCCCGGGAGGGCTCACTGCCGGAATGCTCCTCGCCCACCGTGGCTTCAAAGTCACCGTGGCGGAGAAAAACGAACACGTCGGCGGCCGCAACTCGGAACTCAAGTTCGACGGATACTCGTTCGACGTCGGCCCCACTTTCCTCCATCAGAAATTCTGTCTCGACGAGATCTTCGCGGAGACCGGCAGCCGGAGTGAGGATCACCTGGAGTTCGTCGATCTCCACCCGATGACCCGCCTGACCTGGGGGGACACCTCGCTGCACACCTACAGCGACATGGAGCGGATGGAGCGGGAGATCGAGCGCGTGTTTCCCGGAAGCAGCGAGGGTTTCCACCGCTACATGAAGGAGCAGGGTGGCAAGTTCCGCAGGATCTATCCGTGCCTGCAGCGGCCCTATCAGACGCTGGCCTCCTACCTCAGCCCGAACCTGCTGCGCGCGCTGCCCGATGTGCTCACCACACGCAGCGTCCACGATGTGCTTGGGGACTATTTCAAGGACGAGCGCCTCAAGCTCGCCTTCACCTTCCAGGCGAAGTATCTCGGCATGTCGCCCTGGCATTGCCCGGCCTTGTTCAGCATCCTTTCGTTCACCGAATACCGATTCGGTGTCTATCACGTGCAGGGCGGGCTCAACCGGATCTCGCATGCCATGGCGGACCGCTTCGGCGAGCTCGGCGGCGAGCTGCGGTTGTCCTCGCCGGTCAAGCGCCTCACCTTCAGCGGCCGCGAGGTGACGGGTGCGGAAATGGAGGATGGCGAGCGGATCAGTGCGGACGCCGTGGTGATCAATGCCGACTATGGCCACGCGGCCACCCGGCTCTTCGGCGAGCACAACCAGAGCGACGAACGGATGCGCAAACGCAAGTTCTCCTGCTCCACCTACATGCTTTATCTCGGTCTGGATACCATCTATCCGGACGAGCCCCACCACCACATCCTCTTCGCGGATGACTACCGGGCCAACGTCGAGGACATCCAGAGCGAGCGCCGTGTTTCTGACGACATGTCGGTTTACGTGAGGAACTCATCCATCAACGATCCCCACGTGGCTCCCGCCGGGAAATCCGGGCTCTACGTGCTGGTGCCCACGATCAACGCCCGCAACGGCTTCGACTGGGAAAGCCACAAGGAGGAATACGCGGACAAGGTGCTCAAGCGCATCGAGCAGCGCACCGGAATGAAGGACCTTCGCCAGCGGATCGTCGCCAAGAAGATCATCACTCCGCAAGATTGGCAGAACTCCTCGGTCTATCTCGGCGCCACCTTCAATCTCGCCCACACGCTCGACCAGATGCTCTTCCTGCGGCCGCACAACCGCTACGAGGGATTCCGGAATTGCTACCTTGTCGGCGGTGGCACCCATCCGGGCAGCGGACTTCCCACCATTTACGAATCCGGCCGCATCAGTGCGAATCTCGTCTGCGAGCAGTTCGGCGTTCCCTATCAGCCGGTGGACCTTGCCTCCGGCTACCTTCGCGAAGCATGAGCCCGCTCGATTTCATCCGCCTGTTCCGCTCCATCCTCTCGCCCTCGGCGGTGGTGGATGCCGCGGCCATCGAGCGGATGGGACTGCTGGCGGTGAAGATCGCCCAGATGTATGCGGTGCGCTCGGATCTGTTAGGCAGGGAGAAGTGCCTGGAGCTCTCCGGGCTGCTCCAGAAGACCAAGCCGCTTGAGGCCGCGGAGTTCCAGAGCCGCTGGGACGAGCTCGCCCCGGCCGCGCTGCGCGCGGATCTGGCGAGGCTCGATGAGAAGCCGCTGGCCGCGGCCTCGCTGGGACAAGTCCACCGCGGGGCGCTCACCAACGGCAGGGAGGTCGTGCTCAAGTTCGCCAAGCGCGAGACGAGGGAGGCATTCCTGCGCGACGTCGCCAGGTTCCGCCAGTTGCTGCGGGTTTCGTTGTTTTTCTATCCGAAACTCGAGCGCCTTGCTGATCCGGTGGACGCGCTGGAGACCGTGGAGCGCCAGACGCTGCGGGAAATGGACTTCACCTGCGAGATCGAAGGCACCCGGCGGCTCGCGGCTCTTGCTGCCGAGCGAGTGGGCGAGCTGCCGCATCTCGCGAAGCTGCATTTTCCCGAGTTCTTTCCGCAATACAGCCACGAGCGGTTTCTCGTCAGCGGCTTCGTCGAGGGGCGCACGATCAAGGACTGGCTGGATTCCGGCGGGCTTCCCTACGAGGCGCTGCTCGATCTCTTCCGCATCCACGGTTATTATCTTTTCGTCCGCGGCGAGTTCCACGGCGACCTTCACCCGGGCAACGTGATCTGGCACGAGGGGCAGTTCTGGTTTCTCGACAATGCGAACATCGAAAAAGTCCCGCCGGAATTCGGGCGCGGCATCTTCCGCATGCTCGTCCTGCTGGGTGGCGGCGATCTCCGGCGTGCGGCCGACGAGCTTGCCGCGCTCTCGATGAACCCGCTCCCTGCCGCCCGCCTTGCCGAGTTTCACTCGAAGTTCGCCGCTCTTTACCGCGACTTCGCGGGCAAGACGGTCTCCGAAACCAGCCTCACCAACCAGATGATGGAAACCGTGAAAATGGCGGTGCATTGCGGCATCACCTTCCCGCGCGGGGCCTTTCCATTCATCAAGAGCCTGATGTATCTGGACGGCATGGTGCTGAGAGCCGCGCCGCAGGCGAGGTTGCTGCGCGACGTGGCCCGCTTCGCGGATGATTTTCCATCGGCCTGAGCGCCCGCTTGCATGGGGAAAAGCTTGCCACGGCCGCCCACCCGCCCTTAAGCCGCGGCCAGTCCCTACGGATCGATCCTCCTTCATGCAGCCCTCCTCCCAACGACCTCCCGCGCCGGAAGAACTCGACGCGCTGCTCCGTCTCCTCGATGACGACACGCCTGAAGTCCGGCGTGTGGTCGCCGGGCGTCTGGGGAGTTTTGGCGGCGACGTGAGCGAGTGGCTCTCCGCCCTGCCGCGCGAGCTTGGCCGTGGTGAGCGCCGCCTGCTCACCGAGATGCTCAGGCCGCCACGCCGTGAGGCGCTGGAGCGCGAGTGGCTGGTCCCTTCCGGCGGAGCCGCGGCGATGAGTGAGGATTGGGAAGGCTTCGAGGCCATGCTGCGCCTGATCTCGGATTTTCTTCACGATGGCATCTCGATGCGCCAGCCCTTGTCCGACGCGCTCGACCTCCTTGCCGAAGAAGCGGGCGAAAACGAGGTGAACTCCTCCGAAGACCTGCGGGTCTTTCTTTTCGTGCAGGACCGGCTTTCCGGAAATGAAGAGAACATCGACGACCCGGCGAATCTCGACCTGGCCTGGGTGATCCAGTCCGGCCGCTCCAATCCGCTGGGCCTCGCCCTGGTCTTCATCCTGGTGGCCCGCAGGCTCGATCTGGATGTCGAGGGCGTGGACTTCCCCGAGCACTTCCTCTGCCGCATCCACCGTGAGGGGTATCCCTTGATCATCGATTGCTTCGATGAGGGACGGCAGCACCTCCAGTCCACCTTGTTGGAAAACCCGGACCTGGGCCGCGAGGAACGTGCGGTTCTCCGCCGTGCGGCCGATCCGGGCACGATCATGCTGCGCCTTTTGGAGGACCTCGGCGATCTCCTGGACGAGGCGGATCGCGAGGACGATGCGGACCTGGTGCGTCGCCTGCGCGAGACCCTGCTCTGAGTTCACCAGACGCCCAGCGCCTTCAACTGCCGTTCGGCGGCTTCCGCCCAGCCTCGGTTCGCGGCCGGCGAGGCGGGTGAGGGATGCAGAACCCGGCCGACCCGGGCCTTGCTCGCTGTGATGCCTGCGGCGCGCTGCAGCCGCTCCTCGGCGAACCCACCCACCCCGATCAGGAAATCCGGCTTCATCAGGTCCACCACCTCCGCCAGATGAACGAGGCAGGCATCCTCCACCGGCTGCATCTCCGCAGCGGGAAGCTTGTCCGGAGTGAGATTGGCCCCGGTGGCGCTCATCCACACCAGCGGGCAGTAGTTGAGCACGAAGTGGTTTTTGAAGAAGGCTTCCGGCTTCGGATAGTGCTGTGAGAAGAGCCCCCAGAGCCGCCGCCCGCTGACTTCGGAGCGCGGGCAGGAAAATCCCTCGACCGGCCGCTTCGGGTGTTCGTCCGCCGGTTTCTCCACGGGTTCCTCGATGCCCATCCAGTCGCGCACCGCGGCGATCTCGCCGAAGGGTACGCCGGTTTGCGCCATGCCGTAGGGGCCCGGATTCATGCCGAGGAAGATCACACGCTTGCGTCCCTTGCCGAAGCGCTCGAGGTATCGCACGTGTGGTTTCCACGCGTATTCCAGCGTGTGATAGGTCCGCTCCACAGGCGGGCTGAAGCGCAGGCCGCGAAGGGCGGAGCGGAGGCGCTGGGTGGACTCGACGATCGCCTGGCTCATGACTTCATCCCGCGGATTTCCAGGAAACCAACAACAGCAGCAGCGCCACCGGCAGGTAGAGCAGCGTGAAGAAAAACAGCCGGCGTGCCGACGTGCGCTCGCCATCCCGCGCGAATCGCAGGGCGAGGCCCATCATGAAAAACGCCAGCAGCGGGCCACCGATCGTCCACAACAGCCCTGAAAACCCGCGGAATGTCGGAATGAACGAAAACAAGGCCAGCGCCAGCGCCCACAACGCGGACAGTATGCCGCTTTTTCTGCCTGATAGATCGCCGTTCGACCACATCCGGTAGCCCACGGATTCGTATTCCTCGCGGCAGAGCCAGTTGATCGCGATGAAATGCGGCAGCTGCCAGAAGAACAGCAGGCCGAAGAGGAACCAGGCTTCCCACCCCAGATGGCCGCCCGCGCCGACCCAGCCGATCACCGGCGGGATCGCCCCGGGGATCGCGCCGACCAGGGTGTTGGTCGAGCTCACACGCTTGAGCGGGGTGTAAACAAACACATAGATCGCCACGGTGGCGGCGGTGAGATAGGCGGCGAGGTTTCCGACCTTCACCGCGAGATGGATGATGCCGATGGCCGAGAGCACCCAGCCGATGCCGAAGGCCGCCAGCGGGTCCATCCGCCGTGATGGCAGCGGACGGTCCGCCGTGCGCTTCATCCGCGCGTCCAGATCCACCTCCATGAGCTGGTTGAAGGCCGCCGATCCGAAGGCCGCCGCCGCTGCTCCCAGCAGCGTGTGCAGCAGCTTCATCCAGTCCACCGGCGCGCCGCGGGATGCGAGGATGAACCCGAAAAAGGTGGTCACCAGAACGAAGAAATTGAGCCTCACCTTCATCAGCACCGCAAGGTCCTGCCTCAGCCCGGGAGGCGCGGAGGCCGTCTCGGATGGCTTGTCGGGATCGTGTTCTTGGGTGTCCGCCATGAATCGCAGCGGCATGATGGACGGTTTTCCGGTTTTTCCAAACATTTCCCGTTCTGGACAATAACGTGATGACGTGTATCAAGATTTCTTCGGGACGGTGAGCGGCCGTTCCGAGTGTTTCTCCCCCCCAGCCGATGATGTTTCTTCGATTCAGGACGCAGCGCCCTTTGCGGATCCGGTATGTCCGGCCCGGGCTGCCGTTTCTGTTCGCGGGCTTGTTCATGCCGCTTCACGGGCAGGCGGTCCGCATCATGCCGCTGGGTGATTCGATCACGCGCGGCACCAACGACATCAATTTCCCGAATGGCGACATCCCCGGTGGTTATCGCCGGAAACTAGGCGAACTTCTTGCCGCGGAATCCACTGCCTTGGATTTCATCGGGGATTTTTCCGACAACGCCGCTGCGGGCATGGATCCGGATCACAACGGCGCCAACGGATGGCGCACCGATGAGATCCTTGCCGGGCTGCCGAGCTTCCTCGCCAAGCCGGCGGACCATGTCCTGCTGCTCGCCGGGACCAATGACATCCTGCAAGGCGTCCCGGTGGCCACCGCCGCGGTGAATCTTGAGAACCTGATCATCCAGATCACCTCGATGCGGCCGACGGTCCGCCTGCATGTTGCGACGATTCCGCCGATCACCCAGGCGTGGAACAACCAGTCCGCCGCCGCTCTCAACGCCAGCGCCAATGCCTACAACACCGAGGTCCGCAACCGCGTGGCCGCACAGGCCGCCGCAGGTCGAAGGGTCTCGCTGGTGGACCTCAACGCATCGATCGTGCTCACCGGCGCCACCCCGGCGGAGAATTTCTATCAGCCCGGCGATGGCATCCATCCGGGCCAGGCCGGCTATGACCAACTCGGCGCGCGTTGGTTTGATGCCGTGTTTCCCACGCTCGGCACCACGGTCGCACTGTCCGATGGTCTGCCCGCCGCGCCCGCCGGATTGAATGCCGTGGTCGCCTCACCCTCGCGGATCAACCTTGCGTGGACCGATGCCTCCGCGGACGAGGCGGCGCACCACGTCTGGAGCCGAAACACCGCGGGCGGCATCTGGCAGCGGATCGCCGTGCTGCCGGCCGATGCGACCTCATACGTCATCAACGGCGTGAGAAACGGCGTGGAATCCCGCGCCTTCGCCGTGTGTGCGATCAACGCGAGCGGCGCATCCGCATGGTCGAATGTCGTGACCACGCCGATGCCTGCCGACAAGGCCCACCTCAAGAACGCCAGCGCCTCCGCGAGTTTCAACGCCTCATTTGCCCCGTCGAAGGGAAACGATGGTCTGCTGACCACCCTGTGGGCATCCACCGGGACCGCCAGCCATTTCTGGCAGGTCGATCTGTCATCGGCGCATCACATCCAGCGGGTGCAGGTGGTCACGCGTCAGGACGTGGACCTGGAGATCCATCGCAAGAATTTCGACGTGCGTGTTTCCAACGATCCCGCCTTCGCCACCTACACCTCGCTCGGCGGTCAGGGGGCTTCCCCCTTGCCATTCAAGGGCACGCTCACGCTGGAAATCCCGCAGACGCTGCCTTTCCGCTATCTGCGCGTCGCCAAGACCGATGGCCAGAGCTTCGCCCTCACCCTCGTCCGGGTCTGGGGCGTGCAGGGTGTGCAGGGTGTGCAGGCTCCCGCCGCGCCGCTCTCGTTCTCCGCGCTTGCGGCCGATTCCTCGTTGGTCCGTCTCCGCTGGACGGCGGCCTCCACGCAGGAATCCGGATTCAAGATCGAGAGGCGCAGCGGCTCCTCCGCGTTCTTGCCGGTGGCGACGCTTCCTGCGGGCGAGACCTCGTTCATCGATGGCGATCTAACAGCCTCGACTTCATACACCTACCGGGTGCGCGCCTTCAACGAGGCCGGGGAATCCGCGAACACGCCGGAAGTCCCGGTGAACACGGCCGCCGTCCCTGCTTACGATCTCTGGGCGGCCGCTTATCCGGCCTTCGCGGCGCTGCCCGCCGCCCAGCGCCTGCCTGCGGCGGATCCGGACGGGGATGGGATCCCCAATCTGCTGGCCCATGCGTTCGCCATGAATCCTCTCGCCCCGGACGCGGCGAGGATGCCCGCGCTGGTCCGCCAGCCGGGGGTCGGGGCACCGCGCCTGTTCTTCCGCCACATCCGCAACCTGAACTCGCCGTCGCTTTTCTATCAGATCCAGTCCGCGGTCTCGCCGGCCGGGCCGTGGTCCGCAGTGCCCGGAGAGGCTGCGGTGAGCACGCCGCTGCCCGGATCTCCGGACTTGGAAAGCGTGAGCATCCCTTTGTTTCCGGAGCCTGGTGAAAGCCGGCGCTTCTATCGGCTCTGGGTGCTGGCGGAAGAACAGAGCCAGTGAGGCGGCTGCTCACCAGGCCCATGCGCCGACCCGGCTTTGCCTGGCCCGGGTTTCCAAACCGCGCAGGTGCTGCTTGTGGCGCTCCGCAGGCGTGCCGTCGGGCAGATCCGCGGGTTTGGTCAGGATCCTCACCAAGCCGCGCTCGACCAGAAGTTCGTGCAGCCAGCGCGGCCTGCCTTCGTCGATCACCTCGACGAAGGCATGGTATCGCTGGTCCTGATAGGGGCTGTCCCAGCAGGTGTGGAGCGTGAAGGGGCGGCCGCCGAGCAGACCCAGGGTGTAGGCCTTTGCTCGCTTGCCGGTCTCCACCGCCTGCTCCGGAGTGATGCCTCCCAGGTCGGCGGCCTGTCGGCGGATGCGCTCGTGATTGGTGTCGCCACCGGGATACCGCTTGAACGCGCTTTCCGGCGTATCGACGAAATACAGGCGGAACTCCTCGATGCGGCCGTCCTTGAGGCGGACCTTGAAGCTGTCTCCATCATTGTTGCGGTATTCCGCCAGCACACAGTCCTGATAGATTTCGTAAGCTCCGGAAGCGGGTCGTGCTTTCCGCTCCGCCGCCGATGGGGTGGGGGATCCTGGTTTCGGGTTTTCCGCCTTCTCCACCCGCGGCGCCTGCGGTCGGCCGGTGCCTCCGCGTCTCTGCTCCGCCACCCAGAGCAGAACGGCTGCTCCCAGCAGCAACACCGTAAGCCACGAGGTCTTCGCTGCGCGCCGGCCGGGCATCTCAGAGTCCTTTCTCGCCGTTGTAGTCCTTGTAGGTGCCGGTGGGAACAGGCACGGGACGCCATTCGCGGTTGAGGCGGCGGTATTGGTTGATGAACTGCGTGGGATCCGCCCAGTGCGTCAGATCCGAGGGCACGTCGTTGCGGAACATGCCGATGCTGATGTCATGGCGGATCTCGAAATGCAGGTGCGCGGGATACATGCCGAAGTTGCTGCCGATGGTCCCGATCTGCTGGCCGCGTTTGATGAGCTGGCCTTTTTTGACCATGATCTTGTCGAGGTGGCCGTTGAGGGTGTCGATGTACTTCACCTGTCCTGACTTCGGATCGCGGAAGGCATGGCGGGTGAGCACCACATTTCCCCAACCGGTGCGGACATTCGCAGCCAGGGTCACGATGCCATCCGCGATCGCATAGACCGGGTCCCCCAGATCGGAATCACCTCCTGCGCGGCCATTCCAGTCCTCGCCGAAATGCTGCGGCGCACGCAAGCGGAGACCACGCGACTTGTAGTAGCCGTCGGCATTCGGTTTGCCGACCGGGAAATCGAAGCCGTCCGCCAGATTGACGCGCGCCTGCTGGGCACCCGCTCCTCCGGTGAATGCGGCGCACATCGCCACGAACAAGGTGGCAACGAGGATCCTGAAGCATTCGCAGGCCGGGCGCATGGCGCACACTCCACCGTCCGCGCGCTGGAGCGGCAAGTGGAAAAAGGACAAGGAATCCTGATGGTCAGGCCCGTTTCACCATTGCGTTCAGAGGTCGGCCGACCGATGGCGGCCCGTCGCCGGCACGGACGAGCACACGATGCAGTCTGCGAGGTCTGCGCCCGGGCCCACGCGGCAGCCGGGCCACACGACCGATTGGCGGACCACGGCCCCGCGCCCGATCACGGCTCCGGGGCCGACGACCGAGTCCTCGACGATTGCTCCGTCTTCCACGATGGCATCCGGGTGGATAGCCATGTCGAGGGCCAGCGTGCGGTGCGCTTCGAGGTACGAGGCCCGGTCTCCCAGGTCCAGCCAGTGGCCCTCGTCCATCACCAAGGCACCGAGGAGCCCCTGTTGGGCGAGTTCGACAAAAGCGGGGATGACCGAGACCACCTCGCCCTGCGGAATGAGATCGATAAACTCCGGATTCACGCAATAGATCCCGCTGAAAACGTGCGTGCCCTTCGAGACGCCGAGCAGGTGGCGCACGTCGGTGACCCGCGTGAGCGACTCGTCCAGCGCCACCCGTTTCTCTCCGCCGCCGGAACGCATCGCCAGTGTCGCCGGCAGGCCGGACGCCTGGTGCGCGGCGATCAGCGCCTTGAGGTCCAGGGTCGAGAAGATGTCGCCATTGTGAATAAGCAGGCTTTCCCCTCCCACCCATGAGCGGATGTTGGCCAGGCCGCCGCCAGTATCTAACAATACCGGCTCGTGGAACAGCGAAAGGTCCGCGCCCTCGCTGGCGAATCCTTCCCATGCCGCGGGCAGATGGTGGGTATTGATCGCGAAGCGCCGGATCCCCGCATCCATGCAGGCGCGCAAGGTCCAGCCGGCGAGCGGGCGGTGGAACAGCGGCACGAGCGGCTTTGGCAGTTGGTCGGTAAGCGGGCGCAGCCGGGTGCCGAGCCCCGCGCCGAGGATGAAGGCCTGGGTCACCCTGCTGCTTTGAACGCCCGGACGCGCCAGTTCAAGCCCCAGCCGCGGGAATCCGCCGGATTGTGCTCTGGACAAACCCGGGCCCCGGCGCGAAGGACCTGTGAAGGGATGAATCACGCCGCACCGGAACGCTCGCATCTGTGCGACTCCCACCGTGAGGAGGTGGCGAGCTCCGCCACGCATGCGCTCGGGCTGGTCTTCAGCCTCGCCGCGCTGGTTGTGATGCCGCTGCTTGCCGCAGGCAGCGCGCTCAAGCTCTTCTCCGCCCTGGTCTTCGGCATCTCGCTGGTGCTGCTCTACGGTTCATCCACGCTCTATCACCTCGCCACCACTCACCTTTGGAAACAGCGCTTCCAGGCTCTCGACCATGCGTGCATTTACCTGCTCATCGCCGGTTCCTACACTCCCTTCACCCTGGTCACGCTCCGCGGTCCCTGGGGCTGGTCGATCTTCGGGGTGGTCTGGGCGATGGCCGCAGGGGGCGTGTGGGTCAAGACGCGCAGCCGCCGTGGCCTGGACTCGCGGATCTCCACGGTCCTCTATCTGGTGATGGGCTGGCTCATCGTGCTGGCCATCGGGCCGCTGATCCAGCGCCTGCCCGCTGCGGGCCTCGCCTGGCTGGTTGCCGGCGGGCTTGCGTATTCGCTCGGCGTGGTTTTCTTCGCGTGGCGCCGCGTGCCATACAACCATGCGATCTGGCATGGGTTCGTTCTTGCCGGCAGCGCCTGCCACGTCACCGCCGCCTGTCTGTTTGTTTTCCGTTAGATCCACCGCTATGCCGGAGCTTCCCGAAGTTGAAACCACCCGCCGCGGCATCGAGCCGCATGTGACCGGCCGCCGCATCCGCGAGGTCATCATCCGCCGCCGCGACCTGCGCCAGCCGGTTTCCGAGGATCTTCCGGAGATCGAGGGCCGCACGTTTGCGGGCGTTTCCCGCCGCTCGAAGTATCTGCTGCTGGCCATCGATGACGGCACCACGCTGCTGATCCACCTCGGCATGTCCGGCAGCCTGCGGGTGATTTCCCCGGCGGATCCATGGAAAACCCACGATCACCTGGGCATCACACTCTCCAATGGCAGGCAGCTCCGCTTTCACGATCCACGCCGCTTCGGGCTGGTGCTGCGCCTCCACGGCGATCCCGCCGCCCATCCGCTGCTTGCCCGCCTCGGGCCGGAACCGCTTGGCGAGGATTTCACCCCGGCAGGGCTCGCGACCGCCTGCGCGAAACGCAGTGCGGCCATCAAACCGGTCCTCATGGATGCCGGGGTGGTCGTCGGTGTGGGCAACATCTACGCATCCGAGGCCTTGTTCCGCGCCGGCATCCTGCCGCGGACGCCAGCCAACCGGATTTCCAAACCCAAGCTCGCCCGGCTGACGGCATGCATCCGCGAGGTGCTCGGCGATGCGATCCGCGAGGGGGGCACCACCCTGAGGGATTTCCTCAACTCGGACGGCGAGCCAGGGTATTTCCGCCAGCGGCTCTTCGTCTACGAACGCAAGGGCGAGCCTTGTCGCGTCTGTGGCACACCCATCCGCCATGCGGTGATGGCGCAGCGCTCCACCTATTGGTGCCCGCGTTGCCAGAAATGACGGTCAGCCCGCGGCCTCGACCAGATCGTTCATGTGTCCGCCCCGTGCGGTCACCCATTTTCCCTTGCGGACCACCTGGGTGAAGCCGATGCCCTCGGAAGCTGCGGCCGTGAACACATCCCACGCCTGCGAGGCAAGGATCCCTGAAACAATCAGATCGCCGCCCGGTGCAAGCGACTTGGCGATCACCGGCCAGGCCTGGATGAGAACGGTGGAGAAGATGTTCGCCAGCACCACGTCGTAGCCCTTCTTGCGGGGCTTCCACTTGAGCACGTCCTGCTCGCGGTTGATGATCTCCGGGGTGCCGTTGCGCGCCGCGTTGCGGGTCGCGGTGGCCACGGCGAAGGGATCGAAGTCACAGGCAAAAGTCTCTCCGGATCCGAGCTTGCGCGCGGCGATGGCCAGCACGCCCGTGCCGGCCCCGAGGTCCGCCACACTCCACTCGGTGCCCTTCCTGCGCCGGGCCACATCGACCAGCATCCGCAAACACGTGGAAGTGGTCGCATGGTCGCCCGTGCCAAAGGCCATCTCCGGCGGGATCGAAATGATCTGCCGCTTGGGATGTTGACGCCGGATTTCCGCCAGGTCCGCCTTGCCCGTCGCCGAGGTCAACAGGAACACATCGCGCACCTTCACCGGCCGCGGCGGCTCGGGTGCCTTCTGCCAATCCGCCTTCTTCACGGCACGGATGTCCCCGCCAAAGCGCTTCTTGATCTCCCGGGCTTCCTTCTCGGTGTTGCAGAACACACGGACCCGCACCGAGCGGCCGCCCTTCACGTATTCAATGACCAGATTCGGATTCCCGGCGAAGCGCTCTTCCCAGGCATCGATCCACTGGGCGGCTGAAAGTTTGGACCACGCGAACATGCACCCCTTGAACGCGAAAAAACCGCTGATGACCAGCGGTTTGTCGGAAACGGGAAAATGGAGCGGGCGATGAGATTCGAACTCACGACATCCACCTTGGCAAGGTGGCGCTCTACCACTGAGCTACGCCCGCGTCGCGAAACGCGTGGGCGCTTTCTACACCTGCCGGATCGGTGGGCAAGCCAAATTTTACAATTTTTCCGTGTTCTATCCGTCGGGCTCTGGCTTTCTTCTTCCAGACCATGTCCGACAAGCTCGCTGAAATCATCGCCACCAAGCGCCTCGAAGTCGAAGCCCTCATGCCGCGTGCCGCGCACCTCCGCGCCGCCGCCCTCCAGCGCAACGATTTCGGGGGCTTTCGCGCCGCCATCGACCGCGGTCCCGGCCGCCTCGGTGTCATTGCCGAGGTCAAGAAGGCCTCTCCTTCCGTCGGCCTCATCGATCCGAACTTCGACCCGGTCCGCCAGGCGAAACGCTATGTCGAGGGAGGAGCCTCCTGCCTCTCCATCCTCACGGACGAAAAATACTTCCAGGGCTCGCTCAGTTACCTCACCCAGATCTCGAAGTTCTCCTCCGCCCCGCTCCTTCGCAAGGACTTCACCATCCACGAGGTCCAGATCCACGAGGCTTCGGTCTCCGGCGCGGATGCCATTCTTCTCATCGTCGCCGCGCTGGATGACGACACGCTCCGCCGCCTTCATGATGAGGCGAAGTCGCTCATGCTCGATGTGCTCGTCGAGGTCCACGACCTCCGCGAGATGGAACGCGCGCTCGAACTCGGCGCCGATCTCATCGGCATCAACAACCGGAACCTCAAGACCTTCGAGGTCGACCTCGCCACCACCGAGCGGCTCGCCGAGGAGGTGCCGGATGAGGTTCTCCTCGTTTCCGAAAGCGGCATCAAGACTCCCGAGGATGCCCTTCGCGTGCTCGAGGCCGGTGCGAACGCCGTGTTGATCGGCGAGGCCCTGATGCGTGCCCACGATCCCTCCCGCGAGGTCGAGGCCTACCTTGCGCTGGAGCTTCCGTAAGGAGCCCCCGCCATGAGCCCGCTCGTCATCGCCATTGCCGCCGCCCTCCTCGTCGTGGCGGCACACATCACCCTGTTCTGGTGCTTCCTCGGCCGTAAAAGCCATCGCGACGATGAAAATCTCGCGATGACGAACCCTGGAAACTGATAGATATCCCAGCCGACCGTTTCCCGGGTCCTCGCCAGTAGGGTGGAATTATCATCTTTTTGCATCGGATGCATCATCTTGGATTCGCCCGTGCGGGCAGAGCCATGGATCCCAATCCGCTATCTTGCGCCCCCGGACCTCATTGAGCCCGCCCATCGACTATGTAAAATCTGAAAGTTTCGATGAAATGAGGATTTTGATTTGACTCTTGCCCCCGCATTCGTGGAATCGCGAGTTTCAAAACCCCCCGCTTCTTGAAGAAAAAATCCGACCATGCACAACTGTGGTTTGAGCGTGGCTTCTGGTGGTACTTTTGCCCCCAAAGAGAAGTCTCGTTCGAGATATCCAGCATGATGCGCCAAGTGAGCTTTGATACTTCCGCGCTGGTGCGTCTGCTGGGTCTTACAAGACGAACCTTCGAAAGATTGGTCAGCCAATCGCTGGGCGTTACTCCGGGTTTTTGACAACTCCGTCACCTACACCACCTACTGGCCCACCGGTCTGGAAAAAGCCAGCTACGGCAGCCAGACCAACCCCACAGTGAAATTCTACACCGCCGAAGGCCAGCTCCACAAACTCCGCACCTTCCGCAGCTCCAACCTCGCCCTCGCCCCGGACGAAAACACCGCCAACTACGACGAAACCACCTGGACCTACAACGCCCGCAACCAGCTCACTCGCAAGCAGTATGCCGACACCAAGGGCACCGACTACACCTACACCCCCGGTGGAAAACTCCTCACCCGCACCTGGGCCAGAGGCGTGGTGACGACCTACGGCTACAATAGCGCCGGAGAACTCACCACCAACGACTACAGCGACACGACGCCCGACGTCACCATCACCCATGACAAACTCGGCCGCCAGCAATCCGTCACCAATGGAGTGGCAACCAGCACCTTCACCTACACCGCCGCCACCCTCGAGCTGGACACGGAAACCATCACCTACAACCTCCCCGGCCAGCCAGCCTTCACCCGAGTCCTCGACCGTTCAAGAGACGCCCTCGGCCGCGACACCGGCTACACCCTAAGGAGTGCCGACGTCTCGTCGGCACCCGAAACCCAAGCCGCCTACGCCTACAGCGCCTCCACCGGCCGCCTCGCCACGGTGATAGGGGGAGGGGACGTCTCGTCCCCTCAAACCTTCTCCTATTCTTATCTCCCCAACTCTTCCCTCATCGAAACCGTCACCGGCCCCGCCCACACCGTCACCAATACCTACGAGCCCACCCGAAACGTCCTCGCCTCCAAGGAAAACAAAGCTGGCACCACGGTCGTCTCCCGCTATGATTACACCGTGAACGGTCTCGGACAGCGCACCAACGTCAGCACCAGTGGCAGCGCCTTCCCCGCCACCCCAAGCTGGGCTTGGGGCTACGACTCCCTCGGCCAAGTCACCAGCGCTGACCACAGCACGGACAACGCCTTCGACCGCGCCTACCAATACGACGCCATCGGCAATCGTATCCAAGGGACTGCGGGCGTCTCGCCCGCATCGGTCACTACCTACACATCCAACGCGCTGAACCAATATCCTTCTCTATCTCTCAACTCTCAACCACCGACTCTCAACCAATACGACTTCGACGGCAACCTGACCAGCGGCCAGCTCCCCACCGGCAGCGCCGGTCTCGTCTGGGACGCCGAGAACCGCCTCATCGCCGCCAACGTTATCGGCCAAGACACGATCCACTACAACTACGACGCCCAATCCAGGAGGATCTCAAGGAGTGTGGGCGTCTCGCCCACAGCATCTTCAACGATCTACATCTACGACGCCTGGAACGTCATCGCCGAATACTCCATCCAAAATTCAACATTCAACATTCAAAATTCCTACCTCTGGGGCACGGACCTATCCGGCACCCTCCAAGGCGCTGGTGGAGTCGGCGGCCTTCTTTCTCTGACCATCAACAATCAACCCTCAACTCTCAACTTCTTCCCAACCTTCGACGGCAACGGCAACGTCAGCGAATACCTTGCATCAAACGGCAGCATCAGCGCGCATTTCGAATACGATCCCTTCGGGACCACCGTCGTCAATACCGACACCAGCAACCAGTTCACCTATCGCTTCTCCACGAAGCCCTTGGATCAAGTCACAGGACTTTACTATTACGGTTACCGCTACTATGACCCGTTGACCGGCAGGTGGCCAAGCAGGGATCTGATTGAGGAAGAAGGGGGAAAAAATTTGTATAAATATGTTAACAATCGCAGCGTAGGAAGCTTGGATATGCTTGGCTTATACGAACCACTTGGGGATCAACCTCCTCCAAGTCTTGACGCGGTGAAAACGAAGTGTGAAGCGGAAATTAAGAAATGGAGTGAAGCGGAGCCCGTAAAGTCTATCTCTGGGGTCAGTCCCCGCATTAGAACAATCGTAGCTTGACCGGAGCAGGCGCGACGTGTAGGCAGGGTCATGGCTAGACCAATACGATTCCAGTATCCTGGGGCTGTGTACCATGTCATGGCACGTGGCGATGGGGGAAAGGTGGTGTTTCAAACTGATGATGATCGTATGGTTTTCCTGAAGCGGCTGGAAGAGGCTTGTGGGAGTTGTGGCTGGCGGGTGCATGCCTGGGTGCTTATGGGCAACCATTTCCACCTCCTGCTCGAAACGCCCCAGCCGAATCTCGTCGCTGGCATGAAATGGTTGTTGGGTGTATTCAGCCAAGGCTGGAACCGGGCCCGCGGGCGGCAAGGACATGTCTTTCAGGGCCGCTACAAGGCTGTGCCGGTCAATAGCAGCGATTCGGATACCTATTATTTTCGGATCGTCGCGGACTACATCCATCTCAATGCAGCGCGTGCGGGGCTTTCGGGAGGCAAGCTTGGCAAACTGAGTGGGTATCGCTGGAGCAGCTTGTCATGTTATTCCAAAGGCAAGGGTCCCGAGTGGTTGGAGATGGATCGGGTCTTGCGGTCCTTCCAGCTCGCCGAAACCGGTCGGGGCCGCCGTGCCTATGTCGATTGGTTGGAGGCGCGTGCTTCGAATCCCGATGGCGGGATCGACCAGCGGGCCTTGGACGCATTGCGGCGGGGTTGGTATCTCGGCGAGGACACCTTCCGCGACCGACTTCTCGACTTGGTGGACAAGGCGAAGGGCGTCAAGGCAAGGAAAAGGCGGGCATCGGAGTGTGTCGGCAGGGATTATGGAAAACTGGACGCGGAGCGTTTGATTGCAACCTGCGGTCCGCATCTGGGATTGCCGACAGATTCGAAGGGATTGGCAGAATTACGCAAGGGGGATGAGCGCAAGGCGCTGCTTGCAACCTTGTTACGGAGCAGGACAACGGTGGGCTTCGATTGGATTGCCAAACGCCTGACCATGGGCCATCCTGGTTCTGTAAGCCGACAGGTGGGCAATGTGAAGCGCGAAAAAAAAAAAAAAAAACGAATCGTGGAATTGGAGAAAATGTTACAATGCGAGGACTGACCCCAGAGATGGCTGGCGGGTGCATGCATGGGTTCTGACGGGCAACCCTTTTCATGTCCGGGGTCAGTCCTGATTGGTGCGGGATTAAGGCGATTTTTGTCAGAGTCAGATTCCGCAAATCATTGAAAACCAGTGATCAAATTTAAGCGGCGTTTCATGAAGGCGGTGTGCTCCGTGGAGCGCTGACTTTAGTCGGCGAGTCTTTGGCGAACGGGACCTTGCTTGCCGGCTGAAGCCAGCGCTCCGTTCCATTCCGCCGCTTCATCCCGTGCCATTCAGGACTTACCCCGTTCACCCACGATCCCTCCCGCGAGGTCGAGGCCTATCTTGCGCTGGAGCTGTCCTGAGTCCCCATCGGCCGCGCTGCATTCGGATCCCCCACGCGAACGCGTCCCGGGATGTGCACGCTTCAACTTGATAAGACTCCGGATATTCGTTATGTCTCGCCCGTTTCCAGCCGCTTGAGGGCTGCGATGAGTAACGCGGACGAGAGATCTCATGGCCAAACTGATCAGTTCACTCAACCGGACCCGCCAGGCCGTCACGGCGGGCGAGCGCCGGTTTGGGGATCGTTTGAAGACCCATCTGGAAGACGATTATCTCTGCTGGTATGATGTGCCGATCGGCCCGGCCCGGCATTATCCGGATTTCCTGATCCTGCATCCATCCCGCGGCCTGCTGCTGCTGGAGGTGAAGGATTGGAAACTCGATATCCTCCGCAAGATCGACAAGGTCTCCGCCGGGATCCTTGTGGATGGTGCGATCAAAACCGTGGCCAACCCGCTGGAACAGGCACGGCAATACATGATGACCGTCGTCAACAAACTGGCCGGGGATCCCCAACTGCGTGAAGCCAGCGGACCCTATCAGGGCAAGCTCTGTTTTCCCTACGGCTACGGCGTGGTGCTCACCAACATCACCCGCAGGCAACTCGACGCCGCCCTTTCGGAGGAGGAACAGGACCTAGTCCTCCCCGGCCGCCTGGTGATCTGCAAGGACGAGATGACGGAGTCCGTCGATGCCATGGCATTTCAGGAACGTCTCTGGGGCATGTTCCAATACGATTTCAAACGCCCGCTCACGCTGCCGCAGATCGAGCGCATCCGCTGGCACCTGTTTCCGGAAATCCGCATCGGCGACCGGCAGTCGACCTTGTTCTCGGACTTTGAGGAAAAGGGCGGCGGACAGGCCGTGCCGGAAACCATTCCCGATCTGGTGCGCGTGCTCGATCTCCAGCAGGAACAACTCGCCCGCAACCTCGGCAGCGGACACCGCGTGATCCACGGCGTCGCAGGCTCCGGGAAAACCCTGATCCTCGGCTACCGCTGCGTCCACCTCGCCGAGATGCTGCGCAAGCCGATCCTCGTCCTCTGTTTCAACATCTCCCTCGCCGCGCGGCTGCGCTCGTTCATCGCCGAGCGGAACCTCGAAGGCCGGGTCAATGTCCACCATTTCCACGAATGGTGCGGCGAACAACTCCGGACCTATCACATTGAGCTCCCGGATGCCGCCGGCCAGCCATGGGAACTTCAGGTCGAGGCGGTGATCCAGGGCGTCGATGCCGGCCGTATCCCTCGTGCCCAGTATGGTGCGATCATGATCGACGAAGGCCACGACTTCGAACCGGAGTGGCTGAAACTCGTCACCCAGATGGTCGATCCCGTCACGGATTCGCTGCTCCTGCTCTACGACGATGCCCAGTCGATTTACCGGAAATCCCGGGGGCTCGACTTCAGCCTTTCCAGCGTGGGCATCAAGGCCGCCGGAAGAACGTCCATTCTCCGCCTCAACTACCGCAACACCCGCGAGATCCTCCAGTTCGCCTGCGACTTCGCCAGCCAGTTCATGGACGCGAAAGCGGCGGATGACGACCACATCCCGATGGTCCTGCCCGAATCCGGCGGTGCCTCCGGTCCCGGCCCGGCCTTCCGGCACTTTGCCAGTATCGGCGACGAGATCGCCTACGCCACCAAATGCATCATGGCCTGGCACGAACGCGGCGACTTCCTCGGCGACATCGCCGTGATCTGCATGAAGCCGGACCACGGAAAACGCATCGCCCACCAACTCCAGTCGCTCGCCATCCCCCACCTCCACATGGACACCCGCAAGGGCAAGCGGGCCTACGATCCACGCCTCCCGCGGGTGAACATCCTCTCCGTGCAAAGCAGCAAGGGCCTTGAGTTCCGCTCCGTGATCCTCGTTGGACTCGGCCACCTCGATGCTTGTGAAACAAAGACTGCGGATCAGATGAAGCTGCTTTATGTGGGCATGACGCGAGCCAAGGAGCACCTGATGATCACCGCAGCAGGGCGGAACGACTTCACCGAACGGTTGGAATCGATGGCCGGAAAGGTCTCCGCTTTTGCGTAGGCCAGCAGTTGCTAGCCATTCACCCGCCACGCGCCCCTCTCCCCTGAAAACTGAACACTGAAAACTAGCAAACTTTCTACGGCATGACCCGGGCGAAGGAACGCCTGATGATCACGGCTTCGGGGAGGAATGAGTTCACGGAGAGACTGGAATCGATGACGGGAAAGGTCTGCGCTGTTCCGTAGGGGATGGCGTAGGTGTCCTTCTTGTAACGGCGCAGCGAGATGAAGTCGCCGTCTTGGTAGTAACGGGAGAAGAAGGTGGCGAGGTGGGAGAAAATCTCGTGGGAAAGCGCGGTGGGATCGGAGGTGCCGGTTGCGATTTTTCCACGGAGTTCCCGGATTTTCGGCACGGCGGCCACGGCGGCATCGTCCAGCCCATGGCGCGGAGGTCGGCTTCGGCTTTCGCCAGTTCCGCCCTGGCCTCGCCCGCGCCGGAATCCCTGGCCCTCGGCCAGAATCCGGTACACTTGGCCTTCCAGGGAGTCCAAAAACTCGGAAATTTCGACGCGCCGGGCGTTGAGAATGCGGTAAATGCCGAAATCCAGCTCGGCGGCGGCATCGTGCTGGAAGAGCTCGGAGAGTTTCGAGCGGAGTTTCTGGAAGGCGGCGGACATGGGGGCTGTGAGATAAAAGGGAATCAGAGTGCCGGGGTCACGGGAAGATTAAGGTGATAGCGGGTGCCTTTGAGCTGGCCGGTGCGGTAGAGCGCGGATTTTTCCATGAGGTCATGAAGATCCCGGGTGGCGGTGGGGCGGGACGTGCCGGTGATGCGGATGTATTTCTCTGCGCTGAGGCCACCGGTGAATCCCGCGGGGCCTTCCTGAAACATGCGGAGGAGGGCTTTTTCCTGGCGGGCATTGAACTGGCCGCGGTGGAGATCGAAGAAACGGGTCTTAGTGATGAGAAACTCCACATCCGCCTGTGCCTGCGCCTGTGCGTCCAGCACGACCTGGGCGAAGTAGCGGATCCAGGGGGTGATTTCCAGGCTGTGATTGGATTGCTGCAAGCGGGCGTAGTATTCTTTCCGCCCTCGATTGATGGTTTGCGAGAGAGGCACGAGGGCCGGATGGCCAAGGTTTTCCGCGATGGCTTTTCCCGCAAGAGCTCGGGCGATGCGGCCATTCCCATCCTCAAAGGGGTGGATGGTGACAAAATAGAGATGGGCGATCCCGGCGCGGGTGAGCGTGGGCAGCGGAGTTTCTCCGCCCGGCGCGGTGCGGACGAACCAGGCGAGAAAGGCCTCCATCTCCGCAGGCATGGAAGCGGCGGGCGGGGCCTCAAAATGAACTTTCGGCTCATGGATGGGACCCGAGACCACCTGCATGGGGTCGCCGCCACTGCGGTAGCAGCCCACCTCCCGCAGGTCGCGCCTGCCATGGGTGAGGGAGCGGTGCCATGAGAAAAGCCGCTCGTGGGTGAGTGGCGCGGCATGGCCCTGATACAACTCCATCATCATCTCCGCGATGCCAGCTTCCGCCGGCGGAATGCGCCGGTGATCCGTCGCCAGGCCAAAATGCCTGCGAATGGACGACTGAAGGCTGTCGCGGTTGAGCAATTCGCCTTCGATTTCAGAGGTTTGGTGGGCTTCTTCCGTGATCCATTGCACGGTGAGCTGCGCCTTTTCATCGCTCTGGACATGGGCGATGCTGCCACGAAACACGCCGGATTGATGCAAAAACCGGTCTTCCAAGTCCTCCAATGCGGAGGCCTGGTAGCGGAAATTCGGCCAATCAGGATCTTGCCAAGTCCAGTGCATGAGTCATGGGGCGGGGGCGATATTCGTCACGAATCATGGTTTTCATGAGCAATAAATCAACCGGATATTCATCAATGGCTCAGAAAATACCCGCCGAATGGTGAAGAGCAGGAGGGTTTAGGTTTTCTGGCGCGAACACCGCTCCGCCCTGCCAAGACCATCCGATGGACTTGTTGGCGAGGAGCGGGCCACTGTGGATCAGATCGAGAACGACCTCGCGGTGGGGGTGCTTGAAAGTCCGGTGGGTTTCATCGGCACAGAACACGGAATCCATGTGTGAAAAGTCGCCGGATGAACCAATTTCCCAGTTGTTCCGGGAACCGTGGTGGGGAATTTGCAGTATGGCGATGTTCGCCCAGCGTTGCGGGGTCAGAAAGTCATGGAGGTCCAGACGATTCGTCCGGATCTTAAAATCAGCGTCGCCGGTGTAGAGAATTGAGACAGGGCCTCGATTTGGAGGGGAATGCCGCCTGAACGAACGGTCGAATTGTCCAATAATGGGCAAAGGCGAGGGGTTGGAAATCCAGCAATCCTGAAGCCGGTCAAGAACTGGACCGCTGTAAACGCAGAGGCTGGTGGAGTTCACTGACTCACCCTTAGGCAGCAGCGATTTGTAGGCCTTCAGGATCGCCTTCCGATGACCGGCGTCACTGAGCAGGTAGGTAATGGTGCCGGCTGAGCGGACTCGGGCATTGATCTTGTCCCTGATTGAGTTGACCAGGGAAGGGTCGATTGGCTTGTGGTGAAAAAGGAACTCCCAATCGGCATTCGCGATATGGCATGAAGCCACTCCCATCACCTGAGAGCCAAAGGCCTGGAGAACGACGCCAAGCCCCTTCGCAAAATCTACGGTCTCCTCGGACAGTGAATTTCTGATAGGATGCTCCCGATCATCAAACTTTATATTTCATGTGCTATCCCGAAAGTAAGGGTGAGGGCCTCGTTCGCCTTCATCTCTCAGAATAGGTGGTCGGTCGCCAACGGGGGCTTCGGATGGGACATCGCCGGGGCCACCAACAATTACAATCCGGCGGATGGAGCGTGCCCGCTCCAATACGAAGGCGACGGGGTTTCCCAATAACTCGATGTATTCGCCACCGGGATTCTTTACGGACGCAGCGACGATGAGCCGCTCGATGGGCGACCAATAGGGCATGACGACCGTATCGACATCAAGATCCTTCAGCAGATCACCAAGCCCGCTGACGTGATCCTTGTCGAAGTGCGAGATGCAGAGCAGATCAAGATGCCCGCTGAGAATAAAATCCCGGTACCGTTCAACGATTGGTATAAGGACAGTTGGCGCAGTGGAACCACAGTCGAAAATCCAGTGAAACGGCGGTGATTCACCACTTTCGGACAGCGCCAGCACGGTGCCGCTTGCAAAGATGCCCTGGCCCGCAGGGTGGAATCTATATTGGAAATTGAAATGCAGCGGCACAGGATCAGGCTTCGGGCTTTGAATCACGAACGGTGTGTTCGTATGCTCCTCTGAAACTGAAGTGCTTGCCTGTATGGCGGGATAGCATGGATTCAAAGGCGAGCACCAGAGATTGAAAAGCGTCGAAGAATTCTTCAAGCGCCGTATCGAATGGAGCCTCCAACTCTCTGCGGCGGATTTGGAACGGGTGCTTGCCCGCAATGCCTGTCAAAAAGTTCCACGGTTGAGTTCCCGTCTCCATGACAAGTCGAACCAGGCCTCCAACGCCTCCGTATGGCTCAAGGAAGCCAGCATAGTCGTTTGAAGACTTTCTGAGTGCGTCGAGTGTATCGGATAACCGGTTGATGTCGGCTTCGAGCGCATGGGTCAAATTTCCTGTAATCCTGCCATCGATGAGATCCTCCATTTTCTCACTCAATCGAATCAAGGCCATGCGGTTGGATGCAGGGCTGCAAGCGCTCGCCATTTCCCGCATTGCTTTTGACTGGACTGCTGGCTCATCCGTCATTTCCTTCAACGAATCGAGGATAGGATTAAGGAGATCACGAAGCGCATCGCGAAAGGTTGGTGGTCTATCGAAATGATGGCCCAATGCCATATCAAGACACAAGGATTGGGAAGGTGAATTCACTCCGGGCAAGTAGGAAGTACTCTCAGCAGAAGCTCCGTCAAGCGGATGTCGATTTCCGCTCCGGTTCATGGTTTAGTCGATGGTGCCCACCCATTCGCCGCTCACCACCATTTCCGGTCCTTCGTGGGGAGGAGCTTAGGAGGTAAATGCTGAAATTCGAAAAGCTTAGAAGCTAAAATTGCAGAGCTTAGGGTGAATGAGCGGGAGGTTTTGGCTAGGGGAAGAGAGCGGATTGACGATTGAGGATTGTTGATTTTGGGTTTTTGATTTGGGTAGTGCCATGAGGCTTTCGATGCGTTTGCGGTCGGCTTCGAGGGAGTGGCGGAGTTTTTCTACGGATGGCAGGGCGACGAGGAAGCGGGTGGAGGAAGTGGTCAGCGATCCGTGAGGACTTGGAAGGGGATTCCTTGAGCTTTGCATTCCGTCCATCGCTGGGTGCGATGATGGGTTCGAGGCCGGCTTGACGGGCCGGGTTCCGGAGGTGGCCGAGCCGTCGGGTGTGACGTCTTCCCTGAGCTATGCGGGCGGGGGCATCCTTGGGAACGGGGAAGGATGGTGCGCGCTGCAGGGTTCGAACCTGCGACCCCATCCGTGTGAAGGATGTGCTCTACCACTGAGCTAAGCGCGCTGGATGTGAGGGGCCACTGGGAAGCGGCCGGGCGGGAGGTTTACGTGGCGGGCGGGGGCTTGGCAAGTAATTCGGTGGCGGGTGGGTGATTTTCGTTTTTTGGGATCTTGCCGGGTGGGGTGGGGGGGCTAGGGTTTCGCCGCAGCGCAATCACGTGGCCACGATTCCCAAGGAAAGCATCGAGCAGGTTCTCAGCGCGACGGACATCGTCGATCTGATCAACTCGTATGTGCCGTTGAAGCGGGCCGGGGCGCAGTTCCGGGCGAATTGTCCGTTTCACAACGAGAAGTCGCCGTCGTTTTACGTGAATCCGGCGCGGCAGAGCTTCAAGTGTTTCGGCTGTGGCAAGGGCGGGGATGCGATTTCGTTTGTGCGGGATTACGAGAATCTGCCGTTCATGGAGGCGGTGAGGAGGCTGGCGCAGCGCTCGGGCGTGCAGATCCGGGAGGAGGAGGCGGATCCGGAGGCGGACCAGCGGCGGAAGAGCAAGGGGCGGCTGCTGGACCTGCACCGGGAGGCGGCGCAGTTCATGCACGAGTTGGTGATGAAGTCGCCGGAGGCCGGCCATGCGCGGGCGTATTTGAAGTCGCGCGGATTCGGCCGGGAGATGGCGGAGCGCTGGACGATCGGCTGGATGCCGGAAAACGCGCAGGTGTTTCTGGATTGGGCGCGTTCGCGGAAGTTCACGGGGCGGGAGCTGGTGGATTCCGGGATGTGCTATCTGCGGGAGGAGAGCAATCCGCGGTCGGGCATCCGGGTGAGGTTCCGGGACCGTTTGATGTTTCCGATCCGCAACGAGATCGGCGATGTGATCGGCTTCAGCGGGCGGCAGTTGCGGGAGGATCCGAACAGCGGGAAGTATGTGAACTCGCCGGAAACCGCGTTGTTTGTGAAGTCGCGGGTCTTGTTTGCGCTGGATCGGGCGAAGAAGGCGATATTGAAGGAAAAGGCGGCCCTGCTCTGCGAGGGGCAGCTGGATGTGATCGCCTGCCATGAGAGCGGGATCGAGCATGCCATCGCCACGCAGGGCACGGCCTTGAACCGCGAGCATGCCAAGCTGTTGAGGCGCTACACGCAGAACGTGCTGTTGTGCTACGATGCGGACAAGGCGGGCCTGGCGGCCTCCGAGCGTGGATTCCGGGAGTTGGTGCAGGACGGGCTGTCGGTGCGGGTGGTGACGATGCCGGCGGGTGAGGATCCGGACAGTTTCCTCAAGGCGCAGGGGGCGGAGGCGTTCCGCGAGTTGCTGGCCGGGGCGCGGGAGTTTTTCGACTTCAAGCTGGAGCATGCCCGGGCGACGGGGGTGCTCGACAGCGCGGCGGGCCGGGCGTCGGCCCTTACCGAGTGCGCCGAAATGCTGGCGCTGGTGAGTGATTTCGCCGCGCGGGAAAACCAGATCAATGTGGTGGCCACCCACCTTCAGACCTCGGCGACCTCGCTGCGGGAGGCGATCGCCAAGCTCAAGGCGAAGCCCCAGCGGGCGGCGCGGGTGACGGCGGCGGATCCGGCGGCGGGGCCAGAGGGTCCGGTGGAGCCCACGCCGATGCATCGGATCGTGGCTTTCCTGTGTCATCTGGCGCTGACATCGGCGCCGGCGCAGCATTTGTTGGGCGAGCAGTTCGAGACGCTGCATGAGGCCGCGCGTTGGCTGGAGGGGATTCCCTTGTTGGAGTCGATTCTTGCGGCGGCCCCGGATCCTGGCTCGGCGGCGGCGGTGAATGCTTTTTTGGGGACGCTTCCTGATGCCGATCGCCTCGCCTTGGAGCGGGAGACGGCGCTTGAGGGCGCGCCGATGGACGGAATGCAGGCGGCGGAGCACTCGCTGGCGCTTCTGTCCGGGGTGGTGCTGCAGCGGCGGGACGCGGCGGTGAAGGCGGCACTCAAGGAGCCCGGGCTGTCCCCGGAGCGGATGGTGGAGCTGCTGGAAGAGGCCAAGGAGATCCGCAATCTGCTGCGCGGGATGGGGCAGCGCATCGAATTCGACGACGAACTGCCCGCCTCCACGTTCAAGCCGAAGGTGCCGGAGTGGAAAAAGAAGTGGCGCGACCGTCCGGAGAGTCCATGAGCCCGGGGATCTCCGGGTTTCGTGAATCGGGGTCTTGAGCGGTGGGGCTTGGTTTCCGCAGGTGGCTCGACCGTGATGGTGCGATGAACACAAAAAACCCGCCGTCTCGCAGGGAGTCGGCGGGTTTTGGAAAGAAGCGGACCCTTGGGTCCCGCGGGATCAGAACTTCTGAGTGCGGGAGTGGTCGAAGTAGGTCTCGAAACCAAGCTCCGGCGGGAACTCGGAGAGGCCGTCGTGCACGTTCATCTCGATTCGGTTGTCCTGGCCGCAGCGCTCGTAGGGAGGCTTGAAGGTGCCGCGATAGGTCGGGCAGGTGAAGGTCACCAGCTCGTAGAATCCGTATCCGAGGCGGCGAAGAGCACGGCTGGTGCCGTCAACAGCGCCGTAGCTCCAACCGGCCTTGCGACCGTAGGTCTCGCCCTTGCGGACGATTTGCTCGGGGATCTCCATGAAGCCGTAAACGATGTTGCTGAGGGCGCGGCCCAGTTTGCGCTCGGCCGTGTAGGTCGAACCCGGAGGCGCGTGGATGTCTGCCGAAACGAAGACGGTCAGAGAGGCGAGTGCGCCAGCGATGACGAGGAGTTTTTTCATGCTGCGGGGAGGTTAATGATCGGGCTCCGCGCTTGGCAACGGGATTTTTCGGATTTTTGAAGCACCGGCGAAAAATCGGGCGAAGCGGCGCGGCGTGCGGCTTCGCGGGGCGGGATCAAGCCGGACCTCCGGCGAGCCCGCGGATGAATGCGGTAAAGAAGTCGGCACCCTGTTCGAGGGCGGAGAGCTCGATGAATTCGTCTGCGGTGTGGGCTTGCTCGATGGATCCCGGGCCGATGCAGACCGAGGGCACGCCGCCGTGGGAGAGGTGGGCGGCATCCGAAAACCAGGGGGCGCCGGCGGGTTTCGATCCCTGGGCGAGCAGGCGCTGGACCATCGGGTGGGCGAGCGGGGTCTCCATGGGTGGGTTTTCGTGGGGTTTCACGATTTCCACGGGCAGGGCGTGGTTCTCAATGGCCTCGGCGAGGGCCTGGAGCGCGCCCCCGGCGGCGGAGAGGCTGGGGGTGATGCGGATGTCGAGCTCGGCCTCGGCGAGATCCGGCACGATGTTGGGCCGGGATCCGCCGCGGATGACGCCGAGGTTGAGGGTGGAGCGGCCGAGCACGGGGTGGGTGAATCCGGCGAGATGGGCGCCGAGGTGGGAATCGAGCCGATCGATGCTGCGGGCGAGCTTGAGGATGGCGTTGTCGCCCTTTTCAGGCATCGAGCTGTGGGCGGCGCGGCCGGTGGCGCGGAGGGTGGCCCAGAGCGAGCCCTTGGTGACGTGGACGGTCTCCATGGACGTCGGCTCGCCGACGAGCGCGAACTGATAGAGCGCGCCGTGGTGTTTCACAAAGTGGCGGGATCCCCACTGGCCGGATTCCTCACCCATGAAGGCGACGAAATCGACGGCCACGGGCAGGGTGGCGAGGAGGTCTCGGTTTTCATGGAGGGCCCAGAGCATGGCGGCCATGGGGCCCTTGGTGTCCGAGGCCCCGCGGCCCCAGAGTTTGCCGTCGCGGAGGTCCGCGGCAAAAGGATCGATGGTCATGCCGCCGACGCCGACGGTGTCGAGGTGAGGACCGAGCAGGATGCGCGGGCGGCCGTCGAGCGGGGCGAAGCGGGCGATCAGGTTGGGGCGGCCGGGGCGGATCTCTTCGAGGGTGACTTCCGCGCCGATGGATTCCAGCCAGCCGGAGAGGAAGATGGCGAGGGTTTCCTCACCGATGCGGTCGGTGCCCGGGGCGTTGTCCGGATTGACCGAAGGAATGCGCACGAGTTGTTGGAGGAGGGAAACCACGTTCTGGCTCATGGGGTGGAGACTCGGTGTTTCCGCGCGCCAAGGCAAGGCGATCGGCGCGGTTTTGCTTTTGCGGCGGAGAGGCGGACGTGGGAGACTGCGGGCCGATGGAGAAACGCGTGCTTCGTTCCCTGATGGTGTGGGTGCTTCCCGCGCTGGCCCTTTCCTCGTGTGGGACGGTGGAATTCTACGCCCAGGCGGCGCGGGGCCAGTGGGAGGTGATGTCGCGCAGCAGGCCAATCCCGCAGGTGCTGGCGGATCCGGGCACATCCGTGGAGCTGCGCCGGAAACTCACGGTGGTGCAGGGGATGCGCGCGTTTGCAAGCGGCCATCTCGGGCTTCCCGGGGACGAGAGCTACGGCACCTATGCGGACCTCGGGCGGGAGCATGTGACGTGGGTGCTTTATGCCGCGCCGGAGTTCTCGCTGGAGCCGAAGACCTGGTGGTATCCCACGCTCGGGCGGCTGGACTACCGCGGGTTTTTCTGCGAGGCCGATGCGCAGGACGCGGCAAGGCGGATGCGCGAGCAAGGGCTCGACGTGGTGGTGGGCGGGGTGGATGCCTACTCGACCCTCGGCTGGTTCCACGATCCGGTATTGAACTGCTTTGCGACGTATCCGGAGATCGATCTGGCGGAGCTCGTTTTCCACGAGTTGACCCATCGGCGGCTTTTCCGGAAGGGAGACACCGCATTCAACGAGGCCCTCGCCACGGCCTATGCCGAGGACGGGGTGAAACGCTGGCTCATCCATCAAGGGCGGCAGCGGGACCTCAGGCGATATGCCGGGCTGGTGCTGCGCCGGGAGCGGTTCTATCAGGAAATCGCCAGAACCCGGGGGCGCCTGGAGGCGCTCTATGCCTCGAAGCTGCGGCCCGCGGCGATGCGCCGCGAAAAGTCCCGGATCCTGAGTGGGCTGCAGGACGTGCTCCGGAATCTCCGCCGGGAATGGGGAGGCCGGGGGCTCGAATCCTGGCTGGAAGGGGAGCTCAACAACGCGCACCTGGTGTCCATCCTCACCTATCAGGAACATGAGCCGGCCTTTCACCAATTGCTGCGCGAATGCGGCGGGGATCCCGCGGATTTCTTCGAGCGGGCCTCCCGTCTGGAGCTCCGTGGATCGGCCGGCAGGGCTCCAGTCGGTCCGGGTGGTTAATCCGTTTGGGTGAAGGACAGCCCGGTCCGCGCTGACGATATTTTGGTTCTCATGTCGGGTTCTCGTTTTCTTGCCTTCGCCGCCGCGTTTTTCGCGATGGCCGCACTGTCTCCCGCCAAGCCGACGGTATTCATCATCGGCGACTCGACCGTGCGCAACAGCACCGCCGGCCAAATGGGCTGGGGGGATCCGCTGGTCGCCCGTTTCGATCCGGCAAAAACCACGGTCGTCAACCGCGCGATCGGAGGGCGCAGTTCCCGCACTTTCCTCACCGAAGGCCGCTGGGACGCGGTGATGGCCCATTTCAAAACGGGGGATCATCTGCTGATCCAGTTCGGGCACAACGACGGCGGGCCGCTCAATGACGACCGGTGCCGCGCCTCGCTCCGCGGCACCGGCGAGGAAACCGAGGACATCATCCGCAAGACCGACGGCAAGCCGGAGACCGTGCGCAGTTTCGGCTGGTATCTTCGCAACTACATCCGCGGTGCCAAATCCAAGGGCGTCTCGCCGATCCTCGTCACCCCGATCCCGCGGAACATCTGGAAGGATGGGCGAATCACGCGCTCAAGAGACGGTCACGTTGATTGGGCGAAGAAGGTTGCGGAAGAGGAAGGCGTGCCCTGCATCGATCTCCACACGATCCTCTGCGACCGTTACGACGCCATCGGTCGGGAGGAAACGGCGAAGAACTTTGCCGGAGCGGACCACACTCACACGGCGGCTGCCGGTGCGGAATTCCATGCGGATGCAGTGGCCGCTGCGCTTCGGACCCTGGAGGGCAGCGATCTGGGAAAACTCCTCCTGCCCGACGATCTTTGGCTTCCTGCGGTGTTCGGAGATCACATGGTGCTCCAGCGTGATGTGCCGCTGCCCGTCTGGGGTCGTGCCGCTGCGGGCGCCAAGGTCCGCGTCCGCTTTGCCGGTCACGACCGGGAGGTGGTGGCGGAGTCTGACGGCCGATGGTCCTGCACCCTGCCCGCGCAACCGGCGGGAGGCCCCCACGAGTTGGTGGTTTCCTCGGGTAAGGCCGTGCGTGCTTTCCGCGATGTGCTGCTGGGCGAGGTCTGGTTCTGCTCGGGCCAATCGAACATGGACTTCACCCTCGCCTCGACACCGAAGCGTTCGTTTTCCGGAGTTGTCGATTGGCAGAACGAGGTCGCCGCAGCCGATCATCCACGGATTCGGATGTTCACCGCGGAGTGGACGATGCGCGAGTTTCCCCAACGAGATGTCGAGGGCTCGTGGAAGGTGTGCACGCCCGCCCACGCACCGGATTTCTCCGCCGTGGCGTATTACTTCGCCCGCGATCTTCAGGAAACGCTCGGCGTGCCGGTGGGTTTGGTGACCTCCGCTTTCGGCGCCAGCACCATCGAGGCATGGATCCGCGAGGAAAAGCTCCGCTCCGTGCCCGCCTTCGAACCGCTGCTCAAGGCCTTTGCCAACAAACGCACCGCCTTCCGCGATGACCCGAAGGCTTTTGAAACCCACGGTCTCGCCCTCGCGAAATGGAATGGCACCGGCCGTGCTCCGAAAAACCCGGACCCGGTCCAGGACCAGCACAACCCCTACGTGCTGCACAATGGCATGGTCGCGCCCATCGCCCCCTACGCCATCCGCGGGGCCCTGTGGTATCAAGGCGAGTCCAACCTGGGCACGCGCGACATCTATCAGGACCTTCAGAAGGCGCTCATCGAGGATTGGCGCGCGCTCTGGAATCAACCGGAACTTCCCTTCTACTTCGTCCAGCTCGCCGCCTACAAGGCTCCTCCAAAGGACCCCGCCGGCGGAGGTCAAATCGCCGAAATGCGTGAAGCCCAGGCGAAGTCGCTCGCCATACCCCATACCGGCATGGCGGTCACCATCGATATCGGCGATGAAAAGGACATCCATCCGCGCAACAAGCGCGATGTCGGGAAACGCCTCGCCCGTCTCGCCCGGGTGGGCACCTATCGCCAGCCCCGCGTGCCCTGCGGCCCTTTGTTTCGCGAAGCCTCCATCGAAGGCGGAGCGATCCGGATTTCCTTCGACCACACCGAAGGCGGACTCGTTTCCAAATCGGGAGAGCCGAGAGGCTTCTCGATCGCCGGTGCGGACAAACGCTTCGTCAACGCCGTGGCTCACATCGAGGGGGCCACCGTAAAGATCTCCAGCCCGGAGGTCCCGTCTCCCGCATTCGTCCGCTACGCGTGGGCCGACAATCCCGCCGCTGCCAATCTCTGCAACACGGAGGGCCTTCCCGCCGCTCCGTTCCGCACCGACCCGTGAAACCCGATTGCGAATGCGGCAGCTAAAGCGATAATCTCCACAAAACCCCATGTTCAGGATCCTCATCTTCGCGCTTCTGGCGCTCGTGCTCCCACTTCACGCCAACGACCCCGGCGGCGGTGCCGCTGGCGTGGGAGCGAACGTCACGCTGTCATCAACCAGCACCACCGCCACGCTCTCCAACGGGGTGATCACCGCGGTCATCCAGAAAAGCACCGGCAAGGTCACTTCCTACCTTTTCAATGGCACCCAGATGGTGGATCCCGCCAATCCGATCTACTACTCGATGGATGGCGGCGCGAACTACTCGCAGCCGTCAAACTGCGTCTATTCCGTCACCACCCAGACATCCGACATGGTGGACGTCTCATTCAAGCGCACCTGGAACGCAACCGCAGGCTACAAGCAAGCCTTCGACATTGATCTCCACTACGTCCTCCGCCGTGGCGACACCGGCCTCTATGCCTACGCCATCCTCGATCACCCGGCCTCCTATCCGGCGACTTCGGTGGGCGAGTGGCGCATTGTCTGGAAACTCCCACGCACCTCCACCACCTTCCATTTCGAGCGCGCTTACATCGATGATCTCCGCAACTGGGAGATGCCATCCTATTTCGACTACCAAAACTCGTCCCCTACCGGTATCGGTGAGATCGTTAAACTCAACACCGGTGTCATGGCCGGGAAATACGATGGGAAATACACTTATGCCGCGCGTTATTACGACATCGGCACCTGGGGGCATACCGGCAAGAACTACAAGAAGGGCGTCTGGTTCGTGCTCGGCGGCCATGATTACTTCAACGACGGCCCCACCCACCAGGATCTCACCTCTTCGGAGAGTTACATCCTCATGCACTTCGGCCGCAACCACTACGGCGGTTCCGGCACCAGCGTTGCCGCTGGCGAGGCATGGCGGAAGATGTATGGCCCCTTCCTCCTTTACTGCAACGAAACCAACGCCACTACCAATTCCGGCGACGTGCTTTGGGCGGATGCCAAAGACCAGGTTGCTGCGGAAAAGGCCGCCTGGCCTTACTCGTGGCTCGTGAATGCCGACCACCCCGCCGCCTCCGGTAGAGGAACGGTCACCGGAAGGCTGCTCATCAACGATCCGCTCAAACCCTCGGTCTCCGGCGCGAATGCCATGGTCGGTCTCGCCGCGCCCCAGGAGACTCACGGCAACTGGCAGCAGCAAAGCAAAGGATATCAGTATTGGACGAAGGCGGATGCCTCGGGAAATTTCACCATTCCCGCCATCCGGCCGGGAACCTACACGCTCTATGCCTACAACACCGGCGTGGTCGAGGAGTTCTCCAAAACCAACATCATCGTCACCGCCGGGGCGACCAATGCCCAGGGCGACCTCGCTTGGAACATCGCCAACCCCGGCACCAGCATCGCATGGGAAATCGGCGTGCCGGACCGCACCGCGAAGGAGTTCCGCCATGGAAACGATTATTTCACTCCCTACCTCTGGGATGTCTATCCGCAGGAGTTTCCCAATCCGCTCGTTTACAACGTCGGCACCAGCAACCCCGCCACCGATTGGAACTACGTCCATAGCAATTACCCGGGAGCCACCGCGGGAACCACCACCGCATGGAACTGGGATGTGAATTTCAATCTCCCGGCCGTTCCGCGTTCCGGAGATGCCACTCTCACCGTGGCCTTCGCTGGGGCCCAGTATCCCCGCTTGTTTCTCTACATCAATGGCGAGACCACCGCCTTCACCCGTCTCTCTCCACCCATCAGCGGCGGCAACGGGCTGCTCCGCCAGGGCATTCATGCGAAGTATTCTTACGTCCGCATCTCCATACCCGTCTCCCGCCTCCGCCAGGGATCCAACACGTTCCGCTTCAACTTCACGGGCGACAGCGGGTTCTCGCCAAACGTGATGTATGATTATCTCAGCCTGCAACTCCCGGATTTCCCGCCGCCTCCGCCCGATTCCGGCCGCTCCATCGTTTGGGCGGGAGGAAGCAATGCCGCCGCCAATACGTGGGACGCGGGAACGACCCTGTCCTTCCGTCAAAACACCACGCCGGTGGCATTCGGAGCCGGCGATGCGGTCACGCTCAGCGATTCCGGATCCAACACCACGGCGCTCACTCTAACAGGAACTCTCCAGCCGAACTCGGTCACGGTCACCGGGTCGAAAAACTACAACCTCAGCGGCACTGGCGATCTCTCCGGGCCGATGTCCCTTTTCAAATCCGGAACCTCGACGCTCACGATCTCCCAAGCCAACACCTGGTCCGGCGCGACCGAGATCAGCGGTGGGGTGATCTCCCTCGCCAATGACACCGCGAACTCGAACGGCCTCGGCACCAGCGATGTCACGCTCCGCGGCGGGACCCTGAGGATGTTCTCCAACCTGAACACCAGCAACACGTCTTATTGGAACATCGATGTCCCCGGCGGACAGATCGGAACCCTCGAATCCGATTGGCGCTGCGAACTCCGCGGCAAGCTTACCGGCAGCGGCACCTTCCGCTACAAGCTCCCCTCCGGCGGGGTCCGCTCTTCGATCATCGGCGATTGGTCGGGGTTCTCCGGCGTTCTCGAAGCGTCCACTCTGTCCGGTTCCGCGGATTTCCGGATCGCTCCAGACTACGCATGGCCCGGTCTGCCCGCGGCACGTCTCGACCTCGGCAATAACGTCACCGCGCTCTGGGGCGGAAATCTGAACTCAGGAACCGGATCCTTTGTCAGCATCGGCGAGCTCTCTGGATCCGCATCCTCCACCCTCCGTGGCGGAGCCATCGGCGGCCGCCAGCTCACCTACCGCATCGGCGCAAGAGGAGGCGACGCCACCTTCGCCGGAACCATCTCCGAACAAACCAACGGCATCACCAACCTGGTGAAACAAGGGCTGGGAACCTGGACGCTCACTGGAACCGGATCTATCAACGGCGAACTCACCGCTGAGGAGGGAACGCTTTCTCTAACTGGAACCTTCGGAATGATCGCCGGCAAGACCGCCCGCGTGCTTGATTCGGCAAAGATGAACCTCGACGGCACGCTCAACGCGGAAACCCTGCGCATCGAAAGCGGCGGCCTGCTCCAGGGGCAGGGCACTCTTGGCGGAAACCTCGTCAACGAAGGCCTCGTCGAACTTGCCAGTGGAAGCTTTGACGTCACCGGCACCATCACCAACAACGGCTACTTCCGCATCCGCGCTCCCGCCTCGCTTGCCGCCACCGGAACCTTCACGAACACCGGCGTGCTCAACCTCATCGGCTCGTCCCAACCGATCCCTCCCGGCACGGTCAACACCGGCGTCATTCTCACCGACCGCGCACCGACCAGTCTCACCTGGAACGGAAACACCGGCACCCTCTGGGACCTCCACACCTCGGTGAACTGGGCGAACTCCACCAGCCAGCCGGCTGTATTCTTCCAGGGCGATTCCGTGCTCTTCAACGACTCGTCCACCGTCAACACCATCGAGATCGATGGCTCGCTCTCGCCCGCCGCCATCACCGTGGCCACGGACGCCTCATACTCGTTCACCGGCGGCACGCTCGGCGGATCCGGAACTCTCTCGAAAACCGGAACCGGCATCCTCAGCATCACCTCCGCCCTCGATCTAACAGGCGATGTCTCCGTGACCGGCGGAACGCTGCGCATCGACTCCGCCGCCGCCTGGCCCGACCTCTCGCCGCTCCTCACCGTGGGAACGGGTGCCACGCTCGATGTCTCCACCCTGGCCTCGGGAGCGCTGGTTTCGCCTTCCCAAACGCTGCTCGGTGCCGGAGCCATTACCGGAAACGCGGCCATCCAGGGCATTCACGACCCGGCCCCGGGGTCCTCGGTCAGCGGTTCGCTCGCTTACGCCGCCACCTCCCGTCTCAAGTGGAATCTTTTCTCGAACACCGTCACCGCCGGCAGCTTCGACACGGTTTCCGCCTCCTCCGCCACCATTGCCACCGGGGCTTCCCTCGACCTGATTTTCAATGACGCGGGCGGCACCGTGGATTTCTCCCTGCCGTTCTGGGATGTGCCGCGCTTCTGGGTGTTCCTCAATGCCACCACCCTCAGCGGAGCCTTCACCCTCGGCACCGTCACTCCCGACCCCGGCGGGCGCAACGCCGCCGCCCACGGCGAGTTCTCGCTCCAAGCCTCTGGCCAGTCGCTCACACTCGTCTGGACACCGGTCGTTCCGCTCGCCAAGTGGCGTGGCTCGATCAGCCCGGATTGGAATCTCGCCGCCGCGAACTGGGACATCTCCGCCTCGCCCTCGATCTATCAGAATGGCATCGCCACCCGCTTCGATGACGGCAGCCTCGTCACCTCGGTGAATCTCACCGAGCCGGTCCTTCCCGGTGCGATCGAGTTCGCCTCATCGCTCAACCACAGCATCGGCGGCACGGGTTCCATTGGTGGATCCGCCTCGCTCCTCAAGAATGGCACGGGCACGCTCACTCTCACCTCTGCCAACACCTTCACCGGCGGCACGATCATCCGCTCCGGGACCCTGGCCATCACCAACGCAGCCGCCCTTGGCACAGGCTCGGTGACGCTTGATGGCGGACGCTGGGAAACCGGGGTCCTCGCTCCTAACAATTCGATCGTCGTGACATCGGATTCCACAATCAGCGGCGGCAGCAGTGGTGGCTTGCAAGGGATCAAAGCGATCTCCGGCAACGGCATCCTCACGCTTGAGGCAAATAATGTCTTCGACCTCGAAGGAAACATCACTTCCTTCATTGGCACTGTTCGCATCACCGGAACGAACAACGTCCGCTTCAACGGCAGCACCGGCTCCTCTTCCGCCACCTTTGACCTCGGCACCCGCACCCTTCAGGCCCGCAACGGCGGCACCTACAACCTTGGGGCCCTCACCGGACTTGCGGGATCCATCCTCAACATCACCGGCACCCCCTCCGCCGTCACCTTCAGTGTCGGAGCAAACGGTTCTAACACAACATTCGCCGGAAACATCACCAACGGTTCGGGTGTCACATCCCTCACCAAAACCGGCGCGGGAACACTCACTCTGTCCGGGACAAACACCCACACCGGAGCGACCACGGTTTCCGCCGGTTCCCTGATCGTGACCGGTTCCCTCGGCTCAACGGCCGTGACCGTCAACAACAGCGCCACCTTTGCCGCGCCTGTGAATCTCAGCGTCGGCTCACTTTCCATGCAGCCCTCTGCCACTCTGGCCCGCGCCCTTGCGACTTCCGGAAACCTCCTTCAAATCCAAGGCAACGCCACCCTCGGCGGAACCCTCCAGGTCACACTCCCTCCGGGCACCACTTTCGGTCGCTTCCCCGTCCTCACCCACACCGGCACCCGCAGCGGCACTCTGTCTCTATCCGGAGCCCCGGCAGGGGTCACATCCCAACTGGTTTATGCGGCCAACGAAGTGGTTCTCTTCATCGACGACACCGATCAGGACGGCCTTCCGGATACCTGGGAGCAATCCTACTTCGGCAATCTGTCGAAAACACCAAGCGGCGATGAGGATGGCGACGGGCAGTCGAACGGATCCGAGTTTCTAACAGGAACCCATCCCGCCAGCGGCACCTCGATGTTCGCCGCCACCGCCGTGCCTTCGCCCGGAAACAAGGTGCTGCTGACCTGGCCGAGCGTTCCCGGGAAAATCTATCGGATCGAATCTGCAACGTCGCCCGCGGGACCTTGGACGACTCTGTCCACGGCAAACGCCGCCGCCCAGCCCGCCGCATCGACCAGCGCCGAGGTGGATCGCTCCCCCTCCTCGAACGCATCCTTCTACCGCATCGCCCTCGATCCATGATCCGTCGTCTATTGATTGGTTTTCCGCTGGTTTCGATGGCGGTTGCCCAGATTCCGGCCTTTCCGGGCGCTGAAGGCTTCGGAGCCTACGCCACAGGCGGCAGGGGAGGGGATGTCTACGTCGTCACCAACCTGAACTCAACGGGGCCGGGATCCTTCTACGAAGGCATCACCACCGTCCCCACGGCAGGGCGCACCGTCGTCTTCGCCGTGAGCGGGCAGATCCACCTCGCCGGCGGCATCGCCACACGCATCACCGCCAACAAACTCACCATCGCCGGCCATACCGCTCCCGGTGACGGCATCCTGCTCAAGGATGGTACCCTGCGCATTTCGGGAGACGACATCATCATCCGCCACCTTCGTTTCCGCCACGGCAAGAACGGTTCGGGCGGCGATTGCATCGACCTCGATTCCGGCTGCCAAAACGCCATCCTCGACCATTTGTCGATGTCGTTCAGCACCGATGAAAACATCTCGTCATTCGGCAGTCCGCCGGAAAACCTGACCATGCAGTGGTCGCTCAACGCCTGGGGGCTTGAGCCTCATTCCTGCGGCGGTCTCTGGGACCAGAATCGCGCATCCTGCCACCACACGCTCTGGGCGCACAACCACACCCGCAACCCCAAGGCCCGACCCAACACGCTGCTGGAGTGGACCAACAACACCACCTTCGACTGGGACATCGGTTTCATCATGGGCGACTCGCAGACCCCCGCCGGGTGGAAGGCCAACGTCCGCGGAAACTACTTCATCTGCCCGCCCGGAAACATCCGCAACACCCCGCTCGAGAAAGCCTCGCTCGACCGCAACGGCTACCCGAACTTCTCCGTCTGGCAGGACAACAATCTTCACGACCGCGATGGCGACGGCATCCTCAATGGCACCGACCGCGGCTGGTCGATCGTTTCCGGAACCGCCTACAACGCGACCACCAACCCCACCGGCAACTACATCCGCCTTGCTGCCCCTGTTGCCGGTTCCGCTCTCCTCAACATCGATCCTCCGCTTCTCGGATACAAGAAGCTCGTCTCCAACTCCGGCGCGCTGCGAACGGACATCGGTTACGCCGGCAGTTATCGGGATGAGGTGGATACACGCTTGATCCAGAATCTAACCACCCAGACCCGCAATCACATCACCCGCGAGAGCGATCTTGCGGGCGTCTCCAACGGCGGATTCGGAACCTTCAATGCCTCCGCCGCGCCCGTCGATTCCGACAAGGACGGCATGCCGGACTTCTTTGAAACGTCCCTCGGATGGAACCCCGCCGTGCAGGATCACAACACGGTCCTCGCCAACGCCGGCGGACTGATCACCGGGACGACGTTTTTTCCCACGGGAACCGTCTCCGGATACACCCGTCTAGAGGAATACCTGCACTTCCTCGCGCTGCCTCACGGCACCGTTCCAAAAAACATCAGCGGCTCGCCCACCAGCGTGCAGATCGATTTGAGCCGATTCACTGCGGGTTTCTCCTCGTCGCCGGTCTTCACGGTCTCTAACATCGTCGGCGGCACCATCGTCCAGAGCGGACTTGGAAATCGCATGGTGACCTTCGCTCCCACCCTGAATTTCACAGGTCGTGCGCGGTTCGAATTCACCGTGACCGACAGTGAGTCCCACTCATGGACGCAGACCTGCGCGCTCGTGGTCACCTCATCCGGCCTGCCACGCGATCTGTCATGGAAAGGAACAGGATCCTCATGGGACACCACCACGGCTACGAACTGGCTTCGTGTTTCTAACAACACCAACGTCGCTTACTCCGACGGCGACCGCGTGACCTTCGATCAATCCGGCATCGCCCAGCCGAATGTGGCCGTCACCGGTGCGCTGGTGCCCACGACGGTCGATGTGAACGCCTCGGGAAACTACACGTTCAGCGGATCCGGATCGATCAGCAGCACGGGCACCCTCACCAAGCGGGGCTCCGGCACGCTCACGATTTCCCACGCCCAGACCTACCTCGGCGGAACTTCGGTGGAAGCAGGGACTCTGTCGATCAACAGCCCGGGAAGCTTGTCCGGAGGATCGATCTCGCTGCTGGATGGGACGACCCTGAGCAACGGCTATCCCACCGGAACCACATCCACCTTCGCCGCCGGAATCCAGGTGCCATCGGGAAACAGCGCCACACTCAATAGTGGAAACCGCCTGAGTTTCTCCGGAGCACTCACCGGAGCGGGCACCTTGAATTGCAGGGTGCAAACAACCGTCTCGCGCTGCGATTTCTACGGGGCCACCTCCGCCTTCGGGGGGCGCATCAATTTCACCAACTCCGGCGGTGTCCGCCTGTTTTTCAATGGCGGCAGCTTCAACGGATTCGACAACGCCTCGATCGATATCGGCGGAAGCGTGAGTCTCCAACCACAGACGAATTCCGGGGGGAATACCTTGAATATCAAAGGCCTCTCCGGCGCGAGTGCGACGGCCAACCTCGCCGGTGGGTCGGCCGGAGCGGTGTCCTACGTGGTCGGTTCGGGAAACGAAAGTTCAACCTTCGCCGGCAGCATTAGCGGCAATGCCAATCTAACCAAAACCGGAACCGGGACCCTGACGCTTGCGGGAACCAATACCTACACCGGAACCACCTCGGTCTCAGCGGGCGGGTTGCTGGTCGATGGATCACTCGCCGCAGGCGCGGTTTCCGTCTCATCCGGCGCTCTGTTAGGCGGAGACGGCTCGATCGGCGGGTCGGTCACCGCGAACTCGGGCGCTATCCTCTCCCCCGGAACCATCCCCTTCACCGGCGCCACACTGAACATCACCGGCGGGCTCGCCCTCAATGGAAACACCATCTACTGCGACATGTCGAACTCGCCTGCCGGGGCCAACGACAGGATCTCCGCCGGTGGCAATCTCGCTCTCACAGGCACCCAGTATTTCCAGTTCCTGCTCCTCCAGGGTCCCCTTGGTGCAGGCACCTACGACCTCGTCACCGCGACCAACAGCTCCGCCAGCGGGGTCAACCTCACCCACAATCTGCCTGCGGATTCCCGCCAGACCTTCACCCTCGCCAGAAGCGCCGCCGGATCCAATCCTTCGAAGATCTGGCTCACCGTGACCGGAAATCCCGCCACGCTCACGTGGACCGGCACCACCAGCGGTTCCTGGGACACCGTGACCTCTAACAACTGGACCGGTGCGGCTCCCAACACGTTTTACAACAACGACGCCGTTCTCCTCAACGACAGTGCCGCCACCCGCAACGTCACCCTCACCGGCACCCTTGCTCCGCGGTCCGTCGAGATCACCACGAGCCTGGGATACACCTTCGGCGGGACCGGCGCCATTGGCGGCAATGCCTCGCTCACCAAGAATGGATCCGGGACGCTTGCCTTCACCAACACCGCCGCGAATCCGTTTTCCGGAGGGCTCGTTCTCAATGCCGGAACCATCACCCTTGGCAACGATGCCCTCAACGCCAACGGCCTCGGCACTGGAGCCATCACCCTGAACGGTGGCACGGTGTCGATGTTCAACGACGACAACACCTACAACTCGTTCAATGCGAACCTCGTCGTCCCGACCGGCGCCACCGCCCGGATCAACGCGGACTCCCGGGTGGACGTCAACGGCACCCTCTCCGGCGGCGGCACCCTCAACTTCTACGTTCCCTGGGTCCGCACCACCTTGTTCAGCAACTGGTCCGCCTTCACCGGAGCCATCAACGTTCTAACCGATTCCACCGGTGGAGACCTGCGCATGGGCACGTCCTACTCCTACCCGGGCTTTCCCAATGCACTGGTCGCCCTCACGGACAAGGTCTGGTTTTATTACGATGGAATCATGAACCAGGGCGCGGGAACCACCATCCCGGTCGGAGCCTTGTCCGGGACCTCGCAGTCGGTCCTTCAGGGTGGCCCCACCAGCGGGCGTGCTCTCACTTACCGAATCGGCGGACGAAATACGGACGCCACCTTCGCCGGGAGCATCTCCGAACGGAACGCCGCCACCGCGACAAACTATGTGAAAACCGGCACCGGCATCTGGACACTCAGTGGATCCGGGCTATGGAACGGAGGGTCCGTGGTCGAGCAGGGCACACTGAGATTGACCGGTTCCTTCGCTTGCGCAGGCGGCACCCAGGTCCTGAGCGGCTCCACCCTGCGCGTCGAGGGCGGAGCCTTTTCCACGGAGTCCATTCTTCTCGCCACGGGCGGCACCCTGTCCGGTTGGGGCGCGCTCACTGCGGACCTCAACGCCAACGGCACCCTCGAAGGCCGCGGTTTCTCGACCGGCACCACCGGCACCCTCGCCCTTACAGGCAGCCTTTATCTCGGTGCGGATTCGCTCACACGGCTGCGGGCCGGCGCATCATCCGACCGCATCGACATCAGCGGCGACCTCGCGCTCGATGGCACCTTGCAGATCAGCCTCGCACCCGGCACCGGCTTCGGCCGTTACCGGTTGATGTTCTCGTCGGGTGAAATCACCGGCGCTTGCGATCTAACAGGCGTTTCCCCCGGCGTCACCGCCCATCTTTCCACCTCCGTCCCGGGCGGGCTGGACCTCGTCGTTGACGACTCGGACGAGGACGGTCTTCCGGATTCCTGGGAAACCGCGAACTTCGGCAATCTTTCCCAGACCGCTTCCGGAGACAAAGACGGAGACGGCTCCAGCAACCTGGTCGAACAACGCCTGAACCTGAATCCGAACCTGGGAAGCAGCGTGTTTGCTGCCCGTGTCTCCGGTCGCACGATCAGCTGGCCAAGCGCGCAAGGAATCACGTTCACCGTGAAGCGCAGCCAGTCGCTCGCGCAGAGCACGTGGGTCAACCTCGGGACCGTCGTGGGTGGGCCTGGCAACACCGCGAGTTTCACCGACACCGCATCATTTCCGAAGGCCTTCTACAGAATCGAGTTCATTCCGTAAACGACCTGGCCTAACCCGAACGGGTAGAGAAAGGATGGGAATGCCTTCCGTAGAAACGCCATGCACACCCCTTTTCGAAATGCCGCCGCCGCGTTCCTGATGCTGCCCGTGCTTGGAGCGGCATTCGCCATTGCCTATGAGGCTCCGGACGAGCATCAGAAGATACAAAAAGGCGTGCGGCCGATGTTGCATGGGAATCTTGATCGTCCGCTGCGCTACACGCCCGTCGACGGCAGCTTTTCGATCACGAATGGCAAGGAGTTTTACAATCGCCCGCTCTATGGCGGATCCAGCCCCTTCCGGGTGGATGCCGGTGACATGCCCGAGTTTTCCTTCTATCTCCCCGGCTGCGGAGGGAATCTCCGGATCGGATTCCAAACGGCATCCGGCGCGAAATGGCTCCATCAGGCAAAGCAAATCGACGCACGTTACGACGGCGGCGGGATGATCTACGAGATCCAGGATCCGCTGCTTGGAAAAGGACGCCTCCGACTCACGGCGATCTCGCCCAAAGAAGGCGAGGGGCTTCTCATCCGGATCGAGTCCGCAAACGCCTCACCACCGCTGAAGATCCACACCGCATTCGGCGGCATCCACGGCCTGCGCGGCGGCCGTGATGGCGACATCGGTTGCGAACGCCTGCCGGTCCGTGAGTTCTTCCGCTTCGCTCCCCAACACTGCAAGGGGAACGATGTTTCCATTTCCGGGAACTGCTTCGTCGTGGGTTCGCAGTTCGGCTCCATGGCCGGATTGTTCCCCAAAAACACCGCAGTGCGCGCCACATCCGCTGATGCCTGGGACGATCTTGGAAAACTCGCCGCTTCCCCCGATCCGAAACCGGCGCTCCCCGTCGCGCACACGACCTTCGACCTCGTCGCCGGCACTCCGGCATTTTTGGGACTCCAGCACTTGCCCGCGAAGCAGACGAACGGCAAAACCGCCCAGGAACAACTGGAGGTCTATCGCGAAGTCTCCTCGCAGAATTCCGAGGCCGCGAAACCATCCTCCACGATCCATTGGTCGGCCGGGGATCTCGCCGCACGATTCAACCGTGAACATGACCTTCTCGAAGGCATCGCGAACCGCGTCTCCGTGAAGACTCCGGATCCCTTCATCAATGCCGCCCTGCCGGCGCTGTTGACCGCCGCTGACGGCGTTTGGGATGATCGGATCGGTGCCTACCTCCATGGCGGTGTCGCCTGGCGCACTCCGCTGTTAGGCTGGCGCGTCGCTTATGCGGGCGATGTGTTCGGCTGGCACGATCGGACGCGCGCCCACTTCGATCGCTTCGCCGCCCGCCAGGATGTTTCGCCGCCCGATGCCTCGATTCCCGAGGCCGAGCCGGAAGCCTATCTCGCCCGCAACGAAAACGCGCTTCACTCGAATGGCGACATGACCCAGTCCCACTACGACATGAACATGGTCGGTGTGGATACCATTTTCCGTCATCTCTTGTGGACCGGTGATATGGATTACGCACGGAAGGTCTGGCCGGTCATCGAGCGCCATCTTGCCTGGGAGCGCCGGTTGTTCCGTCGCGAGTATGGGCCGGAGAAACTCCCGCTTTACGAGGCATACGCCTGCATCTGGGCCAGCGACTCCCTGGCCTACAACGGCGGCGGTGCCACCCATTCCTCCGCCTACAACCTTTATCACAACCGCATGGCGGCTCGCGTCGCCAAGTGGATTGGCAAGGACCCCGGAATCTACGAGCAGGAGGCGGGTTTGATCCAGCGGGCCATGAACGAACTGCTCTGGCTGAAGGACAAGGGATGGTTCGCCGAGTGGAAGGATTTGTTAGGGGATCAATCCGCAATTGAAGAAGCTGCGGCCTGGACCTTCTATCATACGGTCGACTCGGAGGTGCCCGATCCTCTCGCGGCCTGGCAAATGAGCCGTTTTGTCGATACCCGACTGCCCCATATCCCCGTGAAGGGACCGGGAGTGCCGCCGGGCAATCACACGATTTCCACCACCTCCTGGATGCCCTGGATCTGGTCGCTCAACAACGTGGTCATGGGGGAATCCGCCCACACCGCCCACGCCCTGTGGCAGGCAGGCAAGGATGATTCGGCCTTCCGCTTGTTCAAGGGAGCCATTCTGGACAGCATGTATCTAGGCATTTGCCCGGGAAATGTCGGGATGTGCACGTGGTATGATGTGAACCGCCGGGAATCCCAACGCGACTTCGGCGACGGTGTCGGAGCACTTTCCCGCGCTTTCCTCGAAGGGCTTTTCGGCATCACGCCGGATCTGCTCGCGGGTGAGTTGAGGATCCGCCCGGGATTTCCTGCCGATTGGAACGAGGCATCCATCCACCATCCATCCTTCGATGTTTCGTTCAAACGGACCGGAGAAACGGATGCTTTTCATGTGATCTCCCGTTTCAAAAAACCTGTCGCCACCCGCATGCGGATTGCCGCTCTGCGGGATGACGTGGCATCCGTGACCGCCAACGGCAAGCCACTTGAATGGAAGGTCGTCAACGATTCGGTCGCCACGCCTCGCATCGAGGTGCTTGCCCCGGCCGCTGCCGAGCAGAAGATCGTGATCCAATGGAAGGGAAATCCACCCGCACCTGCCCCGGCCGAGGTCCGGGTGAAGGCCGGGGGTGCGGTCGTGCTCGATGCAAAGGCGCGGATCACGGAAATCCAGGATCCGCAGACCGCACTCTCCGAGCCACGCAAGGCGGGCAGTCGCCTGACCGCCAAGGCGGCTGGATCCATCGGTCACCGGACGGTCTTTGCGCGCGTCGGCCAAGGCAAACTCAGTTGGTGGCAGCCGCTCGCTCTTGAAATCACCGAAGACCAACCCGCCAAGCCGATTGTCTTCCAAACCGATTGGAGCAAACCGCTTCCCCGCTCGGCAAAGCTCGACGTCGTTTCGCTGGACTCGATCTTCAATTCCAAGGCCGCCGAGATCTTCAAGCAGGACTACGTGAGTCCGCGACCACCGCACGTGTCGCTGTCGCTGCCACGTCATGGCTATGGTTCGTGGTGCCATCCGAAGGGCAGCTTCGATGTGGATGATTCCGGAATCCGCAAGCTGGCTTCGACAAACGACAACCGGATCGTTCTTCCCAACGGAGTTCCGCTCGCCACTCCGGGCGACGCCGCGGCGAAGAACATCGCGTTTGTTTCCCGCTGGGACAACTTCCCGAAGGAAATCGAGGTTCCTCTGTCAGGAAAGGCAGGGAAACTCCATCTCCTCATGGCCGGATCCACCGATGGGATGAAAAGCCGCCGCGACAACGGCGAGATCCTCATCCACTACACCGATGGATCCCAAACCCGTCTCGCGCTCGACAATCCGGGAACCTGGTGGCCGATCGACCAGGACTACTTCATCGACGATTACGCCTTCAAACGCCCGGGCCCGCTCCCTGTTAGAATTGATCTCGCCACCGGAAATATCCGTGTGCTCGACGAAAAGACCTTCGCCGGAAAAGGCCGCAAGGTCGCCGGAGGTGCCGCCACTGTCCTCGATCTGGAATTGGATCCATCCAAGGAACTCAAATCCATGAAGATCCGAGCCATCGCCAACGAAGTGGTGATCGGCCTGATGAGCGCCACACTCCAACGGCCATGAAACGGTCGAACCTCACCTTGATCCTCGGTGCGGCCCTTGCGGCTTGCGGGGTGTGCCTGGGCGCGGAACCGGTTGGTCTCAGCACCGATTCCATGGTGAATCCCGCGGCCACGCTGAGCGCGAACCCGCAGATTTCATGGAGGATCTCATCCGAATCCCGCGCATGGAAGCAATCCGCCTATCAGATCCGGGTAAACTCGGGCGATCCGGACGGAGCGACTCTTTGGGACAGCGGCAAAGTTTCCTCACCGGAATCACTCCATATTCCGTATGCCGGAAAAGATCTTGCATCGCGTCAGCCGGTGACCTGGCAGGTGAAGGTTTGGGATGAAGAGGGCCAGGCATCGGATTGGAGCGCCCCGGCAAGATGGACGACGGGCATTCTGACAAACCATGAATGGAAGGCCCGATGGATCGCCGCTCCTTCATCGCAGGATCCTGCGGGCGCACCACTTTTCCGGACGGAGATCCAGGTTTCCAAACCCATTCGCCGGGCGGTCGCTCGTTTTGCATCGCTCGGGTGGACACAGCTTTTCATCAACGGCCGCAAATCCGCCGATGACGTGCTTGGCGCTCCCTTCAGCGACCTCAACCGCCGAATTCTTTATCTGACCCACGATGTGACATCCATGTTGAAACCGGGCGCAAACACGCTGGCGGTGGTGCTCGGCAACGGCCACCACAGTCCGGTGGTCGCCTTCGGGGGCAGACCGGACCGGGTGGTCGTCCCGGGACAAGATGGTGCGGGCTATCACAAGCGCTTCGGGCGCTTCGGTCCACCCGCATTGTTGATGGAACTGGAGGTGTGCTATGAGGACGGTTCCTTTGGGTTCTTTGGAACCAGCGGTGCTTGGAAAACCTCGCCGGGCCCGATCACCTTCAATGACCTCTGGCGCGGTGAGACCCAGGACCGCCGCCTCGAACCCGATGGATGGAGCAGCCCGGGATTCGATTCATCGGCTTGGAAGAATGCCGTGGAGATCAATGCTCCTCCGGGGAAGCTGGAGCCATGCATCGTCCCTCCTATCCGCAAGCGGGACCTCACGAAGCCGGATCACATCGAAGAGAATGCCGCCGTGTTTGACGCCACCGGTGCAGGCTGGCCGCGTCTTGTCGTGGATGGCAAACCCGGGCAGAAGATCCGCCTCACCGGCGTGGTCGGCGATCGATTCAAACTGCCGCCGCTGGAGTTCATCCTCCGCGGCGGGCGTGAGGTTCTTGAACCGACCTTCCAATTCAACACCTCACCCCGGAAACTGGTCGTCACCGGATTGGATCGGCCTCTGCAGAAGGACGATGTTTCCTATCAATGGATCTCCACCGATCTGGCACCCACCGGATCCTTCGAATGCTCGGATCCCTATTTCAACGACCTGCACAAGGCTCTCCACCGAACGCATTCAAACTACGTGTTCGGCCATCCCATGGATCCGACCCGCGAGAAACAGGCGTGGACCCAGGATGCGCAGAACATGCTGGACTCGGCGGTTTATCTAACCGATGTGGAAACGCTCTATCGGAACTGGTGGCGGGACATGCGGGCCAACCAGACGGAAGACGGCTATCTCGGAGCCATCGTTCCGGTTGCGGGCATCCAGACTCACGACTGGAACTGTCCATGGTGGAGTGGCATGATTGTCTGGCTTCCATGGCGCCACTATCTCTATCACGGGGACGTTTCGTTTCTGCGTGAGGCCTATCCGGCCATGAAGTCCTACCTAGCCTTCCTGGAGCGGCGTGCAGCCGAGGGCATCGGATCCAACACGGGAGCGCTGAAGGGACTTCCCAAAGCGGAGAAGGATGAAGCGCTCGTTCGGGACGGATTGCTCGGCTGGGGGACGGGAGACTGGCAGGGACTCGCAAGACCACCGGTGGCGCTCACCTCGACCGCGGCCTGGTATCACTATGCCGACATCACCGCAAGGACCGCTCGTCTGTTAGGAATGGCGGATGAGGCCGCCGGGTATGAAAGGCTCGCCTCATCGGTCCGTGACCGGTTCAACCGCAAGTTCCTCGATGAGGCGACCGGCGCCTATGGTCCGGCGAAAAGCCAGACGGCTCAGGTCGTGCCCATCGCGCTTGGATTGGTGCCCCCGTCCCAAGTCGAGGCCACATCAGCAAGGCTTGCCGATGCCATTGCCGGCGCCAACAACCATCTCAACACAGGCTTTGTCGGCACGCCTTACCTTCTTGAGACCCTCACGGACATCGGTCGTGCCGATCTTGCTGCGACCATCGTGCAGCAGCGTGATTTTCCGGGATGGGCGACGCTCATGAATGAAGGCGTGTTCAAGGAGAACTGGAAAGGCGAACATGCCCTCATGCCGTCGCTCGGTGGTCCGGTAGGCGCATGGTTCTATCAAGCCATTCTCGGCATCCGGCCGGATCCCGCTGCTCCGGGATTCAGGCAGATCATCATCAAGCCGGAGATGGTCGGCGGGCTTTCCTGGGCCCGTGGGGCTTATTGTTCCGTGCGCGGAAAAATCGCGGTGGACTGGAAAAAGCAGGGTGAGCGGGTCGAGCTGCTTCTGGAGATTCCTGCGAACACCACCGCCACGGTGTTCGTTCCGGCTCACTCTCCGGACCAGATCCGCGAAGGTAGCAGGGCCTTGCCGGATGTGAAAGGTGTCCGCCTGCTTCGATTCGAAGGCAGCCGGGCGGTGCTCGCGGTCTCCTCCGGTTCCTATCAGTTTCAATCCAACCCTGAAAACGATTGACTCCATGATGATCAAAATCAGCCCGATGACGATGATTCTTGCTTCAAGCATTCTCGTTGCTGCAGGTCTGCCTGGCCAGACTCCGCGGGCACCGGAGCCTTCCGAATTGGAGGCCTATGTTCCCGGGCGGGACGAAAGGATCGCTTGGTGGCGTGAGGCGCGTTTCGGGATGTTCGTGCATTGGGGAGTGTCCTCGGTGCTGGGTGGCTCGTGGAATGGCAGGGACTACAAGAGTTATGCCGAGCACATCCAACGCGCGGCGAAAATACCTGTGCCGGTCTATCGAAAGGAAGTCGCCGGTGCATTCAACCCGACCCGCTTCGATGCAGATGCCTGGGTGCGCCTGGCCAAAGAGACCGGGATGGGCTATTTCATCATCACTGCCAAACATCACGACGGCGTGGCAATGTATGACTCCAAGGTCAGCGATTATGACGTGATGGATGCGACCCCTTGGCGTCGTGATCCGATGAAGGATTTGAAGGCCGCATGCGGCAAATACGGCATCAAATTCGGTTTCTATTACTCGCACGCCTTCGACTGGGGTGAAGAGAACGGCGCGGGCAATGATTGGGACTGGCAGAATCCCGGCGGCGACAAGCTGTTGCACGGCTCGGAATGGTGGCTGAGTTATCCGGAATTCCTTCCCAAAGCCCGGAAGTATGTGGATGAAAAAGCGATCCCTCAGATTCTGGAACTGATCCGGAACTATCAGCCCGATATCCTGTGGTTCGACACCCCCCACAAGCTTCCTCCGGAGGAGAATCTCCGCATTTTCGCTGCGGTGCGCAAAGCCGATCCCAATATCGTCATCAACGGCCGCATCTTCGCCGATGTCGATACCGGGTTGCTCAAGCTGACCGACTACGTCAATACCGGCGACAAGCCGGGTGAGTTCGCGCCGAAGGACGGTGATTGGGAGGGCGTGCCGACGACAAACGAATCCTTTGGTTACAATTCAAAGGATAAATCTCACAAGAAGCCGGGGCATTTCACCCAGATGCTTGCAAAGGCCGCTTCTCGCGGAGGAAATGTGCTTCTCAACATGGGACCGCGTCCGGATGGCGCGGTGGATCCCGCGGATGTCAAAGTCTTCGAAGGCATCGGAGCGTGGTGGAAGATCAATGGCGAATCGATCCGTGGCACGACCCGCACGCCGTTGCCGCGCCAGACCTGGACGGGGGAATCCACACTCAAAGGCTCCACCCTGTATCTCCATGTTTTCGAGTGGCCGAAGAACGGCGAACTGCTTGTCAGTGGACTCAAGACCGGCGTGAAGAAGGCGAGGTTGCTAAGTGCTCCAGCGCAGGCAATCGCGGTGAAGCGGTTGAATGATTTCGATGTGGTTCTCACCGGTCTTCCTGCCGGTCCCCCGGACCCAGATAACTCGGTGATCGCTCTTGAATGTGAGGCTCCGCCAGTCACCGACGAATCGAGATTGGTTTTGCCAGCAATCGGGCGGAATACCCTGAGCGTGCTCGATGGAAAACTTGAAGGCTCGGCGGCCTATCGTGTCGGACGCGGAATCGGCGACGCCTGGTCGGTGAACTGGATCGATGCCACTGCTGCTGAAAGTTGGTCGGTCAGGCTGACAGAAAAAGCGGTGTTTGATGTCTCCGTCATCTACGACGCCTCCGCGCCGACAACGACGAACCGCTTGGTCGAGGGTGACGCCGGGAAAGAGCTTGCCGCGGCCAACACCGGAGCGGGCGGGTCTTATGCCGTCACTTTGGCGGGAGAGCGGTTTTCGAAGAATGTCCGGATTGGGCGCGCGGTGAGCGAATCACTTGGCAGGGTTTCACTGGAGCCGGGCAAACACGTTCTCCGGGTCGGTGCCGTGGAGGTTGGCGGCGCGGAATTGTTTCGCCTTCGAAAGGTGGTTCTGGATCCTGTTCGCGAATGAATGGGGAATGTCCTGGCATCCGTCACATGCTTTTCAACAATAGAAGGTTTTTTATGAAACACACAGTCATTTTCCTGAGTCTAGCAGGATGGCCCTTCCTTGCCCGTGCTGAAGTGAAGTGTCCTCCTGTGTTTGGTTCCCACATGGTGCTTCAGCGTGATCAAACGATTCCGATCTGGGGGACCGCAAATGCGGGTGAGAAAGTCACGGTGAAGTTTGCAGGGAACGAATCCCATTCGATCGCGGGAAGCGATGGGAAATGGCAGGTGAAACTTCCACCCCTTGCCGCAAGTTCGGCTCCGAGGGTGCTTTTGGTCTCAGGCACCAATGAGATTCGTTTCGACGATGTGCTGGTCGGCGAGGTCTGGCTTTGTTCGGGGCAGTCGAACATGGAGAAGCCACTTGGCGAACGCAAAGGACAACGCCCTACCGACAACGCCGAGAAGGAAATCCGGGAAGCCAATCATCCAAACCTTCGCGTTTTTCAAATGCCGAGGGGCGGTCGGGCGCAGGAAAACGATCTCACGATGCGCTGGCATCCATGCAGCTCCGAGGTGGTGAACCAAATGAGCTTTTCGGCCGCCGCCTATTTCTTCGGCCGCGAAGTGCAGGCGAAGCTGGATGTTCCGGTCGGTCTCATTCATTCGAGTGTCGGTGGGACCCGCATTGAGCTGTGGACGCCACCGGAAGCCTATCAGGGAATCGCCGGACTCGAGGATATCGCCAAAGCCGCCGCAGGGGACCGGAAGCTGGGCGATGTCAGGATCGGCGGCTTGTATGATCCGATGATCAAGCCGCTGGCACCCTATGCGCTCCGAGGATTTCTCTGGTATCAGGGGGAGTCCAATCTGATGGCGAACGATGGCATGATCTACGCCGACAAAATGCGCGCCTTGATCTCGGGTTGGCGGTCTGTTTGGAAGCTGCCGGAGGCTCCGTTCTATTACGTCCAACTCGCTCCTCACACGTACTCCGCTAGGAAGATACCGAAACCCTATTCCGCCGAGGCGCTGCCCATGTTCTGGGAGGCGCAAGCCAAAGCGCTCTCCATCCCCAACACCGGAATGGCGGTGATCACCGATACCGTGGCTCAGTTGGGCGACATTCACCCCACTAACAAGAAGGACGTCGGTGATCGGCTTGCCCGGATCGCTCTTGCCCGCACCTATGGCGTGAAGGACGTGGTGGACTCCGGACCGGTTTTCAAGGAGATGCGGGTACAAGGCGACAAGGTGGCCCTCAAGTTTGATCACGCGGGAGGACTGCGCACGAAAGATCGGCAGCCACCCGGTGAGTTCACTTTGGCGGGCGACGATCGTGTGTTTCATCCCGCCGAGGCAACGATCCGCAGCGGATACGTCTTCGTTAGTTCCAAAAAGGTTCCCAAACCCGTTGCCGTCCGCTTTGCATGGAATGAACGGGCGAATCCGAACCTCGTCAATGCGGGCGGGCTCCCGGCGCGTTCGTTCCGCACCGACGACTGGCCGGTGAACATTCACCGCCCGGCGGATCCTTGAACTTCAATCGGTTGATTCCATGAAGATAAGACTCTGTTTCACAAGCTTGATGGTTGTTCTTTTCCCGGCACTGGCGGAGCGGTCGGAGGCTGGTGATCTGAAGCTTTGGTATCAGAAGCCAGCCGGACACTTCAACGAGGCGCTGCCTCTCGGGAATGGTTCCTTGGGCGCGATGGTCTACGGCCAGCCCTTCAAGGAAACCATCCATCTCAACGAGCAAACGCTTTGGAGCGGTGGTCCGGTCAATCTTCACAACAATCCGGATGCCCACACCCATCTCGACGACATCCGCAAGGCTTTGTTTGAAAACCGCTTCGAGGATGCCACCGCCATCCAGAAAAAGATGCAGGGGGTGAGCTGTGAAGCCTATCAGCCGATGGGCGACATGCTATTGAACTTCCGCCGCACGGGAAACTTCACCGGCTATCATCGTGAGTTGGACCTTGCCACCGGCATCGCTTCCTCTCGTTTCACCTTTGAGGGCGTGGACTACTCGACCGAGGCCTTCGTTTCCAATCCCGATCAGGCGGTGGTGATGAACCTGAAGGCCTCGAAAAACGGGGCCCTCGACTTCGACATCGTGAGCGTTTGCCAGCTTCGACACCTGAATGTGCCGGAGGGCAGCAATGAGTTCATTGTGAAGGGCAAAACCCGCATTCGCGGGGATGACCCGAAGAGCCCGAAACCCCTGGTCTTCGATGATGCCGAGGGATGCAAGGGCGTCCGATTCCAGTATCATATCAAGGTGATTCCCAAGGATGGAACCGTTACTTCGGATGCGGCTGGCATTCATGTTGCCGGCGCTTCGGAGGTCATGATCCTGGTCACCGCCGGGTCTTCCTACAATGGCTTTGACAAGTGCCCGGATCGGGATGGCAGGGACGAATCGTTGATCGCTGCCAATGCAATGAAGGCCGCTTCCCAGAAGACATTCCAACAGCTAAGGGAAGCGCACGTCAGGGACTATCAGAAATTCTTCAATCGCGTGGACCTTGAGCTGGGAACCACGGATTCCTCACATCTTCCAACCGACGAGCGTCTCGTAAGCCACAATAAGGGCAAACCGGATCCGGGGCTGGAAGCACTGTATTTCCAGTATGGCCGATACCTGCTCATTTCCTGTTCCCGTGGCGAGGTTCCGGCGAATCTCCAGGGACTCTGGAACAAGGATCTCCGCCCCACCTGGCGTTCGAACTACACGACCAACATCAATCTTGAGATGAACTACTGGATTGCGGAATCATGCAACCTCGCGGAGATGCATGAGCCGCTTTTCAAACAGATCCGACGGCTGTCTGTGACGGGGGCTGCCGCTGCAAGGGATTTCTACAACTGCGGCGGTTGGTGCGTGCACCACAATTCGGATCCCTGGGGAGCCTGCAATCCCGCCGGAGGCGGGGGAGGGGTGCCGCGGTGGAGTTGCTGGCCAATGGCCGGAGCATGGTTGTGCCGCCATTTGTGGGAACACTATCAGTTTTCACAAGACACCGTATTTCTGTCAGAAACCGCTTATCCTCTCATGAAGGGAGCTGCGGAGTTCTGCAGCGATTTCCTGATCCCCGGTAAAGACGGCTTCCTTGTCACGGCTCCGTCGACGTCTCCGGAGAATTCGTTCAAGCACGATGGCAGGAGGGTGGAAATCAGTGTCGGCTCGACGATGGACATGTCGATCATCCGCGATTTGTTTTCGAGTGTCATTGAGGCGTCAAAGATTCTCAGAAAGGACGAGGATTTCAGAAAGAAACTCGAAGGCCAGCTGGTGAAACTGCGTCCCCAGCGCATCGGAAGCCACGGGCAATTGCAGGAGTGGATCGAAGATTACGAGGATTTCGATCCTGCGCACCGCCATGTTTCCCATCTTTACGGCCTGCACCCGGCCGCTGAGATCTCGCCGTTGATCGACGCGAGGTTTTCCGACGCCTGCCGAAAGACTCTCGAAATGCGCGGCGATGGTGGAACCGGCTGGAGCAAGGCTTGGAAGATCTGCTTCTGGGCGCGTCTGCTGGATGGCAATCACGCGCACAAGTTGTTGGGCGAGTTGTTCCAGATGTCCGACAACTACGGATCGGTCAGTTTCAAGGAGAAGGGCGGCACTTATCCGAATCTGCTTTGCGCCCATCCCCCCTTCCAGATCGACGGCAACTTCGGCGGCACGGCAGGGATAACCGAAATGTTGCTGCAGAGCCATCTCGGCATGCTCCAGTTGCTTCCCGCCCTTCCGGATGCCTGGGAGTCCGGCCGCGTCAAGGGCCTGCGCGCGGCGGGCGGCTACACGGTGGACATGGAGTGGAAACAAGCGCGTCTCTCCACTGCGACGCTTCATGCGGCCAGGGATGGCACCTGCGTGGTATGCACGGAGTTTCCGATCAAGGTCGACGGCATCCGCTTCACGTCCGAGCCGCTGAAGGTCGGGGACCTCCAAAGGACCTTGACCAAGTTCGAGGCAAAGGCTGGCAAGCGTTATCAGATCGTCGCCCCTTGAACCCGAACCAAGGTGCCCCGCAGGCAGGCTCGCTGCTTCGGTTTCTCGCCTCTAATCCAATTGGGGGACTCGTTTTCGCCTCCTGGCCTTTCATCATTATGGGCAAGGTGCTATTTACCGATCATCCATTCTTTCTCGTCGGAAGGCTTTCCAAATCTCTGATTCGCTCCATTTCATGATCCGGATTCTTGCAATTCTGTTGGTTTGTCTGCCGTGTGCATGGCTACGGGCCAACGAACCCGGTGGATTCACCACCCTCGTCACCGCACCGGTGACCTCGGGAACCGTGACCTACCGGAGCAAGACCTGCCGCTTTCTCGACAACGGGATCATTCGCGCGATCATCAGCCCGACTGGCAACGTGCAGTCGATCCGCTTCCTCAAGCCCGGTCTGTCCGGCACTCCTGCGGCCAACGGCTTGGAAATGGTGAGCCAGTCCGGTGTGGGCACCGGTGGTTTTGGCAACCACACCGAGATCTACTATTACTGGTATCCGGACGGCACCGCAGGCACCGCCTACCAGGCCACTGTCGGCAATGCGGACCGTCTCGATCTTGTCTACCAGCGACCTTACACGCCCTCGATTCACCAGTTGCCGATGGATGTGGAGCTTCATTACACCCTAGGCCGGGGTGAATCGACGCTCTACATCCATGCCGCGCTGAACCACCCGCTTGCCTATCCGCAGGCGGATCTCCAGTTCATCCAGATGATCTGGCCCATTGCCCACAATGCGACGGACTTTCTTTGCGAGAACCTCTACATCGACGACAACGTGAAGCTCGGTCTCAGCCTGAATGGCAACCGGCTCCGGAGAAACTCGCTGGAGCCCAGTTACGGAGACATCAAGAACGCGGTGTGGGTGACCGGCCTTCCGGGTGAGATCAACCGCCTCACCAGCGGTCCCTTCACGGGTCAGCTTACCGGAAAATACTCCTACAACATCCCGCACAACATTTACAAAACCTGGGGGCGAGCCAGTGACATCAATGACGTCGGCAGCTGGGTGGTCGCGGGCAGTCAGGAATACGGTAACAACGGCCCCACCCGTCGCGAATACGTCCACGGCTGGGGGCTGGTCTATCACCAGCCGATCAGCAATCACTACAGCAATCGCGGCATTTCCATCCCCGCGGGGCGGGCGTGGACCAAGATCATCGGGCCCTGGGGCCTCTACTTCAACGGCCTGCCCACCGGAGCCCAGGCCTGGACGGATGCCAAGGCCCAGGGAGAGGCCGAGGCCGGCGCTTGGCCTTATGCGTGGGTTACCCATCCGGCCTATCAGGCGCAGGCCCAGCGCGCCAGTCTGACAGGCCGCATCGTTCTAACCGACCCGCTCCGCCCGGGAGTGAGTGCGGCCGGTGCCTGGGTGGGCCTCGCTGCTCCGGACTCGGGTGAGAACTCGTCGGACAACTGGCAGTTCCAGGCCGACCGCCACCAGTATTGGGTCCGGGCCGACGCCGCCGGAAACTTTACCATCCCAGACATCCAGACGACCTCCACCTACGGCGGCGCGGAGACCTATCAGCTCTATGTTTACAGCGCGGGTGAAACGCCCGGCACCGGCGCGGTCGGCGAGTTCCGGCTCGGCCAGCACACTTTCGCGCCCGGCGAGAGCAAGAACCTCGGAGAGATTCCGCTCACGGTGGACCACCCGGGCGGATCACTGGTGTGGGAGATCGGCATCCCGGACCGGAGCGCTGCGGAGTTCCGCCACGGCGATGAATATGCGAAACCGGCCTTGTGGCTGGAATACGCAAACGAGTTTGCCAATCCCCACAACTACGATGTCGCCGCGGGAAACTGGGCGACGAATTTCAACTTCTCCCACACCGTGGACTACGTGGGCACCGCACCGTGGAAGTGGAACCTGAACTTCCCACTGAACGAGGTGATTCCCGGAACCTATTGGCTCACCATTGCCTACGCCTCCGCAGACTCGATCCAGATTCTGCGCGTCAATGACAACAATGCCTTCGCCACCTTCACCCCGCCCAACGCGCGGCCCGGGGCATCCAGCTTCATGAGGCAGTCGGTGCAGACGAAGTATTCCCACGTCCGCATCCCGATCCCAGCCAGCCGCCTTCGTCCGGGGGTCAACACGATCACGCTCGATCATGAGGTTCACACCAACCGTGCGACGGCGGGCTTCATGTATGACTACCTCAGTCTTGAGGCACCCCATCCTCCGGTGCTTCCGCCCGGCCGTGACCTGGATTGGAAGGGAGGTGTTTCATCCAATCTTTGGAACAATGCGGCGACCAACTGGCGCGTCTCCGGAACCGCGAATCCCGCGGTTTTCTATCAGGATGGCGATCGTCCGATCTTCAATGATGCGGGATCGAATTCACCCTCCGTCAACATGTCCGGCACCATTCAACCGGGCCGCATGACCTTTACCAACACCAGCGCCAAACCCTTCACGCTCGGCGGCAGCGGGACCCTCGCAGGCCCATTCGAGCTTCTCAAACCGGGCAACGGCACTCTCACACTCAGCCCCTTCCAGCAGGCGGTCACCGCCAGTGTTGTCGCGGGTTCGCCGGTCGTCACGGTTTCCTCCAGCAGCGGCCTCGTCGCCGGGCTTGCCTACGCCAGCTCCAGTGCGGCGCACGATTTCCCCCATGGCACCCGCATTCTCAGCGTGGATGGTCCCACCACCATCACCCTCTCGGCGAACGCCGTGACCACCCGCAACAACATCACGTTGAACTTTGGCGCAGCTCACTCGTTCTATGGGGGCACCACCATCGATGCCGGCACGGTCGTTCTCGGCAACGCGACCGCCAACAGCTACGGATTCGGAACAGGTCTGGTGACGCTCAACGGCGGCACTGTCACGATGTGGAACAATCTAACCGCGAACCACCGGTCCTTCTGGGACCTCGTGGTGCCCATCGGCTCCAGCGGCCGGGTCAACGCCGGCTCACGAGTCGACCTCTGCGGCAGCCTCTCCGGGGGAGGGAACCTCACCTTTCACACACCCTATATCCGGGCCAGCGTGATGGGAAACTGGTCGGGTTTTTCCGGAAACCTGAGCATCCTGACCGACACTGACGGCGGCGACTGGCGTGTCGGCAACAACCTCGGGCTTCCCCAGGCATTGGTGGAGCTTGGTCCGCTGGTCAACGCCTACTGCGTTCTAACAGGAAACCAGGCCATACCACTCGGCGATCTCCGTGGAAACGCATCGTCCGTTCTCAAGGCGACGGAGACCGGTGCTACGGCCGCGCTCGTCACGTGGAAAGTCGGCTCCAGGAATGCGGATGACTCGATCTTCCACGGCACCATCCGGGACAGTTCCGCGGTCGCCCGTTGTGCGATTGAGAAAACCGGAGACGGCATCTGGACCCTGGCAGGAACCCATACCCACACCGGGCCCACGCGGGTCTCCGGGGGGACCTTGCGCATCACCGGTTCCACGACTGGATCCGCCATTTCCGTGGCGGCGGACGCAGCGCTTGGCGGCACGGGTTCGATCACCGGCGACGTCCAGATCGAGGAAGGCGGTGTGCTTGAGCTTTCCAGTGCTCCGCTTTCCATCACCGGAAACCTCGCGCTGCCCGGGGCCATGACCATCCGCGCTCCAGCGGATCCCGGTTCCGGGTCCCATCTCATCGCTACCTTCAGCGGTTCCGTGTCCGGCTTGCCGGAAGTCATTCTCGATGCCCCGGTTTCCACGGCCTATGCCGCGTCGTTGGTCACGGCGAATGGGCGCTTGGAACTGGTGCTCGTGGTGGAGGACGCGGATCTGGATCTGATCAAAGATGCCTGGGAGCTTTCACATTATCCGGCGATCACCACGGCAGGTCCGCTTGATGATTCCGATGGCGACGGCTACAATACCTACGCCGAGTTCCTCGCCGGCACGTCTCCCGTCGATCCGGGATCTTTTCCAGAGGCTCTCGCCCACTCGGTGACTTCGGTCGGTGGCGCGGGTTTCGACGGCACGCTGTATGAAGTCGACGGCAATGGACTCTACTCGGGGAGCTTCGTCACCGTGGATTCCAACAAACGGAACTTCGTCCGTCAGGACCCTGCGGGGCCGCGCCACTTTTTTTCTGTGTTCAAGTTCGACCTCGCGTCCATTCCTGTAAAACCGGTCGTCGCTGCCAACTTCAAGCTCACCATCAACAGCTCCACCATCGGCAATCGATCGCGCACGCTTTCGGTTTTTCTGGGAGATGACTCGCTGGTCATGCCTTCGATTCGTTATGATGCCGCGAATCCGTTCATCGAGGATTCCTATCAGCCGGAGACCCTGACCGATACCGACTTCGCGCCGGGCTCCGTGGCGTCCTTGCTCAGCTTCACGAATGGAACCGGCGCGGGCAATGTGGACACTTTCGGCACGGGAGAGACCAGCCTGCGCTCCGCTCTCACCGACGCACTCGCCACGGACCGGTTGATCACGCTGATTCTTCATGGAGGCAGCACCCAGTATCTCACCCAGGCCGATGAGGACGCCACTGCGGCGAATCGTCCGACCCTTCAGTTCACCACCGGTGGGAATCCATTCCCCGATCTCGATGAAGATGGCTTGGCCGACGCGTGGGAAGCTGCGCACTTCAAAAGTTTGTCCCGCGACGGCGTCGCCGATCTGGATGGAGATGGCTCTTCCGACAAAACGGAGTTCCGTCTCGGCCTCGATCCCGGTAACCCGCAGCAGTCCTTCAAAGCGACCAGTTTGAGTACGGGCCCGGGTTTCCACATTTCGTGGCCATCGAAACCCGGTCTGCAATTCCAGATCCAGCGTGCGGGCTCGCCGTCCGGTCCCTGGGTTCCCATCGCCACTCAAGCTGCCGGTTCCGGCAGCACGTCCTCCTTCACCGATCCCGCGCCTCCCGTCGGTCGCGCTTTCTATCAGATCGTCCTTCCTCCATGACTTCCACATCCATGAAAAACCGCATCACCCTCACGTTCCTCAGTCTCATTTCCTGCGCCTTCTCGTTTCCATCCGAGTTGTTGGAAAAACCGGACGACTGGTTCCGCTCGGAACCCGGCAAGGCCGCGGTTTCCAATGTGCTCTCGTGGCAGGCCGAATCCGGCAGTTGGCCGAAGAACCAGGACAACTCGCGCAAGGCCTTCTCAGGGAAAAAGAAGAAGACCGGCACTTTCGACAACGGTTCCACCACCGACGAACTGCGCTTCCTCGCCCGCGCCTTCGAGGTGACCGGTGATCCGACATGCCGCGACGCCTTCCTCAAGGGCTATGACCACATCCTCGAAGCTCAGTTTCCCAACGGCGGCTGGCCGCAGTATTTTCCTCTCAGCAAGCAGTATCACCGCCATATCACCTTCAATGACAACTCGATGACGCGCATCCTCGAGTTCCTTCGTGATGCAACCACGGAAAAACGTTACGACTTCATCGGCGGGGAACGCCGCGCCGCAGGGCGGAAGGCCTTCGACGCCGGTATCGGCTGCATCCTGAAGTGCCAGGTCGTCCGCGATGGCAAGGCCACCGTCTGGTGTGCCCAGCATGACGAGATCACGCTCAAGCCTGCCGTGGCACGAAGCTACGAACTGGACTCCCTCAGCGGCTCGGAAAGCGCGGGCATCCTCCGTTTTCTCATGTCGATTGAAAAGCCTTCGGCCGAAATCATCGCAGCCGTCAAGGCAGGTGTGGCGTGGTTCGAGTCGTCCAAGGTGCAGGGATTGAAAGTCGAAAAAATCGACGGCGTCCGCACCGCCGTGCCGGACCCGCAAGCACCGGCCTTGTGGGCGCGGTTCTACGATCTGGAAACCAATCGTCCGTTTTTCTGCGATCGTGATGGCGTCAAAAAATGGAACTACAACGAGATCGGCAAGGAGCGCCGCAACGGCTACGCCTGGTATGGAAACTGGGGTGAATCCGTCGCCAAGACCTACGCCAAGTGGCCTCACCGTTGAATCCTGCAGCCTGCATGACGCACCTTTTCCGTCGTCTCCTGCTCGCCCTGTTGGCCGTTCTCCCCTGGTCCGCGGCCATGGCTCATGATGGTCTTGAGAACGAGACCGAGATCCGCGTTCGCAAGGACCGCATCGAGATCACCTTGCGCACGTCGATGCTCTTCGCCTGGAAGCTGCTCGGGGAAAAGGCCCCGGCAGATGCGGGTCAGGCGTCGCAGGAAAGGGCCCGACCGCTCCTCAAGGAGAAGGCGCCAGGCCTGGTCTCGCTCAAGGCCGGTGATCAGGCGCTCAAGCCCCGTCGAGTGGATTGCGTATTCGAACTCGATGAGCACGCCGCGTTTCTTTTCGTTTACGACATGCCCCCGGGTGATCCGCAGATCCGGTTTCGTGCGGCATTTTTCGAGCTGCTTGGCGGTGTCGATGAAGGCGCTTTCCGCCTGATCGATCTGACCCGTGACGCGGCGACGCGGGATGCCGAGCCACTCGCCCGCAAGCGCCTTCACCGGGTGGACGATGCGTTTTTGTTCCGATGTTCCCAGGAGGGGGTGAAAATTTTCGAAGCCACCCGGGCGGTGAAACCAGAGCCTCGGCATTAACCCGGCAGGGGTATGGACATGGAACATACATGGGTGGATCGTTCCCGGAAGCCCTTGGAAAGCCTCGGGGGCTCGGCAAACCCATGCAGCATCGATTTTTCGTCGGCATCCTCTGGCTGGCCGCTTCCCTGTGGCTGGCCGGTTCGGCGCATGCCCAGCGCCAGATGGAGAATCTCAACCGCGGCCTCGTCGCCGTCCGGAAAAACTCGACCCAGATCTACTTGAGCTGGCGTCTTCTCGGTCATGAGGCACCGAATCTTGGATTCAATCTCTACCGCTCTGCGAACGGAGGTGCCGCCACCAAGCTCAACACCGCGGTCATCACTGCGACCACCGACTACACCGACAGCCCGGGATCCACGAATCTCACCAACAACGCCTACACCTACTTCGTCCGCCCTGTAGTCAACGGCGTCGAACAAGCGGCTTCCGAGACCGTGGCGCTCCCCGCGGCGGCCCCGCAGAAACAATTCCTCACCCTGCCATTGCGTGCCGATACCGGGCCCAACGGCCCCTACACGGTGAAGTTCTGCTGGGTCGGCGACCTCGATGGCGACGGGGACTACGATTATGTCGTGGACCGCCTCTCCACGCTCGGGGCTTACGAGCAGTTTCTGGAAGCCTACACCAATGACGGCACCTTCCTTTGGCGCATGGCCATGGGGCCTAACAGCCTGAACCAATACGCCATCGAACCCGGCTCCTCCGCCATCAGCGTGGGGGATACCGACAATGTCACCGTCCACGACCTCGATGGCGACGGCCGCGCCGAAGTCTGCGTCCGCACGTCGAACGGAGTCACCGTGACCAACGCCGCAGGCAACCAGGTGGTGTCCGTGACCTCGGCGGACACCGCGCAGTTTCTTTCCGTGATCGACGGGCTCTCCGGTGTGGAACTCGGACGCGCGCCGCTGCCGAACCCCTGGGCCGTGCACGGCGTGCTGACCAACAAGGCGATGATCGCCTACCTCGATGGTAAGCGCCCGAGCGTGGTGATGTATGGAAACAACCGCGCGGACAACCAGGATTTCTACCGCGTGATCAATGCCTTCGACTACCGGAACGGCACGCTTTCCCTGCGCTGGACCTGGGCCATGGATCCCAACGTGAATCCAGGCGCGGAAGGCCACCAGATCCGCGTGGCGGATGTGGACAACGACGGCAAGGACGAGATCTGCGACCTCGGCTACACGCTCGACGACAACGGCACCCAGCTTTTCGTCACGCCGCTCGTTCACGGCGACCGCTTCCACATCGCGGACATCAACCCGGACCGTCCGGGACTGGAAACCTTCGCCATCCAGCAGAACAACGCGACCATGCTGGCCACCGCCTACTACGATTCTAGTAATGGCAACATGATCCGCAAATGGTATTCCGGCAGCATGGTGGATGTCGGCCGCGGCATCGCCCTTGATATCAACTCCGTGCACAAGGGCTACGAAATGTATTCCACCCAGCCGGGTATCTACAATGCCAAGGGCCAGCAGATCTATGCCAACAACGTCTGGGCTCCGGAAGGACTCTGGTGGGACGGCGACCTCGGCCGCGAGTTCATCGATGGCGCGGGCAGCGGCGCGATGAGCCCCGTCATCAACAAGTTCAATGCGACCACCGGTGTCACCGACCGGGTCTGGACCATGTACAGCGATTGGGGGGCTTACAGCATCGAGCAGGCCTACGGTGGCCGCCCCACCTTCTGGGGGGACATCCTCGGGGATTGGCGCGAGGAACTCGTGTTCGTCCAGACCGATTGCACCGCACTGCGCATCTACACCACCACCAACGCCGCTACCAACCGGCTCTACACGCTGATGCACAACCCGCAGTATCGCTGCCAGGCGACCACCAAGGGATACGTGCAGGCGAGTTATGTGGACTACTATCTTGGCTTCGGCATGCCGTCCGCCGTGCCGCCCGCGCCGATGGTGGCCACCGACCTCACCTGGTCCTCGGGAAACACGTGGGACGCGGGCGCTTCCGCTTCTTGGAAAAACAACGCGGGAGCATCGGCGGCGTTCTCGCAGGGGAACCGCGTGCTGTTTGACATCTCCGGATCGAACGCCTCGAGCATCGCTCTATCAGGCACCCTCAGTCCTGCCGCGGTCTCGTTCTTCAATCCCCAGGATTTCACCCTCGGTGGCTCGGGATCGCTGGCGGGGTCGATGACCCTCATGAAGTCCGGCAAGGGCCGGACCATCCTCACCGGCAGCCATCCGTTCACCGGAGCGACCACGATCTGGGACGGCGCGCTGGTGGTCAATGGCCAGCTTTCCGCCAGTCCCGTCACCGTCTGGGGTGGCACTTGGGGTGGTTCCCTCGCGATGGGCCAAACCGGCGGACGCCTGGCCGGCACCGGCACCATCAGCCAGCCGGTCACCCTGGGATACCGCGGTGCCATCACCCCGGGAAGCGGCATGGGCAACGCGGGCACCCTCCAGCTCGGATCCTCCCTCACGGCAGAGGATGGTGCGGTCCTGGCAATGGATTTGTCCAACGATCCCTCAGGAACCACCGTTCCGAGCGATCGCATCCAGGTGGCTGGAAATCTCAATCTTTCCGGAACGGTTCACATGGTGGTCACCGCGCTCAACGGCTCGTTGGCCCCGGGGACCTACACGCTGCTGACCTACGCAGGCTCTCTAACAGGTTCGGCCGCCAACATCGCCCTCACCCTGCCGGAGGGCACGGCCCACACCCTCAACGTCGGGTCGGGAGCGATCACCCTCACGGTCCCGGTCACCCGCGCTGCGGCCTCCATCACCTGGACCGGCGGCAATGGTGGAAACGCGTGGGACATCGCCCGAACCATCAACTGGTCCCGCGGCGGTTCGCCAGACACCTTTGTTTCCGGAGACTCGGTAACCTTTGATTCCAGCGGATCCGCCAACCCGAACGTCACCCTCAACCATGCGATGCCCGTCGGCGGCATCACCGTCTCGGCGGACACCAACTACACCTTTGGCGGAGTGGGATCGCTTTCCGGATCCGGCGGCTTGACGAAGACCGGCACGGGTGTGCTGACCATCACCACCACCAATGCATTCACCGGTCCCGTATCGATCACCGGCGGAACGCTGGCGGTCGGAAATCTGGGTGACGGAGGTTCGCCCAGCTCCATCGGAGCCGCGGGAACCGCCGCTTCCAATCTTGTCATCAACGGTGGCGTGGTCGCCCTTGTCGGCGAGCAGACCAGCACCAACCGCTCGCTCACCCTCGGCAGCCTCGGCGGGACGATTTCGGTTCCCGCCTCCAATTCCCTGCAAATCTCCGGCCAGCTCACCGGTGCCGGGGCCCTCGTCAAAACCGGTGCCGGAAACCTCGTGCTCGCCGGCTCGAACACCCACGCCGGCGGCACCTTCGTCTCGGAAGGAAAACTCGTGCTTGCTTCGGACACCGCCAATGTTTCCGGCATCGGCACTGGCGGCCTCACCTTGAATGGCGGCACGCTCCAGATGACCGACAACATCGATACTCCATCGTGGGCGACCAGTTCCTGGTCCATCCACGTGCCAGCCGGATCCGCCGGCCGTCTCAATGCCGATGGTCGCTGCAATCTCACAGGGGCTCTCACCGGCGGGGGCGACTTCACGTTTTACACGCCTTATGTGCGCACCGAGGTCATCGGGAATTGGTCGGCTTTCACCGGGCGCATCTTCGTCATCGCGGATGCGGATGGCGGCGATTTCCGTTTCCAGAGTTCCTCGGGATATCCGGCCGCCCTGCTCGACCTCGGCGCGGATGTTTACGCGTATTACAACAAGACCATGACGGGAAACCTCACCATCCCGATCGGAAATCTAACAGGAAACGCCGCTTCGCAACTCCGCGGCGGCCTCACCGCCGGGCGCACCGTCACCTATCAGGTGGGAGCCCGCAATGAGGATGGCACTTTCGCCGGTGTCCTCACCAACGGCACCGGTCCGGTCGCCCTGACAAAGACCGGCACGGGAACCCTCACGCTTTCCGGCGCATCCACCTACACCGGAGCCACCACGGTTTCTGCCGGTCGCCTCCGCCTCACCGGCTCGACCAGCGGTTCCGCCTTCACCGTTTCTTCCGGCGGCACTCTCGGCGGCAGCGGCACCCTTACCGGAAACGTCAGCATCCAGGCCGGCGGTGCCCTCGAACTCGGATCCGCGCCCCTTGCCATTGTTGGAAACCTGTCCTTCGCCGGAGGAGCCGTGGTCCGTGCGGCTCCGGGTTTTACTCCCGCTCCCGGTGCCTACATCGCACTCACCTACTCCGGCACGCTTTCGGGCACTCCGGTTTTCACCTGGGAAGCGCCCGCGGGCTCGCTGCTCACCGCCACCTTCAGCACCGCCACGGCCGGTCAACTTGTCATCACCTTCGCCGAGCCACCCCGCGGGCCGGGGCCCATCACCTGGACCGGGGCCAATGGATTCACCTGGGACAGCTCCACCGCCAACTGGACCGCCGGTGCGCAACCCGCGATCTATCAGACAGGCGACAGCCCCTCGTTCACCGACTCGGGCAATGCCACATCGGCCATCAGCCTGCCGGCCAATGTGTCACCGGCCGCCGTCGCGGTGAATGCGGCCAAGAATTACACGATTTCCGGAGCCGGGCAGATCACCGGCACCGCCTCGCTGGCCAAATCCGGATCCGGCACGCTCACCCTGTCCGGCGCGCACACCTTTGACGGAGGAACCACCATCCACCAGGGCACGGTCGCCATCTCGAATGCCGCCGCCCTCGGCTCCGGCGCGGTCACCCTCAACGGCGGCACCTGGGCCACCGGCGCCCTCTCGCCACAGAACGCCATCGTCGTCACCGCACCATCCGTGATCTCGGGTGGCGATGGCGGAGGAGCCCATGCCATCCGCAATGTTTCCGGCTCGGCCGACCTCACCCTGAACGCCACCAACGTCTTCGACCTCGAGGGCGACATTTCAGGATTCTCCGGAACCTTTTATCTCACAGGGACCAGTTCGTTCCGCCTGTTTTCCACCACCTTCGACGGCAGCGCCGCCGCCACCTTTGATCTGGGCACACGCAACCTCAGCGCCCGACAGGGGAGCGCCTACAAGATCGGTGCGCTCGCCGGCCAGACGGGAAGCGCCCTCGGCATGGTCTCCAGCAACAGCTCGTCGAGCTGCACCTACACCATCGGTGGAAAGAACATCGACAGCAGCTTCGCCGGGGTCATCGCCAACGGCAGCACCTCCAAGCTGGTGCACGTCATCAAGACCGGCAGTGGAAACCTCGTGCTCTCCGGAGCCAGCACCTACACCGGCAACACCACCGTTTCCGCAGGGAAACTCACCGTCACCGGCTCGCTCGCCGCCAGTCCCACCACCGTTTCCGCCGCTGGAAGCCTCGCCGGCAACGGAACCATCGCCGGTGCCGTGACCTGCCATGGCACGCTCGCTCCGGGAAATCCCACCGGCACGCTTGCCCTTTCCAACGGTCTCACGCTCTCCTCGACCGCCGTGATCGAGGCGGATCTCGGATCCACATCCGACCTCATCGCCGTCACCGGAAACCTCACGCTGGACGGCACCGTTCATCTTTCCGCCGCGTCCGGATTCTCCGCAGGCACTTTCACCCTTGCCACCTACACCGGCACGCTCGTCAACAACACACTCAACATCGGCAACGTCCCGGCCGGATACGCCGCGGTGGTCAACACCTCCACCATCGGCCAGGTGCGGCTCGTGGTCAGCGCGCTCAACCAAGCGCCGGTCATCGCCAGCGCCGCCACCGCCACTCCCTCCAACGTGACTACCACCGGCACGTCACTCGCGGTTTCCGCCACCGACGATGCGGGCGAACCCGGGCTGACCTACACCTGGTCCGCCGTCGGACCCGCCGCCGTCTCCTTCTCGCCGAATGGAACCAACGCTGCAAAGAACGCCGCGGCCCTCTTCGGCGCTCCCGGTTCCTACTCGATCACCGTCACCGTTGCCGACGGACCCGGCCTCTCGGTGACCAGCACGGCAGTGGTCAACGTCATTTCCACACCGACCCAGATCAGCGTGAGCCCGGGCTCGGCGAGCGTGACGGTCGGCGGGACTTCCTCCTTCTCCGCTGTGGTTTCCAACCAGTTCGGCTCACCGATCGCCAATCCCACGATCCTCTGGAGTTCGACAGGCACCGGCGGAACCATCAACTCTTCCGGAGTCTATTCCGCCACCGCGGCGGGTGGTCCCTGGCAAGTCACCGCCACCAGCGGCGCGCTTTCAAACAGCGCGGCTGTCACGGTGGTGAAAGCCAGTGCGGTCATCACCCTGCAAAACCTCAGCGCCACCTACGACGGTGCTCCCAAGCCGGTCAGTGTCGCCACCGATCCCGGAGGACTCCAGGTGGTCACCACCTACAACGGCGCATCCACTCCTCCAGCCGCTCCCGGCACCTACACGGTCGTTGCCACGGTCGATGATCCCGCCCACACCGGCAGCGCCAGCGCCGCATTGGTCATCAACCCGCGCTCGTTCTCATCGTGGGAAACCGCGAACTTCAGCCCGGCCCAGATCCTTGCCGGTTTGTCCGCCGCCGATGCGGATCCGGATGCGGACGGGCTCACCAACCTTGCCGAATACGCCCTCGGCGGCCAGCCGCTCGCCTTCACCCCACAGCCGGCCGCCAGCCGGGACGCCAACTCGGTCTCGATGACCTTCCAGCGCCCGGCCCACCTCGGTGACGTGAGTTTCCATGCGGAAATCAGTTCCACCTTCCAATCCTGGGAAGCCCTCACCCTCGAAGTGCTCAATCCCGGCTCCGACCCGGAAACCGTCCGCGCCACCAAGACCTTCCCCGCATCCCCACCAGAGCGCGGATTCATCCGCCTTCGCTTCGTGAAGTAACCCGCTAACCCGTACGGGTGATTGGCCGCTCACCTGCCCCTGCTTTTCAATCCCACCGTCAATCCCGGAAACGGGCTTGTTCCGTTTCCTCGAAAACCCAGAGAACCCCATTCATGAAACCCCGATTTTTCAATGTGTTCCTTGCCGCGGCCTTCGCCGGTGGCATGTCCCAGGGAATCCAGGCCGCTGATATCTTCAAGGCGAACAACACCAATGATCTTGCTACTGCGGGTTCCTGGACAACCGTTGCCCCGACCAGTGCCGACCGCGCGGTTTGGAACAACACGGTCACCGCTGCAAACACCAGCAATTTGGGAACCACCGCTGCCTGGCAGGGGATCAAAATCGGTGATGCAAGCGGCAACCCGGGTGGAAACGTCGGACTCGGCATCAATTCGACCCGGACACTCACGCTGGGCACCGCGGGTATCGACCTGAGCCAGGCTACCGTCAACCTGACCATTTCCGGCGCGGGCAACCTCCGGACGGCCTCCAGCGCATCGCAGTCGTTCACGGTGCCTTCCGGAAGAACCCTCAACATCGACACCACCCTCTCCACCCAGGGTGGTACGACCACGATCACAGCCACAGGTGGCGGATCCATCAATTTCAGCAAAGCGCTCACCAACAGCGTGAGCCCCTTGAACATCACGACCACCGGCTCGGGTACCACCACGACCTTCACCGGAGGAGTTTCCAATATCACCACCCTCAGCGCCACGACTTCGGGATCGGTCATCGTCAATGGTGCGACCGTCAACTCGAACACCAGTTCCACCTACGGCTCGTCGTCGACCAACGCCAAGTTCGAGCTCCAGTCTGGAACGATGAACTTCAACGGTGGTGTGGGAACATCGACCACCGACGGTTCACTCATCAAGGTGAGCGGCGGAACATTCACTGCCTCGAGTGTGAGTCTCGCGCGCACCGCGAATCCGGGTCAGACATCCGCGCCCCTGACATCGGGCTTCGTGGTGACCGGCGGCACGGCCGGCATCACCAACAACCTCACCATCGGCACCAGCAACAGCTCGGCCACCGCGCGCGTCGATGGCGGTGATCTGACCATTGGTGGCTCAGCCATCATCGGAAACACGACCAACACCCGCTGGAGCACCCTCCAGGTCAGCAATGGCACACTTTCGGTGACAGGAGCCAGCGGCATTCAGCTCAGCACCAACACCACCACCGCCAACAGTTCGCAATTGTTGCTTACCGGTGGCACCACCACCACGGAGGCCATCCGATACGGGGTGGCGACATCGACCGCCGCCAGTCGTGGCGATGTGATCATCAACAACGGTGCCGTCCTTTACGTGGGATCCGGCGGCGTTTCGGTGGTTTCCACGAACGCCTACACCTCGAACTTCAGCGTGACTGGTGCCACGGTCGGAGCCAAGGCGTCCTGGACGACCAGCCAGCCGATCACCCTCGGTGGAGTCGCCACCTTCAGGGCGGCGGATGCGACCAATGCGAGTTTTGACATCGGCCTCAGCGGCGTGCTCAGCGGCACGGGCGGCTTGACCAAGACCGGCGGCGGCACGCTCACCCTCGGGGCTGCCAATTCCTACACCGGTTCCACCGTGATCAGTGCGGGAACCCTCGCCTTGTCTGCCGGGGGCTCGATCGCAAGTTCCACGATCATTAACAACGGAAACTTCAATGTCTCCGCGGTGACCGGATTCACCCTTGCGTCCGGACAGTCGATTTCCGGAAGTGGATCGGTGACCGGAGCCATGAGCATCGCCGGGACGATCTCTCCCGGCAACAGCCCGGGAACGCTCTCATCAGGCAGTCTTTCCTGGTTGGATGGAGGTGACTACAATTGGCAGGTGCTTGACGCAGCCGGCAGTGCAGGTTCCGGCTACGATACCGTGGCCGTTACAGGCACCCTCGATCTCAGCGCCTTGTCCGCCGGTGGCTTCAACATCAATCTGTGGACCCTCTCATCGACCGGGCCGGACGTGAGTGGAAACGCTTCCGGTTTCAACAATACGTCTTCCTACAGTTGGACGCTTGCGAGCACGACGGACGGAATCATCGGCTTCGATCCTTCGGATTTCGTGATTTGGACCGGTGCGAACAATGGTGCCGCCGGATTCAGCAATGATCTGGCAGGCGGATCGTTCTCGGTCACGCAGAGCGGAAACAACCTGATGCTGAACTTCACCGCCGTTCCGGAGCCCGGCGCGGCGCTGTTAGGCGGACTGGGTGCGCTGGCGCTGCTGCGCCGCCGCCGCTTCTGAGGCACGGGTTTCCGGGACCTCAAGTCCAGTTCTCACAACACCGCCGGTCCTCAGGGGCTCGGCGGTGTTTTCTTTTCGTTGGCCTTGCGCACGCCTTCGACGAATTCCTGATCGCCACGGCTGAGGCGGGAGAGCGGAATTTCCACCGGCTTGCGATCGATCAGCACCCGGATCCGGCCGTCCCTGACCACGGTCGGGTGTTTCGGCGCTTCCGGGGTGGGTGGGGCGGCACCTTTCGGAGCCTCGACCACCAGGTCCTCGAAGGCGATCAGTTTGCCCTCCAGGGTTTTGCCCTCGCTGCTCTGCCAGATGCGGGACACGGAGAGGGTGAGGTAGGTCACGTAGCGGGTCACCGGGTTTGCGGTTTCCTTGGGGACGACCTCCGCGCCTCCTCCGCCGAGGCCGCCGACCTGGCGTCTGCCGATACCCGATCCGGGCGGCGGTGGGATGTCCACTTGCGACCGAACGGGCGTGGCCAGCAGCAGGCTGCCGGAAAGGAGAAGGAAGGTTTTCCTCATGCTTGGAACGCTATCGCCTCCGGCATCGTCGGGAAAGCGGGAATGTGGCCTTGTTCCGCCGGCGGCGGCTCCACCAAATGTCCGATGGCGCTGGGTGGGGCGATGGTGTAGGAACCCTTCATGCCGACTTCATCCACGTATTCCTGCGCCCTGATCACCGGGGCTTCCTCCGGACTTGGCGAGGAGTTCGCCCTGCAGCTTGCGCCCTCGGTGAGGCACCTCGTTCTGGTGGCGCGCCGTGAGCCGTTGCTGCACGCGCTGGGCGAGCGGATCCGCACGGCTTTTCCCGGAGTGGAGGTTTCGGTGTTTGCCTGTGACCTGGCCTCCGAGGTGGAGCGGGTGAAACTGGTGGACGCCCTCGGCGCCCGCGGGACCATGCCGGATCTGTTAGTGAACAACGCGGGCCTCGGCGATTACGGTGAATTCTCCACCTCCGAGTGGCCCCGTCTGGAGGCGATGCTCAAGGTGAACATCGAGGCGCTCACCCACCTCACCCATGCGCTGGTCCCTGGGATGATCCGCAGGCAGAGCGGCGCGGTGATCAACGTCAGTTCGCTGGCGAGCCTGCTGCCAATCCCGGACTTTGCCGTGTATGCAGCGACCAAGGCCTATGTGACGAGCTTCTCCGAAGCGCTGCGCATCGAGTTGATGGGCCATGGCATTCCGGTGCTGGCGGTATGCCCGGGGCCGGTCCACACCGGCTTTGGCGAGGTGGCGCGCCGCTCGGCGGGATCGAAACTGCCCGTCAGCGAGTGCTTTTGCGTGCCGAAGGAGCAGGTGGTGAGTGAGTCCCTGCGGGCGCTCTCGCTTCGCCGTGCCCGGGTGTTTCCCTCGCTGCGGATCGCGGCGGCGGCGCTGGTCATCTCCGCGCTGCCGATCGTCGTGCTGCGGCTCGCCATGACGGCGAGACCGAGACGATCCTGAAGGATCTGAGGCCCGGGGTCTTCCCGGGCCGGGTCCTAGGCCCGATCAACGGGATTCCATCGGAGTGTAGGAGCGGAGCGTGGAGCCGGTGTAGATCTGGCGCGGGCGGCAGATGCGGCTGTCCGTGTCCTCCATGACCTCCTTGTAGTTGGCGATCCATCCGGGCATGCGGCCGATGGCGAACATCACCGTGAACATGTCCATCGGGATGCCGATCGCACGCATGATGATGCCGCTGTAGAAGTCGACGTTCGGATAGAGCTTGCGGGCGATGAAGTAATCGTCGTGAAGAGCGATCTCTTCGAGTTTCTTCGCGATGTCGAGAAGCGGGTCGGACTTGTGGAGCTGGGACAGCACCTTGTCGCACTGCTGCTTGATGATGACGGCGCGCGGGTCGAAGTTTTTGTAAACCCGGTGGCCGAAGCCCATCAGGCGGCGGTTGGTGGTCTTGTTCTTCACCTGGTTGAGGAACTTGGTGCCGTCGTCGCCATCGGCGTGGATCTCCTCAAGCATTTCCAGCACGGCCTGGTTGGCCCCGCCGTGGAGCGGGCCCCAGAGGGCGCAGACACCGGCGGAGGCGGAAGCGAAGAGGTTGGCGCGGCTGGAGGCCACCATGCGCACGGTGGAGGTGGAGCAGTTCTGCTCGTGGTCCGCGTGGAGCAGGAAGATGAGGTCGAGCGCCTTGACCACCTCCGGCTTGAGGTCGCAGTCCTCGCCGGGGTGCGAGAACATCATGTGGAGGAAGTTCGCCGTGTATTTGAGAGTGGTCTTCGGATAGATCGTCGGCAGGCCGTGGGCCTTGCGGTACGAATAGGCAGCGATGGTGCGGACTTGGGAGATCAGTCGTGCGGCGTGCCAAGGGAAGCGTTCCTCGCGCTTGGAGATGATGTTCGGGTGGTAGGAGGAGGCCGCGTTGATCATCGCCGAGAGGATCGCCATCGGGTGAGCGGTGGGCGGGAAGCCGTCGAACAAGTGCCGCATGTCCTCGTGCAGCATCTGGTTCTCCGTGAGGAGATCGGAAAAGGCGGCGAGCTCGGGACGGGTGGGGAGTTCGCCGTAGATGAGAAGGTAGGCGGTCTCGATGAAGGTGCTTTTCTCGGCGAGTTCGGCGATGTCGTATCCGCGGTAGCGCAGGATGCCTTGTTCGCCGTCGATGAAGGTGATGGCGCTCTTGCAGGCGCCGGTGTTTCCGTATCCGGGATCCAGGGTGATGCAGCCCGTCTTGTTCCTCAGGGTGGCGATGTCGATCCCCACTTCTCCCTCGGATCCCACGACGGTCGGCAACTCGACAGGCTTGCCATCAATATTCAATTCCACGGTTCGGTTCATGCGCGGCGGAGGTAAGCAGTTTCGGTTCCAGTAGGCTAGTGCGGTTTTCGGCTAAATTTGTGAAGGTTTCCGGGGGTGGATAGGTTCATTCGACGGAGTCCGGATAGGACCCGAGCAATTTGACCATCGAGCAGTGGTTGCGCAGCTCGTCGAGGGCCTCGGCGACGGCCGCATCCTCGCAGTGGCCGGCCAGATCGACGTAAAAGACGTATTCCCAGTCCTTGCGTTTGGACGGTCGGGACTCGATCTTGGACATGTTGATGTGGAAGCGGTCGAAGGCCTGCAGCGCCTTGACCAGCGAGCCGGGGCGGTCGTGGATCGCAAACAGGATCGAGGTGCGGTCGTTGCCGGTCTGGGGGCAGGTTTTCTCGCCGATGACCAGGAAGCGCGTGGTGTTGGTGGCGCGGTCCTGGATGGATTCCTCCAGGAGGGTGAGGCCATACATTTCGGCGGCAAGCGGGCCACCGAGGGCCGCCGCGCCGTCTTTGGCATTTTCCACGGCGAGCTGGGCGGCCTTGGTGGTTGACGACACCTCGACCAGATCGGCCTCGGGGAAGTGCTTGAGGATCCACGACCGGCACTGGCCGAATACCTGCGGGTGGGAGTAAAGGGTGCGGATTTTCTCGCGGGGAATGGAGGCCATCAGCCCGTTTTCGATCCGCAGGAGGATCTGCGCGCAAATGTGCAGCGGGGAGTCGACGAAGAGGTCCAGCGTGTGGGAAACGGCGCCCTCGGTGGAGTTTTCGATGGGCACCACCCCGTAGTCCGCAGTGCGGCGGGCGACCTGGTCGAAGACGTCCGAGAAATTCGGCTGGGCGGAGTAGTTGACCGAGTGGCCGAACTTCTTGATGGCCGCCTGATGGGTCCAGGTTCCCTCCGGGCCGAGGTAGGCGATCTTGAGATCGTCCTCCAGGGCGAGGGCGGCGGACATGATTTCCCGGTAGATGGCACGAATGGATTTTTCCGGCAGGCGGCCCTGGTTCATCTCGATGAGGCGGCGCAGCAGGGCTTCCTCGCGTTCCGGCGCGTAGATCTGGAGGCCGTCCCGTTTTTTGACGATCCCCACCTCGTGGACCAGGTCGGCCCGCTTGCCGAGCAGTCCTAACAGGTCTTGGTCAATGGCGTCGATTTGGCGGCGGATGTCGTCGAGATTCACAGTGGGAAAAAAGGTTTCAGGCTTCGGAGGATGGTGTGTCGTCTTCGCTTCCGGCGGCCGCGGCCGGGCTGCCGATGGCGCTCAGGGCGAGCTGTTGTTCGGGGTCGGCGGCGGGTTTGACGTCTTCCGGATCGGGCAGCTTCACCTTGCGGAGTTCCGAGGCGTTGGGCAGGTCGTCGATCGAGCGGATGCCGAAGTGTTCGAAAAACAGATCGGTGGTTTCATAGAGCAGCGGCCTGCCCGGAAGCTCGGCGCGTCCGCCGATGCGGATGAGGTCGCGGTCGAGGAGTTTCTGGATCATGCCGTCGCAGGCCACTCCGCGAACCGCTTCGATGGCGGCCTTGGTGATCGGCTGGCGGTAGGCGATGATGGCGAGGGTTTCCATGGCCGGGCCGCTCATGCGCTCCGGCTTGCGCCCGGGGAAGAGCTGGCGGACGAAATCGCCGTATTCGACGCGGGTGTAGAGTTTCCAGCCCTTGGGACGTTCGAGAACGGTGAAGGCGCGGCTGCTCTGGCTGTAGGAGTCGTTGAGTTCGGAGATGGCCGCGGCGATGTGCTCGGAAGAGGTGGCGGCCAGGGCGCTGAGCCAGTCCGGCAGGGCAGGGGGCTCGCGGCCTTCCTCCACATCGCGGGCGCGAGAGTCCTCGGCTTCGGCCACTCGGGAGCGCACGAGTCGGGCAATCTCCTCGGACGAGAGTGGATTCTGCGAGGCGATGAGAAGGGCTTCGACGATGGCGCTGAGCTGCATGGCGGGGCCGCACCTTAGACAAGCGAAGTGGCATTTCAAGCTTCCTGCCGCGATCCTTGGCGGCGGATATTTTTGAAACAATGAACTTTCGCCTTGATGGACCGGGCATCACGGGCTAACCCACCGCGCTCGCCGCGGCCCGGGGATGGTTTTTCCGGGTTTTTCTGGCGTAGATCTCCCACCCCGCATCCTCATCTCTGCGCCATGGCCGCGAAGAACACCAAGTCGAAAGCCGCTCCTTCCTCCGCGAAGGCGAAAACCGCTGCAAAGCCCGCGAAACCTGCGGCTGTGGCGAAGAAGCCCGCCCCCAAGCCGGTGAAGAAGGCGGCTCCGGCTCCCGCCAAAAAGCCCGCGCCCGCCAAGAAGGCCGCGGCTCCCGCGAAGAAGCCCGCGCCTGCCAAGAAAGCCGCGCCCAAGGCAGCCGCTCCGGTCAAGAAGGCCGCTCCGGTCGTCAAGAAAGCCCCGGCCAAGCCAGCTCCCGCGCCGAAAAAAGCCGCTCCCGCTCCCAAAAAGGCGGCTCCAACAACGGCTGCCGCCCCCACCGCCAAGCCCGCACCTGCTGCGAAACCCGCACCTGCTGCCAAGGCCCTCGCACCTGCCGCGAAACCCGCGCCTGCGGCCAAGCCTGCCGCCGCGAAGCCCGCTCCGGTGAAGCCGAAGTCCTCCCTGGTGGACTTCACTCCGCCGCCTGCTCCGGTGAAGCCTCCCTTCGTTCCGCCCAAGCCGGTCAATCCCGCTCCGGAGTCCGAGCCGCTGGCTTCCGGTCCGAACGGTTCCCACAGCCCGGCCTTCGTGCAGAAGCAGAAGCAGCGTCTTCTCGATCTTCGCGACGAGCTTGTGGATTCGATGTCCGGCATGACCCGTGACACCATCCGCAACGCTCCCGAGGGCTCCGAGGCCTCCGGATCCGGCCAGCATCAGGGCGATGCCGGCAGCGACGCCTACGACCGCGACTTCGCGCTCTCGGTGCTCGCGAAGGAGCAGGACGCGCTTTACGAAATCGAGCAGGCCCTCCGCCGCATCCAGGCCGGAACCTACGGGATCTGCGAAATGTCGTCCAAAAAGATCCCCCAAGCCCGTCTGGAAGCCATTCCCTTCGCCCGCCTGACCGTCGAATGCCAGGCCCAGTGGGAGAAGGAATATGGCAAACGCCGCTTCCGTCCGTCCAACGAAGTGGGCTTTTCCGGAGGAAATTACATCGACGACGAGGATTCCGAAACGGTTTCTCTTGACGAGGACGAAGATTAAACCACTATCCGCCCCCCAAAGTTCCCATGCCACGCGAGATCATCATCCTTGAATGCACCGAAGCGAAAGCCGAGGGCAAACCGACTTCACGTTACGTCACCACGCGCAACAAGAAGAGCCTCCGCACTCCCGGCCGTCTGGAGAAAGTGAAATTCAATCCTTTCCTCAAGCGCCGCACCCTTCACCGCGAACTCCGCTAATCTGTCCCATGTCCGAGCCAAAGACCGTCCAACGTCGCATCAACTTCCGCAAGGCGAACCGGCAGATGCCGCGCCGTCGTCATGACATCCCTGCGGATCAAGTGGTGTTCACCAATCCGGAGCTTCTCACCAAGTTCACTTCCGAGACCGGCAAGATCCTTCCGCGCCGCGTCACGGGTGTCTCCGCCAAGCTTCACCGCAAGATCACCAACGCGATCAAGCAGTCGCGCTCGGTGAACCTTCTTCCCTGATCCACCGATCAGGACGCTGATCTCGAAACAGCCGGTCCGTTCACGCGGTCCGGCTTTTTCGTCTCCACCGGAGCAACCGTTTTCCTTGTCCATGATTGACCGAGCCGATTCCCCGGACGCGATGCAGGCGCTCGGCGCGCGTGCCGCGGCGGAGGCGCGTGCGGGCGACGTCATCGCCCTGGTCGGCGGCCTGGGTGCGGGGAAAACCCATTGGACCAAGGGATTTGTCGCCGGGCTTGGATCGCAGGCCGAGGTTACCAGTCCCACCTTCGGGCTGGTCCATGAATACCCGGGCGGCAGGCTGCCGGTGTTTCATCTGGACTTCTACCGGCTTGAGAACGAGAGCGAGCTTCTCGCCATCGGCTGGGATGAGCTGCTGGATCAGGACGCGGTCATCATCGCCGAATGGGCGGACCGCTTTCCCGCGATGCTGCCGGCGGGAAGCCAGCGACTGGATTTCCACATCGGACCGGACGGCACGCGCACCTTGCAGCGCTCGATCCTGGACGCGCCGGGGGCAGTACCTCCGTAAACGGGGGCTTAGCGGGAAACCTCCATCGCGAGCAGGCAGACGTCGTCGTCAAATTGCAGGTTTTCCGAAAACGCGAGCACGCTCGAAAGGATGCCGTCCAGCACGGCTTCGAGAGGCTCTCCGCCGCGGGCTGCGATGATTTCCATGAGGCGCTTCTCAAAGAAAGGTTCGCCCTCGCGGTTTTCTGCCTCAAGCACACCGTCGGTGAAAAGGATGATGCGGCGCAGGGCGGTGAGCGGGAGGTCGAGGGTGGGAAACTTCGAGCCGCGCAGAAGGCCGAGGCCCGGACCTTTTTCCGCGCGTGTCGTGGCGATCTGGCGGATGCCGTCGGGTCCTTCAATCACCGGGCCCGGATGGCCGGCGCAAGCGTATTGGAAGGTGCCTTTGCCGAGATCGATCACGCCGTAAAACGCGGTGGCGAACATGGTGGTTCCCGCCCGCTGGAGAATCGAGGCCAGCCCTTCGTTGAGTCCTTCCAGGAAGGCTCCCGGTTCGGCGGCCCGCGAACGCTGGGTTTCCAGCAAGCCACGCAGCATCGCAACGATGAGAGCCGAGCGCACGCCATGCCCCATCACGTCGCAGATCAGGATGCCTGCACAGTCCGGCCCCACCTGGAGGACCTCGAAGAAATCGCCCGCCAGCCCGGAGATCGGGATGTAGCGGGAGCCGAAGGAAAGGCGGCCGTGAGCGCCGGCCATGACCGGAAATCCGCGATCGGTGAGGGCTTGCTGGATCTCGCGGGCGAGGTGCAGTTCCTCCTCGTAGGCTTCGTTTTTCGATCGCAGTTCGCCTGCCAGCTCGGTGGCCTCGCGTTGGGCGGTGACCAGCGTGGTGACATCGCTGGACACGCCGAAGGTGCCTTTGACATGACCGTGGCGGTCCCGCCAGGGAAACTTGGAGGTGAGCACCCAGGTGGCCTCGCCTTCGTGCCAGGTTTCCTGTTCCAGCTTGCCGGTCACCGGTTCACCGCTGCGGATGATCCTCAGCTCGTCCTCCTCCGCGGGTTTCCAATGTTCTTCGCCGAAGAAGTCGCGATCGTGCCTTCCGGTGAGATCGGAGGCGGCTCCCAGGCCCATCCACTCGGCCATGCCCTGGTTGGCCATCACGAAACGTGAAGCGAGGTCCTTGAAATACACTTGCAGAGGAATGTGATCGATGAGCTGGCGGAGCAGATAGCGTTCTTCCTCGACCTGGGCCTCGGCCTGCTTGCGGCGGCTGATGTCGATCATCGATCCGGCGATCCGATAGACCTTGCCATCGCGGTTCCTGACCACGGTGCCGCGGATGCGGAGCCAGCGCCAGTCGCCGCCACCGGTCCGTACGCGGGTGTCCACGGCGAGGGTTTCAGGGCCGCTGTCCTGCATGGCCTGGGTGAGCGCCATCTCGAAGGCGCGCCGGTCGTCCGGGTGGATGGAATCATGCGGCGCGAGAAACAAATGGGGCGCACGCTTTTTCCCGCATTCGAGAAACTCAAGAATCCGCCGTGAGTAGTAGATCTCCCGGCGGTCCGTCCACCAGTCCCAGATGCCTTCGTTGGAAGCCTTGAGCGCGAGTTCGAGACGCTCCAGCTTCACCGCGTCGCGGTCCTGAAATTCGTCGCGGTCCTCATTCATCGCATGCAGACCATGCCGCGCCCGAGGCTCCACGGCAAGACGGACTTGGAAGTTTCCACCAGAGGATCTTGCGGCGTGGCGCGCGGGCTGCTTGCCTCCGCGCATGACCGGACGAACCGCGAATCGATGGCTCAAGGGAGTGTCGCGATCGTTCTATCTGAGCCTCCGCCTCCTGCCGCGGGAAATGCGGCCCGCCGCAGGGCTCGGGTATCTGCTGGCGCGGACCAGCGACACGATTGCGGACAGCAGCGGGGCCTCGATCGAGGCGCGTCTGCTCTGCCTCGATTGGTTCGATCGCTCGTTGGCCGGAGCCGAGCCGCCGCCGCGCTGGCCGCTGCCGGTGCTCAATGCAGTGGCCGATCCCCGCGAGCGGCAACTGCTGGAGGGCACGGGTGATCTTCTCGCCTGGCTTGCCGATCTGCCCGCCGCGGAAGCGGTGCTGGTGCGCGGGGTGGTGGCCACCATCATCGGCGGTCAACGGCTCGACCTCGAGCGCTTCGATGGCGCGGACACCGCCCAGCCGCATGTGCTGGCGGATGATCGCGAGCTCGATGACTACACCTGGCGGGTCGCGGGATGCGTCGGCGAGTTCTGGACGCAGCTCGGATTTCTCACTCTCGGCGATGGGTTCTCAAAAGAATCGTCCGCCACGCTTTTGGACCTCGGCCGGGCCTATGGCAGCGGGCTGCAACTGGTGAACATCCTGCGCGATCTGCCTGCGGACCTCGCCGCAGGGCGCTGCTATCTGCCGGTGGCGGATCCGCACGACAGGACGGCGCTGCTCGCCGCGCACCATGCCTGGCTGGCAAAGGCAAGGGACCGGGTGAACGCCGGATTTCCCTATGCGGCTTCCCTCCGCTCCCGCCGCCTGCGCGCGGCTTCGGGTTTGCCCGCCCGCATCGCCGTGGAAACGCTGGACCGCCTCGCAGGCGCGGATTGGGAAACCCTGGAGGCCCGCATCAAGGTGCCGCGGAGACGCGTCTATCTGGCTGCCTGGCGCGCGTTTTTCTAACAGACAGGGGCGATCGCGTCGATGGCGGCGAGCAGGCCCTCGTCCGGATCCGGCGCTTGCAGCGAGTCGAGCGTGTCATCGAGTTGGGAGACATTCCGCGCGCCGATGATGGCTGAGGTCACCGCCGGATGGCGCAGCGCCCATTTCATGGCGAGGTGGTGGAGCGACATGCCGTGCGCCTCGGCGAGATCGCCAAGGGCGCGGATCTTCTCCTGGCGCGCGAGCACCTGATCGGTCTGCAAGAAACCCTCCGCCCGCGCGGCGCGGGAATCCGCGGGAATGCCATGGAGGTATTTCGGCGTCAGCATGCCCTGGGCCAGCGGGCTGAAGACGATGCAGCCGATGCCCTCGTCGTGCAGCCAGTCGAGGATGCCATCGCTTTCATACTCGCGCTGGAGGATCGAATACGGCGGCTGATAGATGATGCAGCGGATGCCCATGTCCTTGAGGATGCGGACGGCCTTCTTGAGGCGTTTGAGGGGATACTTCGAGAGTCCGGCGTAGATCGCGCGGCCGCTGTTCACCGCGGTGGCCAGAGCGGACATGGTTTCCTCGAGACGGGTCTCCGGATCCGGGCAGTGGGAGTAGAAGATATCCACGTATTCGAGACGCAGGCGCTTGAGCGATTGGTCGAGCGAGGAAAGCAGGTGCTTGCGCGAGCCCTTCGAGCCATAGGGGCCGTTCCACATGTCGTGCCCGGCTTTGCTGGAGATGACCAGTTCGTCGCGGTGGCAGGCGAAGTCGCTGACGAGGATGCGGCCGACGTTTTCCTCCGCGGATCCGGGAGGCGGACCGTAGTTGTTGGCGAGATCGAAGTGGGTGACTCCGCGGTCAAAGGCGCGGCGGGTCATCCGGCGGGCTTCCTCGAAGTCGTCGACGGCGCCGAAGTTGTGCCAGAACCCGAGCGAGATGGCGGGAAGCAGCAGGCCGGAATCGCCACAACGCCGGTAAGGCATGCGGCCGTCGTAGCGGGCGGTATCGAACATGCCCGGAAACTGCCGCGACGAGTGCGCTTTGCCAAGCCCCAAGCTCGGGCGGGATGTCCCGGCCGCTCAGCCACGCTGGGGCAACAGGGCGCGCAGCCGTTCGATGAGCGGAGGATGCGAGTAATCCAGCCACACCCGCAGCTTCGCCGGGCACGGATGCGAGAGGTGGTCCGCAGTCATCTTGCGCAGCGCGGAGGCGAGGGGTTCCGCATCGCCGGTTACTTCGGCGGCATAGGCGTCCGCCTCGAACTCGTGGCGGCGGGACCACGCGTTCATGGCCACGCCCAGCGCCTTGGACACCGGCTCCAGAAGGATGGAAAACAGAACCAGACCGACATGCGGTGAGATCTGCTTCACACCAAACGCGTCGAACAACGCGCGCGAAAAACTCCCGCCGGGATCGGTGGCGATGCCTAACAGGAAAAAGATCGCAGCCGTCTGGAGGATCCCCGCCACCAGCCGCTGGCGGATGTGGCCGCGGCGGAAGTGGCCGATCTCGTGGGCGAGCACGCCGAGCAGCTCCGGCTCCGAGCATTTTTCCATCAGGGTGTCGAACAACGCGATCTTCTTGCGTTTCCCCAAGCCGGTGAAAAAGGCGTTGGCCTTGCTGGAGCGCTTGGAGCCATCCATCACGAAGACGCCGTCGAGCGGGAAGCCGCAACGGTTTCCAAGTTCCTCGATGCGCTGGCGCAGGTCACCCTCCGGCATTGGAGTGAACTTGTTGAACAAGGGCATGATGAAGGTGGGTGCGAGCCAGGTGAGAAGCAGTTGGAACGCGGTGACCACCAGCCAGGCCCAGAGCCAGGCATGGGAAACGTTCAGGAAAATCCACAGCACCGCCGCCATCAGCGGCAGGCCGATGAGAGCGGCGAGAAGCAGCCCCTTGAGGCGGTCCACAACAAAGGTCGCCGGTGTGGATCGGTTGAAACCGAAGCGGTTCTCGATGACGAAGGTCTCATACACGGAAAACGGCAGCGACAGCAGCGACTGGCCGAGGAAGAGCAGCGATAGGAAAATCAAGCCCGCAGCCACCGGATGCGAGGAGATACTCCGTGAAAAGGCATCCAATCCGCCAAACCCGTGTGCAAACCAGAAGGCGAGCAGCGCGCACAGCGAAACGATCGACTGAATGACGCCGAATCTCGCGTTGACGGTCAGGTAGTCGCGGGCACGGGCCAGCTTTTCCTCGTCCATCAGGTTTTGAAGCTCCGCGGGCACTTTTTCCGGGAAGGCGCTCACGTTCAGAATCGTGGCAATGAATTCCAGCTTCCAAAGCAGGAAGAGCGCGGCCACGATGGCGAGCGTCATGAAGTTCCAATCGGTCATCGCGCCCATCATGCATGGCATCCAGCGTCCCGCAAGGACGTGCATTCTCGCCGCGAGCCTGCTCTCCGGCGGATGCATGAGCCTCATCGCCTCCAAGCACAGCTACTCGGCCTCGTCGGCCCCTGCAAAGGTGAACGGCGCGGACATCCGCATGCAGGTGAGGCCGGAGGGCACGGATGGGGGCAGTTATGCCGTCAGCGCCATGGTGGTGAGCACGGCGGTAGCCACCTTCGACGGCCCGTTCAGCTGGCGGCTTGAGGCGTTGGGAAAACCCGGGCTCCATCAATCCATCGAGATCCACCGGATCCGCACCCGCACCTCGGTGACGAAGCGCGATGAATGGTATCCGGAGCGCTACCTCGACCTGCGCTGCGATTTCAAACCACAGGACGGTTCTCCCGGCCAGTCCCGCGCGCTTTACCCGATCCCGGGCCTGTTGCTGGTCAAGCCACGCGAGGATGGTGCGCTGGAAGTGACCGTCGACCTCACGGTGAGGACCACCGCCCGCTCCGAGCGGAAGCAGGTGCGCTTCCGGATGAAACCCTCGCAAGGCAGGCGGGACGAGTTCATCTTCATCCCCACGGAAATCGCGGAAAGCATAGGAAAACCACCCGGGGAATGGGACGACAAGGGCTGGGATTGATCGTTGCGCGCCCCGGAAATCCCGCCTAGGCTTTTTCCCGACCTCATGGTGAAACCCTCCCTCCTCCGCCGGATTCCGCTGGTCTTCCTGATCGCGGGCATTCCCGTGCATGGCCAGAATCCGGCCTCTCCGTCGCTGGTCAATGCGGGCCGTCCCGCCGGATCGGAACTGATGGCTCCCACCGAGCCGCCCGCCGCGAAGGGAGCTGCCGATGGCGCGATCATCACCCGCAAGGACGCCCGCACCATCACCCTCAAGATTCCCGCACCGCGCGGCATGATTGTCGACCGCGTGGGCGAACCGCTGGCCCAGAACCAGGTGGCCTATCAGGTGGCGCTGCAGTTCAGCCAGTTCGAGAATGCGGACCGCGACTTTGTCCTCAACTGGGCGCGCACGAGGTTGGATTCGCTCCAGGCCATCGTCCGCAATGTGGTGCCGAAGACGGACGACGAGTTATACGATCACTATCGACATCGGCGCTGGCTGCCCCTGCTGGTCACCGGGCAGCTCGGCGAAAAGGAGGCCCGCGAGATCGAATCCCGCCTCACCACGGGCCTCGTGCTCAACCCGCTTTACCGCCGGTTCTATCCGCAGGGCGAGCTCGCCGCACACATCCTCGGTTACTCGGGCAGCGTCGGCAAGCTGCCCACCGGCCCGATCAATTTCAACGAGCCGCTCTGGGAGGAATCCGAGGGCCGCGCCGGGTTGGAGAAGATCTTCAACACCCAGCTCACCGGCGATCCCGGGATGAAGAAGCTCCTCTTCGACGAGAGCGGAAACAAACTGCTCGAAGAGCAGGTGAAGCGCCCGCGGCCGGGTGGCACGCTGGTCACGACACTCGATTTGAAGTGGCAGCAACTCGCCGAGAAGACCCTGCGCAACGGCTGCAAGCGCGGTGCTTTCGTGGTGATCGATGTGGTCACGGGCGAGGTGCTCGTCATGGCCTCACGCCCGTCCTTTGACCTCAACCGCTTCATCCCCGGCATCAGCGACACGGATTTCAAGGCGCTCGAACAGGATCCCGCGACTCCGCTCTACGGCCGTGCCTTCCAGTCCGCCTATCCGCCCGCCTCGTCGTACAAGCCGATCGTCGCCCTGGCCGCGCTCAACAACGGCGTGGTGACGGAAAACTCCGAGATCTACTGCCCGGCGGCCATCACCATCGGCCGCACGGTGTTCAACAACTGGAGCAAGTCCCCCGAGGGATCGATCAACGTGAAACGCGCGATCGCCCGTTCCTGCAACACCTGGTTCTATCAGGTGGGCATCGAGGTGGGGCCTTCCGCGTTCCTGAATCTGTCAAGGCGTCTCGGTTTTGGCGAGTTGACCGGCCTCCCGCTCATCGGCGAGACCCGCGGGCTGGTGCCCAACGACGAATGGATGCTCAAGCACGAGAAACGCCGCATCCTCGATGGCGATACGGCCAACCTCTCGATCGGCCAGGGCACGCTGCTCGCCTCGCCACTTCAGGTCGCCCAAGCCATGGCCGGCATCGCCAATGGCGGGGCGTTGCCGAAGCTCCACCTCGTCCGTCAGGTCCAGGACACCCGCGGCCGCGTCGTCCAGGCCCCGTTGCCGGAGCGCAAGAACTGGCTCGGCGTGGATCCCAAGGCCGTCGAAGTCGTGCACAAGGGCATGTCGGATGTGGTCAACTCCGGAGGTGGCACCGGCCGCAGCGCCGGGCTCAGCTACACCACGCTTTGCGGCAAGACCGGCACCGCCCAGTGGGGACCCAAGTCCAAGAACCAACGCCTGGCCTGGTTCGCCGGATTCCTGCCCGAGGACAATCCGCGCTATGCCTTTGCCGTGCTTTACGAAGGCCGCCCCGGAGAAACCGTTTCCGGCGGTCGCATGGCCGCACCGATGGTCCGCAAGTTCTTCGAGGGCATCAAGGACGACATCAAGGAGATCATCGCCCCGCCGAAGAAGGCGCTGGTCGTTGTGGATGAATCCGAGACCGCCACCCCGGCCGATGCCCCCGCGCAGGTGGACCCGGACAGCGGCGAGGAGATCCGCGATCCTTCCGGCGTCAAGCCGATGAAGGCCCTGCCGGTGAAACCGATGGACTCGGGAGCCGATGACGACTCGGAGCCCGCGGAGGAACCCGCCGATTCCGCTCCCGCCCGCGCCCTGCCCGTGGAGGAGGACGAGGAAGTGATGGAGGAAAACGTGGAGGAACCTTGATGGGGGAATCGGGAACCCCGAAAGACACGGGATTTCACGAGACTCATGATGTCACCTCCGATTCCAGAGTGAGGCCCCGCGGCCGGTTCAGGACTGGAGCCAGACGGACTTCAGATAGGGTGCATCCGTGAAGTCCGCGGGCATGTCGGCATGGCTTGCCTGGATGCCCCGCGGCAGGCGCTCTAACAACTGCCGCTCGAAGGCCCCTGGAGACATCCGGCGGAAGTTGGTGCAGCAAAGCATCCACCCCCCCGGTGCGAGCACTTCCGCCGCCAGCGCGGCGAGCTCGCCGAAGTCCTCCTCAACGCGGAAGACCCGGCCTTTTTCATCCCGGGAAAAGGTCGGCGGATCGAGCACGATGCCATCGAAGCGGCGTCCCTGTTTGGCGAAGCGCCGCAGCCAGTGGAAGGTGTCCCCTTTGCAGAAATGATGCGCCGCGGGATCCATGCCATTGAGGGAGAAGTTCCGACGCGCCCAGTCGAGATACGGCTGGGAGAGATCGAGCGTGGTGGTCTCCGCCCCGGCCATGGCGGCCGCCACTGAGAAGGCTCCGGTGTAGGCGAAGGTGTTGAGGATGCGCGTCCCCGCCGCCGACCTGCGGCGCACCTCGGCGCGGTTGTCACGCTGGTCGAGGAAGATCCCCTGCGAATAGCCGGATTGGAACGAGATCTCAAACCGGATGCTGTTTTCCATCACGGTGAAGGGCTCACCCACCGCCTCGCCACACAGCAGGGTGGGGGATTCCTTCTGGTGCTGGTCCAGACGCTTCCAATAACAGGTCCGGCCGCTCCGCTCCAGCCAGCCGCGGACGGCGGGCTCCACCCTTGGCACGGTCGTCGAAAGCAGGAGCCTGTCCGCATAGGACTCCAGGAAAAGGTCCGGAAGTCCGTCGCCCGCGCCGTCCACCAGGCGGACGAGGTTGTTTTCGTGGGTCAAAAGCGGTTTTCGCCGGGCCACGGCGGCATCGATCAGTTCTCGCATCCGGCGGCGAGGCTAGGGCGCTCCCTGACGTTTCGCAATCCCCGGGGCGAGCGAAGCGTTGACAGCCCGAGGCCCGCTGATCGAGCCTCCGCCCATGCAAACGGGATGGCTCGGGAAACTCCTCGGTGGTGCGGTCGCGGTCATCGCCGCGGCTCCGGCCTGCCAGGCCGTGATTCTCTTCGGCCTCGACAATTCGGCCAACCGCACCGACCCGGGAAGCGGCTCCCCCTTCAGCACCGTGGCCCTGGTCGCGGATGCGGGGAAGGCCAATCCCAGCGGCTCCGCCGTCCACCTCGGCGGCGGCTACATGCTCACCGCCAACCATGTCGGCATGAGGCCCTACGTCACCTTCGACGGCTCCACGTTCTATCAGCGCGATCTTTCCTTCAGCCCGGTGCAGGTCGCTGCCAATGTGGACATGCAGGTCTTCCGCCTCACCACCACCCCCACCGTGGGCTCGGCGAGCCTCTACGGCGGCTTTGGCGAGCAGATCGCTCCCGCCCTGCTGGTCGGCTGGGGCGTCGGCAGGAATCCCACCGTGCCCGTGGACTCCGCCAGCGTCGCCTGGGGAGACAGCAGCACCCTCGCCAAGCGCTGGGGCATCAACACCCCGCGCGGCCTCACCAATGTGGCTTACCAATCCGGCACCTACACCTCGATCTACACCGTGCTCGGCACGGATACCGGCACGCCCGCCGGCCTGGGCGACTCCGAGGCCGCCGCCACCCTCTATGACTCCGGCTCCGCCCTCTTCCAGAAACTCGGGGGCATCTGGTACCTCATCGGCCTCACCACCGCAGTCGAGACCGGCGGCACTTCGATCTTCGGAAACGACACCTCCGCCTCGCCCAATGGCGACATCAACGCCTTCGCCCGCGTGAGCACCTACCGCTCCAGCATTCTCAGCATCATCCCCGAACCGTCCTCCGCCCTCCTTGGCGTGGTTTCCCTGCTGCTGCTCGCCGGCCGCCGCCGCCATTGACGGATCGCTTCCCATCGTCTCCCATCCGCCCATGCCCGAGCCGAAACCGAAGACATCCATCTCCTCACATCGGTGGATTCTCGGCTACCTCATGCGGGAAAAAGCGGTCTTCCTGCCCTCGCTCGCGGCCCTGTTCTTCACCGCCATGCTCTCGCTGGCCTTTCCCTACTTCCTCGGGAAACTCGTCGGCAGCCCTTCGGATGCGTTGAAACACCGCATCGACCCCCAGATCGTGCTCGCCCGGTCCAACGAAGTGGTGCTCCAGCTCGTCGCCGTGCTCGGCCTGCAAGCCTTCGTCGCCTTTTTCCGCGTCCAGGGCTTCATCCGCTCCGGGGAGTCCGCCCTCAACCACCTGCGCCGCGATCTCTTCGCCCACCTCGTCCGGCTGCCGATGTCCTACTTCCAGGAACAACGCTCCGGCGCGCTCAGCAACCGCGTTTCCGCCGATCTCGGCGTGGTCCGGGAAACCCTCCTCACCACCGTGCCCCAGGCCGTCCGCCAGAGCGTCATCCTCGTCGGCGGACTCATCTTCATCTTCATCGCCTCCTGGAAACTCTCGCTCATCATGCTCGGCAGCGTGCCGGTGGTCGTGCTCGCCATCGCCTTCTTCGGCCGCAAGGTGCGCGGATTCTCCAAAGCCGCCCAGGACTCGCTCGCCGAGGCGGGCACCGTGATCGAGGAGACCGTGCAGGGCATTGCCGACGTCAAGGCCTTCACCAACGAGCGCTTCGAAGCCGCACGCTACTCGCGCTCGCTCGATGCGTTCTTCGATGTCACCCGCCGTGGCGCGAAAAACCGCGCCGCCTTCCTCGCCTTCATCATCTTCGCCCTCTTCGGCACCATCTCCTTCGTCGCCTGGTACGGCGCGCGCATGCTCGCCACCGAGCAGATCACCTGGGAAAACTTCGCCTACTTCATCCTCTTCTCGATCTTCGTCGGTGCCTCGCTCGGCTCCTTCCCCGAGATCATCTCCCAGTTCCAGCAAACCGCCGGCGCCACCGAGCGCCTCCGCGAGTTGTTGGACATCCCGCCGGAACGCGCCGATGGCGACAGCTCCGCCACCCTCGGCGGCGCGGTCGCTTTCGAAAACGTCTCGTTCCGCTACCCGTCCCGCCCCGAGGCCCTCGTGCTCGAGGATGTCTCGTTCCAGGTCGAGCCCGGCAGCCGCGTCGCCCTCGTCGGACCCTCCGGTGCCGGGAAATCCACCACCTTTTCCCTCATCCTCGGTTTCAATGATCCCGAAGCCGGCCGCGTCCTCTTCGACGGGCGCTGCGCCTCCTCGCTCGCCCTCCAGGCCATCCGCTCGCAAACCGCCATCGTCCCCCAGGAAGTCCTGCTCTTCGGCGGCAGCATCCGCGAAAACATCGAATACGGAAAACCCGGCGCATCCCACGCCGAAATCGAGGCCGCCGCCGCCCAGGCCAACGCCCACGAATTCATCGCCTCCCTGCCCGAGGGCTATGACACCGTCGTCGGCCCCCGCGGCACCAAACTCTCCGGCGGCCAACGCCAGCGCATCGCCATCGCCCGCGCCATCCTCGCCGATCCCCGCGTCCTCCTCCTCGATGAGGCCACCTCCGCCCTCGACTCCGAAAGCGAACGCCTCGTCAACGAAGCCCTCGAACGCCTCATGCGCGGCCGCACCTCCCTCGTCATCGCCCACCGCCTCTCCACCGTCCGCCACGCCGACCACATCCTCGTCTTCAACCACGGCCGCGTCGTCGAAAGCGGAACCCACGAGGAACTCATCGCCCGCGACGGAACCTACCGCCTTCTCGTCGAGACCCAGCTGGTCTGATAGACCCTCGGGTCGTCCGCACGCTACACATCCACAAGGGAGCCATGAAACTCATGATCCCGAGAGCCGTTGGCTGCATGCTTCTTGCATCCTGCCAATCGTTGTTAGGAAGCCAAGCCCTGGTCACGGATGAGGTTTTGGCCCGATTCAGCGAAGGGATCAAAGAAGTCCGGAAATCAAGCGCCCCCTTTGATTCACTTGAACGGGAAACGATTCGGCGAAAAGCGCTCGATGGCCTGAGTGACGCTGAAAAACTTCGAGCAACCGCGCAGTGGATGTTCAATCATCCGAGGAGAGACCATGCTTCAATTCCAGGAATTGCAGTTCAGATTCTACTTTCGCCCAAACGTGAGATTCAGGATCTTGGCGAATGGCGCCGCTTGATGAACGCGGAGCAGGATTCGGGTCGTTTCTACCAACTGGCGGAAATGTCGCGTTACTTTGAAGAGCCGATGTTCGGGTACGGAGAGTCGTTTATGGTGGAGCGATCCAGAGGTCTTTTGATGCGCGGTGTCGCGGCAAAGCATGGTCAGTCCCAAACGGAAAACCGTTTGTCTGACATCTCGATCTACACTTTTGGAACGATCACGTCCGACCTTAGAAAGGCGGATTCTCCATTCATCACCGAAGTTTTTCCAGGTCTCGAAGACATGCCCGAATCCGCGAAGGTACTCGAACTCGCCCGCTGGCTGAAGGCCAACTGGCCGGGTTGCGAACACCTGGAGGTCCCGAAAGCGGAACCACGGAACGGGCTCCGCCACGCCTCCTCGCCCGGCCCGCGGCATCCAGCCGCCCGTGCTCCGGGTCCGCGGATGGGGGAGGGGTCGGGAGCGGAGTCTCACCGAGGTGGGAATCCCGTCATCCGGCTGCTTGGGCTGCTAGGCTTGGCTCTTCTTGTCCTGCTTGTCTGGAAGACGGCCCGGCGAAGCGCCAGCGGTGGGGGATCGTGAGGGTGGGGGATGGTAACCGGGTCCGGGAGCTCGTTTTCCGAGGAGGTTCAAGGGCCCTTGCGGGGTGTTTTCCGGTATGGAAAATGCTGTTGCACTGGCCCGGGCGGGTTCCTAGATTGCCCGGCACTTCCAAGATCCTTTCCATGAATCCCCGCCTTCCCCTCATTTCCGCCATCGCCGGTTCCGCCGCGCTCCTCGCACTCGGCCTTTCCGGATGCAAATCCGGCGGCGGGGACACCATCAAGGTGGGTGAATTTGCCTCGCTGACCGGCAAGGAAGCCACCTTCGGCACGTCCTCCCATGAAGGCACCCTGCTTGCCATCGAGGAAATCAACGCCAAGGGCGGAGTGCTCGGTAAAAAGATCGAACTCCTCACCGAGGACAACCAGTCGAAGGCCGGAGAGCCCGCCAACATCGTCAACAAGCTGATCTCCCGCGACGGGGTGGTGGCCATCCTGGGCGAGGTCGCCTCCAGCCGCTCGCTGGAAGCTGCTCCGATCGCCCAGGCCGCCGGCATTCCGATGATCTCACCCGCTTCGACCAACCCGAAAGTCACGGAAGTCGGCGACTACATTTTCCGCATCTGTTTCATCGATCCCTTCCAGGGAACGGTCATGGCCAACTTCGCCACCAAGACTCTCAAGGCGGGCAAGGTTGCCATTCTCACCGATGCCAAAAGCGATTACTCCAAGGGCCTCGCGAAGTATTTCAAAGAGCAGTTCGCCAAGAACGGCGGCACCCTTGCCTCGGAGCTCGATTACAACGGCGGTGACAAGGATTTCAAGGCGCAGCTCACCACCATCAAGGGAGCCGGAGCGGATGCCGTGTTTGTGCCGGGATACTACAACGACGTCGCCCTCATCGCCATCCAGGCCAAGGAGCTCGGCCTTGGCGTGCCTCTCTTCGGCGGCGATGGCTGGGAGTCCGAAAACCTGCTCCAAGTGGGCAAGGACGCCGTGGAGGGCAACTACTTCTCCACCCACTGCTCGCCCGAGGATGCCTCGCCGAAGATGACCGCCTTCGTCGCCGCGTACAAGGCGAAGTACAACAAGACCCCCGACGCCATGGCCGCGCTTGGCTATGATTCCGCGTATGTGCTCGCCGATGCCATCCAGCGTGCCGGCACCACCGAGGGGGCCAAGCTCCGCGACGCGATTGCCGCCACCAAGGATTTCGAGGGAGTCACCGGCAAGTTCTCGCTCGATGCCAAGCGTGATGCGGTGAAATCCGCAGCCATCCTCCAGATCAAGGATGGGAAGTTCCGTTTCCTCGAAACCATCGCTCCCTGATTCGTCCGCAAGGTTTCGCCACCACCTTCCTCCGAACGACCTCCGCCGACCGCTTGTGAACGAGATCTCGCAGCAACTCGTCAACGGCCTGGCCCTCGGTGCGGTTTACGCCCTCATCGCCATCGGATACACGATGGTCTATGGGGTGCTGAGGTTCATCAACTTCGCCCATGGCGATGTTTTCATGCTGGGCTCCTTCGCCGGCTACTACCTCGCGCCCCGCGTGGCGCAGTGGTTCCCGCTTCCCGGCTGGGCCGGCTGGACCCTGGTGATGGTGCTTTCCATGGTCATCTGCGCGGCGATTGGCATCCTCATCGAGCTGCTCGCCTACCGGCCCCTGCGCGACCGGCCGAAGCTCACGGTCCTGATCACCGCCATCGGGGTCTCCCTGCTGATCGAGTACACCTGCCAGCACAAGGCCGTCTTCGGCGCTTCCCAGAAGGCCTTCCCCGATCTTCTGCCCGCCGGTGTTTTCAAACTGGGCGGTCTTTCGTTCAACACCACCCAGTTCGTGGTGCTCGGCGTGACGGTGGTGCTGCTCGCAGCCCTCACCTTCATCGTGAAGAAAACCCGCATCGGGATGGCCATGCGCGCCGTTTCCCACAATGCCTCCGCCGCCTCCTTGATGGGCATCAGCAACACCTTCATCATCTCCTTCACCTTCGGCCTCGGATCCGCCCTGGCCGGTGCGGGCGGCATCCTCTACGGCATGACCTACACCGGCATCGATCCCCTGATGGGCGTGAACGTCGGCCTCAAGGCTTTCGTCGCCGCCGTGCTCGGTGGCATTGGCAACCTGCCGGGAGCCGCCCTCGGTGGGATGGTGCTCGGCGTCGTGGAAACCTTCGCCGGCGGCATGTCCGGCGTCTCGACCTATCGGGACGGGATCGCCTTCGCCATCCTCATCATCATCCTGATCTTCAAACCCACCGGCCTGTTAGGTTCCAAGCAGATCGAGAAAGTCTGACATGCAGCTCTTCCTCAAAGCACCCCGCGCCCTCCTGCTGATCGCCATCGTCGCGGCCGTGGCCGCAGGTCTTTGCGCGGATTTGATGAACCCGTATTACCGGGGGGTGGTGATCGACATCGGCATTGCGATCATCCTCGCCGTCAGCCTCAATCTCATCAACGGGCACACCGGGCAGTTCAGTCTCGGTCACGCCGGGTTCATGTCGGTGGGAGCCTATGTTTCCGCCATGATCACCCTCGCGCTCCGGCAGAGCATGGGCGCGGACCAACTTGCCTGGCTGTTCCTTCCCACGCTTGTTGCCGGGGGGCTGGTCGCTGCCCTTGCGGGCTTGCTGGTCGGGGTTCCCTCGCTGCGCCTGAGGGGGGACTACCTCGCGATTGTCACCCTCGGCTTCGGTGAGATCATCCGCGTGATCTTCCAGAACGTGGAAGCCGCCGGCGGGGCCAGCGGATTGAGCGGCATCCCGAGGATGACCGGCCTGGCCTGGACCTTCATCCTGGCCGCCGTGGCCGTGTATGTGGTCGCCAGCCTCGTCAACTCGACCTACGGCCGCGGCTTCATCGCCGTGCATGACGACGAGGTCGCCGCCAGCGCGATGGGGCTCAATCCCACCCGCTACAAGGTCACCGCCTTTGTGATCGGAGCGTTCTTCGCGGGCATTGCCGGCGGTTTGTTCGCCCATCACAAGACCTCGATCACCCCGCAGGTGTTTGATTTCATGAAGAGCTTCGAGGTGGTGGTCATGGTGATCCTCGGTGGCATGGGACGCACGGCGGGGGTGATTCTAGCGGCGGTCCTTCTAACACTGGCCCCCGAGTTCCTGCGTTCCGTGGCGGAATACCGGATGATCATTTACGCGCTGCTCATCATCTTCCTGATGATCGCCCGGCCCCAGGGGCTGTTTCACTTCGAACGCCGGAAGAGGTCCTCCGCTGCCTGAACCCATGAGTGCGACCTTATTGGAACTCAAGGACGTCACCATCCGCTTCGGCGGTCTGGTGGCGGTGAATGGCGTGAACCTCTCGGTGCCGGAAGGCGGCCTCATCGGCTTGATCGGCCCGAATGGCGCCGGGAAAACCACGGTGTTCAACATGATCACCGGAGTCTATCAGCCGACGGCCGGATCGATCTCGTTCCGCGGCAGCCCCACCGCAGGGCTGCGGCCCCACGCCTTGACCAAGGGGGGCATGGCCCGGACTTTCCAGAACATCCGGCTTTTCGGTTCGATGTCGGTTTTCGACAACGTGCGGGTGGCGACCCAGGTCCACAGGCCCCACGGCATCCGTGAGGCGCTGTGGCGCGGTCGTTCGCACCACGCGGGCGAGAAGGAGGTGGAGGAGCGGGTGATGGATCTGCTCCAGGTGTTTTCGCTCCAGGATTTCCGCGATGAACCCGCGCGCAGCCTTCCCTATGGCGGGCAGCGCCGCCTTGAGATCGTGCGGGCCCTGGCCACCCAGCCGAAGCTGCTGCTGCTCGACGAACCCGCTGCCGGCATGAATCCGTCGGAAAAAGAGGAGCTCATGCACCTCATCGAGTTCATCCGAAAACGCTTCGGCATGGCCATTCTCCTCGTCGAGCACGACATGAAGGTGGTCATGGGCATTTGCGAGCGCATCGCCGTGCTCGAATACGGCATCAAGATCGCCGAAGGAACCCCGAAGGAAATCCAGGTGCATCCGAAGGTGATCGAGGCCTACCTCGGCGCCTCCGCCCTTCACGAATGACGAACCATGCTTACGGTCAAGGATCTCCACGTTTCATACGGTGCCATCAAGGCCCTCCACGGTGTCAGCCTGGAGGTTCCTCAGGGCAGCATCGTGACCTTGATCGGTGCGAATGGCGCAGGGAAATCGACCACGCTGCGGGCGCTCTCCGGCCTGGTGAAGCCGGCCTCGGGAAAAATCCTGTATGAGGGCCGCGACATCGCAAGAAGCGCGCCCCACCGGATCGTGGCGCAGGGGCTTTGCCACGTGCCGGAGGGCCGCATGGTGTTCGCCAACCTGACGGTGCATGAGAATCTGCTGATGGGAGCCTACCTGCAGCGCGACCGCAAGTGGATCGCCACGCAGACCGAGTATGTGTTCTCGCTTTTCCCCCGCCTCAAGGAGCGGGAGAACCAGTCCGCCGGCACCCTTTCCGGCGGAGAACAACAGATGCTGGCCATCGGGCGCGCCCTTCTGGGGCGTCCGAAGTTCCTGATGCTCGACGAACCCTCGCTGGGCATCGCGCCCCTTTTGGTAAAGACGATCTTTGAACGGATCGTCGAGATCAACCGCGAGCAGGGACTGACCATCCTGCTGGTCGAGCAGAATGCCAACCTGGCCCTGGAGGTCTCGTCTTACGCCTACGTGCTCGAATCCGGAAGCATCCTCCTCGAGGGCCGTTCCTCAGAGCTCAAGGCGAATCCGGAGGTGAGGGCGGCATATCTCGGCGCTTGATTTCCGCTCCATCCCGCCAGCCGGGAAGCAGGAAGATCGAGACGGCCATCGAGAGCAGGATGCCGATCACGGCGGTGACACCCAGGCTGACCAAGGCGTCGCTGGAAGAGAATGCGAGCGAGCCGAAGCCGATGACGTTCGACGCCCCGCAGAAGAGGAGTGCCTTGCCTGTGCCTTGCCAGAGTTCCCTGAAGTCGCCGCCGGTCCGCCGCAGGCTGAGGGTGACGTGGATGGCGTAGTCGATCCCGGTTCCTAACAGAAGCGGCGTGGCCATCAGGTTCACGAAGTTCCATTTCAAGCCCGCCGCGCTCATCACCGCGAGGAGCATGACGGTGCTCACCGCCATCGCGAGCAGGGCCAGCCCGACGTCGGTGCCGCGGCGGAAAATCAGCGCCATCATCCCCACCAGCAGCAGGAACATCGGGGCGAGCATCTTCGGCAGATCCTCGCGAACGAGTCCGGCGATGGCCGGTTTGAAGAGGTCCCATCCGCTCAGCCAAATGCCGTTGCCGGTGAGCGCGCGGAAGGCTGCGAAGTCCTTGCCCGCCGCTTCGACCCCGTCCGCGGGCAGAAGGGTGCCGGCGACACAGCCACGGCCCCGGTCGTCGCGGCTGAGAAAGGCGCGCAGGATCTCCCTGGCGGTGGTGGATTCGGGAAACACGACGCTTTCCGCCCGGGACATGCGGTTCAGTTGGTCGAGCACGCTTTTTCCGAGGGCGAGTCCCTCGTCGCTGAATCCGGCGGCGGAGGCTTCAGCGAGCAGTCGGTTCCGCCCGTCTGCCAATGTGCGCAGGGTTTCGCGGTTGGATTTTTGGGACTGGAGATCCGGCCACCATGATGAGGGCAGGCTCGAAGAGGCAAGCAGTCCGGATTTCCTCGCGGTCAACAACCGCTGCTCCGCCTCTTTCAGCCGGCCGAGCATTTCCTCATCGCCCGCCGCCTCCACGACAATCCCAAGGGCCTCACCGCCGAAGGCCGGGAACGCCTTCCTCAACGACTCGAACGCATCCATCGCAGGGCTGTTGCGCGGTCGCATGATTTCCGAACTGAAATCGGTCGCCGGCAGTCCCTTGAACGCGAGCACCGCCGCGGATGCGAGAACCAGGGATCCGGTGAGTCCCCAGGAACGCCGGCTCCGTGGCAGGAAGCCGCCGTCGCCGGTCGCCGGCGCGCGATCCACTCCGAACCTCGCCACGAAGGGCAGATAAATGCCAAGCATCAGCAGCGCCGCCGCACTCAGGCCGATGGCCACAATGCTGCCAAGCTGCGCCATGCCCGGCAGCCCGCCGAGGTTCAGGGCGAGAAAGACCACCGAGGTCGTGAGCGCGCCGAAGAACACCGGTTTGTGGCAGGCTTTGCGCAACTCCGCGCGATCGTGCCCGGCCACCTTCGCCTCCTGGCAGATCACCAGCCCGTAGTCCACCGCCAGGCCGATCAGGATCTCCGCCGAACTCAGCGCCATGATGCTCAGGTGCCCGTAGATCCATCCCGCCGTGCCGAGCGCCACCACGAACACCAGCACCAGCACTCCCGTGAGTCCCAGCAGCAGGCTGAAACGTCGCTGCATCCACCAGAAAAGGATCCCGATCAGCCCGAGGGTGATGCCGATCGAACCGCTCAGGTCGTTTTCCATGGCCGTGCCGATCTCCGCGGAAAACGCGGGCTCTCCGGTCAGACTGGCCCGCAGGCCCTGTCCTTCCTCCTTCCGCCAGCCGTCGATGGCCTTCCGCACTTGATCCAACCACGCCGCCGCCTCTCGATAGCCCGCCATGGGGGCCGGGGCATCGATGATCAACAAACGAATGCTCCCGTCCGTGCTCTCGAAGCCACCACCAGCGCCGCTGCCCGCCTCCATCAACTGCGCCAGCGCCGGGTGATCGAGGAAGCCCATCGGATCATGCGCCCGCATCAACAAGTCCATGCCCTCCATCGAGGTGGCCACCCGATCGAGGGATTCGCGAAAGCCGTCAGCCGAGTTCCCAGGGGACCAGCGGGAAAGCTGGGCTTCGACGGGTTCCGCGGGCCCGTTGAGCCAGAGGTAGGCAACCAGCTCGGCAAAGCCCTCCGGCTCTTCATTCCAAGCGGGCCTCCAGCGGATATTCTTCGCGAGGCCCTGCTGCTTGAGGCACTCTCCCAGCGCGGCGGCGGCATCTTCCGTGGGGGCGTCTTCTCCAGTCCCACCCTGGATCAAGACGATGAGCTCCTCGCTCCGCGAAAAGGCATTCTGATAGGCCTTGAGGCCCTTCACCTCCGGAAGGTCCCGAGGCAGCATCGAGAGGATGTCCGTGTCGAAACGCAGCCGCGAGAGCCCCAGCGTCGCCACCAGCAGGGAGCCGACAAGAAGAAGGGGAATGCCAAAACGGCGCATCATGCGGCGATTCAAGCGGGATCGACCGCGCTCCGCAATGAATCGCCTCCTCTCGTTGGAAAAATCGTCTCACCGTGAAACATCGGGGCCTTCCTCCTCGTTCCGGGTGCGATGTTCATTTTCTTTTAACAAAATTGTAACTTTTATAATCTTGATCCGCGGTAATATTTTCAGTGATTTTGGCTCGAAAATATTCCTTTTGTCTCGGCAAAAAAGGATTTGGAAAGCGGTCCGCAGGCTGATTCCGAAAGGGAAAAGCCGGTGAACCTGATAGAGATTGGTCCCCCCCTGTATACAGCCTGCTTCGAGAGGAGCGGGTCACGAAAGTCCATCGTTTACAGGGAAGTCTTCCATGAATCCAACCACTCTTGAAACCAGCCGTCCGGCCGCAATCGATGACGGTATTCTCGCCACGGTGTGGCAGCACTCGCCTTGTTCCATCATGGTCACCGACCGCTCGGGCCGCATCGAGCGGGTGAACCCCGCGTTCATCGCCCTGAATGGCTACAGCGAGGAGGAATTGATCGGCAGACAGCCCGGACTGCTGCGGGCCGATGGTCTGGGAGGCGCCGTTTACAAGGAGCTGTGGGAAACCATCCTCCAAGGGCAGGTCTGGACCGGGAGGCTGCACAACAAACGCAAGGACGGCTCGATGTACTGGGCGGTGGTTACGATCCGTCCGGTCTTTGACTCCTCGGGCGCGATCAGCCGGTTCCTCGCGATCGCCGAGAACATCACCGCGGAAGTCGAGGCTTCCGAGGAAGCCCGTGGCACGCGTGAGGAAAGTGACCTGCTAGCGATGCAGAGTGGAACCGTGTTCTGGCGGATCGATGAGACGGGCCTCTACACCACCGTCGGCGGAACCTCGATGCAGGTCTGGGGCTATCATCCTTGTGAATTGATCGGCAAGATGCGCTTCCACGACCTGTTTGCCCCGCTGAACCGCGACGCCTTGAGGCGGGACTTTCTGAGGATCTTCGAGAGGAAAGAGCCATTCGTCAGTTTCCTCAATCCGATCCTCCGGCCGGACGGCCGAATCACCTGGGTGGAGACCAATGCCGTGCCCATGATCCGCGAGGATGGCTCCCTTGCGGGATACGTGGGCACCGACAAGGATGTCACTGCCTTGAAAGCGGCCCAGGTCGAGCTCGCCAATGCGGCTGGGATGCTGCGCGCGGTGATCAACTCCACGCCCGACCTGATCTTCGCCAAGGATCTGGGCGGCCGGACCTTGATCTGCAACAAGGCTTGTGCCGCCCTCCTCGGCAAAAAACCCGAACACATGATCGGCCGGACCGATCAGGAAAACGGCTGGCCGGCCGCCGATGTGGAAAAATACCGCAAGGAGGATCAGCGCGTCCTTTCCGGGGAAACCGTCCACATTCCGAACGACCGCGCCGAATGGGATGGCGAGGTGCTTTGGTTTGATACCATCAAGGTGCCCATGCGCTCGGCAAGCGGCGAAATTCTCGGCGTTTTGGGAGTTTCACGCGACGTGACCCTCATCCGAAGGGCCGAGGAGGAGCGAAGCAAGCGGGAGATGCTCTTCATGCAGGCCCAGCAGATCGCCAGCCTCGGCGGGTGGGAGCACGACTTTTCCCAGGACACGGTGACGATGTCACCGGAAGCCTGCCGGATCTTTGGTCTCGGTCCCTGCAAGGATCAATGCTCCCGGAAGTCTCTGCTGGAGCGCGTCCACCCGGATGACCGCCTCGAGTTGGAGGAGCGATACCTCGGATCGATCCGCGATGGCCTGCCAACCTTCGAGTGGGAATACCGCATCCTCCGCGAGCCGTCAGTACCGGTGGTCCATGTCAGGTTGAGATGCCAGCACCAGCGGGACGAATCCGGAAGGACGGTTTCCTCGGTCGGCGTGGTGATGGATGTGACCTCGCACATGCTGCTTGAACAGCAGTTCCGGCAGATGCAGAAGATGGAATCCATCGGCCGACTTGCGGGAGGAGTCGCCCATGACTTCAACAACATGCTCGGAGTGATCCTGGGCCACACCGAGCTTCTCCTTGATGCGGTGCCGCCGATCGGGCGCATGCATGAAAGCCTCCGCGAGATCCAGTATGCCTCGAACCGCTCCGCGGCGCTCACCCGCCAGTTGCTGGCCTTTGCGAGGTGTCAAGCGGTGAAACCCGCCGTGGTGGACGTCAACGAGGCCATCGAGTCGATGATCAAGATGCTGCGGCGTCTGATCGGCGAGGACATCGATCTTCGCTGGACTCCGTGTCCGGAGCCCTGCCGTGTGTTCATCGACCCCTCCCAGATCGATCAAATCCTGGCGAACCTTTGTGTGAATGCGAGGGACGCGATTGGCAACGGCGTCGGAGTGCTGGAGATCCACACCATGGTCGAAGACGTGTCTCCGGCCCCGGAGGACAATCATTCCGGTCTTTCGTCAGGACCGCATGTGGTGCTCTCGATCCGCGACAACGGCTGCGGCATGGATGAGAAGACCATGGAGCGCATCTTCGAGCCGTTCTTCACCACCAAGGCGGCAGGCCTGGGTACCGGGCTCGGGCTTTCGACGGTTTTCGGCATCGTCAAACAGAACCACGGGTGCATCCGGGTGACGAGCTATCCTGGAACCGGATCGACCTTTGTGATTCATCTTCCGCTTTGCACGGAAGCTTCTTTGCCCGTCTTGGCCGAAGAGATCGGTCCGCTTCCCGGCGGGCATGAGACGATCCTGCTCGTGGAGGACGAGGCATCGGTTCTTTCGCTGGCTGCGGCGATCATCGGTTCGTTGGGATACCGGGTGATCACCGCGTCATCGCCCGGCGAGACGATCGCGATCTTCAATGCGGATCCTGGTGCCATCGACCTGTTAGTCACGGACGTGGTCATGCCGGGAATGAACGGTCGCGAACTCGCCGATGTCCTGAAGGAGATCCAGCCAGGCCTCCCCGTGCTTTATGTTTCGGGCCACGCATCCGGGCTCCTCACCTCGCAGGGGATCGGAATGGAAAGCGCGGCCTGCCTGCAAAAGCCCTACACGGTCTCCGAACTGGCGGCCGGCCTGCGCGGATTGCTGCCGCGAATCCTGGAGCCTGTTTGAGATTTGGCAGGATCCGTTCCCGGCTGTGGCCCGGCGAATCCTTCGTGAGTCAACCCGAACCCGCCACGCCGGGATTTCCGACCCCGGGCACGGGCGGGTTCCGGTCACTCCTTCGGTTTGATCGAAACGAGCAGGGCGTTTTCCGCACCGAGGTATTTCTTCGCGAGGGCGTTGATTTCCTCCAGTGTGATCGACTTGTAATCCGCGTCGCGGGTGCGGGCCATGTCGAGGCGTTTGGGATCTGCCTGGGACTGGCTCATGACGGTTCCGAGCCAGTAACTGTTGTCGCGCAGGGATTTTTCGAGCATGCCGAGGGTGGGCTTGAGGGCGCGGTCGAGTTCATCGGCGCTGGCCCCCTCGAGGGCGAGTTTGTCGGCTTGATCGCGCATGGTTTCGAGAAGCCGTTCGAGGTCTTCCGGTTTGCCGACGCTCTGGGAGAGGAGGTAGCCGAACGAGTCGAGGGCGTCCGAGCCGTCCGCACCGGCGTTGGGGCTGTAGGAGGCACCGAGTTTCTCGCGGATTTCCTCACGCAGGCGGTCGCCGAGGATTTCGCCGAGCAGGTTGAGGCGGCGGAACTCCTTCTGGTTGTCCCTGAGCCCCGCGGTTTTCCACAGGGTGAAGGCCACGGCCTGCGGGATCTTCGATTCGTAGGTGAAGACCTTGTTGGCGGGAGCGTTGGGGAACCTGACCTTGCGAGCCTCCGGCATCGGAAGCGGGGCGGGAGCGCGCGGTGGGAGTGCGCCAAAGGTGGCTAACAGATCGGGAAGGACCACCGCGGGATCGAAGTCGCCGACGATGCTGATCTCCATGTGCCCGCGGGTGAGCTCCGGGGTAAGCCATTTCTTCGCGTCTGCGATGGTGTAGGAGGAAAGCTTCTCGATCGGAGCCATGGAGAATCGCGGGTCCCCTCCGTGGAGCCAGGATTCCATTTCCTGCTGGGGCCCTGCGGGGGTGTGTTTGAGCTGCTGATAGAGCATGGGGATGGCCTTCTGGAATTGCCAGAGCGCCTCCTCGCGGTAGCCGGGATCGGTGAGGGACGCGCACATCAGCTTGCACTGGGTGGCGAAGTCCGCCGGAGTGGTGGTGCCGCCGAGGGTGAATGCGTCCTCGCCGATGCTGAGGGAGGAGCCCACGTTCTTGCCGGCGAGGATCTGCTGGAGGTCGTCGTTGGAATGCTTGCCAAGTCCGCCGCCCTCGAAGACGGCCTGGGCGAAGGCATCGAGCATCGGCATGTCCTTCGGCTGGCCGAGCTTGCCGGAGCCGATTCGCGCGAGGATGCGGATTTTGCCTTTTTCGAATTCGGTGCGCTTCAGGTTCACCCGCACCTTGTTGGAAAGCACGATCTGGGTGATGCCGAGGTCCGCCACCTCGCGCGTGCTGGCGATGCTGCCGGGCTTGCCGAAGTCCGTGTAGTCGAAGACCTGGACGGCACGTGCGGCCGGGGCCTCCACCGGGGTGCCGCGCGAGTCCTCGAAAAGCGCCGCGAGATCCTTCTCGGCTCCCTCCGGTTTTTCCTTGGTGGTCAGGATCAAATGGAAACCGCTCGCCTCCCAGAACGTGCGCAGGGCCTTGTGGCAGGCCTCGGGATTGATGGTTTCAAGATTCCGGCGGGCGAGTTCCAGATCCGTCTCAGGATCGGAGAACACCGAGTTGTCGTTGACGGAGCGTGCGAGCACGGTGGCGATGCCCTCGGACTTGCGGGTGGCCTTTTGTTTGACCTGTTGTTCGTAAGCGTTGAGGAGGTTGGACTTCGCTTCGGCGAGCTCGGTCTCGGTGAAACCATGCTCCATCGCGCGCCGGAATTCCTTTTCAAGGATGGGCACCACTTCCTTCCAGCGATCGTCCGCGGCGGTGATGCTGATGCTGCCGAGTTCGACGAAGTTGAAGAGTTCGTCGCGCGATGCGCCACCTTGAGCCACCGGCGAGTCCTTTTCCTTGGAGATGCGCTCGAAGCGGCGGTCGATGATCGAGTGGGCGATGGACAAGGGCATCCGCTCGGCACGGTTGGCGGCGGTGTCCGGCTTCGGAAGATAGGGCCGCACGAGCATCAGCGAAACATCCGTGGAGGTGACTTCCTTGTCATGGAACACCGCGGTTTCCAGTCCCTCGGGCTGGCGGATTTTCCCGAGGTCCGGGTTGGCACCGGGTTTTTCCGGATTGCTCATCGAAGCGAAGGTGGCCTCGATCCGCGCGCGGATTTCCTCAGGCTGGACGTCGCCCACCACTACGAAGGTCATGCGCTCCGGCGTGTAATAGCGGGTGTAGAAATCCACAAAACGGTCGCGCGGTGCCGACTTGATCACTTCCTCGGTGCCGATCGGGAATCGTTTCGTCAGCAGCGAATCCGGAAGCAGGCTGGAGAACTGCTGCTCCATCAGGCGGTAGCCCACGGAGTCACGGCTGATTTTTTCCGAGAGGATCACCCCGCGCTCCTTGTCGATTTCCACGGGGTCGAGCTTGGCGCCGTCGCCGAAGTCCCGCATCACGGTGAAAGCGAGCTTCATCGTGTCTTCCGAGAGGTCGGGCAGATCGAGCATGTAGACCGTCTCGTCAAACGACGTGTAGGCGTTGGCGTGTGCACCGAAGGCGATGCCAAGGCGCTGCATTTTCGGGATCAGCTCGGCAGCGGAGTAGTTCTTGGTGCCATTGAAGACCATGTGCTCGAGGAAATGGGCGAGTCCCCGTTGGTCGTCGGCCTCCATCAGCGATCCGGCGGCGATGTGCAGGCGGAGCGAGACGCGCTTCGGCGGCTCGGCATTCGGGTAGATGATGTAGCGCATGCCATTTTCCAGCGTGCCGAAGGTGGCACCGGCGTCCGGCCGGATGTCGGAGCCGTCCTGCGGCCAGGGGCGGGGGGTGACCTTGGGAACGGCCACGTCGGTCTTGGCGGTCTGGACGGGCTCGCCGACGGCGGGGATCGGAGCGGCCTTGGGGACCTCCACCACGGGCGGTGGTGCCGGGGCTGGCGGAGCGGGCTTCGGACTGCGCAAGGACAGGAAGGTCGCCGTGACGGCAAGAATCAGGACCAGAACGAGAGGAGTAGCCTTTTGCACGGCGGCAGGTTGGTGGAGCCAGTCCCCCTTTGGCAACGCCGAAAACCGACGCCAAACCCGGAGAAACGACGATTTTCAAGCCTTGGTGAAAACGGGGTTGCAATCTCGGCCCGGCCGTGGTGTTTTCGCGGCCCGGCCGAAAGGCCCATGTGCGCGCGTGGCGGAATTGGTAGACGCGCTAGATTCAGGTTCTAGTAGGGGCAACCCTGTGGAGGTTCGAGTCCTCTCGCGCGCACCATATTGATGATCAATAAGTTCCGGGGCTTCTTGATTGGCTTGAGTCGACAGTTTCTTGGGCTCGCTGACCAACATTGATGGCCCTCCCCGCTGGTTCCATGTCACGAGCAACTTGGAATCATCCAGAGTGCATGCGGTGCGCCAGTGTTTGCGTCTGTTTCTGACTGTCAGGGACATCATTGCGGCTTTGGGTTCCCGCGAGTGGCCTGGCGCCCCTTCAAGTCTGAAAGCTCGGTCAGCGGGAAACTGGGCGATGGATCAGTCGCAATCCCGAAATAGCAAAAGGTCGGCTTCGAATCTGACTTGATCCTCCAGATCATCCTGTGGCCAAAGAGACTTGTTTCCGAATCTCGGATTTGCCCGGATGTCTGGCTTTTGGACGCATCTCAGACCGGTCCGAACCTACGCGTCGAGCACGGAGAACTCGGGCTCCAAGACCAAGAAAAACCAACAGCAAAGGCAGCGTCTTCGGAAGGATCGCAAACGGCTCGCCGACTTTGAGCAACTTCAACGACCGGGATAGGATTGCTCATCCGTATCGCCGAAATGAGGCATGCCTCATTCAAATGGAGCGCGGATGTGCCCTTCTGCGAAACTCACTCGCCTCGCTCCGGTCGCATTTCACAAGAAACGCATTTCCCAGCTTACTTTTCGAGGAATACTGGAATAAGCACTCGTTGAGACTTCCGATGATGAAGCCGGATCCCGAGCAAACCTTTGTGCAGCTGGTGGTAAATCACCAGCCAGCCTTGCGCGCCTTCGTGCTTTCGCTTCTCCCCGGCAGTCCTGAGGTGGACGATGTCATCCAGGACACCAACTCCGAAATCTGGGCAAAGCGCGGTGACTTTCGGATTGGAACAAACTTCAAATCGTGGATGTTTTCCGTCGCCAAGTTCAAGGTGATGTCGGTTTGGCGTGACCAGCAGCGCCGCAAGGTCTGGACCGTGCCGGAGGAAACACTCAATATGCTGATAGAACGGATCGAGGAAGGCGCGCTAGCCGACACCGAAGCGCGGTATGACGCCTTGCGAATCTGTCTCGACCGGCTCCGTGCCGAGGATCGGATCTTGATCCTCAACAGATACATTGCCGAAAACAACCTGAGTCGACTTGAGGAAAAGTCAGGAAGGAAGAAGGACAGTCTGAAGGTCTCCTTGCACCGTATCCGTACGGCGCTGAGAATATGCATCAGTCGTAGAATCCAATCCGGAGGAGAATGCGCATGAGCGATTACGAGACAGAAGAAGGCGTGCTCGATATCAGCAAGATCGAGATGGCTCTGCAGGATTTGGAGTGCGGAACCCTCATTCCGGCAGAGCGGGACAAGTTGATTCATCTGATCAACGGCTCTCCTGAGGGGCAACGTGCATACTTGGAATATTTCGAGATCTCAGCGATGCTTGTAGCCGAAGCCGCAACCCACGCCGAGCAGGGGCAGCTGCCAGAATCCTTCAAAGCAACTCAGCCCCCTCGAAGGCTCCCTCGTTGGGGGTTGGCCGCCGCAGCAGTGCTGACACTCTCCGCTTCGGCGGTGATACTTTTCAAAGTCACCCATTATGAGCCGAAGCAGATCTCTCTCGTCGCAGCCGCGGAAACCCGGTGGTCGGTGTCGGGGAATGCGCAACAAATCGACGATCAACGGGCGAACCTGCGCAAGGGCTCCACGGTCCGCGTGGAATCAGGCACTTTGGAAATGCGTCTCAACTCGGGAGCCATGATGGTGCTCCAGGGGCCTGCCCATGTTTCCTTTCCCGAACTCATGCGGCCGGTGGTGAGGAGCGGTTGGTTCTGGCTCGACACCGGCACATCGGGCGAAAAATTCGAGATTGGCACTCCGGACCTGCGCATCCGCAACCTCGGCACCCGCTTCGGGGTGAGGGTGCCCACGGAAGGATCCGCAGAAGTCCACCTCGTCAAAGGGAAACTCGAAGTCAGCTCGGAATCGACGCCGGGAGATGTGCTCAAACTCGCCCCGGACGCAACCGGCCTCGTCATCCCTCCACAAGGCGAACCCACACCGGTGGAGTTCGCGCGTGATCCCTTTCCAGGCATCTACGGGCTGTTGTCAGCGCCTGCCAACTATTCAACCACGGTGAGAGGTCAGAGCCCCGTGTCTTACTGGCGATTTGACGAGGCAGTCAATGGAACCCTTCACAACGAGGTGGAGGGTGAACCCGCTGGTCGCGCCAGACCGGACGTTTCGTTTGGTGCCAGTGGTCCCGTAACCAGCGATGGTTATGGCGGATTTGATCCGGCAAACCGAACCGCAAGTCTGACCGGCCAACCGGGCGACTCGCCACTCTCGCTTGGTGCCGCACCCCTGCGCCATGACGGACTCCTTTTTCACGAGTCTTTCGAGGGCAAGGGATTTCTCAACCGCCGCAAACCCCTGTCCTCCTTGAACCAAACTCCATGGGTGGCGGGAACCCACTTCAGGGCCAACGGGAACCTGTCTCCAGGCTTCGGAAGCGCAACGCTCGCGTTCAAACCGGTCGATGGAGTGAAATACACATTGGATGGATCTTTCCGTGGCGTCACATCCCCCGATGGAACCTATCCTTGGGTGGGGATCGGTTTTGCCAAAGGCCAATCCACCGGATCCAAAACGAGCGATCGCTTCGTCTTGGGAGAAGTCACAGGACGTGCCTGGATGTTGTTCCGCGGGAGCGGATCCAAGCTGGTAAACGAGACTCACGACGTCGGCAGCTCGAATCCGAGACCTTGGGAAAACTGGACCTCCGGAGTCGGAGGAGACATCGACATGCGCATCGTGCTCGATACCACCCAGGGTTACGGAAAATGGAATGCGACTTGGTTCGCACGACGCCCCGGAACAGGCGACTACGTGAAGGTTCGAGACACCATCACTCTTCCCAATGAAGGAATACGCTCGGTAGGCATCGCCGTTTCGGGCGGCAATCTCAGTGCCAAAGTCTCGGACTTTTCACTGCGGGCCGAGGCGGTAAACGGGCAAACCGCGAGTCAGGTCCGCGCCGATGGACCTTCACGGCTCATTCGGAGAGCCGGGGCTGTTTCTTGCTGGATGCGTCGCGAATCAGGCAGCGGTCGGAGAACCATCCTCTGGTCCGCCGGCCTCAATGCCAACGACGACTCCATGCAGGTCCGCCTTGAAGCCGATGGACGGATCGGCTTTTTCATCGAAAACGGACGCTACGATGTCATGGTCACCTCAGAGGAAAAAATTGTTGATGGCCGCTGGCACCATCTGACCGCAAGTTGGAGCCCTGACTCCGCTGATCTCTACCTGGACGGCCAGCAAGTTGCACGGGAACGCGAAAACCGCGAGCTGTTGCAAGGCAACCTGCCCGAGCTTCGGGCAGGGCGCGGACAGCAAGAAAACGAGACCGTGCTCTTCACCGGTGACATCGACGAATTTGCGATTTGGGATCGCGCATTGACACAGATTGAAGTGGAGCAGCAGTACCGTTCGGCAAAGGAAGCCCTCGTTTCAACCGGGCGCACCTCCCATATCGGCTCCAAGTAGCGTGATCGCACACCTTGCAACCGTCCAAACCACGTCAGGGAGATCGAGAGGAGTGGGTTTGCACCGGATGGCCCGTGCTGACGGCCTCCGATCACTTCCTCTCGCTGGCAAGCTGATCGGCCAGCCGTTTCAAATACTCACTCTTTGTTCGGTCATTCAATGTCCGCTTGATCCAGGAGTCCGGGATTGAGTCAAGTGCATGAATTCTTCTGAGCGCACCCACGGCATGCAGCTCAGCCTCGTCATGATGTTTTCCTTCAAGTTCCGCCAACAACCCGGCTCGTCCCTTGTCGGCCTGCCCCAAAGCATGGAGGGCCGAGGCCGCCGAGACCCGCACTGCGGAACTGGAATCATTCAACAACGGGAGCAACGCATCCGACGCGGATGCCGCAGCCTCGCCGAGAATCAAACAACCCTGAGCGGACCAGTAACGGATGACGGGATCCCGGGAGGAAAGCCCCTTGACGAGTTCCGGGAGGTTTTCCACATCCGAAGATGACGCCAGAAATGCCAGTGACACCCATGTCGCAAAATCCTGTTTCCGACTCGAAAGGAAACCGGCAATGGGCTGATCACGGGAAAGCTCGGAAAACATTGGCTCCGGAACAATGCCGGAGTCGGAAACTTCGGTCATTTTTTCTTCAAGCTTACGCCGCATCAAAGCCAGACGCTCCGAGTGACCGGACTCTCGTGCAAGGTCCGTCAACTCGAATGGGTCGCTCCGTGTGTCATACAGGCGCTCAAAGGATTGAGGAGTCTCCCAGATACGGACGAACGGCTCTTTGAGTGAACCTTCTTTCCAGGCCTTGTGCCATGCGGCCCAGCCAGCCTGCTTGAACTGGTAGCTGCTGTAGGGTGCCGCAGGTTCATAGGGGGTGAAACAACGGATGTACTTCCAACGGCCATCCGTGATGCCACGGCGCATACCGTAGACTTCGTCAAATCGATCGGCGTAAAGGAAGACGAACTCCTTGGACTGTGGAGCAACGCGCTTGGGACCAAGGAATGCGCGTCCTTGCATTTGCGATGGCTTTTCAAGACCAATGAGTGAAAGCAAGGTTGGAGCAAGATCCACGAAGGCCACCGGCTCGTCGATCCGGTCACCGGGCTTGAAGGGAGAAAGACCCCGCCATTTGCGGGGAAGATGCACAAGCATCGGAACGCGGACACCTGTATCTTCAAGATAGCGTTTGCCACGCGGGAGAATGCCGCCATGGTCACTATAGTAGAATACGATTGTATCCTCTGACAGTCCGGACGCATCAAGTTCATCCAGCAGTTTGCCGACCTGGTTATCCAAGGCCGTTATGGTGTCATGATAGATCGAAGCATCGGAACGGATTTCAGGCAGGTCCGGAAGATAGGGAGGAACCATGACCTCTGAAAGCGGGATACGAGGCATTTCCGGAATCACGCCATCTTTCCGGTTCTTCGCAATGTTCTCAGGGAAAAGGGAGCTTTCGTGGGAGACCGTGAGGTTGAAGATCGCGAAGAACGGCTTGCCGTCCGGTCGGTTCCTGTAATGCGCCTTCTGCGAGCAATCGTCCCAGATCGCTGCGTCATTGCCCTTGAAGTTGTAGTCGGTTTTCGAGTGGTTCGTGCAATAGTAGCCTTGGTCCCGCATGTAGGCCACATGCGGTTTGAACGAAGCAGGTATCGGATGACGACTGCGCATGTGCTGTGTCCCCTGCGTCACCGCGTAGGCGCCATTGAGAATCGTCGATCGCGCAACCGCGCAGACAGGTCCATTCGAATAGGCATGGGTGAAGAGAAGCCCGTTTTTGGCGAGCGCATCCAGTCGCGGAGTCCGGGCTTCCTTGCTGCCATAGCAGCCGATCCAGTTCCATGAGTTGTCTTCCGAGGTGATCCATAGAACGTTCGGCCTTTCCGCCGCGCCGAGCAAGGGAAAGACACCGAGAAGGCAAACAATCAGGATCTTCATGGGCTTGATCATGGGTTCGGGAATCGGCACACGGATGGGACCATTCCGGAATGGAATCGGCAACGCCTGATTCGACAAAGACCCGCGACATCGCCCTTTTATTTGTTTTCGATCCATCGAACCATAGGAACTCACCGGAATTTTCCGGATATCGGTTTTTTTGATTAACTTTTAGCCGTCATCCGGAATGCCCCAGAGGGCTCGATTCGAAGTCTGCTTCAGCTCCACAAACGACCCATCCGAATGAAAGACTCCGAAAATCCATGATCATGCACCTTCGCCGAACCCTCATCATGAACACCGAAACCCCCTCAGGCCTTTCCGTCCGTTCATTCGATTTGTCGAGCACGTGCAAAGGACCGCAGTCGCCGCATCCATTCCATTCGCGGATCACCAGCCGGTCCCTTTAAGACGTCTCCCTTGGGAACTGACTGGCGGTGATGGCGAGTCTGCTGTCTGGGGCGAGCCGCTCTTCCAGGCTCGGATTGCGTTTGTGGTTCGCAGAGAAACCCAGGCTAGGTCCGGCATTTTCCGCTAACGAAGTCCGATGGCGCGGAATAGAAAAGGATGATTCGCTGAAGGGTTGGGAGTGCAGCCTCCAACCTCATCTACTGCGGGTCGTTCAAAGATCACAACCCATGATGCGCCGAATGATTCTCCATCCGCGACCTGCCCATTCATTTCTGAATCAATGAAAACCCAATCGCTTCTTGGCGTGGCGCTCGCCGCCCTGGTCATGGCCATCCTTCCAGCCAAAGCCGCCAGCGTGACCGCCAGCTCGGCAGCTCCCGTCATCGACGGCGAGGACATCGCCAATCTAACCTCGCAGACCGCCACCGACAAATGGTGGCCCGAGAACTCCGCCGCCGGTGCCGCCAAGGGCCAGACCTTCCGCACCCGCAACGAGGCGCTCCGGTTCAAGGCCGTGACCTACCGGATCACACAAAGCACGCCCGGGACCAAGGTCTATACCATCCGCATCGGCAAGATTTCCGGCGCCACGTTCACTCCGGTCTATACCGAAACCGCCACCCAGACTGCTGCCTGGGCCGCCAATAATCACGTCACCTGGCGGCTTGACACTCCTCTCATCCTGCAGCCGAACACGTTTTACGGCGTCGACGTGGCGCTGAAGAGTTCCACCACTCCGTGGGGGGATGGAATTCCCTATATCTCCATGACGGCAGACGAGTTCTCCGATGGGGTGAGCTATGGTTCAGGCACCAGCGGCGTGGGAAATACCACGATCACCGCCGGCGATGATGACCGCCGGTTTCATCTCGACATCGAGAAGCCCATCGGCGGCTGGTCGCTCGTCGCCACCGATCCTGCGGACAATGCCACCAATGTTTACGCCTCGAATCCGCTCTTGGCCACCTTCAGTCAGAACATCGTGCGCGGCACCGGCAACATCACCCTCAGGAATCTCACCGACAACACCAGCATCGTCATCCCCGTCACCGACCCGCGGGTCGTGATTTCCGAGAACCTGCTCACGGTCAATCCCGGCAGCGGTTTCATCGCGAGCAAAGCCTGGGCCGTGCGCATCGACCCCACCGCCATCACCAGCGCTCTCGGCGATACTTATCCCGGCATCTCCAACGACACCACGTGGAACTTCAACACCGGCCTGGGCGATCCGCTATATCTCGCGCTCGTGGCGCTCAAGAACCACATCACCGGAGCCACCCCGCTCAACGCCACGCAGATCTCCGCGCACAAGACGACCATCGACCAGCAACACGTCCGTCTTGCCGACAGCGCCGCACTCATCACCGCAGCGTTCGACCTGGTGAAGGCCTACGACGCTTCCACTGGAAACCGTTGGTACGTCAACGGCCTGCCCGCCAGGGCTTCCGTCACCAACGATATCCATTGGACGCTGTGGAACGTGCAGCAATACATCATGGATGTGGTTTACAACGAGACCACACTCGCAAACCACGAGAGCGTGCTGAACGGTTTCAAGTTTGGCAGCGCGTCAAGCTTCCCCGGTGCATGCAACCCGCCGGCGAATCCGGCGGACACCACACGCACTGTGACCATCAAAGCCAGCTACGCGAATACGGTGGGCTGGGCGACGCAGGGAGATGGCAGCGGCACTTTCGCCCGCAAACCGACGGGCTGTTACCTCGCGCCCGGCTCGATTGCCACCGTCACCGTGCCGGCGGCATTGGTGGGCAAGGGTTTCAAGATCCGGGTCGGCGCGCACTCGTGGGATTTCTCTAACAAACCTTCGATCAAGCGACTGGATCGTTCCACGGTCCTTTACCCGATTAACGCGGTGGAAACCAAAGTCGCCTGCCCGCATGGCGGCGGCATCTACATCGAGGTGCCATGGCTCGCCAACCAGGGCAACGTGAACGTGTCCGTGCGCAATGCGGTCCGCTCGCCCTACTTCTCCGCGAAGAGTTTTCACCAGACGACGCCGGCGGAATGGCTGGCCGAACGCACCAACCCCGGGCCGTGGGCGGATTTCCAGTCCGACAAATTCATGATGCAGGTGCCAAGGAGTTGGATCTACGCGATGCCCGACCCGACCCAGGTGATGAAGGACTGGGACGCCGCGATGGATGCCTTCAACGACCTGCTCGGCTTTCCGCAAATCCGCGGCAAGGAATCCTTCTACCTTCAGGCCGATGTCCTGATTCGCACTTCGGTTTTCGCACCCGGCTATCCGGCCGTGAACGTCGGAGGCTTCAATGCCACGGCCAACTACAACAACGGCTATCATACCCACTACCTGATCCGGGGTCCGCAGTATGGCACCGATGACGCGCAGGTGGAGTTTCACGAGCAGGGCCACGGCTACTTCTTTGACAAGTTTCCCGGCGAGACCGAGTCCAACGTGAACCTGCCGTTTGTGCCCGTCCTGCACCGGAAATTCGGGGTCAATCTGGACACCGCCTTCCGGGCGTCGCTGGGCGAGGGCAATACCTATCGCACGCTGGAGACGACTGCGATGGCGTGGATGACCGTGTTCAACTTCTCACCGAACAAAGCGGAGATGGCCGATGGAGAAAAGGCCTACCAGCTCAAGGGCCACGCGAAGTGGGTGGACATCGCCCGCATCTACGGTTGGGGCGTTCTGGGCAACTACTGGAAGTCTTTCGTGACCGATTCCGAGAATGGCATCAATTACGCGACGGACACGGATAGCCTCATACTGCGCTTGTCCAAAAACGTGGGTGCGGACGTCCGGCCGCTGCTTCACTTCTGGGGCATTTACCCGCAGAACGCCACCAACTTGCGCAATGCCATCAACACTGCCGGGCTCGTCGCGCCAGTGGAAATCTACGACCGGCTCGTGCGTTACAAATCCCTCGCACCGGCCAACAATACCGCCTTCCGGGATTTCGCCACCAAGTGGTGGACCCGGCAACCCAGCTCCAGCGGTTTCTGGGAGGAGCGCGAGCACGCGACCCAGTGGAACAACTACACTGAGAATTCCGCCCTCGGCATCACCAACCGGGTGCAGGAACTCCTCGACCTCTACTACCCCAACGGCCGCCCCACCACCATCACCGGGCCCGTCGTCGGAAATTTCAGCCCCAGCGACAATTCCACGAGCGTCGCCCTGGACGCCAATCTGGTGGTGACCTTCAACAAGGCCGTGGTTCGCGGCACGGGCAACATCACGCTCATGAACCTGACCGATGGCACCTCCACCAACATCGCCATCACCAACACAGCCCAGGTTTCCATCGCTGGCGAAGTGATGACGATCAATCCAACCGCGAACCTCCTTCCCAGCAAAACGTATGCTATCAAAATTGATCCGACCGCGCTTGATGGCGTGGTCACCAATAGTTTTGCCGGGATCACCGACACCACGACTTGGAACTTCACCACCCTCACCCCACCACCGGCTGGCGTGACCGGCCTCGCCTTGTGGCTGGATGCCTCGCAGATCACGGGCTTGAGCGACGGGGCCACGCTCAATACTTGGAACGAAATGTCCGGACTCGGCAATCATGCCACAAGGACCACCGGCGCACCCACCTATGAGACCAATGAACTCAACGGGCGACCGATCGTGCGTTTTCCCGTTGGCAACGGAGCCAGCTTTAGCTTTCCACGCCTGACCAACATCCGCACGGCTTTCTGGGTGATGAAACAGCAGAATCCCAGCGAAATGAGGTTCTTATTGGGTGATACTACCGACTACCATTTTCATCGTGGCACAGTGATTCCCTCAACGATCTGGCATTCCGTGCATACTTCGTCCAATATCAGAAACGGCACCACAAGCTTGAACGGACTGGCTGTCAATGGAACCACGACCAATTTGCCAGCCGGTTGGAATTTGCTCTCGGTGACAACCACAGATGTCGTCACGGCCAGCACACTGAGTAGCGATCGCACATTCAACCGATCCTGGGAAGGCGACATCGCTGAGGTTCTCGTTTACAACAGAGCTTTAAGCGCGGTTGAGGTCGAACAGGTCGGCAGCTATCTGACGGCAAAGTATGGCATGACCACCGCCTATGCCGCGCCCTTGATCTCCACCTACAGCCCTGCGGACGACTCGACCGGCGTGGCCGTCGACTCAGACCTTGTGGCTACCTTCAGCGAACCCATCGCCAAGGGCACCGGCAACATCACGATCAAGAATCTTACGGACGGAACGGCCACAAACATCGCGGTTACCGATGCCCAGGTGACGGTCTCAGGAGCAACCCTGACGATCAACCCGACGGCAGACCTACTGGCCGGAAAAAACTACGCCATCCAGATCGCAGCGACCGCGATTGATGACCTGGCCGGGAACAGCTTCGCTGGCATCACCAATGACACCGCGTGGAACTTCGAAACTGAAGCGCCGACGCCCGTTTTCGTCATGTTCGCGGACAACTTCGACCGTCCCAACAACACAGGCCTGAATGCCTCGACCGTCGGCAAGTCGGGGTCGCTTGGCGCGTTGAACTGGGTCGAGAAGGCCGGCTC
>JAIXOR010000016.1 GCA_027486655.1 Verrucomicrobiaceae bacterium | reverse complement strand
TGCTGCCATGCGTCTGGTTGGAAACCCAACGAGAGCCAGCTATCGAAGCTGTAGCATAGGAGCCATAGCTCTCGCATCTCTGACAAAAATGCGAGAGGTGCCCTGTTGAGCGCTTACGGATCTCCTGCGGGATCCGAGAAATCGACGGATTGGTGGACTTGCCTGCCAGAGAGGCCGTGCAGAGGCGAGCCCTCGACGGACTGAGCGACAAGGAAATCATTCGAGGGGTCGCCGAATGGATGTTTCGTCATTCTCGCAAAGACCACTCCATGCTACCTTCGCTCGCCAAGCAGATCCTCATTTCTCCGAAACGAGAGTTTGAAGACGTGAGCGAGCTACGAAACCTGATGAACGCGGAGACTGATTCGAATCGGTTTTTCATGTTATCAAGCTTTTCAACGCTTTTCGAATCTCGATATGCCGAGTCTTTCATGTTCGAAAGAGCGAGAGGCCTGACCATGAGTGGGCCAGCGGCAAGACACGGGCAAGGGCAGACGGAGTACCGGTTGTCCGACATTTCGTTATACACCTACGACACCATCCTATCCGATCTCAGGGGAATGGATTCTCCGTTTGTGAAGGATATCCTGCCCACGCTTGAGGGAAGGCCAGACGGCGAAAAAGCCGCCGAACTCGCCCGCTGGCTGAAGGCCAACTGGCCGGGTTGCGAATCCCTTGAGGTTCCGAAAGCGATCTCCACCAGAAAACCCCGCTCCGCAACCCTCCCTGGCCCGCGCCATCCGGCCACAAGGCCGGAGATGGAGCTCAAAGCGGTTCCTGATCCGGTGAAGCATCCCGGCATCCGGGTGCTTTGGATTTCGGGTTTGGTTCTTCTTTTCCTGCTCGTTTGGAAAATGGCCCGGCGTCCTGCCCACCCCAAGCGTGAGCAGTGATGAGTGTTGGATTCGAACCATGGGAACGAGCACCGCATTGGATGGAGGCGCATGCGCCGAAAAATCCGGATCCTTGTTAGAAACGCCGCGCGCCGAATTCACCTCACAATGATCGCCCGGGGAGGTGGTGCGGAAGGGTCCTCGGTCACTTCCTGGGGCGGCGGCGGGCTTGGCACCGGCGGTTTCTCCGCAGGGGCGGCGGCAGCGGCGGGCTGGGGCGGCGCGATGGGCACCGCCGCAGGCTTGGGGGGCTCCCCGCCGAAGCGGGCTTCGAAGAAGGCATAGCCTTTGATGCTGGCGACGACGATGCCGACCGACAGAGCGGACAATCCGAGCAGCGAGAGCCATGCGCCACCACTCCCGGGCGAGGGGCTTTTCGCAGGTGCTTCCTCCGAGGGTGCCTCCACCAGCGGATGAAGCATGCCGGCCGCGGAGAAGGACCCGGGTTCCAGTGCTTCCAACCAGCCGTGGGCGTCCACGTTGAGGAATTCGCTGTATTGGGAAAGGAAACTGCGTGCGTAAACCGGGCTGGCAAAGGACGAGAAATCCTCGGCCTCCAAGGCCAGCACCACCGAACGTGGAAGACCGGTGCGGAACACCACATCCTCCACCTCCAGCCCGGCCGTCTGGCGGGCGGAGCGGAGGATGTCACCGATCTGTCTATCGTCTTCCTGCACTTGTTCCCGCAACGATACGCAGGCACCCGGGTGGGATCAAGCACGCCCGAAGCGGGATTTCTCAGGCCTTTTTGGCACCCCGATCGAAGTGTTCCTCGATCTCCTCGAGCGTCTTGCCCTTGGTTTCCGGCAGGAAGAACGCGGCGGTGATGAAGTAGATGACGGTGCAAGCTCCCCAGAACAGGAACATGGCGGAGTAGCCGAAGTTTCCGACGATGGGCAGGAAGAACGCGGCGATGCCGGTGGAGACCCCCTGGTTGATGACCAGCGCCACGCCCATGCCGATCGAGCGGATGCGGGTGGGCATGAGTTCGGAAAGCGCGAGCCAGACGCAGACACCGGGTCCGAGGGCAAAGCTGGTGATGAAGAGCATGAGCGAGGCGATCACCAGATAGCCGGTGGTCTCGGTGGGCACCGGGCCATACTTCGCGCGCTTGATTTCAAGCGGCAGCGCCTTGCCGTCGGCTCCCGCGGTCTGCGGGATATCGAGCACCGGTTTGGCGTCGTTGGTGAAGACGGACACCACCTTCTCCGCATCGCCCTGGCGGTAAAGCACGGCGAGTTCCATCGGGCGGCCATCGATGGCGGCACCGAGAGTGGCCTCGTCCACCTTGAGCGAGAGCGCGTCCCCGGTGATGGAAGCCTTGACCTTGTCCGAGACATCGACGCGCTTGGACTCGAAGGAATAGAAGAGACCAGCGCCGATGAGCAGGGAAACAATGATGCCGGCGGTGCCGGTTTTCAGCAGGAACTTGCGGCCCATCTTATCCACCAGCACCACACCGATCATGGTGGCCACCACGTTGAGCACCTTGACGGCGAAGTCGCCATTGGAGGCGAAGCTGGCACTGAGCCCGGCCTTTTGGAGAATGAGCGTGAGGAACTGGAGGATCGAGTTGATGCCGGTGGCCTGGTTGCATCCGAGGATGACGCAGGCGATGATGAAGGGGATCACATACTTGCGCTGGAACAGGGATCCACCGGAGTGGGACTTGCCGTCGGCGGACTTCGACTGGCTCAGGTGCTCCGCCATTTCCTTGAGCTCGGTTTCCGCTTCCTCCGGGCTGCGGGACTTGAGCAAGGCGGCCTTGGCCTGGGCTTCACGTCCCTTGCGGAACAACCAGCGCGGGGACTCCGCGACGAGGAAGGTGCCGATCAGGAACACAAAACCAGGCCACATCACGAAGAGGAACATGGCGCGCCAGGCATGGTTGGAGGCCGCGAGAATGAGCTCCGCATTGCCATTCGCCGCCTTGATGGCGGTTTCCGCTTGATCGATGTAATACTTGCCGACCAGAGCGGCGAGGGCGATGCCGATGGTGAGGAAGAACTGGAACATCGCCGTGCTGCGGCCACGCGAGGAGGCTGGCACGCACTCCGCCAGATAGAGCGGCACGACCACCGCGATCACGCCGCCGGATGCGCCCTGGAGGAGGCGGCCGATGAGCAGCGGAAGGAAACTGTTGGAAACATAGATGATGCCCACCGAGAGCACGAAGAGGAGGGCGGAGACGATCATCATCTTCTTGCGGCCGATCCAATCCGCCAGTGCGCCGGCAACGATCGAGGAGACGGCGGATCCCGCGAGCACGGCGGCCACCACCAACGAGGTCTGCTGCTCGGTGAGCTTGATGCATTTGTCCAGATACAGCAGGGCTCCGGCGATGATGCCGATGTCGATGCCGTAGAGAAGACCTCCCAGGCCCGCGATGCCAGCGAGCAGCTTGTTGTAGAACGACGGAGTGCCCGAAGGGGCGGTGATGGTGCTCATGGTTTCAAAAGGTGCGAGCGGATGATAGGGTCCCCCGCCCTCCCGGCAATGCGGAAATTCCGCCCGGCCAGCGCCCTGGTGGGGGCGCCGGGTCGTCCGGCGGCGGATGGGCCGTCGCACCGGGCTCCTGCGTGCCCGGGAGGCTAGTCTTCCTCGGCCTTGCGTCCGTGTTCGGCGATGACGGCGGCCTCCAGCTCGCGAGGGAGGTCCTCGTAGCGTTCAAAGCGCTCCCGGTGCCTGCCCCGGCCGGCGGTGATGGCCCGCAGCTGGCTGGAATACTGATAGAGCTCCGCCTGAGGCACGTGGGCGACCACCACCTCGAACCGGCCCTCGGTCTCCATGCCCATGATGCGGCCGCGTCTGCCTGATAGATCGGCGAGGACGGAACCCACCGCATCCGAGGGCACCTTGACGCGCAGCTCCATCACCGGTTCCAGCAGTTTCGGCCTGGCCATCATGAAGGCCTCGTTGAAGGCGGCCTTGCCTGCGATCTGGAAAGCGATGTCCTTGGAGTCCACCGGGTGCTGCTTGCCGTCGTAGAAATCCACCTTCACATCGGTGACGGGGAATCCGCCATGCGGCCCCGCGGCGCAGGCGGCCTGGACGCCCTTTTCCACCGAGGGCACGAAGACGCGGTCCACATTGCTGCCGACGAGCGACTGGGTGAAGACCAGCCCGCTTTCGGCAGGCAGCGACTCGATGCGCATCCACACCTCGGCGAACTGTCCGGCGCCGCCGGTTTGTTTCTTGTGCCGGTGCTTCGACTCGCCGCGGCCGGAAATGGTGGCGCGGTAGGAAACGCGCGGGCGGCACAGCTCGACGTCCACATTGAAGCGGCGTTTGAGTTCCTCCGCCATGATCTGGAGCTGGAGCCAGCCCTGCCCGGAAACGATCGTCTGGCCCAATTCGGGATCGAAATGATAGTCAAAGGTGGGATCCTCCTCGCGCAGCAGCGAGAGGCCCTCGCCCAGCTTGTTGAGGTCCGCACGGGACTTGGCGACCAGAGCGCCGCGGGTGTTGGGAGGTGGGAACTCGACGACCGGAAGAACCACCTGCCTGGCGGCGGCGCAAAGCGTGTCCCCGGCACGGGTGGCGCGCAGCTTGACCACGGCCCCGATGTCTCCGGCGTGCAGTGAGGCGACCGGTTCCCGGGCGGCGCCATTGACGCGGTAGAGCTGCCCGATGCGTTCGGTCTCGCCGCGGTTGGCGTTCACCAGCTCGGAGCCGGTGACCACATCGCCACTGTAGACGCGGAAGAACGAGAGGTTACCGACGTGCGCCTCGTGCATCGTTTTGAAGACGAAAGCGACCGTGCGGGAATCATCGAGCGCCACCGTCTCCGGGCCACCGTCGAGAGCACCCGCTTCCACCGTCGAGCGGTCCACGGGTGAGGATCCATACTTCGCGATGAAGTCCAGAATCCGTGAAACCCCGGTGTTTTTCGTGGCGGAAGCGGCGAACACCGGCACCACCAGACCCTTCTGCACCGCCTCGTGCACATGCGCCCGCAGGTCCTCTTCGGTGAGGGTTCCTTCCTCGAAGAACTTCTCCAGCAGTGCGTCCTCGGACTCCGCGACCATGTCGATCAACTGCCGGTGCAAGCGCGTGACCTGCTCCTTCAGCTCGCCTTCGGCGGGTTTCTCCACGTAGCTGCCGCTGCCGTCGCCGGCGAAGGTGATCACCTCGGAGCGCATCACATCGAGCACGGAGGAAAATCCCGGGCCGGCATCCACCGGCAGCGTCATGGGAAACACCCGGGCCCCGTAATGATCCCGGGCCTCCTCGAGGATCTCGTCGAAGCGCGTGCGTTCGCGATCCAGTTGGTTGATCACCAGAAAGCGCGGAATCCGGTAATCCGCAGCGGCCGCCCAGATTTCGTCGGCACCGGTTTCCACGCCGTTCACGCCGCTGATGACGATCATCGCGGAGTCCGCCACACGCAGCGCGCTGAGCGGTTCGCTGATGAAATCGGGCGTGCCGGGGCAGTCGATGAGGTTGAGTTCGCGGCCGAGCCACTCCTCGGTGAGCACGGTGGCATGGATCGATTGCTGGTGTTCCTTTTCGTCCGGATGGAAGTCCGAGGCGGTGTTTCCCTGCTCGATGCTTCCCGGGCGGCTGAGCTTCCCGACACATACAAGCATGGCTTCGCAAAGCAGGGTTTTGCCCGTGCCGGCATGGCCGGTGACGGCGAAGTTTCGGATCTCGGGAGCGCGGTAGTCTTTCATGGCGGGTGTCGGGTTGTTGCGGGTTTTGGAAACGGGGATCGTTTGGATCCGTCCCCATCTGCGCGTGCGCCGGAGGACGAGTCAATCCCCACCGGCCGCCCCGCAAATCGGGGCGCGGCATTCGGCAAAATCCGGTCATTGCCGCATCATCCGCGGCGGCCGATGCCGAAGTCCCGGCGTGCCCGTGAGCGCACCGCCGCGCTGGCATCCGGCAGCATTTCGACGATCCAGCCGCGCGCCTCGGCCAGCAGCTCCGGGGAATCTGCGGCGAAGCGTTTCATCACCGTGATCGCATAGGCCTGCGCCGCGATGCCCGCCGTGCCGGACAGGGCGGAGAAAGCGGCCGTGAGGATCCGGCCTTCCCTCCCCGCAGGCACCGGCGCGGTGGCCAGCGCGCGGAGCACGAAGCGCGGCAGGGACGGATGAAACGCGGTGGATTCCAGAAGATCCAACAACCCATCGAGATGCGCGATCAACCACGCGGGATGCCGGTCCAGGCACAGCCCCGCCGCGCGGATGGCGCGTGGGGAAAACGTGGCATCACCACCGGTGGCATGGCCGAGCAACTCCGCAAAGCGCCGCGGATCCTCCCCCACCCACTCCGCGATCGCGAGGGCGGCGGCCTTGTGGCTTCCGGATTCCAGTTTCGCGAGAAGTCCCCTGCCCGTCCCGTCCATGGATGGACTCTAGCCGGATCCCGGCCGACTGGGAATCCGATAAACCCGACGGTCGGCCGTGCAATCCGCGCTTTTCCCGCGGCGGGAGCCGTGTCAGAACCGCCGCATGATCGTCCGCACCCGATTCGCACCGAGCCCCACCGGCAGGTTGCATCTCGGCCATGCACTGGCGGCCAGAGTGGCTCACGATCTCGCCCGGGAAGCACCGGGAGGTGAATTCCTGCTGCGCTTCGAGGACATCGACGGCCCCCGCGTGCGCGAGGAATTCTATCAGGGAATCGAGGAGGACCTGCTTTGGCTGGGCCTGCGCTGGGACGGCGTGCCTCTGCGGCAGACCACGCGCACGGCGGCTTACGAGGCGGCACTCGACGAATTGCGGGCGATGGGCCTGGCCTATCCCTGTTTCTGCACACGCCGGGAAATCCAGGCGGAACTGGCAAGGATGGCATCCGCACCGCAGGGGCCCGAAGGACCGGTGTATCCCGGCACCTGCCGGAAACTCGGCGAGGACGAACGCCGCGCGAGGATCCTGGCCGGAGACGCACACGCCTGGAGGCTGGACTCCGGCCCTGCCGCGCAGATCACCGGCCAGCTCACGTTCCGGGACCTGCGCCATGGCGTGATCGACGTGCGGCCACTTCTGTTAGGCGACATCGTGCTCGCCCGCAAAGACATCGGCACCGCCTATCACCTCGCCGTGGTGGTGGACGATGCCAGCCAGGAAATCAGCCACGTCACCCGCGGCGAGGACCTGCTTTCCTCGACCCACGCACACCGCCTGCTCCAGGCCCTGTTAGGTCTGCCGGAGCCCGTCTATCTTCACCACCGGCTGGTCACCGACGAGCTTGGCCACCGTCTTGCGAAACGAAGCGACTCCCTGTCCATCGCGGCGATGCGCGAGGCGGGGAAACCGCCTCACAGCCTGTTAGAAGAACTCGGCCCGGCATGATCCCGGCCGCCCCGGTCAGACGCGGGCGTCCAACCAGCGGCCGGTGAAGTGGAGGCGGGTGAAAATGACCGCCTGGGTGAGGAGATCGAGCGAGAGCACGATCCACACCCGTGTGAGGTTCGCCACGCCCATCTCGGACATGACCCAGAGGACGATCACCCGATAGAAAATCATGCTGCCAAATGACCAGCGCATCACGATGTGGGTGGCGCCCGCTCCGCGCATCGAGGTTTTGAGGATGATGCAGGTGGCGAAGAACGGCTGGGCAAGCGCGCAGACCACCAACAAGGGCGGCGCAAGCTGGAGGTGGAGTGCGCTGCCGGGAGCCATCCACTGGATCAGCCAGTCCCTCGCGATCACGAAAAACACCCCGATGCCCGACATCAGAAAGACCGCCGAGCGCCAGCACAGGCGGACCGCGCGGGTGGCCATTTCCCGTGAGCCTGCACCGAGATACTGCCCGGCGAGCGCCGCCGCCGCGGTGGCGATGGCGAAGCCGGGCAGAAAGCTCATCGACTCCACCCGGATGGCGAGAATGTGGGCTCCGAGCGCGCCTTTCTGATCCAACCCGGCGATCACCCGGATGCCGAACGCGTGGATGAGCCACATGCAGGCGATCTCCAGGGATTGCGGCGCGCCGACGCGAATGATGCGCCGCAGGGTCTCCGCATGGGGCTTCAGGTCTGCCGGATTCCAGTGGAGCGAGTCCTTTTTCCCACGACCGACCAAGGTGATGGCGGTCAGCAAACCGGCCGCCCATCCGCAAACCGTGCCCGTGGCAATGCCGGCGACCCCATGCCCACCGAAAGGCGCGGGGCCGAAGACCAGGCACCAGCTCAGTGCCATGTTCACCACGTTCACGACGATCATCGACAGGAAGGGCGTGCGGGTGTCACCGGATCCACGCAACGCCGCATTCACCGCGAAAAGCGCGCCGCTGAACGGGCCGGACCATGCCAGGACGCGCAGGAACTCCTCCGCCTTCACCGCTGCTTCCGGGCTCAGGCCGATCCAGCGGACCAGCAGCGTGATGCCGGCTTGCAGGAGGATCAACGAAGCGATCCCCGCCGCCACACCAAGCCACAAACCCTGGCCGAGGGCCCGGTTGGCCAGGGGAGCATCGCGGCCCCCGGTGGCGCGGGAGACCAAGGCCATCACGCCGGTGGCCACCGCTCCCTGCAGGATGTTGAAAAACCATCCGACGTATCCGCCGAGTCCCATCGCATCGAGGATGGCCACCCGCTCGGCGCCCTCGGCCATGCGGCCGGAAATCAGCAGATCGGTGAGCCCGACGAAAAACGCGAGCACCTGCTCAAGCAGCGGCCACATCGCCAGCACGAACACCTGCCGGCCCAGCGAGAGCCCTTGAAGCCGGCCGCCGAGGCTGACTTCGCTGGCACGCTGGCTGGCTTCGACACTGGCTCCGGGCTTCGACATGAATGCGCCGGAGGCTTAGCGGCTCGCGCGGCCTGTCGCGAACCAATTCCCGGAAAAGTCCGCCCGCCACGCTGCGGACGGACCTGGTCAGCCACCGCCTCAAGGATGGGCGAGGCGGAAGTAGCGGTGGGCTTCGGACTTCGGAACCGTCACCGAGTTTGCACCTCCGGCGTTGCTCACCGCGCGTCCGGACGGCGTCCAGGTGCTGAGGTCCGTGCTTTCTTCCAGCGTCCAGCCGATGTGCGAAGCGGGCCAGGAGATCCTCATTTCTGCCGAACCCGGCGCCGCATCCCCACAGGAAACCGGGGGCAGGGCGATGAAGGAAGCCACCAGCGCCCGAGGCCCGGCCGCGGCGAAGGAAAACGCGGCATGCCCCGGCACCGACGCGGAGTTTTCCAGCCAGCCGTTGAAGGCAAATCCCGGATTGGCCACCGCCCGCAGATTCACCGCGCTACCCGGGGCATGATCCCCCGCACCATCGACAGTCCCGCCCTCGGGCGGCTGGGCGGACGCGCTGATCGCCACCGGAGCCGCAAAGTGGGCCACCAGCGCCACGTTGGCATCCGCGGTGAATGCAAAACTCGGATCGGTGCTCACCACCACACCGCCAGCCGTCCAGTTGACAAAGGCGAATCCCGGAGCCGCCATCGCGGAGACCACCACGTCATCGCCCGTCGGATAGGCGTCATCGCCATCGACCTCACCGGCCTCGGAGGGTTCGCAACTGGCATTCACCGTCACGCCCGACTCGGCCACGAAGTTGGCGACCAGCGACCGGTTTCCGGTGACGTCGAAGATGTAATCTTCCTCACTGCTCACGGGGTTTCCATTTTCCGTCCAGTTCGCAAAAACAAAGCCGTCCGCTGGCATGGCCGTCGCCCTGGCTCGCTCGCCGGTCTTGTAGGTGGCGCTGTCCATCTCCACGGAACCTCCCGCGGCGGGAGAGGAACCGGTGCGGATCACAAAAGCCTCGTTGAAACGCGCGGTGAGCGTGCGGTTGGCGGTCACCGTGAAACTCAACGCCGGCGAATTGCTGACCAGCGTGTTGCCCTCGCGCCACGAGTCGAACACATAACCCGGAGCCGCAGTGGCCGTGAGCGACGCCGAATCGCCCGTGACATACGAGCCGCCACCGGAGGTGGAGCCCCCCGCAAGCGGACTGGCGGCGGCCGTGATCGTGCGGGCCAGTCCGGCGGCGAGGAAATTGGCGACCAGGTTTTTGTTAGAAGAAACCGTGAAGGTGTAGGTGGCCGAGGTGCTCACCGTGTTGCCACCCGAGGTCCATTTCCAAAACACCTGCCCCGGCCCGGCGGTGGCGGTGACCGTGGCACTGGTGCCGGAGGTGTAGGAACCGCCGCCCGCCACCGTGCCGGAGCCCGACGGGGTGGCACTGGCTCCGATCTGATAGATGGGGGCCGCGATGAAGTTCGCCAGCAGGCTCCGCGCGGCGCTGGCCGTGAAGGTGTAGGACGCGGAGGAACTCACCGGTGCTCCGTTTTCCGTCCACTGGACAAACGTGTATCCGGGATTCGCCTGGGCACTCACCGTGACCGGCGCCCCCTCGTCCGCAAGCCCGCCTCCGGTCGCCGTCCCTCCGGCAATGGGAAACGCCGCCACCTGGATGTCGAAGCGCGGCAGATCCACCGTGAAGTTCGCGATCAACGAGTGGTTCACATCGATCGTGAATGTATGGCTCGCCGTGGTCGCCACGACCTCGCCATTGTCCGTCCAATTCACAAAGCGGAAGCCCGGCTGCGCGGTGGCGGTGACCGTCACCGGAGCGCCCGGCGCGTAGGCTCCGTCACCTGCGGTGCTGCCCCCTTCCAGCGGCATGGCCACGGTGTCCACCAGGCTGCCCGGAGCAAGCTCCTCGCCGAGGTCCGCAATGAGCAAGGTGTAGTTCTTGGCCACATCCGGATTCACCCCGTCCGTGGCGGTCACGCTGAATTGGAAAGTCCCGCTCTCCAGCGGAGTGCCGGATAGAATGCCGGTGTCCACATCGAAGTCCATGCCGGCCGGAAGCGAGCCGTCCAGCATGCAGACAAAACCAAACACCCCCTCGATGACCAGGCGGCGGGCCGCGTAGGGCGCATCCACCCGACCGGCCGCCACGTGATCGATGAGCCCCACCGGTGCCGCCACATCCACCGCGGCCATTTGCGAGCCGACGAACTCGCCGACCACCTCCACGGTGCCAAGGTCCGTCTCCACTCCATTGACGGTTTTCACCCCGTCACCATGGACTCCGTCCGCCCCGACCACATCGCCCATGGCCTCGCCCGTCTCGTTGTCGAGCGGTCCGGTGTATTTGTAAAACTCGTAGCGGCGGGTGACCACCTCGTCACCGTCCGGAAGATCCTCCGCAGCCGCGGGCACCTCGTTGTTGGCACCGCCGTCCGCCTTTCCGTGGTCCTTCTGCAGGATCTGCCACTCCACCTCCACTTCATCGGGCTCGCCATTCCTCCAGTTCTTTTCATTCGCATCCGCCGGATCGTCGCTCACCAGATCGCGCAGCTTCACCTCGTTGCTGTTGTGCGTGGTGGTGCGGATTTCCTTCACCCACACCGGAACGCCGAACTCCTTGGGATCCGGAACCTCGGGCACCGGCGGCGCGATCACCGCCTGGACCTGGGCCGGGGCGGCGGCAGCCGGAGGATAGTAGGTGTAAACCGGCGTGGACACCTGCACCGCACCACCGGAAACCAGATTGCCCGCCCCGTCATCGATCAGCCAATGATAACGGATCGCCCCCACCGGGACGCCGTATCCCACGCCAAAGTGCTCGCCACCGAAATTCACCGCCGGATTGGTGAACTGGTGTCCATCGGTCGGCTGGATCGGTCCGCTCGGAATCGCGGTGTGCGACGCCCAAGTGCCATCGGCATTCTTCCGGCTCGCCCAGCGGATGATCGTCCGCGGATGCCCCGGAATCGAATCGTCCTGGGTGATGGTGGAGGTGCCGTAGTGGTTGTAGTCGTAGGTGTACGAAATGTCGGTGCTGTGGCAGTCCTCGATCTCGATCTCGAAGCCGTGGCAGATGTGGCCGGTGTCGTTGACCGTGTCGAAGTTGTTGATGCTGCCGTAGGCGATGCTGGCATCGGCCGCCTGGGGCAGGAGCGCCGCCGCGCATAGCCACGCGGCACGGAGGGTCTGGAGAAACGCGGGGCTTTTCATGGTGCGGGAGGGTTCCGTGATTGGAATGAGGATCCACGGATAAGTTCCCGCTCCCGCCACCCACAAGATTTGCGGAGTAACAGTTTGTATGCAATCGGCCCGCCGTAGCCCCGGAGGCACCCGCATTTCCGTTAGAACAACCACCAGGCAAGGCCGGTGAGCGCGGCGAGCGAGACGGCATCCAGAAGCGCTCCCGCCCTCAGCATGTCGCGCTGGCGGACAAGGCCGGTGGCGAAGACCATCGCATTCGGCGGCGTGGCCACCGGCAGCATGAATCCACACGAGGAAACCAACGCCATCGGAATCACCAGCTTTGCCGGAGGCAGGCCGAGCTCGACGGCCACGGCGAAGTAAACCGGCACCATCAGCGCGGCGGTGGCCGTATTGCTGGCAAACTCACCTAACAGAATCACCGCGGCCAGCGAGACACCCAGCAGCAGCAAGACCGGCCAGCCATCGGTCAGCAGCACGATCTCGCGCGCCATGAACAAACCCGCACCGGTCTTTTCAAGAATCTGGCTGAGGGCGATGCCGCCACCGAAGAGCAGCAGTACGCCCCACTCCGTTCCACGCTCGATCTCCCGCCAGGAAACCACGCGGGTCACCACCAGCAGGAACAGCGCGACCAGCACCGCAAGGGTGTCGAACGAATTCGTCACGCCGATCCGCGGGGCGATCCAGCCACCGGCCGTCCAGGCGACGGCCGTGGCGATGAAGATCCCGAGCGTGATCCGGCGGCCGCGGTTCCAGCTGAACCCGAGGTCCGGCGGTGTCTCGATCCGCGGTTTCCCGGGACGTAGAACCACGAACAGGACCAGCACCATCAAAGGCAGCAGCACGACCATCGAGGGCAGACCGAAGCGCAGCCACTCGACGAACCCGATCCCCAACCTGGCCGCAGCGATGCCATTGGGCGGCGTGCCGACAAGCGTGCCCAGCCCGCCGATGCTGGCCGCATAGGCCGTGCCTAACAGAAGAAAGGCCCGGCACCCCGGCGTGGCCTCGCCCGCCGGCAGATGACGGAGAATCCCGAGCACCAGCGGGATCATCAATGCGGTCGTGGCCGTGTTGCTCATCCACATGGAGAGAAAAGCGGTGACGCAGAACACAAGACAGGACACCCGCAGGAATCCCCCCTTGCCGGAAACGATGATCAGACGCGCCACCCAGCGGTCCAGCCCCTGCGCCGCCATGGCCGCCGAAAGCGCGAAACCACCGAAAAACAGGAAAATCAGCGGATCCCCGAAGCAGGCCATCGATCCCTTCATGTCGGTGACGCCGGACAAAACGCCCAGCACCGGCACCAACAGCGCGGTGGCCGCCAGTGGCAGCGCCTCGGTCAGCCAGAGGATCGCGATGCAAAGGAAAATCCCGATGCCCAAGCGCAACTGACCCACCTCCAGCCCATGCCCCGCATGGCGGGCCGCATCCAAGGGCAACAACCCCGAAAGCGGCACACACAGCAAGGCCAGAAGCACCCACAGGTTTTCCTTCCGGAACGCATGCGCCGAACCCTGTGCCCCATCCTCCGTCCCATGTCCCTGATGGTCTCCATCGCTCATGCCCCGCATGATGCCGTCCCCCACCCCGGGAATCCCAGAGTAATTTGAGACGGATAAAAACCGTGGCTTGCGTGATGGAACGGTCCCCGAAACCGCAATCATCCATACTCCAATCAACCCAAATCCTCCTCTTCTCCGTGCCTTCAGCGGTCCTCAGTGCCTCAGTGGTTCCAAATGCCGCGCACCCAGAGCCAGCTTCCCTCGGCCCCACCTGCCAAGAAACCCCTGAAAATACTGAGCACCGCTGAATGCACTGAATGGATTCGCAGCCAAAATCTGTGGAATCTGAGTAATCTGTGGTTCAAAACCCAACAAACAGAGACCCTCGGCCCTACCAGTCTGAGAACCACAGATTAGCCAGATTTCACAGATCCGAAGTTCGCGTCTCTCAGTTCCTTCAGCGGTCATCCGTGCCTCAGTGGTTCCAAATGCCGCGAACCGAGAGCGTAATTCCCTTGTCCCTACCTGCCAAGAACCCCCTGAAAACACTGAGCGCCGCTGAATTCACTGAATGGGTTCCCAACCAAAAATCCGTGCTCTTTGCCGAATCCGTGGTTGGAAAGGTCAACCGGAACAGCGCTCCGAGGCGGGCATGGCGTTGGAATCTTCAGTGAGACGTAGGCGATCTTTGCTTTCAAAATAAGGCTCCGGCCTGCCAGAGAAGCGAATCCAGTGTGAAAGCGCGATTCGCTCGAAGGCCATAGGACGGCCCCGAAACTCAAGTGTTCAATCGCCGAGAAGGTGTTCCGATTTTATTCCCAATGGGTTGGCACGGCCAATGCCATTGGTTGGCGTGTACAGTTCATTTCAATACCATTCATAAGCTGTTTGCAGGCGTTCTTGAAGAGCAGCAGGAGGTTGCCCCTTGGCCGCGTCCAGCAGAACCACATCAAAGAATTTCGCCTCCCCTTCCGCCAAATAAATCATTCCATCTTCATCGGCCGCATAGAAACGGCCATGCTCATCAAGCCATATAATACAGGTGTCGCTTAGATAATTCGAAGATGCTACAGGAATTACTTGCGATCCAACAATTTCTGATATTCGGCTTTCAAAACCGGTCAGATAATGATCCGCGTGGGGTACACTCCAGATCCACAGACAGCCACCCACATTGATTCCTCCGAATCGTCTGATAAATTCCTCGGCCGTGGGAAACAATTCCCGACATCTACCTGATTTGAACGCCTCTGCAATGGCCGGAGAGTCACGGTCAGGTGTCCATCCGGCTTGCTTTAGGATTTTTGCCGCCTTGCCTTGGATTGAATTCATCGCATTCGTTCTAGTTGTCGTCTTCCTCTGCAAAGGAACTAACCTTATTCAAAAGCGGCAACGCAGGAGTCGCGGTAGGAACAGACAACATTTGTGGATTAATAGCCCCACCTGCGCCGACAGCATCATGCACTCCTGTATTCTTGAGGACCGGTGCACAAGCTTGCCTGCAAGCTTGCATCAATTCGCCCGTTGCCCGGCCTGGAAGGTTGACCGCAGCAGAGGCGCTAACCGCACCCCTAGAGCTGACACCGGAAGCCTCCATAGCAGAAAGCGTGCGTGCTTCTGCACAGGTCTTTCGACCAGTTCCATACAATGTTTCAACAGAGGAAGAGACCCCACCTGACCCCTGAACGTTTTTGCTAACGCCCGAAAAAATCTGACCGTTTTTAGCAATCATCACATTTACCGCCCCTCCTTTGGCGGCTGTCGAACCGGCGGCCAGTTCGCTAGCCAGTGCGGTAACGCGCTCCGCTTTGGCGATATTGGCAGCAGTGGTTGCCTTCGATGCCGCGAGTGGTGTCGCAATTGACAAGAGTTGGAACGTGGCATCACCAAGCGTTTCCATCTTCCCAGCCGCAAGGTTGTTCCCATAGTCAGCGGCAGACGCTTTGATCGCGGAACCCGTCTCGGCAAGCGTGGCTCCGGCCTGGGCGCGGACGTTGCCATCTGTCGCGTTGTGATACGCCCCTACCGCTATCGTCGCCAAGTTTTGGGGTAGATCGACCACGCTTGTTGCGACGCCCTTCACCAAACCTCCGGCAGCTTTGCCCATGCCGGAATAGAACTTGCCGACGTCACCCAAATACGAACCCGTTTCCCATAGTCCCAGCGGATCAAACGCCGTCCAAGGATTCTGCCTCACATACGTGTAAACATTCGGCCCGTCCACGAAGCCGGCGGGGTCTCGGGAGATGAACATGCCCGTTTCCAGGTCACGGTAGCGGTGGCCCTCGTTGAGCAGGCCGGTGGGGTCTTCCTCCTTGGTATTGGCGCGTTGGCGGTCGGCGCTGCTACCCAATCTCTGCGTCCGCTTGCCGAAGGCCTCGTAATGCGCGGCGAAGGTGAGCGCGCCGGTTTCCGAGGTCCGCGCCACCACATCGCCCCGGCCATTGGTGTGGGCCCAGTTCCGGGTGCCGCCACGGGAGCTGTAGAGCAAGCCGCCCACGCCACCGCCCATGTCCGGACCACGCACGTATTCCACCGTCACTCCGTCGGATGTCCGCTCCAGCACGCTCGTGCCGCCGCTGTAGGAGCAGACACTGGCCTGCCCCCCCGCCCCGGATTCATCGCGGCTCACCCGGCGTGACCGGTGATCGTAAAGGTAGCGGTAGGTGCCATTTTTTCCTGCTGCTCCCGATTGCAGCACCAGGGCCGCCAGACGCTTCCATGGATTCCAAGTGTAAACATCCTCCTTCACCACCCCGCCGAGAACCTCACGCCGCTTCGTGCGGCTGCCATTCGCATCGTAGGTGTAGGAAACCGTCTCGCTTCCATCAGTCCAGGAAACCAATTGGTTCGAATTGAAGCCGTTCTCCCCATTCCCATACTCATACGCGATGGTGCTATCCCCTTTCGTCTTCGTCCGGCGGTTGTTCGCATCATCATAGGTGTATTCCGTCACCGTCCCGGAAGCGGGAAATCGTAGGGCATGCCCATGGCCTTCATCATCATAGGTGTATTCCGTCACCGTCCCGGAAGACGCCCCCGCCACGGTGATGGTTTCACTCACCAAGCGGTAAGTCTTGTCATAGCGGTTCTGGATCGTGCGCCCGGAGAGCTTGAAATCCCCGGTATGCGTGGAAGACTCCTCGATGTCGTACCCATTCGACGCGCGATCGTGACTTACCCCGAATGCAAGCACTCCGCCAGCAAGGGCCGCCCATAGCGCGAGGAAAATGGTAAAGAGCCGAATCAAGGCGCAGGAGGATTGCCAAATACGGCCTTGATTGAAAAGCACAGAATCCTCAGGCTCACCGCCGACATCGTCGGGACAGTCGCATTCCTTACCGAAGTCGATCCGCAGCCCGCCCAGCACACGCCCCGGGGGTAAAGCGGAAGGTCAACCGGAACAGCGCTCCGAGGCGGGCATGGCGTTGGAATGTTCAGTGAGACGTAGGCGATCTTTGCTTTCAAAATAAGGTGCCGACCTGCCAGAGAAGCAAATCCAGTGTGAAAGCGCGATTCGCTCGAAGGCCATAGGACGGACCCGAAACTCAAGTGTTCAATCGCCGAGAAGGTGTTCCGATTTTATTTACAATGGGTTGGCACGGCCAATGCCATTGGTTGGCGTGTACAGTTCAGTTGTGAGACGTAGGCGATCTTTGCTTTCAAAATAGGGTGCCGACCTGCCAGAGAAGCAAATCCAGTGTGAAAGCGCGATTCGCTCGAAGGCCATAGGACGGCCCCGAAACTCAAGTGTTCAATCGCCGAGAAGGTGTTCCGATTTTATCTACAATGGATTGGCACGGCCAATGCCATTGGTTGGCGTGTACAGTTCAGTTGTTACTGCGGAACGGATTTCGCCTCCCACTCCAGCGTCTCTGCCAAAACGTGGCATGGTGAGGCCATCAATTCTGCGAGCGATTCTGGAGTATCGATTGAGTCACCAAATTCGAGACCCACGCAGCCAGCATCGAACACAGTATGGAGGCCGTTGGACAAGACCTGGTAGCTCGCTTTCGGCCCATCGCAAAACTTCAGGCTAGATACCCCTGTCAGACGAATTGTCACAAGACTCCAGCCTGATGAACTCTCCTGATCTTGGGTTTCAATTACTGCTTCTAAAACTGGCGCAATCAGTGCAAATTTCACCGCCCAGCTTTTAAGCACTGCGTCGTTGAATGATACGAATCTGTCATTCCACGAATTAAGTTCTTCTAGCTGTAAAAGTTTCATTATTGCCCAAATGGAGTGTGTGGTTGAACGCCGGGTGGCAGAGTGCTCCACTCTGGCGGTAATTGAGCGCCGGGAATATGAGGCTTTCCTGCACCATGGCCGGAAGCAGGATTGCCCGGCTGCGGAAACCTATGCCCGTGCCCGGATGGGGCGCCTGGACCGTGATTTTTAAAATCTAAATGCCCAACAACATCTCCGGCATCATCGTAAATGGCATTCTGGACAGCTCTTCCAGTTTTTGGGTCAATATGCGTGTAGATCGAGTTTGGCGTAGCTCCTTTCGTCCAAGGTTTCGAAGTGCCGCTGAACGTAGGTGTCGTCTTTGCGGCCGAAAACCTAGACGCAGCTCTTTCCAGACCGTAGAGAGAAAGACGTCCCAAACCGGTTGCGAGACTTGGAAGTCCGGAAATCGTGAATGCGTCTTCGCTGAAATCCCGGATTCCCCGGTCATCGACTTGTTGATAATCAAAAACCGTCGTGTTCGAGGCAAAATCATAACTACCATCGCCACCCGTAACGAAACCCATCCCGCAGCACGTGGGGAAGTTCGGATCCTCCACCTGAACTCCTTCGTAAGTCTGGCGGGCAGACGAATGAAACATCACCGAATTTGAATGCTCGTTGCCGTAACACTCCATCGGCTTGGGAACATGACTCCGTGGATCCGAAGCACTCACGTTCGAGCGATTCAACACGGGGTATTCGTCCAACACTGTGGAGCTTGACGAGGTATCCGCATCCTGGAATGTCGTCGCCAACCCCTCCGGATCAAACGCCGTCCACGGATTCTGCCTCACATACGTGTAAACATTCGGCCCGTCCACGAAGCCGGCGGGGTCTCGGGAGATGAACATGCCCGTTTCCAGGTCACGGTAGCGGTGGCCCTCGTTGAGCAGGCCGGAGCGGTCTTCTTCCTTGGTGTTCCCTCGCTGCGGGTTCAGGTTCGAGCCGTGTTCCTGGCTGCGTTTGCCAAAGCCCTCGTAGCGTGCCGCGTAAGAAAGCGAACCATAGTTACTGCTGCAAGCCACCACATCCCCCCGCGCATTGTAGAACGAGATGCTATGGCTACGGTCGCGCTTGCTGTAGAGCATTCCGCCCACACCGCCTCCCGCATCCAGACCGCGGATGTATTCCACGGCCAGCTCCCCGCCCACCTGCTCCAGCACGCTCGTGCCGCCGCTGTAGGAGCAGACACTGGCCTGCCCCCCCGCCCCGGATTCATCCCGCCACACCCGCCGTGAGCGGTGATCATACTCAAACGCATACGTACCCTGGCTACCGCCCAGACCGCTGTTGTTCACCATGCTCTTCAGACGCTTCCAGGGCGTCCACGCATAGCTATCCTGTTGACTGGCCCCGGAGCCTGTCACCACTGAACGACCAATCCTGCTTCCATTGGCATCGTATTGATAGGTAACGGTTCTCGGAGAGAGTCCTTGTCCAACAGGTCCTGTCATGGAAGCGAGCTGGTTGGACATCAGTCCATTTGTCGCACTTCCGTAGACGTAAGTGGATGTGGACACCTTCTGATCCTCGCCTTCATGAATCCACTCGATGCGATTGTTTGCCTTGTCGTATTTATAGCTGTTGCTACTGGACTTTGCCGAAGTTCCGACTCCATTCGTGAAAGACTCTTTTTCAAGTCGATAAACATTATCGTAGGTATTGACCGTAATGCGTTCAGGGAAAACACTCACATCCGTGAGTTGTTGCTGAATGATACTCTTTTTGGAAAGCGCCCCCTCCTTCATCCACACCAGGTTGGATGCCGCATCGTAGCGATACTCCGTGACTCCCAAGTTCTCAGGATCACCTGTTGAATTGTGCTTGATTTCCTGGTAGATCTTCCGATTGAGTTCATCATACCGTGACGTGACGGTGCTATTCCTGAAACCATAGTCATACTTCAGAAGAATGACATTGTCATTTCTGTCATACTCATAGAATGTCGTAAGATATGAAAAGGTGTTTTCACCTACTGGAGGTTCAACATCCTTGATGGAGATCAGCCGGCCCAAAGCATCATACTCCTTAATGAGCTTACGACCGGTGGCGTAAATGATTCTCGTTTGATTTCCTGCCTTGTCGTAGCGGGATGCATGACTGGATCCCGCGGAGAACTCATTGGTCACACGATCCAACAGATCGTATTCATGGCTTACATTGCGCCGATCCGAGCCCACGGCCATACTGGAAGAAAGGTTGTGCCCACCATGCAAAACCTTGGAAATCCTCCCCACGGAATCCAGCACGAGGGTGCGACTGTGACTTGCGTTCCCCACACATTCCTGACCCACGAGCCTATTTCTTGAGTCGTAGTGGTTCCTGACCACCTGGCCGCTTGCGTCTGTCACCTGGAGCGCAAGCAATGCATCATAGTCCGTGATTTCGTCCTTCTTCGCCCGACCTCCATCACTATCCCAAAGTGTGTGCAGCTTCCGCCCCATACCGTCATGCGCAAAGGAGGTTACCTGGTTCATGCCATCGATCACCTTGGAAAGATACCCCGAAGCGTCGTACTGCCGGGTAACGATGATGTCATACGTCTTGGGCGGAGAAACAGCAGGATCGGCGGGATCACCGGAGGCCGAATTGGAAACGGAATTGATCAGACGGTTGGCAGCATCAAACTGATTGATCACCGAGTTTCCAGCGCCATCCGTCTGTTTGATCACATTCCCGTTGGCATCCAAATCAAGGGAAGTCTTGAGGGACGCGGAAGCCTTCCCGTAAATCGGAACGACGGGTGTTTTGGTCAAAACAAGACGGTTCGCCTTGTCGTAGCTCATCCGGGTCTCACGCCCCATGGCGTCTTTCGTTGCAATCTTGTTTCCGTTCTGATCATAGGTAAAGCTGGCCCATTGATGGATAACATCATCGAGTTTTTTCCACACTTGAATCGGAAAATTCCTGCTATTATAGGTGGTTCCTGTCTCGCTATTGACCGCATTCCAAACGAAAACAATGTTCCCGTTGGCATCATAGAAGTTCTCCACACGGGGTGACCCGTCCAAAGGTGAGTATGGAGACGTGCGGACGATCCGTCCCGTCTCCGGATCTGGCGACCAGACCCTAACCGCACGTCCTGCCAAGTCATGGTCGGTCTCCGTGATCCTCACCATTCCCCCTTCGGTGACGGTAGTCCGGAAGGACCCCATGGCGGTGTAGTCCGTTTCCGTCACCCGTTCCATGCCGGATCCCAAGCCCTCCGTCACTTTCTTGGGGCGATTGAGGCTGTCATACTCCGTCGTTGTCGTCAGCGGGGTGCCGCTTGCCGCCACGGTGTTGCTGGAGCTCGGACTGCGGAAGACCTTGGTGGCTGTGAGGTTCCCTACGAGATCGTATTGATTCTCCGAGTAGGCATACTTCGCCGTAGGGGTGGTCCCATCGGCAGCGACTCCATACTGGGTCCACGTCTTTACCGGGCGGTAGAACGCATCGTATTGGACCACCGTTTCGAAGCCACGCGGATCCACCTTGCGAGTGGGCTTGAACGAGGATGACGCGAACGCGCTGCCCCCGGAGTTGGGCCCGTTGTAGAAAAAGGACGTCTTGTAGGCCAGGCCGGTGGGATCGAGAGTCACCGTCGTAGGGCGTTGGAGAACATCGTAGGTGGTGCGTGTTTCCACCCCATTGGCATCCATGCTGCGGACCACAGATCCAAGGCGATTGTATGCCTTTCTGGTCACGATCTGGGAAGGAGTAGCAACGATCTCCGGCTGCAGATCAGGAGTGAAGCTCGGCAGGGAGACATCCATCATCTGGATCTCCAGAACCGGGCGGCCAAGATTGTCGTGACCTGTGGCCGAGTAAGTCCCAAGGGCGTCCTTGCGCCAGATGGCCTTGCCGCAAGCGTCATAGCCGATCGAGGAAACTCCGGCAGGCAAATCATCTCCCACTCCCTGCCTGGCAGGCGGCAGTGTCGTTTGAATCAGACGATTTGCACCATCGTAGGTGAAGATCGTAGTGTTATTGAGGGCGTCCGTGGTGCTGGTGCGGTTTCCGTTTTTATCGTAGGAATGGCTCGTCTTCAGCCCCTCCTTTCCAGAGCCCATGAAAACGATATCGCTTTGCAGATTACCAAACTCGTCCGGTTCATGAGTGGTCACATGATCGTAAAAGGCACCATCATTGTGGGATGCCTTGCGCACTCCAGAAACGGTGGTCTTGGTGATGAAGCCCTTGAAGCGAGTGTCCGCATATTCGTAGGACACCTTGCGAATGACCGTGTTCAAAACGGGCGACTCGACGGTCTCCGACAATCGATTGCCGGTCCCGGGCTGAATCTCATAGGTCGTAGTCCGGCCCTCGGGGTCCCGGATGGATTTCATCACGCGCATCTTCGGTGCATAGGAGTAAAGCGTCTCAGCCACCTCACCGGAGCCGTTCAGATGGCGAATTTCAGCGGTCGGGTCCGAGTGGAAACCTGAGAATGCAGGACTGTTTTCGATCCAGGCCTTTGCAGCTTTCTGCTTGGCAGTCTCCTCGGAAGGATTTCCAAACCACTCGTTCATCGCCGAGAGGATGGAATAGGCATCCCCATAACGATACGTGGTCACGTTACCGCTGTAATCGACCACCGTCTCATCCGCCAGTCCCGCATTTGCCTTGAAGATCACCGACTCGCTGACCGGCGCAGAGTCCCCGACGGCAGGATGGGTGACGTCACACTTCTTCCAGAGGGCAATGGCAAAGGCGGCGCGGGAGCCACTCTTGCGGTCCATGAGTTTCTCCAGCTCAGAACCATCGACGAGATCCGGCGACGAGTAGGTGTACGTCCTCACCGTGTCCTCACCGTCCTTCACCCGGAGCACACGGGTCCCTTGGAAGCGGATCTTGGTGACCTGGCCGGTAACGGCATCACAATCGAAACGGAGCCACAGCGGAGCGATCTTTCCAGAAGGCAGCGCGGTGATGAGGTTTTGCAACTCGGTGGCACTCCAATTACCCGTCCCCAAGTCCTCGTTTCCTGGAGAGAACTCCGTGATTCGTTTGGATCCGTCTTTGTTTTCCAGACACTCGATGGAACTTACGACCCTGGGTCGGGAACTGGAAGCCACATGGTAGCGGACCTGATGAACCGTCTCGTCAATGCCCGTCTGCGGGTTCTTGACCACGTTTGAAACCACCACCGGGGAAACCACCGAACGGTCGAGACGATACCTGAACTCCACAAACCTTCGCGCCGACTCATGAATGGGCTTGAGGGTTCCGTCCGGAGCCATGTATTTGCCGACATTGGAAGTGATGGATCCAAGAAGCAACTGGTGGAACTGGACCGCCGCCTGAGAAGCGTCCGAGGAAGAACGCGGCGCGTCATCATCGGCCGTGAACGGTTTGTATTCATACTTGGTGATTGCGCCTACGGGAGATTCCACCGTCTTCAGCACAGGCAATCCGAAGGCTCCGGTTTCGTACTGATACGTGAACAGATTTCCTTTCGGGTCTGAGATCCGAGTGACTTGATTCCCCTGATCGAGGGTGATGATAATCTGCCGTTTTGCCGTCTCGGAACCCTCATTAAGGGCACTGATTTCAGTCGGGATGACCGTTCCAGACTTTCCAAACTTGTAGGACAGTACGTTCCCAAACCGATCCGTCGCTGATACGGCACGGTAGTAATACACATGTTTAATGTTTTTCCCTTCGGTATCCAACTTGACATCGATTTTGGCAACGGGAGTCACTTCGTAGCGAACTACCGTTCCGAACTTTTGCGTGAGTGTGAAATAGGGAATGGATTTATTGGAATCCATGGGATCTGGCTCGGTCACTCGTTTGAGTTTGTTGAAGGTCGAGCTGATTTCCGAGCGATTGGAAGGAGCCGGAAGGAAGATCACGGGGACTTCCCCTCGATCGGCAAGAGATTCCGGATCGGTGTTTGCGGGCAGGTCCGCGATATTCTCCGTGAAGGTGTGATAGCGATAGAATTTGAAGGAAGCGCCATTCTGATCGATTGCCGTGAGCGTGGAGGTGGGTGTGGCAGCAGGAGGAGAGGCCCCGCCGGGTGCCGCACTGAATGTGTAGCTTTCCAGCTTGAGGTAGGGCGCAATGCTGCTGCTCCAACCCATTCCGAACGGTCGATCCACCCTGATATGGTGGGACGGATTTTCTCCCGCGGCCCCTTTGTCGTTGGTGGACCACATTTCCGGTGCATTGGAGCGCTTGACCGAGAGTGAAAGCTCCCCCCCTGGAAGAGGGACGTAAACATCGGAGGTATCGTGCCTCAGCTGGCGGGTGAGGGAATCCACATACGTTTCCTCGTTGGACTCGTCCGACTCACTTTTTTCCTGTTCCTTGCGTGCCGAAATCAATGAGCCATCAATCCCGAGGCGGCGGAAGCGCATGCCGCTCGCCTCATCAAAGGAGGGGACCTGCGGCGGGACGGAGTCATTGGCAACGGTGAGGCGGACATTGTCCAGGAACGGTCCTAGTGTGAGCAGACTCGCAGTCGGAAAGAAGCGGATGAATGATACCTTTTCCTTTGCCACGAAACTGACCACATGGCTCGTCCAGACCGCTTCTCCACTTCCGGTTTCCTTCTGACTTACGCCAAATTTCAACGATTTGACCACCGTGTCGTTCACCATGACATCGAACGCGTTGTCCTGGATGGGAAGCCTTTCCGGGCTGTCCGTTCTTGGGCGACAATCAAAGTAGAGGTCGTATCTTTGACCCTTTTTGGTGAAAACGGCTTGCTCAATACCAAAATGAATAATCGAACTTGATTGCGATTCATCGGAATCCGGGTGCGCATTGAGTTCGACATAGGGATTTCCGGGCCAGACCGGGCTGATGTTCTGGATCTCGACATTATCCCCGTTCATCGCCGACCAACCGGGAATTCCTGCCCAGTAGTTCCAAGTCAGGGGAGCATCCCCCTTTGGCATTTTCCCCCCATCTTGGATGTCGGGCTGAGAGAAATCACCATTGATCAGCAGGTCTCTGCTTGCATCATTGCTATTGGAAACCGTGGGCGACCATCCAAGACGATATTCATCCGCATTGCTCAACCCATCGTTGTCCTGATCCCCATCCGGGGTCGTCGCAAGCGTCGAGAAGTGACTCATCTCCCAAGCGTCCGACAAGCCGTCTGCGTCCTGATCCTTGAGTGAGGAGAAATCAATCCGAAAGGCATGCTTAACCTGCCCTACCGTCGCAAAAGAGTAATTTGAGTCGTCACCCGTTTTGCGCGACCACGGATAAGGGCTGTTCCTATCTTCAGGATGCCCCGTCCGTGTCGCCAGCCACTGGGGGTGGGTTTCTTGAAACACCTCATAGAAGGGAGCCGCCACGGCCTTCAGTTGGCCCATGGCAACGACGGAGTAGGCTTCCAATCGATTCGAATCAACCGGATCCCAACTCCGGATCGGTTTGCCGGGCCCCACCAGCCTGGCTTCAATCCGGTTTGCCAAGGCCGGGTGATCGGCTCGAACCGCCTTGAGTGCGTGGAAGGCCATGTTCTTCAACTGCCCAACATTCGCCACGGCCAAAGGATTGTCGGTTCCGGAAACCGGTGGATTGGTGCCTGCCGTCCACCATGCAGGAGTGGGTACATAGAGTGGCATCTCTTGTTGCGCCTGAGACGCCGAGGAGGCAACAAGGCACGCGATGATGGCGCAGGGGATGCGAAGAGCCGCAAAAAGCGGCGGATTGGAGGACATACAGGGAAGGGAGGGAATACTTTCGCAGGCAGTTCAGATTATCGTATGGACATCTGACTCAGAATCTCAGTAGGCATAGGAGCCCATGGAGATATCTCCCTGAGCCTTTCCCAGCACAACCGTTCCGTCAGCTGTGACACGCAAAGCGGTGACACGATTTGTAGCCGATGTTCCAGCCCCAACCGTAAGCGCATCTCCAGCCACGACAGACCGATTGAACTTCCCAATGACGACGGCGTCATTCTTATCAGCCAATCCCCCGATACCGATGGCCGCCCCGCGATTTGCACTCACCGTGTTACTTTCTCCTATGGCCCATCCGGTTGTAGAAACGACGACATTTTGGAATCCGATTGCAGCGGAATTGAAGCTAAGCTCGGCATCAGCCGAGGGACCTTCGACGTCGTTCCCTTTACCAGCAATCAAGGAACTATCGACTTGTGCCGTGTTCGTCTTGCCGATCACCACCGAAGAAGTCGAGGTTGCTTTCAAGATATTCCCTGTGCCAACGACCGCTGAGTTGGTTACGAAATCACTTGTTGGCACCACACTACTTGTAGTCACCATTCGATTGTCATTCCCCACGGTAAGCGAAGATCTTGAACGGCTGACGTTTGCATTGCCAACGATAGCCGAGTAGCTTGTGTCACTGGCCGCGGCATTTCCTTGTCCAGCGATGACACCGCGGAATGGTTTTCCATCGGTTGTGAGTGTATTGCTTCCTACAACAACCACGGATGAGCTGTTGGTAATTGCAGTATCGGAAAACGGTGGGCTTGCCGAGGTAAGTGCGAAGACACAGACCAGTGTGGCCGGTAGAGTCAACCACGAAGACCCTTGGAACAGAGAGCTTTTTTTCATAGAGCGATTCAATGTATTGAATTGTTTTTTAACGAGTTGTGAACTTGAAAGACATCAAGGTTCGGATGACTCTTCAGAGGGCGACGAAGGATCAACAGGTTGCGTGTCACCTGCGGTAGGCTCGACCACTTCGGCATCCGGCTCGCCTTCAGGCGGCTCCGGAGTGGGAACAGTGGAAGGATCGAGGAAGAAGCGGTAAGAACCCCGGCATTTCAAGATAATCGCCTCGATATCATCCTCTGGCTCTGGAGTGGCCGCCGCAGCAGCCAGAGCTGCTTCAACTTGCTCGATTGTCGCCTCGACGATCATCCCTTCTTCTGCCGCGACGATGACAGGATCAACCCCATTTTGAAGATCGAGCTCCAAGGGAGCCGTGATATCGAGTCTCTCTTCGATTTCCTCCTTGGCTGCATCCATGGCTTGGACAGCTTCTTGATCACTCATCGATTGCTGAGTCTGGTTTGCGACGACAGCCTCCGGCTCTCCCGTGCGAACTTCCTCCGAGAAGACTGGCGGCGAGCTAAGGGATAGGCTACCGAGAAGGCATACAAGATAGGGGGTACGGCAGCGGAATGGTTGGAGTTTCATGATAGAAGGGAGGATTTGAGGCTGACTGTCAACACAGGGATCAAAGAGGCATTGGAATTCGAAATCGAATGCATCGATCAGCAGGATTCCTATCAAATGCATTTCGGCACTCTAGCATAAAATAAAAAAAGTTTCCCGATGAAGATTGTCCTTTTTTGCATAGTCAAAGAATTTTGGTAATCACGAGAATGACAAGGATTGCGCTCGATCCAACGGCGTCCAAGGGCCGCATCATGGTGCATAGAAACAGGCCTTCTGGAAGGACTCCGCGATGTGTGGAAATGGTATTTTGAACTCCAATCGAACGAGCAGCGGTTTGAGACTTTCAAAAAGCCCTGAGCACATTTTCAATGATCCGAAGAAGCACGACACGTTTTGCCACTTGCGGATCTTGAATCCTGTCGAGGTTCTTGCCGGAGTTCCGATGCAGGTGCCTCGCCCGATTTCGACGAATCCTGCCGGTGGGGTTGGTATCGTTGGGGGAAGGCGCCTGGACTGACCACCAGCCTCAACGAGTGGGTTGCGATTCAGGACAGTGAACCTCGTTCAATGAGAGATTCTTCCGGGAGGCGTGAATCTTGAGGCAAGTCGCCAAAAGCAAAATCCGCCATGCACTTTCCATTTTTCCACACGGAGGGACAGCGCGGCACGATGACTTTCGAATCTGACCTCTTGCCAAAGATTTTCCGCATCGCGCCGCGGAAGCTTGGCACAATGTTGGCGAGAATCTGCCATGCGGCGGATTGCCGATACACGAGGAACCGGACGTCCGTCAGTTGGTATTCGGCAACCAGACCTTCATCCAATCGGCTTTGGGAGTTGCCGGGGCGCGGCCACTCCTCGCTCGGGCAGGCCCGGATTCGACAGTACCCGGAGCAACCGGAGGTGAAGTCGCCCATCCTGGATCACCCTTTCATGAATTTCATTCATCCTTGGAATAAATCCTGCTTCTACGCGCGCGATGTTGAAACACAACCCATTGAAAAAACAAATCATTATCCTAGGAATAAGCGCGTTGGGAGTCGGCTTGGCGCAGGCTCAGGAGGGCGTTCCGAGCGTGGATTCGGGGAACACTTCGTGGATCCTGACCTCGACCGCATTAGTGCTGTTCATGTCCATGCCGGGGCTGGCCTTGTTTTATGGAGGTCTGGTGCGGGCGAGGAACGTGCTGTCCGTGATGGCGCAGTGTGCCGGGATCGCGTGCATGGCCTCACTGCTGTGGGCGGCCTGCCTTTACAGTCTGGCGTTCAAGGGCGATGGAGGCTGGATTGGCAATCTGGACGCCGCGTTTCTGAAGGGGATCGGCACGGACAGCGTGGCCCCTGGCACGAAGATTCCGGAGACCTTGTTTGTGATGTTCCAGATGACCTTTGCGATCATCACGCCCGGGCTCTATGTGGGAGCGGTGGTGGAGCGGATGAAGTTCGGCGCGGTGATGTTGTTTTCCGCCTTGTGGCTGTTCCTGGTTTACACGCCGGTGACGCACTGGGTGTGGGGCGGCGGCTGGTTGCAGGACATGGGGGTGAAGGATCTGGCGGGAGGCATCGTGGTCCACGCCACGGCGGGAGTCTCGGCGCTGGTGCTGGCGATCCTGTTGGGCAAACGCCGCGGATTTCCGGAACACCCGCATGCCCCGCACAACCCGGGCATGGTCTTCATCGGCGCGGCGATGCTGTGGGTGGGCTGGTTCGGCTTCAACGCGGGCAGCCAGCTCGGAGCCGGCGGCGGTGCGGGCATGACGCTGCTGGTGACCCACCTGTCCGCCTGTTCGGCGGCCCTGGTCTGGTGCCTCATGGAGCGCATCCGCAACGGAAAGGCCGGACTGATCGGCATGGTCACCGGTTTGGTGGCCGGACTGGCGACGATCACCCCGGCCTCGGGGGATGTGGGGCCTTTGGGCGCCATCGTCATCGGAGCGATCGCCGCGGTCGTGTGTTACCTTTCGGTGAGCCTGATCCGTGAGAAGCTTCACATAGACGATTCGCTGGACGTCTTTGCGGTGCACGGCGTGGGCGGCATTCTCGGCACCCTGCTGCTCGCCTTTTTCGGCCAGACGTCACTGGGCGGCCTGGGCGCGGTGAAGGCGGTGGGCACCCAACTGGGAATCCAGGCGACGGGCCTGGCGGTGACCATTGTGTGGTCGGCGATCGCCACGGTCGGCATCGCGCTGCTGGTCAAGGCGCTGATCGGCCTGCGTGTGACCGAGGAGCAGGAATATGAGGGCATGGACCGCTCGGAGCATGGCGAGAACGCCTATCCGATGGAGCCCTGATGGACGCGAAACTTCCCGGGGCGGACGGCCGGTCTTGGCGGTCCGCTCCGGATCAATCGAGCAGCTCGCCGTAGTGCTTGCGGGCAAGCTCCATCGAGAGATCGAGCACGCCCTGGCTGCGGCTGTGGCGCAGCGCCTCATCGGACATCGCGGCGCACTGGGCGTAGCTGAGCGAGCGGATGGCCTGGCCGACGAGCGGCACTTGTTGCGGGCCGACGGAAAGCTCCTCGACGCCCAGCCCGATGAGCAGCGGCGTGAGGCGGATGTCACCGGCCATTTCCCCGCAGATTCCGGTCCAGATGCCATTGTCGGTGGCGGCGTCGATGGTGCGCTTGATCAAGCGGATCACGGCCGGATGGGTGGGCCGGTAGAGCTCGGCGACGTGGGGGTTCACACGGTCTGCGGCGACCGTGTATTGGATGAGGTCGTTGGTGCCGATGGAAAAGAAGTCCACTTCCGGAGCGAGCAGGTCCGCGCAGAGGGCGGCGGCCGGCACCTCGATCATCACGCCGACGGGCAGGTCCTTGTCGAAGGGGACGCCCTCCTTGTCGAGCTCGTCCATGCAGCGGCGCACCATCTCCTTGCAGCGCCAGACTTCGGAGAGACCGGAGATCATCGGGAACATCACCGCGACCTTGCCCTGGGCGCTGGCGCGGAGGACGGCGCGGATCTGTTCGCGGAACATCGCGGGCCGGGCGAGCGAGACGCGGATGCCGCGCCAGCCGAGGAAGGGATTGGGTTCCGGTTCGGTGAGGGGCTCCACCGGCAGCTTGTCACCGCCGGCGTCCAGCGTGCGGATGATCACCGGATGGGGGGCCATCTCGCGGGCGACCTTGGCGTAGATGTCGGTTTGCGCGGCTTCGTCCGGCATTTCCTCGCTGTTGAGGAGGAGGAACTCGGTCCGGTAAAGGCCGATGCCTTTGGCTCCGCTGCGTTTCACGAGCGGCAGTTCCTCGACGATCTCGATGTTTGCGGAAACGGTGATCTGGCGGCCATCGACCGTCTCGGTGGCGGCACCACGCTTGGCGTCCAGGGAGCTGCGGACGCGGGCCTTGGCATCGTCCAGCCGGCGGTATCGCTCGAGCGTCTCCGGCGAGGGATGCAGGATGAGTTTCCCGGTGTATCCGTCGAGAATGGCGGGCGTGAGGGCCATCACATCGATGACCGCGCATTCGAGGCCCACCACGGCCGGCACGCCGAAGGCACGGGCGAGAATGGCGGTGTGGGAGTTCACGCTGCCCTGCTCGGTGGCGAAGCCGAGGACGTGGCGGCGGTTCATCGACGCGGTGTCCGACGGGGCGAGGTCGTATGCCACGAGGATGTGCCGGTCATCCGGGCCCTGGTGGCGGGCATCGCTGTCCGGAGAAAAGTTCCGCAGCACGCGCTGGGCGACGTCCTCGATATCCGCCGTGCGTTCGCGCAGATAGGGATCCGGAATCCGGCGCATGGCCTCCAGGAAGTTCTGCATCACGGCGTAGAACGCGTATTCGGCGTTCTGCTGGCGGCTGGCAATGGCCTTGCGGACGCGGTCGACCACGGCCTTGTCCTCCAGCATCATGGCGTGGGCCTCGAAGATGCCGCTTTCGTTTTCACCGGAAAGGTCCTCCAGGCGGCTCTGCAACTCGACGAGCTGGCGTTTCGTGAGTTCGACGGCTTCCTGGAAACGGTTCTGCTCTCCTGAGACGGCGGCCTCATCGATCTGATAGACCTCCGGCGCGGAGAAGCCGCGGGCGATCACATGGACCGGAGCGATGGCAATGCCCGGAGACGCGGGGATTCCCTCGTAGATGATTTCCGGGTGATGGTCGGAGGCAGGCATTCGCTGCCAGCATCCTGCTTGGGAGCGGGGCGGGCGTTCAAGACACAATTTCCTCCCGGATCCGGGGCCGGGCGGGGAGGCCAGCGGGTGACCTCCCCGACTGGGGAACACTTACTGGTTTTTCTTGTCGAAGGCGGCGTCGAAGGCCACCGAGCTGACCGGGAAATCCAGGCTGCGGACGAAGCTGGCGGCTTCCGCACCGCCGTGGACGCGGTCCATGCGGATGTCCTCCCACTCGACGGAGAGAGGGCCGCGGTAGCCGATGTCGTTGAGCGCGACGATGATGTCCTCGAAGTCGATGTCGCCACGGCCGGGGGAGCGGAAGTCCCAGAAACGGCGGGCATCGCCGAAGTTCGTGTGGCCGCCGAAGACGCCCACGGTGCCATCGCCATGACCCCACCAGGCGTCCTTCATGTGGCAGTGATAGATGCGATCCGAGAACTCACGGATGAATTTGACGTAGTCGACGCCCTGATAGCCGAGGTGGGAGGGGTCGTAGTTGAAACCGAAGCGCTTGTGGTGGCCGACGGCGGCGAGGGCGCGCTTGGCGGAGGCGATGTCGAAGGCGATCTCGGTGGGGTGGACTTCGAGGGCGAAGTTGACGTCCACCTTGTCAAAGGCATCGAGAATGGGCAGCCAGCGTTTGGCGAAGTCCTTGAAGCCCTTCTCGTAGTATTCCTGGGAGGTCGGCGGGAACGCGTAGATCGAGTGCCAGATCGAGGATCCGGTGAAGCCGTTGACCACGGCGGGGAAATCATCGGACCCGTTGCGTCCGGGTTTGGCATTGAAGAAGGCGCGCGCGGCCTTGGCGGTGGTGATCATCTTCTTGGCGGCGCGTTTGCGGACGCCCTCGGGATCGCCATCGCCCCAGACGTCCGGGGCGAGGATGGCCTTGTGGCGCTCGTCGATGAGGTCGCAGACAGCCTGGCCGACGAGGTGGTTGGAGATCGCGAAGCAGTTGAGGCCGTGATCGCCGAGGAGTTCCCAGCGTTCCTTGACGTAGGTCTTGCTGGAGGCGGCGGCATCGACGTCGAAGTGGTCGCCCCAGCAGGCGAGTTCCAAGCCGTCGTAGCCCATTTCATAGGCGAGCGGCGCGAGTTTTTCGAGCGGGAGATCGGCCCATTGACCGGTGAAGAGCGTGACGGAGCGTGACATGATCGTGTGGGGTCTGGTTGGTGGAGGCAGGCTGTGTTCTGCGGTTTTCCGCATCAATGCAAAAACGTGGAATCAGTGGGAGCTCTTTCCGATCGCGGCAAGGTTCCAAGCCTCGCGGAGGCGGGCGGTGACCGGCCCGTGCGGCAGCGGGCGATCGCCAAATCGCGACAGCCCCATCACCCCGCGGATGGAGGAGGTGAGGAAGATTTCGTCCGCCCGGTCGAGCCAGGATGCGTCGAAAAGTGCTTCTTCGCAGGGGATTCCGAGGTCGGCGGCCAGTCCGAGCACGACCGAGCGGGTGATGCCGGGCAGGCAGCCGGCATCGAGCGCCGGGGTGCGGAGGGCTCCATCGCAAACGAGGAAGACATTCGAGGTGGCGGCCTCGCAGAGGTGGCCGGCGGTGTTGAGAAACAAGGTTTCCTCGAAGCCGAGGCGGTCCGCGTGTTCGAGGGCGATGAGGTTTTCCGCATAGGAGGCGGACTTCATGCCGGCCAGGGCGGAGTGTTCGTTCCTGCGCCACGGTGAGAGGTTGGCGCAGGTGGTGGCGGGTGGCATGGCCGCGGCGGTGGCGGTGATCCAGACGATGTGGTCCGCGCCCAGCGTGAGATCCTGCACCCGTCCGCTGCCGGCGGAGACCGCGATGCGGATGCGGGAGCGGCCGCTGCCCAGTTCGTTGTGTGAGAGGAGTTCGGCGATCGTCTCATGCAGGTCCGGAATGGCGGGCTTCCAGCCGAGGCGCGAGCAGCTTTCCAGCAGGCGCTGCAAGTGGAGCTCCGCAAAAACCGGCCTGCCATCGACGGCCAGCAGGGTCTCGAACAAGCCCAGCCCGTGCATGAATCCGCGATCGGTCGGCGATGCGGGGAAGTCCCAGGCATCGAGCCATTGGCCGTTGCACCAAAGCGTCGTCATGGGGGCATTCTGGCGGAGCGCGCCCACTTGTAAACCCCGCGGAGGCCGGGGCTTGCGGAGTGGCGTGGCGGAGGTCAGCTTCCGCCATGCGGATTCACGTGTTTTTCAGTGGGGTGGCGGTGCTCGCGCTCGGGGTGATGGCGCAGCGGATGCTGGGGAAAACCGACGGGCTTGCCTTTCTGCAAGGGGCGCTCACGCTGGGTGGCGGACTGCTGATTTGCGGGTTGTTCTCGCTGAAGATGAAGTGGCACGGACTCATCGGGGCCGGGGTGCTGGCGCTGTTGGGAACCACGCGCGGGCTGGGCAACCTGCCGGATGTGGTCAAGCTGGTGGCCGGCGAGCGCCCGCGCGGGGCCGCACCGATGCTTGAGCTGGGGGTCACTCTGATTTGCCTGCTTCTGCTGCTCCGGGTGCTCGGGGCGCTGAGGCGGGAGAAGCTCCGGAGGATGCTGGAGAAGGAGTAGCCTCCGCAGGCGCGGCGGGCTTCGGCAAAAGGTCCTGCCAGACATGCAGAGGGGTCCCGCCCGTGCCGCCGATTTCACCCAGCAACTCGTGGCAGCGCTGCCGCCAGCGTTCGTAATCCGGCGGGCCTTTCTCCGCATCCCGGGATCCCGGGAAAACGAGGTAGGTCACCTTGAGGTCGGATTCCGGCCGGCTGTAGGGCGAGGACTTCGGATTGATCTCGCGGGCCATGCGCAGCGAGGCCTCGCCCACTTTGAAGGTGGGACCGCCATCGCCGACGATGCACGGGTAGAGCTTCCCGCCGTGGGCGACGACGGCATAGTCCCCCACTTTCGGAGCGAAGGGGTCGTTGGCCGTGAGCAGGTTTACCGGAATGACGATGAACGGATCATACTCCGCGATCAGGAAACTGCGCGCCTTGAGATCGGCGATGCCGCGTTTCAGGTAGGCGATGCGGTCGCGCAGCCAGGTCTTGCGCTCGGCCGTGGTGGCGCGGTCGGCGAGTTCTTTTTCCGCCCCGACGATCCGGCGCTCCCAGCCCGCGACCATCGGGTTGGGCGTGGTGCTTTTCTTCGGCCAACCGTAGCTGGTGAAGGGTTGGTAGTGGGTCGAGTTGACGATCTCATCGGGCATGGTGGCAAGTCGGTCGCCATCGGAGCCGTCCGAGACCACATCCATCTCCGCCCGCATCAGGAACACCGGTTTGCCGGAGGCGGAGCGCAGGTGGAGGATGGTCTCGCAGTCGTAAAAGTTGTGCTTGGTGAGGATTTCGCTGAGCGAGTTGGCATCCCGGCGCACGCGGGTCGTTTTGTTTTCGTAGAGTTTCCGGAACCAGGGGGAGATCTCCGCCTTGTCCAGCAACGGCGGGAGGCCGGGCAGCATGGCGGACAACCCCGGATGGGTCACCTCCAGCTCGGCCATCGTGCGGGCCGCGGCGGGAACGCGCAGTGAAAGCTGATAGAACGCGGTGTAGCTGGCCTCGTCCACCCGCTCCTTGGAGGCCAGGCCGCCGTTCTCGAACTTCACCTCGGTCCTGAACGGGATGCCGGAGCGGAGCTTGCGGACATCAGTGACCGACCCGGCGGGGGGCAGCCCGGCGTTCTCCGCCTCCCGGGCGGCGGACTCGGCCTCTTCCCGCGCATCGCGTGCCTCTTTTTCAGCAGCCGCTTTCTTCATCGCCTCGATCTCGCGTTCCAGCTCACGCTCCATTTCCGACCGGAGCCTGGCCTCGACCTGGCGGCGGATATCCGCCTCATCCGGGGCCTTCACCACCGGCGTGGGCGCGAAAATCTCCTTGAGTCCGCGTTTCACCTTGCCCGGCACCGCGGTGAAACAAAGGCCCACGCCAGCCGCCAGCATGGCCAGAAAGCCGATGCCCAGCCACGCCGCCGGGATCTTCCGCCGGCCGCCCGATTGTCCCGATCCATGCATGGCGGCATCCTACGGGATTCCCGGGTCGAGCCAATCCGGGAATTGCCAAAAAATTTCTCCGAAACTCGGCCATGACAAACCCGCCGGCATCCCTACACTCGCCCCCGTGAGCTACCAGGTCTTCGCCCGGAAATACCGACCCAAAACCTTCGACGACGTCCTCGGCCAGGACCACGTCGTCCGTACCCTGCGCAATGCGATCGCCCAAAAGCGGCTCGCCCACGCCTACCTGTTCGTCGGCCCGCGCGGCACCGGCAAGACATCCACCGCCCGCATCCTCGCCAAGGCGCTCAACTGCACCCAGGGACCGAAGGCCGACTTCGACCCGGACGAGGACGTCTGCATCGAGATCGCCGAAGGCCGCTCGCTCGACGTGCTGGAAATCGACGGTGCCTCCAACAACGGCGTGGAACAGGTGCGCGACCTCCGTGAGTCGGTCCGCTTCGCCCCGGCCCGCGGTCAGTTCAAGATCTACTACATCGACGAGGTGCACATGCTCTCCAACGCGGCCTTCAACGCGTTGCTCAAAACGCTGGAAGAGCCGCCGCCGCACGTGAAGTTCATCTTCGCCACCACCGAGGCCAACAAGATCCTGCCCACCATCCTGTCGCGCTGCCAGCGCTTCGACCTGCGGCCGATCCCCACGGAAACCATCGCCAAGCACCTGCTCCACATCGCCGGCAACGAAGGCATCACCCTCGATCCCACCGCCGCCTGGGCCATCGCCAAAGGGGCCGACGGCGGCATGCGCGACGCCCAATCCATGCTCGACCAGCTGGTGGCCTTCTGCGGCGACCACATCACCGAGGAAAACGTGCTCGACGTCTTCGGCTTCACCTCCCGGGAAAAAGTGGCGCGGCTCACCGCCACCCTGCTCGACCGTGAAACACCCGCCGCCCTCTCGCTGATCCAGAAAGAAGCGGAAAGCGGACGCGAACTCTCGCAACTGCTCGGCGAACTCATCGGCTGCCTGCGCGCGCTGCTGGTTGCCAAGCTCGATCCATCGGCCGACGGCGAGGGCATCCCCTCGGAACTCTGGCAGCAACTGCTCGGCCTTGCCGAGGACTACGCGCCGGACCGCATCCTGGCCGCCATCGATGTCTTCGCGGACACCGAGGGACGCATGAAGTGGGCCACCAACAAGCGCCTGCATTTCGAACTCGGAATCATCAAGGCAATCCAGGTGCTGGCCGAGGTGCGCATCACCGACGTCATCAAGGTGCTGACCAAGGCCGCCGACCACTGCGGGACCGACCTGCGCTCAGCCACCGCTGCAGCGCCATCGCCACCCAGGGAGGCCGCTCCCCCGGCTGAAGAAGTGCCCGCACCGGCCGCCGTCGTGCCCGAGCCCGCGCCCAGGCCGAAGTCTCCCGCAGGTGGCTTCGCCGCGCTTGAGTCGATGATAGAGGAGGCCCCCGAGGTCACTGAAGTCCCGCCCGAACCCGAGCCTCCGCCGTGGAAGGATGAGTCGAAACCCGAGCCCGCCGCCCCCGCTCCCCCACCCCAGCCCGCCGTGGAGGAAACCTTCTATCAGGATCCGCTGATCGAGTCCGCCTTGGAGAAATTCAAGGGCAAGGTGGTCTCCGGTTGAGACCCTGGCAAAGAGCCGCCGAACCCCGCTTCCATCCTTTCACCCGACAACCCTTATCCCCAATCCATCATGAACATCGCCAAACTGATGAAACAAGCCCAGCAGATGCAGGCCGGGCTGGCCGCCAAGCAGGAAGAACTCGCCAACCAAACGGTGGAAGCCAGCGCGGGCGGTGGCAAGGTGACCGCCACGGCCACCTGCGCGGGCGATGTGCTCTCGATCCGCATCGACCCCTCGGTGGTGGATCCGTCCGATGTCGAATTCCTCGAGGACCTCGTGCTCAAGGCCGTGCAGGAAGCCATCCACACCGGCAAGGAAAAGGCCGCGGCGGAGATGAAGAAACTCACCGGCGGTCTTGGCATCCCGGGCCTCTAGGATCCCGGGTCCGCCCTCCGGGACTCCACCCCCCATCTTCCCGTCATGTCCGCCCTGAGACGCCGCACCGGATGGACGCTCGTGGGAGCCTCGCTGCTGCTGCATTTGTTCACGGTCTATTGTTTCGCGAGGCAACCGGACCGCTTCGCCGCCTTCACTGTGCTGCCGATCTGGAGCTGGGGCGGGCTCGGGCTGATCGCGGCGATGACCGCCTTCTACTTCCTGCGCGCACCGCTTTCGCTGGTCATGACCGCGGTCTGGGCCGTGACGCTGCTGGTCGGTGCGGATGAGGCCCGCGTGCTGGCCAACCTTGGCAAGGCCCCGCCGCTGCCGGGCCCTGCCGCTCGATACGACGGCCAACCGGTGCTTCGCGTCGTCACCCTGAACTGCCACACGTTTTCCTTCGGCAATCCCTCGCCGGACCTCGCCGCCTGGGAACCCGATGTCGTGCTGCTCCAGGACGCCCTGCCCTATCAGGTCAGCCAGATCGCCACCGCACTCTATGGCGGCCGCGGCGATTACCGGGCCCACCTCACCAACGGCGTGATCACCCGCTGGCGGATCGTCAGGGAAGTCCGCAACCCCGCCCAGCGCGACCAACAGGTCACCATCGCCCTGCCGGACGGCAGCCAGATGGAGGTGGTCAATGTGCACCTCGCGTCCGCCGCCACCAATCTCCGCTTCTGGCAGCGAGCCACCTGGAACGAACACCGCACCAACCGCAGCCTGCGCCGCTCCGAACTCGCACTCACCCAGCAGATCCTGGAAAAAACCACGAATTTCCCCCACACCCCCACCCTGCTCGGCGGGGATTTCAACTCGCCCGCCACCGACATCGTGCACCGCCAGCTTTCGCGCGATTTCGTGGATGCCTTCGCCGCCGCAGGCACCGGCTGGGGCAACACATTCCAGCGCAGGCTGCCCATTCTGAGGATCGATCACCTCTACGCCACCCGGCACTTCTCACCGGTGCGATCCCGCGTGGTCACCACCCGCCACAGCGATCACCGCATGGTCGTCGCGGATTTCCTCAAACGCTGAAAGCCCGGAACCCGGGGCATCATTCCCGCACTTCCCGCAGCCAGGCCGCGGGGGACTTGCCAGCCACACTCAGGAACACCTGGTTGAGCCGGCGGCGGTCCGCCAGCCCGCACTGCTGTGCCACGGCTTGCAGACTCACCGGTGGATCGGAAAGCAAAAGCTCCTTTGCGCGCCGCACCCTGAGTTCGGTAAGATAACCGTGCATCGTCGTGCCCATCACCTGTCGGAAACGCCGCTCCAGCGTCACCCGGGCCACATCCACCCGGCTGCTCACATCCGCCACATTGATCGGCTCGAAGCCATGCGCACGGATGAACTCGACGGCATGAGCCACTTCCCGGTCCTCGATCGCCATGGTGGCCGTGGACGCCCGCTCGACCACACCGAGCGGCGGCACGTTGATCATCGTCTCGCGCGGCTGCCGGTCGGACATGATCACATCCAGGCACTCCACCGCGAGGCGTGCCTGCAATTCCTGGTCCTCCTGCACCGCACTGAGCGGCACCCGGCAAAGCGGCTCCACCTCGCTGTGGCAACCGGTGGTGATCATCACCAGATCGCGAGGCACCTCGTAGCCGGCCTCCCGACACAACTCCATCAATGCGGGCGCATCCCAGTCATCCATCAGCACCAGGGCCGCCGGACGCTGAAGCGTGCGCACCCATTCGACAAACCGGCGTTTCTCCGCCTGCGCAAGCGGCTGGACCAGCTCCGGCATGGTCGTTTGCAACTGGAAGGTCTTCAATGAGGCTCCGTGGGCCCTCAGGGTGCGCACCAACGCGTTGTGCCGTTGCTCGATGTACCACCCGCCCGGCACCACCACACAGCCAAAGCGCCGGAAGCCTTTCTCCAACAGGTGCTCGGCAGCCAGGCGCCCCACCGCATCGTAGTCATGCCGCACGGTGGGAACACCGGGTTTCTCCAGCCATGAGGAAACATTGACGATGGGGAACTGCACTTTCTTCGCCTCGCGCAGCATCGCGGTGTTCATGATGCGCACGATCGCCCCGTCACAATCCAGAGTGCGCAGGAAACGGAACGCATCCAGCGAAGCCTCGGCACTCAGCACGAACTTCCAGTCCCCTCCCTCCTCCGCGCGCCGGGCGATGGCGGCGTTGCACAGATTGTTCACGGACTGGAGAACGGGCAGTCCGATCAGCGCGATGCGTTTTTTCTTCCGGGATGTCACTGGGTTTCGGATCACTGGATGGATAGGCCGTCCTCCTCCGGACACAAGACGATAAAACAGCGAGCCTCAGACAGCCGCCGCCACCCTGGTCTCGACCGCGCCGCCGAGCTCTCCGGAGGCCGCCTCCGCCTGGATCAGCCGCTCCACCTCGATGCCCGCAAACAGCACCGCAAAGAGCCCGTGGGTGTCGTTTTCATAAAACGGCCGGTTGACATAGTATGACACATCCTCGGTGCACATCGTGCCCATGCAGATCGCATGCACGGTGCCATCCGCCTCGATCCGGGATTCCAGCCCGTCCCAGCCCCGCAGCACCGCAGGCAGGAAACGGTCGCGCTCCAGCCAGCCACTCATCACCCCACGGGCCATCGCCATGACGAAGATTGCCGAGCCGGAGACCTCCAGAGCGGAATCCGGTCGATCGAGCACGTTCGGCCACAATCCGGACTCGTGCTGATGGCGGAGCAGCGACGCGCAGTGACGACGGAAGTGCGCCAGGATCGCCGCATGATCGCGATGGCCCGCCGGAAGCTGCGCAAGCACCTCGCTCATCGCCCAGCTTGCCCAGCCGTTGCAACGCGACCAATGCGGCAGCTTGGCCGGATTTCCAAAATACCGGGCGTGCATGTAGAGCTCGGCCTCCTCATCCCAGACCTGCGTGTTGAAACCGAGCACCTGCCGTGCCGCATCATCCAGCAGCTCCGGATCCCCGCTGAAAAGAGAAGCCTGCACCAGAAACGGAATGCCCATGAACATGTCGTCCACCCAGGTCGTGTATTCCACCGGCGTGGTCCGCGTGAAGATCCCATGACCGGGCAAACGCACCTGCTCCTCGCGGGCATAGCGGATCATCCGGCCGATCCATGCAAGGTAACGCTCACGCCCAGGAAACACGGGCTCTTCCCGCAACCTCCGGATGAAGGGCAGCGACGGAGCAAGCGTGAAATCCAACAGCGGGGTGTCGATGATGAAATGATTGGCGCAATCCACCGCATGGAGCGTCTTGACCTGATGCTCCACGAACGGGATGCCGTTGAGGTGGAAATCGCAGAACCGCGAGGCGTATTCGCCATAGCGCCCATCCCCGGAGAGGCGGGAAAGTTCCTGCATCGCCCAGGCCACTCCGCCGTTGTGATAGTTCCAATGATAGTTGGTTCCCCAGGGCAGCGGGTCGATCAGGCCGCCGAGGATCTCCACCTTCGGAATCGTCCAGGTGACCGGTCCGTCCAGACCGGGATACATCGTGCCAAAACGGAACTCATTCTCCGGCCCGTGCGGCACACGCAGACCATCGCGGAATCCACCCATCACCGGATTCGGAAACGGACCTGCCACCAGCCAGTTGGAAAGCCCGGCGATCGCAGGATCCACGCGGTCGATGCCATGCAGGCCGATGCCCGGCGGGTTCGCACCGTCACGGATCACCGCGCCCTTGGTCGCCGGAGGTTGCAGGAAAACCGTCCACTCGGCACCGCGGGTTTCGGATTTCACCAGCAGCGTGTTCGCCCCCTTGCGCAGCGGGAGACGGCACTCGTGGGACATGACCAGACTGCGTTCGTCGAAATGAAGGCGGATGTCACGGTCGCCTTCGTTCTGATAGATCGTCTCACCGTTCAAGCGGAGCAGGCAGCCGTCGTTGTGCTCGATCTGGAGGATGAGCTCCATGTCCTCCTCACAGGTGAGCGTGGTCCATGCGTAAGCCACCGCCGGCCGGCCGAGCCCGAAGGTCCGGCCGAAGTCCACGAAGTGCATCCGGTCAAGGGTGGGCACCACCTTGGTGACCTCGAGGCGGTATTCAAAGGGAGTGTCGCGGATGAGCTTGTCCCCGATCCTCCTGACAGTGTCCAAAGGCTTGTTCATGAAATGGGATGGGTGAGAGGACGCTGAAGACAAGCGAGGCTGGCGGCGATTCTTTCGGGCCCCGCCTCCTCCAACAGGACAGCCACCGTGGGTTTGTGCCTTGCAAGCCATTCCAGCAAAGGCGCGGAATCATAATCGCCCAAACCGGCGGCACACGGGACGAGTCCTTCCGAACCGCTCCGGAAATCCTTGAGATGCACCACCGAGATGCGATCGCCGAAGGCCTCCAGCGCACGGCGCGTGACCCCGGCGGAATCCCCGGCGTCATCGCGGGAAAGCAGATTCACCGGATCGAAAACCACTTGCAGATGGGGCGAGGTGATCCGCTCGAGCAGCACGCGGGTTTTTTCCGGTGTGGACAGCACGTGCCCGTGCACCGGTTCGATGCCCACCACCACTCCGTGATGCGCCGCTTCGTCAACCAGATCCGCAAGCACCGCCACAAGATCCTCGAAGGCCTCCGAGGACTCGTTTCCCGGATGATGAGGCCTTTGGTCGGCGTGCAGCGATCCACTTTCCAAGGCCACGATCTGGCAGCCGAAATCACGCGCATGCCGAAGGTGTTCCTTGAACCATGCAATGCCGGCCGCACGCGCTTCCAGGTCCGGATGGATTGGATTCACGTAACAGCCCAGCACCTCGATGCCCACCCGGTGACGGCGGAAGTCCCCCGCAATGGCTGCGGCCAGCTCGGGCCCTAGCGAACCCGGGCGGAAATCCACGCCGGAAATCGCCTTGGCCAAGGCCAGCTGCACGCAATCCAGGCCCGCCTCGGAAACACGGCGGGCAAGCTCGTCCGCAGGGAATGTTCCGATGTCATGGGCGCGGATTCCGAAACGCGGAGCGCCATCTGTTGGGTTCCAGTTCAATGAATGGTTTCAGACTAAACAGCCCCCCTGTCCGAGGGAGGGGCATTGTTGCGTCATGCAGGTGCTTTTTTGCGTCGCCCGGTCGAGGACTCCGGGAGCCTTTCACACGTAGTCTTCCGGCCTCGCGCTCAAGTCGCGCAGCAGGAGATAACAGAAGACCATCAGCCCGGCAAACATCGCTGCCAGCACCGCGAAACCACCACGATAGGGCAAGGCATCGAACAAGGCTCCGGCCAGGACCGGCCCGGCCGAGTTCGCGGCGATCATGCAGAACCCCAGCAACGTGAAGTGACCCGCCCGATGCTCCGGCTTGGGAATCCCACTCGTGAGGGCATTCATCGCTCCGGAAAATCCACTGCCCGCCACCGCGGCGATCGCCGCCGCTGCAAACACCGTGACCACGCCGGGCGCAATCGCCAGCATCGCCATCCCCGCACAGGAAAGCCCCGCCCAGAGCAACAACGAGGGCCGCGCCCCCCATGAATCCGTCAGCCAGCCGGCGGCCGGACTCAGCGCCAGCCTCGCCCCGGAGGCCGTCATCCCCAGCCAGGCTGCCATCTGCGCCTTGAAGCCGAGCTCCCGAAACGCAAACACGCTCGAAAACACCGCAAGCTGCCCCATCACCGGGGAAATCAAACACACCGCCAACGCCACTTTCAAAAACCTCCGATCGCCGAAAAACGCCCGCCACATCGCCTTCCCCCAAGGCCGCGGGGAACGCTCGACCGGAGTCGGCGGCTCTTTCGCCAGCAGCACCGCCGAGTCCGCGATCTGGCAAAGGAACCACGCGAGAACCAACAAGGCCCCATACGCCTGCGGCTTCGGCAACACCGCCAGCACCCAGGCCGCGATGCCCCCCGCCGCCAATCCCAGCAAGCCACCCAACCCCGCGGAAACCCCGGCAAGCCGCCCGCGCAGGCGCATCGGAATGCAGGCGGTGAAAAACTCCTGGTTCGGCAAACCGCCAAAACCCGCCGCCACCTGCCCCAGCAACATCGCCCAAACGATGAAGCCCACCATCGCCGCATCCCCACCCGCGCCGCCGGCCCAGACCACCGCTCCCACCACCCCCACCGGCAGCAGATACAACGAGTCGGTCACAAACAGATAGACCTTCTTCCGCCGGAACCGCCGCGTGATCCATGGCGAGAGGAACATCCCCGGCAAGGTCGCGATCAACACACCCTGCACCATGCCGATCTGCGTGTTGCTCGCTCCATAGTGAACCAGCAGGGGTTGCAGCACCACCACCACCTCGGACCAACCCATCGCGAACACCGAACCCATCCACACCAGACAGGCGAAGTTTCTCCGCACCATCCTCGGCTCCATGCCGGATTCATTCCCAGGTTCGTCTTCCATCATTGCGGAGCCATCCCGGGCCCGCGCGAGTCCTGTCAGATCCACCGCCGGATGCCGAGCCCGGATTTCCCCTCAGCGGACCACTCCGCGGGAGTCCACTTCGAGATGCCGCGCCCGCCCCGGCTCCAGCATGAGCGCCAGGCCGTCCGGATGAAGCTCCGGCGGCAGCGTGAACCACTCGGGAAACTGGTTGATCCGCGGGTAATCCACCGGAAGATTCATGATCGTGCGATGCCGCGGCCTGTCGAAGATCAAACGCCCGCTCCATGGCTCCGCCGCTGAAAGGTGCAGCCGGATGCGGTCCCCCTCGCGCGTCGCCCCCACCCTCAGGTCCGCCCGCCACGGCTCCAACCGGCAACCCTGGGTCTTCAGCAAGGCATACATCAACGAGGTGCGCGCGAAGTTCCCGTCGCCATGCCAGCCCTCGATCACTCCGTCCGGACGCTGCTTGCCCCACATCAACCGGATTTCGGAATCCACCCACTCATGGGCGCTGGGAACCGGCTCGCGGTTGAGCAGGGTGATCGCACCTTCGATCGCATCCGCCAGTCCATCCGCACTCCCGGCTTCCCATGCCCGTCCGGAATGATGCCTCTTCAACCCGGACAAGGCCTTGCGAACCGCATCCCGATACCTCACGACGCCATCCACCTGCCACACGGTGTGGAATCCATCGTAGTTGTAGCCCCAGTTGTCCGTCAGGCTTGCATCGATCACCTTGCCACTCCGCGGATTCACCGTGCTGAACATCAGCCCGGTCTCATCCACCGCCGTTTCCAGAATGCGGTCGAACATCTCATGCAAGGGCGCGCGATACGCCTCCCGCTTCTCAGGCCACGCCCTCGATACGGCGAAATACAACTCCGACAAACCGTTGATCACCTCGCAGGAATGATCCCCCAGCGTCAGAGAGTCCGCATCCCGCGTCGGGTGACGTTTTCCTAACAGAAAGTAGTCGCCGATCCTCGCCGCCCGCTCCAGATGCACGCGGTCGCCGGTCAGCCAGAACAGACGCGACCCCACCTGGAGCAAGTCGCCATTCACCTCGAAGTTCTCCGTCGGGATCCGGCCGAAAGGGGTTTCGATCGCCGGATCTTTCCAAATGTCCTCGATGATGCCCGTCATCCGCTCGGTCCACGGCCCGCGGCCGGACCACTCGGTGATGTAAAGCAGCCCGTCCTTGGCATACTCCGCACCGTCGAAGATCATCGCATCGCGATCGATCGACGCCCGCCGCCACGAACGGGTGCGGAAGTCATAGTCATCCGGCAAACGGTCCACCCGCCGCGTCAGCCGCATCTCCGTGCGCAGCATCTCGCGGAGCCGCCCCTCCAGCAAGGGCCGGTCGGTCATCGCCGCAGTGAGCACCATGAACGAGTAGTTGTCCGCAGCCGCATCCCGACCATTCCAATACCGATCCTTCAGATTCCGCGGGATCAAGCCACTCTCCGGATCCGCGTGCGCCAGCCAGCCATCGATGTATTTCCGGCTCCGGAAAAACGCCTCCGCCGCCAGACGCGAGTTCCTCTCCGCCTCCACGAAAGCCACCTCCACTGGCCCCTCCGCCGGCCGATCCCATGCCTCACGCATCCCCACCAGCGAAGCCGCCGCAGGCGATCGACCATCCTCCGCCACCGCCAGCCCCGCCCCCAAAACCACGGCCAAGCCCAGCCCCCGGCGGATCACCCACCGGCCAAACCCATTTCCAAACCTCCCTGCCATCCCCTTGAATACCCGGTCGGCCTTGAGATCCTTACGAATCAACGAACGCTCAACCGCGACAAGGTCCCGTATAAACCACAAAGCCACGGCCGATGATCCATGGCGAAATCCAATCCAAAGTCGACATCATCGCCATCTGCTTCTGATAGATTCCGTTGCGGACTCTACCACAGCACCTGGTTTCAGGACCCCTTGCCCCGGAAAACCAAAAAGCCACGATCTACTGGGGACCATGGCTTCGAAAGTGGTTGCGGGAGTAGGATTTGAACCTACGACCTTCAGGTTATGAGCCTGCCTAAGCGACATGTTCGAAACTTGTGGAACCAGTATTTATCGGCATTTTTGCTCAAGTCAACCTTTGCTAGAAGCTGCAAAAATTCACGGTTTCTGTTCACGGTTTTTAATCGGAAATACGCGTTCTAGGCTGAAGTTCCAGTGGGAAGTGTTGAAATACTCTACCTTCCCGCAGGTTGAAATTGTCCTGCCGCGAGAATTGAACAAGGGCTACGGCAGTGCTGTGATTTTCAGCCGGACGAAGCGCCGATCTGTGCCGGGCGGGAGTGTGACGCGGAGGTCGATACGATCCGGATGGGTGTCCGGCTGGACGACGGTGGGAGCTGATACGCCGTGGGTGCTCCAGGATCCTGGGGTGAGCAGATCGCTCCACTCGACGGCGGTGTTTACTCCGGTTGCGTGGCGGGACTTGTTGAAGGTCACAAGCATTTGCGGGGTCGTCTGCGACACAGCCAGGGGCTGGGTGGATGGGGTCCGGGGCGGGAGGCCGAGGGCGAATTCGGCGAGGTTGGCGAGACCATCGAAGTCGGGATCGGCCTCCGGTGCGATCACGCCGAGGTCGCTAACGCCGGGCCAGTGGATTTGCTGCCAATCGATGAACACTCCGGGGTTTGCTGCGACGGAGATGGAGAGATCAGCAGAGGTTTTGCCAGTGGCGTTTTCCGCGGTGAGGCGCAGCAAGTATTCGCCGGCCTGACTGAAGGTGGCTTGGCTGGTGGCGGACGAAGCGTCGCCGAAGGTGACCGCACCGGGGCCGCTCACCTTGCTCCAGAGGGTGCTAGTGGCACTGGAAGCCGAGCCGCCGAGAGTAGCGGGCACAGCGCTGGTGGCGTTAGTCGGCGCGGCTCCGGGTGAGACGGTGGGCAGATTGGGATTGGCTCCGTAGGTGATAGTGAGCCTGGGTCGCTTGGTGATGTCCGCTGCTTCGTCCGAGTGGACGCGGGTATAACTGTTGGCAGCGCCGTTTTCGGTAGTGGGCGAGAGGATGGTGAGGTTGAGAGGAGTGCCATTGGCGACGGCCTGCTTCACGGCATCGAGCAATGCGGTGGTGGAGGGAAACGTTTTCTGCACATCCATCGCAGCGAGGTAGCCGTCCATCGTGGCAAGGGAGGTGGCCGGGTAATCACCACCTGCGGCGGTCCAAGCTGCTGTGCCGGTGCGGCTGTTCCATGTGGCACCGTCTCCGGTGGCGCTGCCGATGGTACCGCTGCCTTCGGTGGGTGTGCCCAGAAGCGAGCGGAGTTGCAATTGTCCTACGGTGCCGGGCGAATTGGTGCTGAGGGTCCAGATGTCCAATGTGGCGGAGGTGATTTCACCAGCAGACGGGGGAGGGATGGTGGTGAGGTCGTAGGACAGGATGGTGCGCATGGCTTGTCCGCCGCTGAGCTTGCCGATGAGCAATTGATCGCGCTGGCCGGAGTTCCACGTCGGATTATCGGCCCGCAGGAAAGTGGCGGTGTGGGTGTAACCGTTTTCCCCTTGGCGGAACGTGGTGGTGACTTCCGCTTGTGGTGATATCACCACGCTGAGGCTGGCGGTGGTGGTGACCGGGCTGCCGTTGTTAGAAACAGTGGCGGCGACTTGAAGTTGATAGCTGCCGGGTGCGGAAAAGCGGGCGCGTGTATTGTTAGAAGTGATATCTGAAAACGTCACGCTGCCGGGGCCTGATCGTTTCGACCAAGAGAAGGTGGCTGTGTCGCTGGTGTTGGTGACCGTTGCGGTGCTGGCGAGATGGATGTCCATCGATGCGTTTTCAATTGCGGCGGGATTGGCAGTCGGGCTGGTGATGTTTACCGAGACGCTGGGCTGATCCGGATCCGTGAATCCGGAGCCGATCATGATATCATCACGGCGAGACGCTGGTGCGACTGTTAGATCCGTGAGCACGCCGTTCTCCACTACGCCCTCGACGGTCGTTTGCTTGGGAGCGCGCAGTTTGAAGTTCACATTCCAATCGGCAGGCCATGCCGGGAGTAGGAAAATGCGGTCACCCTCGGACTGGAGCAGCATGGCTTGAGTGGCTTTCATTAACACGCCGCCGTGGCATTGGTCCGGGGTCCAGTCGAAGTTGGGCCCCCAGAATGCGGGGAAGCGGCAGTTCGCATCCTTGCTGCGGGCGCGGGTGATGAGACGGCTGCGTGCCTCGTTGGCTTGGCCGAGATAGGCGTGGAAAATATCGTCCTGCCGCCATCCGGTGCTGCCTTTGTCGTTGGCGATGGCGTTGGTGTAAGCGGCGGTGCCGAGGGCGAGGTTGGGTTTCTCGTGGGAGACCAACCGGAAGGGGAAGACACCATACATTTCGGGCAGTTCGGTGTTTCTATAATTCGAGTAGGTCTGGGCGGCAGCCAGCATCGTCGTGCCGTTGAGGGTGCGGGTGGGCAGAGGTGGGATCTTTGCCTGGAAGGTTGTTAGGTAACTGCGGTCCGCGGCGAGGAGCAGTGGATCCGGCAGGGCGAGCAGGCGGCCGACCACGGCGTGGAGACCGGCGACCTCGGGCATCGGGTTGGAGGTGTTCCACCAGGTTTCAAGCGCCTGGGACGGATTCATCACCAATTTACCGTTGGCGTCGGTGGTGTAGTATTTGTCGAACCAGCGGATGATGGGCAGCGCGGCTGGCAGCAGTTTTCCTGATAGGAACGCGGTGTCGCCGGTGTGATCGTAGTAGTCGAGCGCCATGAACGTCAGCTCAAGGCCGCTGACCCATTCGCGTTTGTGCCATTCGCCGGTTTGGAGTTTTCCATCGCCGGGAGGGCGGTTCGCCGCCGTAGTGGTCCAACCGTAGGACGTGCTGAGGACGGCTCCCCACGGATAGGTGACTTCCGACATGAAACAGGTGTCGTCGAATTTCGGATCGGTATAATAATGACCGGCGCGGTAGCGGGCGACGGGCAGCACGTCATCGAAATACATCCGGAAAAGCGATGGCATCATGTCGAAGTCACCAGAGGTGCACAGACCGGCGTAGGGCAGCCGGGTGTTTTGCCACCAATAGCCGAGGCCCCAGCGGCGGTAGTCGGCATCGCCCGGATTGCTGCCGTAGGGCATGGTGAAGAGCGAGCCGTTAAACTTGATCGGATAGGCACCGCGTCCGGCGCATGCGGTGATGAAGCGTTGCAAGGCATAGCCGCGGGTGAGGTCTGCCGGGGCGGTTTGGTCCGCAGTGGCGGCTGAAGGCGTGATGGAAATGTGGCTGCGGTTCCAGAAATCCGCCCACCAAGCGAGGTGCGCGGCCTGGCGGGTGGAGAAGGGCACTGCCTCGACCGCCGCGTAGGTGGATTGCATTGCGGTGAGCCACTCGGCGGCGGTGGCAGGATGTTTTGTTAGTGCATAAACATCGAAGCGGTGGCTGATAGCGGCGGTGCGGGAGAGCGTTTGGTCATTGGTGCGGGTGGCACCGGCCGAGCGGATCAACGCGCCGAAGGTGCGGCCGAGGATAATGTCTGTGAAGGTCGGCGCGCCCTGCAAATCCTGGAATTGCATCGTCTCATTCGGGCCGAGCGAGCGGTGGTTGTGGTGATACCAGCCGACGCCATCGGCGATGCCGGCGAGCACGGTGTCCGGCTCGACGACCTGGGTGGTGCCGGCGGGATTGTTGAAGTTGATATCACTCGATTCGGAAGCGATGGTGGTTTGTGCCGTGCGCCAGAGTTCGAAGGACGCGGTGGCGGTGACGGGTGAGGCGCTATCCACGCTGACATGGGCGACGGGATGGTTTGCATCCACCCACAGGCGCACGGTCACGGCGGTGGAGCCTGCGCCGCCGGTGATGGAAATTTCGCCCTTGGCGGGATCCAGCGTCTGGGTGAATCCCGTGCCTGTCGGGAGGACGGGATTGAGTTTCACGCGCACCCGGCCGAGTTTGGCGAGTCGCGAGTTGTCCTCCCAGCTATCCGACTTTCCCAGGTAGAAAATCAAATCGCCGGAGGACTCCACCCAAGCGTTCATCGAGATGTCGCCATTGCCCAAGGGCATCGAACCGAGCGCGTTGGTGCTGGGCGTGGTCCAGACCACGGTCGGCGGGGCGACCGTGGTGGCGGTGGCGGAAAGGAGCATCCCTTGCGCCGCAACGATCAGGCAGACCGCAAGGCGCCGCGCAAAATCAATTCGTGATGATTCAATACGTTTCAAAAGCTCTTCTCGGTTGGTTCATTTCGCAACTGAAGCCCGGCCATGACAAGGACCAGGCTTCTTGGAAGCAGTCTGACGGATCGCGTGCCTCAGTTCGGGTTCACCAGGAGGCGGACGAAGCGCTTGCCGACTCCCGTCAGGGTGTAGGAAACGGACTTGTTGGGGATGGTGTTGTCGATGACCACATCGCCGATGGCAACAGGAGACCAGGCGGTCAGGTTGCTGGAGGTTTGCACGACGTAGTCGGTGCCGTAGGTTCCGGAATAAGTATCGCCCATGGTCCAGGTAATGTTATTCGAGGAATTGAGCGCCGGGGTGGCGGTGAAACCGGTGGTATTGGTATTGCCGCCCATGAAGTATTCGACGCCATTGTCCACGCCGTCGTTGTCGTGGTCCTGATCGACGGTTTGAACGCCGGCTCCGTTGGCGTTTTGCCAGGCGGAGTAGCCGCCGACGGGTGCTGGGACCACGATACTTCCGCTATCGGTGGCAGTAAAATATGAGCCGTAGGTTGGGTGGCTGGCATTGTAAGTGCCGGGGCCCACGTTGGTTCCGCCAAGGATGAGCGTGCCGACAGTGTCATTGCCGGAGAAGGCGATGTCGATCTTCGCGCCGCTTTCAACGGTGATGGTGGAGGCATCGTTGTTCACATTGACCGCGCCGAGTTTCAGCGTGCCGCTGTTGACGGTGGTGTTGCCGGAGTAGCCGGGGGCACTGAGGGTGTAGACCGAGCCGGCATCGCCTTGGGCCGTTACCGCGCCAGGGCCGCTGATGGCGGCGCCGATGTTGATGGTCTGGGTGGCGGCGGTGAAGGCACCCGGGTAGCTGGCGGCCCGGGTGCCGAGGTTCAGGACGCTGCCCGCACCGGTGGTGATGGTCGTGCCGTTGAGCTCAAGAGTCGGCGCGGTGGTGGATCCGGCACGCGCGGTGGCGATCCCGAGGGTGGTGCCGGCTTGTACGTTGATGGTGCCGTTGAACTGCTGGGTGAAGATCTTGGCTTCCTGGCTGTAACCGGTGAGAAACGAAGCGCCGGAGAAGTCGAGAGGCTCGTCCACGGTGTAGGTGCCAGCGGTCTGCCCGAAATTCTGCATCATGAGCAACGCGCCCTGGATGAAGGTGCCGGCGGCAGTAGATCCGAGGGAATTGCCGTGGCGGACATCGAGAGTGCCTTGCGTGACGGTGACCGTGCCGGTGAAATCATTGGCAGGATTCGAGTCGCTGAAACGGCCGAGGGCCAACACGCCGGTCCCGGACTTGATCCAGTTTCCCGCACCGGAGATCTTACCACCAATGCGCCAAGTGGTGGTGGCACTGCTTTCGACTCTGATTTCGCTACCGTTGGTATTGATGGTGAAGATTTGGGATTCGTTGGTGATGGTGGTATTGGCGGTGCGAGTGATTTTGCCGCCATTGAGCGTGACCGCCTGAGAGTTAAGCGAACCGGTGGCCGGGAGCGCCGCCCCGCCGAATTTCAGCTCGCCACCCGCAACGTTGACTCCACCGGTGAAGGTGTTGTTCGCCGAACCGAGATCGAGGACACCTGCATTGACGACGATGCCGTTGGTGTGGGCCAGCGAGTTTGCGAGGGTCACCGTGCCGGTGTTGTTCTTGGTGAGCGAACCAGCCCCCCCGATGCTGCCACCGCTGACGGTGTAGGCATTGGCGGTCGTATTATCGAACAGGATGTTGCCAGGGGAAACCGTGGTTCCCTGAACGGCCACGATGGGCGAGCCCGTGTCATTGAAGGTGACCGCATCACCGGCATAGAAACGTTCGGCTCCGCTGTTATCCCAGTTGAGTGTGGTGGCGACATCCCAGAAGGTGGGATTGGCAGCGTTGCCCTTCCACGTAAGCGAGACCGGCGTGGACGCAGCGGCGGTAAGTTTGATTTCCTTGCCGTCTTCCGAGATCGACAAGCTGCCGCCGCGGGAGGCCATGGCGAACTTCGCGAGATCCCCGGGAGCGAAGCTTCCGGTGACGCGTTTCAGAACTGTGTAAGTGGACAAAGGCGTGGTGGCGGCGGTCGGGCTCACCAGAACAAGGGAGCCCGTGGCGGAGACATCAACCGTGTCCGCAGTGAGTGCTGCAGTCGGAGTCACGGGATCGAAGCTGAGGGCGCTGGAGCCGGTGGCGAAGGTGAGCGAGCCGGTGGTCGAGCCCTCGCCGGTGAGTGTCGCACCGGCGTTGACGGTGATGGGGGAGGCGAGCGTGCCGCCGAGGTTCAGGGTGCCGACATTGACATTGGTGTCCCCGGTGTAGGTGTGCGTACCGTTGAGGTTGAGGATGCCGCTGCTGATTTTCGTGAGCTTGAGATTGTTCTCGTTCGGGTTGGGTCCGCCGATGGTCACATTGTTGCTGATGGTACCGCTGGAGAGCGAGAGGGTTCCATTCGTGGCTGCGTTTCCGACGATGAGATTGCCCGCAGTCGCACCAATCGCGATGTTACCGGAGAAGCTGGCACTGCCGCCGATCTTTAGGTTGCACGCTGCGGTCGCACCGCCGAGAGACAACGTGGTTGCGTTCAAGGCACCGTCCACGACGAGATTCGCACCATTCGCGCCCACCGAGACAGCACCGCTGAGCGTTGCCGTGGATTTCACGAGAACCGTCGCGTTCTGGTTGATGGTAGTGGTCCCCCAAGACTGGATATCCGCAGTGGAGGAACCCATTTGGATCGTGTAGGCCGATGACACCGTGCCGCTCGTCGAACTGGGGATGTTCACCGAAGCCGAGCCAAGATTCTGGCTTCCATTGACAATGACCTTGCCCGAGGAGGTGCCGGAGTTGACCTGCTGGATGCCGCTGACGTGGCTCAGCGTACCGCTGAGAACGGTGACTCCGGTGCCGCCGGCACGGATCTGATAGTTGTTGGCGGGCGTGGATGCGGAGATGCCTCCACTGACCAGGAGCGAACCGGCGGGCACGTCTTTCTCATCGTTCTTGATATTGAGGAGGCGGTTGCTCCCCCCGGTATCGGTGTTGACCTGGAAGGCGGAGCTGATGGAAGAAACGCCGTTGCCCGCGGTGTCGGAAACTGCGAGGTTGATGGTGCCTCCCGCCGTGGCTTGGTTGGCCGACAAGGTGGAAGCGCCGCTGATGGCAAAGCCGCCCGCGTCGTTGCGGTTGAAGGTGATTGTGGTGAAGCGGGCCGGGACATTCATGGCCGCAGCATTGCCACCGGTGGCGAAGATCGCGACGGTGGTCCCGTTCAGGGCATTGACCACGCCTGGCGCGGTGCCATCCCAGTTATCGGCGAGGTCGATGTTGGTATTGGCGGCGCCACCACCATCCCAAGTCGTGCCGGCATGAACGGATGTGGACAGCGAGATGGTGAGCAGGGCGAGGCGGGAGGCACGGAGGAATGCGTTGTATTTCGGTTTCATTGGTTGATATGGTTTTTGTGTGAGAGGGTTTGGAGATGAATTTTTTAGAACAGGGAAAAGGACACGAAACGAAAGTGTTGGGCAGTGCGTGGAAACCCAATAACCACGCACTGCCCATGGGTTTGTCCCTCCAGAGACAAAGTGTGGAAGCGATTCAGATTTCTCTTGATAGGCTTTGGGTTGGGAGTCGGGTGATCGGTGGGTGCAATCGACCGTGAATAGTTCCCGTGGATTCAGCGGAAGGAATGCATTTCAGGCGCGACTGCGGCGCAGGAGGGCAAGTAGGCCGAGACCGCCGAGAAGAGCGGCACTTGGCTCGGGGACGACCGTGCCGTTGAGTTGAACGTCATCGATGCGGAGTTGGCCGGCCGCGGTGGAGTTATCCCAGCCGTAGATCCGGAAGGTGGTAGCGGTGGTGAGGTTTTGGAAGGCCGGGCCGGAAAGATCGAGAGAGGCATATTGGGCTCCTGACGCCGTTGTGAAGTAATCGGCGGGGGCTACCTTGGTGGTAGTGGCAGGAGACCATGACAACGTGCTGCCGACTTGAGCGGCATAGGAGTCCACCGATGTGTAGAGACCGAGGTTTAAGACGATGGGAGAAGCTTCGGTCTGGGCGTCGCCGTAGAAAAAGTTGACGGAAGTGAGATTGAGCGTCTTGCCAATATCAGGCGTGACTGTGAACGAGAAATAATGACTCTCACTTTTCGTTGCTGCTGTATTGGCGCGGTTCAAGAAGGCATTGCCAAGGTCGGAGGTGCTTCCGCTGTCGGCTAGACCGATTGAGTATGAAACCCCTGCGCCGCCAAAGGTCGATGCGGAGACACCGGAAGCTACGGTTGTGGCGGTGGACGTGGTGGGTTGGCTAACAGCTCCGCTAACCAGCGGAAAAGTATATTCCGCGATGACAGCGGCGTTGGCGGAGGAGCCTGCGGCCAAGGCCAGGGATGCGAGGAGATTACGGATAAGTGGAGTGGATTTCATGAATATGGTTTGGACTGCGTCTATTGTTTTTCGATCATCCGGCATAGGGTCCGGATGGGAGGAGACCAACAAGCTAGATCAAAATCCCTGCCTTCCGCTATGGTCACGATTGGTCATAAATTGGCCATACACTAAAGCCGGGGGGCGAAGCTCCTTACTTCCCCACCATATCCTTCAGGTGTTTCGCTACGGTGGGAATGGAGACCTTATGGGTGCACCGTGGCTGCGCATGGCATCGACGATGGTCTTGCCGGGGGGGGCATGGGTTGCAGTCTGGCTGTTGGCCATTCGGTGAATCGAGATGGGCAGAAGTGACAAGGTGAGCCGTCGACATACAAACGGAAGACCGCAGGCAAACATGGAGATGAGAATGGGATTAAGGGGTAAATTGGTAGATTCCACCGGCCGGAATGTTGGCAGACCGCGTCACCGCGCTGTGGCGGAGGCGGACCGGATTACCGGCTTTCGAAAGGATCGTCGCTTGGGTGAGTTTGCCGTTTTTCCATTCGATATCGATGGTGAAGCCACCACGGGCACGCAATCCTTTCACCGATCCGTCCGGCCAGGCTTTCGGCAACGTGGGCAGAAGATCAATGACGGTCGCGCCATCGGAAGTGACATCATGACTTTGAAGCAACATCTCGGCAATGCCCGCTGTCGCGCCGAAATTCGAGTCGATCTGGAACGGCGGACAAGCTCCGAAGAGATTCGGATAGGAACCGCCGGAACCCGGTCCCGTGGCAGGCACGGGCGAAAGCAACCCGCGGAGCACGCGCTCGGCTTGCTCGCCGTCGTGCAGTCTGGACCAGAAACTGATTTTCCACGCGCGGCTCCAGCCCACCCCGCCATTGCCACGGGCCAGAAGACTGACCTTGGCGGCGGCGGCGAGTTCGGGAGTGCTGCCGATGCTGATTTGGCGGCCTGGAAAAAGCGCGAAGAGATGGGAAACATGGCGGTGCTGGTTTTTCGGATCATCGACATCATCCATCCATTCCATGATTTGTCCCCAGCGGCCGATGCGCGGGCCGAGGAGAGCCTGGCGGGTGTCGGCGACGCGCTTGCGGAAGGTGGGGTCGGCATTGAGCGCGTCGGCGGCCGCGAGCGTGTTGGTGAAGAGATCGTGGACGATTTGCTGATCGTAGGATGCCCCGGGCTGCGGTGTGCGGTTGCCCTCCTGGAGAACGATGCGTCCATCGGGATTTTTCACCGGTCCATGTTCCGGCGACCATCCGTCGGGCGTGATGAGTTTGCCATCAGGGCCGGGCACGAGACGGCCCATCCACATTTCGGATAGATCGCGCAGATGCGGGAAGGCACGCTTTTCGAGGAAAGCGCGGTCGCCGGTAAAGGCATAGTGTTCCCAGAAATGGCGCACCAGCCAGGCACTGCCCGGCAGGTGGATCGCCCAACCGGTGTTGCCACCGTATTGGTTGTTGGTGCTGTAGGCCACCCAGCCGACGGGCACTTTCAGGCGCGGATCGGTTGTCGATTTTTGCACCTCGGCGAGAACATCGATCCAGTCGAAGAGTGGCTGATGGCACTCGGAAAGCGCGGTGACCTCGGCCGGCCAGTAGTTCATCTCGAGATTGATGTTCGTGGTGTAGGCAGAAAACCACGCGGGCTTGGCCGAGTCGTTCCAGAGCCCTTGGAGATTGGGCGGCTGGCCACCGGGACGGGAGCTGCCTATGAGGAGATAACGTCCGTATTGGAAAAGCAGGGCGGCAAGCGCAGGATCGGGTTTTCCGGACTTGTGGGCGGCAAGACGCTCGTTGGTGGGCAAGGCCGAAACGTTCGAGGTCCCGAGGTCCAGGCTGACCCGGCGGTAGAGTTCCTGATAATCCGCGAGCTGGGCGGCACGGAAATCGGCAAATGCCGGAGCTTTGGCCACACGCGCGGCCACCACGGGCGCCGGTGCCACACCGCTGCGGAAATTTTTCGCGGGCACGGGGGCGAAGTCGGTGGCGGCGGCTAGATAGAGGGTCGCCGCATCCGCGCCGGTGACGTTGATGCCGTCGCCCGATGCTTGCACCGAGCCATTTTCAACGACCACACGCAGCGCGGCGGCGTAGGCGAGGCCGTTGGAAAGTTTGCCCTCGAAGCCAAGCGTGTCACCGTTCAGGGTGATCGGTTGTTTGCGGAAATCGGAGAGCTTTGCCGTGAATGCCACACGGCCCGGACGGCTGGCGGTCAGGCGCACGGCAATCAGATTGTCCGGATGGCTGGCGATCACCTCGCGCCCAAAGGTCACTCCATCGATGGAATAGCTCACACGGACGGCGGCGGAATCGAGATCCAGCAAACGCCGGTAGTCGGCGGGCGTGTTGGCGGGCGCGCCGGGAAACTCGATGGAAATGTCGCCGAACGGTTGGTAGTGCTGAACGCCCTTGGTCTGGCTGTTGCCGGGCACCAGGGTCTGCTCGTTGAATTGGATCCGATCGCGGGCCAGTCCGCCAAAGACCATGGCTCCCATGCGCCCGTTGCCGACCGGCAGGGCCTCCAGCCATGGCCCGGCCGGGGCGCGATACCACAGGACAGAGCCTGGGTCAGGCGCGGCACCCACCGCGCTCATACAAAGAGGAACAAGGAAAATCAACAGGCTGCGAAGGGATTTCATGGGAACTTGGTTAATGGAGAAGCGGCGGGGAATCAGCATGGCAGGTAAAGGTTTAGCGGGCAGGGGCGACGACGGTGAAGAGGGAGATTATTTGAGCCGGAGGAGGTGGACCTCGGTTCCGTTGTCGCCGTCGAGCGAGGTGCCGGATGGGAGGTAGAGAGCCACGGGACGGTTGTCGAAGGTGAGCATCTGGGGTCGTTCGAACTTGGTCTCGTTGCCGTAGATTTTTTTGGCCCCGGGTGGCACGCCGTTAGGCAGGTAGAGCCGGAGCGGGTGGAAAGCGTGAAGGGGCTTGGGGCGGAAACGGATGCCATCGTCGGAGATCCACAGCAGGCCGCCGCCGGCCTCGATCATGCCCTGATTGTCGGTGGTGATGAGGCAAATCTTGTCGCCCCAAATGAAGGCGGTGCCGTCCTCGATGTGACGATCATTGGCGGTGATGGGGGTCGGGTGTATGCGGTATGGACCTTCCAGGTTGTCGGCGACCGCCACGCCCATGCTGATGCCCTGGCGGCGAGGGCCGGGGAAGGCTTTGAAGTAGATCAAGTGCCGGCCATCGGGCGCGCGCACATAGGCGGGGTTGTTGACCCCGCAGGCGGAACCAGCGCACCATGCATCGGGTTCAAGAATGAGGCCATCCTTGCCGGCCTTGCGCCAGGGACCTTCGAGGGAGTCGGCGATGCGCATGCCGATGCGCTGGTTGGGGCCGTGGCCCTTGAGGCCGCCTTTCCAGTCGTTGGCGATGTGGAGGAGGACGTAACGACCGTCCACCTTGCGGATGCAGGAATTATGCATTCCGGCGGCGTCCCAGCCCTCGCCGTCACCCTTGAGCACGGTTTTGACATAGCGAAAAGGCCCTTCGAGCGCGCGGGTCTCGGCGCGGTAAAGGGCGATCTCCGAGTGGCGGCGCCAGCCCTCCTCCCAATCTCCGCCGGAGGGCCAGCGAGAGACCAGCAGGTTCACGCGGCCCTCTTCATCAATGACGGGCGAGGCGCACCAAAGCGACCATCCGTCCTCGCGAACAACGGAGGTTTGAACCTGCCACCACCCGGCGATGTCGGAGTCGGCAGCCTGGGACTGTGCCAGTTTCCAGTCCGGGGCGGAGGGCAGCGGGCTGGCGGCGGACAAGACCGAGGATGACGCGAGGCCGAGCGGAAGGAGCAGGAGTGCGATGTGACGGGGTGACATGGTGAAAGAGAGGTTCAGTGGGTGGAGGCGGCTAACTCGACCTTGACGACGTTAACGGTGCCTATGTCGCGGAGATCCGGGGGAAGCGGGACGGTGAGCGTGGAGTCCTCATAGCGAAATGGAAGCTCCTGGCCGGTGCGGAGAAGGATGACACGCTGCGGACGCGGGGCGTTTTTCCAGACGGCGTCGGAAACGGGCTTGGGCAAGGCCGGCATGATCTGTCGGGTGAGAGCGAATTTTTTCTCGTCCGCCGGGGTGCCGGGGTAGCGATCGGGCAGAGCGGGGAGGAAGTGCAGGTAGGCCGCGCCTGGGCGGGTGGTCACTGGTACGTTGACCTGCTCGGGCCAGGAGCCGCCGCGGGTGTCGATGACGGATTCGCGGCTGTGCTTCATCCATTTCTCCATGTCGGACCAGCATTCGAGGGCTTGGGGAGGGACGGTGCCGTCGCCCTTGGGGCCAAGGTTGGCGAGGAGGTTGCCGCCCCAGGCGCGGAGAAGGACGAGCTTGGTCAGGGCGAACTGCGCGGTGTCGAAACCATACTCTTGGGTGTAGGCCCATTTGCGGGACGGCCAACAGGTGGCGCAGGTTTCGAACCAGCCGTTGAAGCGCTTCGCGGGCAGTGTGACCTCGGAGTCGCCGTAGTCGCCTTTGCCGCCATTGCGTTTATTGATCACGATGCCGGGTTGCAGTCGGCGGACCTCATCGTTGGGGATCTCGCCGCCGCCCCCATCGAACCAGATGAGATCGATCTTGCCGTAGCGGGTCAGGAGCTCGGTGACTTGGGTGCGGACGAGGGCGGCGCGTTTCGCGTTGTGATCGGCGGGCCTGGGTGGGAGCGTAACCGGCTCGTGGTCCATGCCGAGGGCGGGATTTCCCCGGTAGTTGAAATTCTTATACGCGCGGTCGAACCACCAGTCGGGCGGCGAGTAGTAGAGGCCGACCTTGAGGTTGTGCTTGCGACAGGCGTCGGTGAACTCGCGGACAAAGTCGCGTCCGTCGAAACTGGACTTCGTGCCGAGGTCGCCGGCTTCGGAGGGCCAGAGGGTGAAGCCGTCATGGTGCTTGGTGACCATGACCGCATAGCCGAAACCGGCCGCCTTGGCCGCGGCGAGCATGGCGTCATAGTCCACACGGTCCGGTTTCCAGTCGCGGATGGTGGCGTAGTAGGCGTTCGGCGTGATGGTCTGGTCGCGCCATGGCTTGTTGGCCAGCATGGACCAGGAAAGATCGCCTGAGGCTCGGGAGGAGACTACACCCCAGTGGATGAAGAGACCGAGGCCCGCGTCCGGGAACCATTGGGCCTCGGGGTGGGTGTTGGGCGAGGCGGAGACCTGTTTGGCCTGGCCGAGAGCGGCGGCCTGGCCGGAGGCGGCGTCATCGGCGCACAGGGGCTGGACGGCTAACAAGAGCGAGAAAGAGGCGACTGTGAGGATGTGTTTCGTTTTCATGGTGAGGACGGGTGAGGGTTCAGTTTTATCAGGAGGGTTTCTTTATCCTCATCGACCGGAAGGCAGGGTTGGCGAGTTTTACGATTTCGGTATGAAAATTCCAGTTAGCTCAAGCTGGCTGCGGCCTTCTTTGACACGCACCTTGGCAGCGGATGGTGAACCATTGAGCGTCACGCGCGGCTGAGCGAAGCGGTTGGTGGGAAGGATGATTTCCGCCTCCGAGCCGGCGGGCACCGTGACATCCAGACTCAGTTTGTTGCCATCGAGTTTCCAGTCCACCGCCACGTCGCCATGCGGTGTTGGCACGATTCCCTTGGCCCATGTTAGGTCGCAGAGTTGTGGGCGGATCGTGATGGTCCTGAAGCCGGGAGACGCCGGACTCACGCCGAGAATGCGCGAGGACATTTGCACCAGTGGCGTCGAGCACCAGCCGTGGCTTTTGTCGCCCTTGGTCCATGTTTCCAGAAACGAGCGGGTGTCCCGGAGCACCTTCCAGCGGCGCATCTGCGCGGTGCCGTATTGATCAAACAACCCGGCGTGATCGATCGATTGGAAAACCCAGTGCATGAACCACGGCTGGGTGTTAAGCGGCTTCTCCGCGAGCACTTTTTCGACGATGGGGGCATGGCGCTCCTTGGGGGCGAGATTGAAGAGCACGGCCAGCAAGTTCACGTGCGGACTGAACGTTTCGATGCCCGTGTCGGCCGGGAGCCATAGGTGCGGCTTGACCGTCGTCTGGAATGGTTTGCCATCGCGGTAGAGGCCTTTTTCCGCATTCCACAACTCGCGCTTGAAAGCGTTGGCGACTTCCCGCCGGAGCCGCGCGTATTTTTCCACGCGGGCCTTGTCACGGGTCAGTGTGGCGACGCGGGAAGCCAATTCCATCCCGTGGTAGTAGAAAGCCGTGAGATATCCCTGACCGATGACGGCCGGCGGATGATGGCACTCGATGCCGTTGATCTTGACCCAATCCATGAACATGTAGTTGGGCGCTTCCGAGATGAGGCCGTTTTTGCCGCGCCACGAGGTATAGGTGTCGAGCAATTCATGGACGTAGGGGGCCAGTTCCTCCACCAATGCCATGTCACCGGTGAAATCATAATAATCCATCAGCATCCGGAGCCAGGCCAGCGAGTAACTCGTGTGGAAATTCCTGTAGTTGATATTCCTGTAAATCCAGGCCGATTTCCGCAGGTCCTGCCGCGCGAGCCATGGTTGGGCGAACGCGTGATGGGACACCATAGCTTCGATCATGTAATCGCCGTGGCAAGCGAGCGGCTCCTGGTGGTTCGGGGAATCGAGATGATGGGTCTGGAGGCAGATTTGCACGGTCCAGCGTGAGACATCCCAGAGTTCGTTCAGCTTTGGATCGCTGCATGAAAACGCGCCTCTGTATTCCACTGGCTGAGAGGTGAAGGTCGCCCCGGCATCGAGGATTTCCAACGGCTCCGTAACATTTTTCAGGGTAACGGTGTAGGAAGGAGCCACCTCTGCCATGAAGGGAAATTCGATGAATTGTTCGCCGCCGGCCAACGTGACCAGCAGCGCGCCGTGAGCACGGATTTCCATGCGCGCGCCCTTTCCACCTTTCACCTTCAAGCGCGGATAGGCACTCAACACCCGGTCGAAAAACACGGTGAAGCGTGAGTCCGAAGTGACGATGCGGTTGGCGGACAATCCATTGACGCGCAGGACCGGATAGCTGGCCTCCATGAGCGGGGGCATTTCGCTCGGAATCATGGGCTCCCAGATGTTCGCGATTTCAACGGCAGCCGGCCAGGCCGAGTCGTCGAAGCCCGCCAAGCGCCAGCCTCTGGGTTCTTTGGTGATGTCGTAGGTCGTGGAATCAGGATACTGGTCTGCCGGTGCGGCTTTCCAGCTTGCGTCGGATTTCACGGTGCTCTCCTTGCGGTCAGCCGTGGTGATCCGGGCTTCGAAAAGAAATCCGGGGTTGCCCCGCGAGATGGCGTCGTGCCAGCGGGCAAAGACCCGCGACGGATCGCCGCGCCACTTTCCGAATACCTCCGCCGTGATGACATTGCGGCCTTTGGTGAAATACGGTGTCAAATCCCGGTAATCGTAGAACCAGCGTTTCGTTGACACCTCGTTGATGTCCCTTTTCTCCGCGGCGACGGTGTATTCGTAGCCGATGTCCACCGGTCCGCGGGAAACGAGGCGGCCATTGATGTAAAGCCGGTAGATCGAGTCCGCGGTCATCCACGCCGACACCCGGGCTGGCACCGCGTCGAGCGTGATTTCCTTGCGGAACATCGCCGTGGTGGATTTTGTTCCGTCGCGCATCCGAATCCATTCCGCCTGCCATGGATCCGGTTTCCTCGTGTTGTTCATGAATGGGTAGCCCGGGGCATGAACGCCGGTTTTATCCGCCACCACCTTCATTCCGGGATATTCGATCGGCCCGCGCGGGTCCGCCTCCCCGGCCCGGGAGTTCATGGCAACGGCGCAAAAAATGCAGAGAAAGCCGGAGATGCGGTTCATGGTTTAAGGATCGATTCAGCGAGCGGGACGAGGCGGACCGGACCAAGCAGGCCGGACGGGATCAGCGGGGTGTCGGCGCGGTGGTAATACCAGATGACAAAACCGACGCGGCCGGACGACGGGCGCGGCTGATTCTTGAGAAACCAATCCGGATAGCCTTTCATCGCGCGGCCCATTTTGGGTCCGCGATCCGTGCCGAACTGGAAATCGACCGGTTCGTTTTCGTCCCCGACGAGGCGATTGTGCCAGGTGTTGGTGACTGCGAGTTCAAGCGTGTTTTTGCCGGGTTTGAGCGCGTCGGTGACATCCCGGGTGAATGGACCATGCCACCAGACCCCGAGATCGCGGCCATTGATGGTGACCCGGACGAGATCCCGCACCGTGCCGAGATCGAGCTGGAGGCGGCGTCCGCTGCCGAGCAAGTCCACCGGGACATCGATGTCGCAACGGTAGGTGGCGGTGCCGGAAAAATACTTCGCGGCGGGATCGGGCAAAGTCGAAAGCGAAACCAGCGCTGGCATGTGGAGTTTTGACTCCTTGCCCAGTTTTGGCGCGAGGGTGACATCCCATGGCTTGTCGAGCGTGATGGGCGCGGCGGGCGTGAGGTCAAAGGCACACGTGGCACCGGAAGTGAAACGGGCGGTGCCAGCGAGAGCGCTGGCGGCGCGCACGACCGATTTTCCTTGCGCATCAGCGGTGATCATCGCTCCCTCCGGCGCCTCGATAGCGACCATCGGATCGAACTTCGCGGCAACCGGACGGCGAAAGACCACGAACACGGATTTATGAGTTCCAAGGGAAAGATTGACCTCGGTGCGATCGCCGGCGGCGCGCCAGAGCGGGGCGTCCATGATGGTTCCGGTTTCGGCGTCCCAAAGTTCCGGCTGCCGGTCGGAGACCAGGGTTGACAGCACGAAGGATCGCGGGGCTTTGTCCATGTTGGCGACGAAAAACAAATCGGTGTCACCATCGCGGCGATGGCGCACAGGGATCTGTCCGGCATTGGCTCCGGAGATGGCGAAAAACGGCGTGAGCTTCAGAGCGGAAAGGGCCGCATTGACATCGCCGCGGGCATGGAGCGTGCCTTTGCCGAGTTTGCGCACGGGCTCCTTGGCATCGCCCCAAAGTTCTGTGGCGAGCGCTTTCACCTCGGTATCCGCGGCGGGGAAATTGGCGAGGCTCGGGGAATGCGTCGGACGCGGCGAGACGACCGTGGCTCCGGCAGCCAGCAGGCGTTTGATCTCGCGTGCCATCTCCGGCAGCAGCGCGCCTTTGTGGGGGACATTAATGAATATGTAGCGGCGTCCGGAAGGCAGGACAATTTTGCCGTCCTCGACCTTGAGTCTGGCAAGAAACACCGAAGGAGGAATCAAATCGCCGCCGCCTTCGGAGCCGACGCTCACATGGTGCACGGGAGTTTCCCCGCGTTGCAAAATGGCCTGGACACGACCGAGATAACGGTAGAACTCCTTTCCAGATTCGGCCCAGGTCTGGTGGCGGCTGAAATGCGTGCCCCACCATCCCATACCCATGCCGGGTTGATATCGGTCGTCGAATGGCTGGTGCACCCAGTGGTGCAGGACCATGCGGTTGACGCCGGAGGCAAACGCGCCGTCGGCGGAGCGTTTCAGTTGCGCCGGGGTTTCGGTCCATTTGCTGACCTCGGGCCGACCGGTGAATGCCTCCGCGGCGATCACATGGCGTCCGGCAGCGCGCCCGGCGGCGACAATGGTGCCGTTGATGCGGCCGTCGCCGCCGGTCCAGAATTCACCCATGGGGAGATCGGCGAGAGCGGAACCGAACACGGTATCGACCGGTCCGCCATAGGGTTCGAACTGGACTGTCGAGCCGGTGGCACGGATCATTTCGGCGGCGGGTTCCCAGCCATACTCGTTGAAAAGCGCATTGGTTACATCGCGGTAATCCCACTCGAAACGGGCGGTATCGCTTTCAGTATCCAGAACCCTGGCGCGTGGCTTTTTGTCATCACCGGTGATCGGCGGGCCGAGCGTGACAAGCCAGGGCAGGGGGTCATAGCCTTTGCGCTTCTGGAACTCCTCGCGGAATCGCGGAGTCCATGTCTGGCCACCGGCCTCATAGCTGTCGATGAGAAAATGACGGAAGCTTTTGCCGAGATGCTTGCCAAGATGTTGCTTGAGCTGCCCGATGACCTGCTCCCAGTGGTAGCGGGTTTGCTCCAGGCTCATCTTGTCCGCCTCTAGGGTTTTCCCGAGCAATTCATCCGGCACGGGATGCGGCGGCGTCCCCTTGGCGGCATGGCCGAAGCGATAAACCACCCACTGGCCGGGCGGAGCATCCCAGCGCAATTTGCCATCGGGCGAAAGCTTGCCGGTGAGATCAAGCACGTCTTTGGTGGCGGCAGGCTTGTCCGTGGCCGCCGGTACGGCGAGCACAGCGACATCACGGTAGAAGGAGACCTTCAAGCCGCTGCTGCCCCAGCTTCTGACCGCTTCGAACTTCGGGGCGGGCAGAACCACATCAGTCGCCGAGCCACCGGTGACGGGGGTTTCGCTCCAGACAAGGCGCTGCATCCCGCGCTCCTCGCTGATCCATGGGCCGCCGGTCGTCGAATAACCGACGGTGTTGTGCAGGCCGATTTCCAGGCCAAGGCGTTCCGCCTCTTCGGCGGCATGCCGCATGGCCTCCCAGTATTTCGGGCTGCGGTAGGTTTGATCGGGCCATGGATTGTTCACGGTCGGCGCGTGGCTCTCCTGCACGGCGGACGTGATATTGAAAATCGTCGCTCCGCCGAGACCCGAGGCTTTCATGGCCTCGAGGTCCTTGGTGATGCCCTCTTTTGAAAAGTTCGAGCCCATCCAGTGCCACCAGACATAAGGCCGGGTCGTGACAGGCGGGTTCTTGAAATCTTCTTCGAGGGGGCTGGCTCCCAGCGGCAGGGATGCGCAAAGCGCGAGAATGAGGGATTTGTTCATAAGAGAGTGGTTGACGTCATTGACGCGGTTGATGGGATTAGTTTGTTGATATTGTCGTTACTGTCAGTTCAGTTCATCCTGTCTACACTCACTTTGCCTTTCCAAGCACCTTGACCTGATCCAGTTGCAGTGGCGCATCGGCCTCGATGCGGATCGAGCGCACGGGACGCCCGAGCACATCAGCCCCGGCGACAGCGCGTGACAGGGAGACTTCGAGGGGAGACGTCAACCGGTCGAAACTGCGGACGTTTTCCCAATTCATTCCATCGTGTGAAATGGCGACCGACAGGGTTTTCGCGGCAATTTTCCCCTTGGCCAGCACCATGGAAATGCCGGTGACCGATGGAGTGCCGCCGAGGTCGAGCACCAGCGGCTTGGACTTCTCCATTTTGATGGCGGATTGTGTGAGAAGCACCTCGCCGTAGTTCGGATCGTTCGCTAGGGAACGGGTGGAGCCGAGCGCAAGTTTCGTGGGCAACGCCTGATCAAGGGTGAGTTCGATCACCGTGTTCACCGGATCCTGGTCGGATTTCGCGACAGTGACATCCAGGCCGGAAGCGGTCTGTTGGAAAGACGGCTTTCCACCGGTTAGCGACCTGATGCCTACCACCTTCGCCGGGAGCGCGGAAAGACAGAGCGTGTCGCCATTCCATTCGAAGACATGCAGCCAGACGGTTTTGTCCTTGTGGGTGCTGCCGCCCCAACGGCCATTGCGATAAGGCCCGCCCCGGGTGCCGTAGAGACTATTTCCGTATTTGCCGAGCCAGGCTCCCATCTCTTTCAGCCGCTCCACCTGGCGCAGTTCGATCTCGCCGGTGGGCATGGGGCCGACGTTGAAGAGCAGGTTGCCACCGCCGCTGACGCTGGTCACCAACGTGCGGATGCATTCCGAAAACGACTTCATCGTATCATTCGGTTTCCATGCCCATTGTTTGCAGATGGTGATGCACGATTCCCAATCCCGGTTCAGGTCCATGCCGCCGATGCGTTGTTCGGGGGTGTAAAAGTCGCCATTGACGATCTTGCGCGCCTCGCGGGATTCGGGGAGCTGGCTGAGGGTGCTTTGCTTTTTATCGCGGCCCCTGCCACAGAATTTCGCCCCGCGGTCATTGACCAGGATGTCGGGCTGGAGCTTGTAGATCATCGGGTAGAGCTGATCGTAGGTATAATCCGACCAGAACCCGGCGACGTGATCGAACCAAAGGATGTCCACCTTGCCATAATTGGTGAGCAGCTCGCGGACTTGCTTCTGATAGAAATCATTGTATTTCCGATTGTCTCCGAGCAGATAGTCCGGGTGATACCAATCGCGCTGGGAATAATAGACGCCGAAGCGCAGCCCCGCCTTGTGGCAGGCGTCGGCGAGTTCCTTGACGATGTCCCGCTTGAATGGGGCGTTGGCGATGGAGTAATCGGAGAACTCGGTGTGGAACATCGAGAACCCGTCGTGATGCTTGCAGACGAGCACGAGGTATTTCATGCCGGCGTCTTGCGCGATCTTCACCCACTCCGCCGCGTTGAATTTCACGGGGTTGAACTGCTTGTAAAGATTGTCGTATTCCGGGTCGGAGCCGCGGCCAGTGTGGCCGTTGATGTCGTAGGTGCGCGGTGCCTTGCGACCCCAACCGATTTCCACACCCTGGATGGCAACCGGCCCCCAGTGGATGAACAAACCGAATTTCGCGTCGCGCCACCATTGCATCCGGGCATCGCGCTGTGCGGGAGTCTCGGTGAGCGGTGGCAGCTCGGCCATGGCTTTTGGAAGCTGGGCGTTTGCGGCTGGCGCTGCCAGCGCGGCACACAGGGCGGCAAGGAAAAGGGATTTCATGGGCGTCATGGTTTGGATGCGTCGCCGAAGACCTCGACCTGCTTGAGCGCAAGCGGCGCGGCCTTTGCCGGGTGGAGTTGGAGTTTCAAATACCTTGCCGGCACGCCGGGAACATGTGCCCCGGCGGTGAACTGGGTGACCGGCACCTCCCACACCGCCGCGTCGGAGTCCGCTTTCCAGACGGAGGTCCATGTTGCCTTGTCCTCGGAGACCAGCATTTCCAGTCCGTTGGCCTTGGTGGTGCCGGTCGGGTTGGTGATGCGCACGCCTTTGACGTTCTTGCGCGCTCCAAGATCGATAACGGCCCACGGGCTCGTTTCGCTCTTTGTATGGATGGCGGATGACGCGCTCTTGCCGGTCGCGTTAGAACTCGTTTCCAACGTGGCCGCGCCTGAAAAGAGCTGGCCGTAGCCGGGACCATCGAAAATCGAAGCGGTGCCATTGCCCGAGTAGATTTTGGAAACAGGTCTATCCAGCTTGAGTTCAATCACCGAGTTCAGCGCATTGCGGTCTTTTTCCGCCAGAGTCAGCGAAATGCCCGTCGGTGTTTGCTCGAACTTCACCTCACCACCTGTGAGCGCTTTGGCGGAGAGGATTTTTTCCTCAATCGACTGCAACTTCAGCGTTTCACCGGGCCAGCTCAGGACGTGGACATAGACCGTATCCCCCCGGTAGGTGGTGCCGCCCCAGGCGGCGTTGCGCAGCGGACCGCCGCGTGTTTGGTAAACACTTTCACCGTATTTTCCCATCCAGTCACCGACCACCTTGAGCACTTCGATTTCCTTTGGCGCCACCTCTCCCGTGGGCATCGGGCCGACGTTCAGCATCAGGTTGCCGTCGCCAGTGACGCACTGGATGAGCAAGTCCATGACTTGCTTCGGCGTCTTGAGTGGAGATTCCGGTTTGTATCCCCAACTTCCGGTCAGGGTGATCACCGATTCCCAGGGGCGGTTGGCCTGGAAGCCGCCGACGTGTTGCTCGGGTGTGTCGAAATCACCTGGGATCGAGGCGCGGTTGTTGATCAGAATGTTGGGCTGGCATTCGCGAGCCACGCGGTAGAGACGCTCGGAATCCCAGTCGGTTTCCTTGAACATTCCGCCCCACCAGGCGGCGTCGAACCAGAGGATGTCGATCTTGCCATACTTGGTGAGCAATTCGCGCACGGCGTTGATCTGGTATTCGATGTATCTCTTGTGGTCACGCCCGGGATAGGCTCCGCGCGGGTCGTAGTCGGGATGAACCCAATCCCTCTGGGAAAAATAAACGCCGATGGGCATCTTGGCAGCATGGGCGGCATCGACGAGTTCCTTGAGGTAGTCGCGACCAAAGGGTGACTTGGTAATCTTGTAATCCGAAAACGCCGTGTCCCACATGTGGAAGCCGTCGTGGTGTTTGGTGATCACGACGATGTATTTCATGCCGGTCTGCCGCGCCAACTCCACCCACTTTTTCGCATCGAACTTCTCGATGGTGAATTCCTTGTAGAGATTGTCGTAGATTTCGTCGGGGATCGGTCCGACTTGGGAGGTATCGGGCTTCAGGCGTGTGCCACGCCCCCAGCCGAGTTCGACGCCTTTCAGGCTGGCGACGCCAAAGTGGATGAACATGCCGAAGCGTGCATCCTGCCACCACTTCGCGGCACCCTTCGGAGCAAGCGAACTGGCATCCCAACGAGCTTCGGAGAACGTCTGGAACTTGTGGGGTGGCTTGTGCTCTGGCTGCAGCGGACCACGGACCGAAGTCTGGCCATGCAGCGGTTGGTACAGAGACAAGACAGAGACGACGAACGCCGTTAGGGAACTGAGTGAGGATTTCATGGGAATTAAAGGTATTAGTACGATTCAGATGACAGGACCGCGACTTCGCTGCTGCGCAGGGCGCGGTTGTGGATGCGGACGTCACGCACTGTGCCGACGTATTTGACGGACTTCGCGGCCTTGCGGGGTTTTTGGTTCTCCGCCGCCACTGTGACATCGCCGATGGCCTCGAAGGTGTCACCGACCGCTCCGAGTCGGCCGGCCTTGGTGTCATCCTTGGTGGTTTGTGGGATGCCGGATTGTTTTTGAAACAGTTTCCCGTTCGCATAGATGCTGGCTGTGCCTTTATCGAACACACAGGTCACCCGCGTTTCACTCCCCGCCACGTAGGCGGCCTTGGCGACGACATCGGTATGATTCTCGCCGCTGCCGATGCGGAAAACCAGATCGCCATCCGCCCGCAACTGCACAGCCCAACCTGCATTGCCCTTGGCCGGAATGCGCTCGATCGGCGAAGTAGCGGCGAGCTTGGCAGGGTTCATGATGAAGGAAACCGTGATGGCGTCGCCATAGCCGACGTTGCGGTCGAAGAAGTAGAATTTGTCATCGCCGGTGAAGGTGATCGGCTCCTTGCGGGCCAGCGACCAGATCGGATCGCCGCAGACCACGAACGGTTTCGGCTCGCGGACCTTTTGATCTGGCAATGCCGGTTTCATGAAGCGCACATCGTCGAACTCCAGCCATTGCATCGCTTCGCCGCTTGCCTGGATCGAAATCATCGCGGTGTGATTGGTGACCGAAATTTTCGGAAGACAGATTTTCGTCCACGTTTCGCCGGCTGGAATTTCAACGGAGGCGTCCGGCCCGCCGCAGCCAGTCACCCGGAGGCTTGCGGATTGCGAACCGCGGGACCGGCGGACCATTGCGGTGAGCGTGCAATCGCCATTGCGGATGAATTCGAGCTTCTGCCGGAGCGTCGTGCTGTAAGCCTTGCCCTGCCGCCCGAGTCTGAGGTGATGGCGGTCGTGGGCGGAATTTCCCTCGACCACTTTCACTGCCAAATTGTCGCCCTCGACCACCCAGCAGATTGGTTCTGAGGGGTCGATCTTGTCCTGATTGTATTCGAAACTTCCGTTAGGCAGCAGGTTCACGCCTGGGTAGTCCTTGGCGTAATAGCGGAAGTAGTCGAAGGTCGATTCACCGGGAAGTTTGCCTTCATCCACCTTGCCGCAGCCATTGAGCGCGGTGAGCCAGACACACTGGGCGGCGGTGAGATCCTCCCACTCGGCCTTGGCGACGACCTTGCCGTTGTCATAGAAAACGATGCCGTCGGGAGTGTATTCGTAGGCATCCAGAAACGAGCCGTCCTGTTGGAACTTGAACGGCACATGCCCCCGATGCGGCCAAGGGCTTTCCCTGTAGCCCTTGCGGGCGAGCAAGAGGTAGAGGTTGTTGGTGGATAGATACTGGGTGGAATCGATTTCATAGGAATCGATCTCGAAGATGTTGTTGTTCGGCACCGATCCGCCCCGCTGCCAGAACGAGGTGTGGACGCCCTTGCCCGCCATGAACGGACGAGAGAGGCACTCGTAATATCCGTAGCCGAACTGGTATTTGCTGATGATTCCGCCGCCGGTGTATTCGGGCTTGCCCTTGATTTTCTCGTGGCGCGCAACGATGCGCAATTGTCCGCCGGAAACACTGACGTTTTCCTTGAGATTGAGCCCGTTGAAATAACCGCCCTTGCGGACGTCCTCGCGGTATCTCCAGTGCGCCGCGTTGAGGGCGTTGCTGTCGAACTCGTCTGCAAATAGCAGTTCGTAATCGCTGGACGGTGGTGCCGCCCAAACGGGTGAGGCAGCCGAAATCAGCGCGATGCCGAGCGAAAATGATCGATTGGTTTTCATTGATTGGATGAGCGTTCGATGTCGCCATAGACCAGGCCGATACCGCAGTTTGCGAAAAACACCCGGCCATGGGTATTCATATCGCCGATGAGCAGATCATTGCTTGGAGCGCCTCCGAATTGCTGGGTGTCATCGGTGACACGCACCCAGGTGGTGCCGGAATCATCCGATCGATAGATGCGGTTCACGGTCTCCTTTCCATATCTCCCGTAAGCGAAAATGGTGGCATTGGTGCGACCCGGGGCAGGTTTCCCCCACCCTGCCATGGCGCATGCGGTGAAACCGGTGAGCGGCACGCTCCTGGCACCTTTCTCGGAAAACAGGAACAACTTGTTGTTTCCCCAACCGAGGAATTCCCCTTCAACGAGTGGGTTGACCCGGATCTTCGCGCGCATGGGCGCGGGGGTGGCGTGGGTTTTCATGTCGAAGCCCGTGCCGTTCCATGTGTAAACGAGGACTTGTTTTCCGAGCATGACATAAAACACCTTCGGATTGATCTTGTCGGAAACCACGAAGGTTTTGGATTTCGGATCGGAGGTCCATGGGAATTCCTTCCACGTTTTGCCACGATCCAAAGTGTAGAAAATCCCGTAATATTTCACATCGTTCACCTTCCAGTCATTGCTGTAGGCGATGATCTTTCCATCAGCGCTGATGGCTGACCAACCGTAGTTCAATCCCTTGTCACGCGGAGTGGGCGGATTCGGCACGGCGGGCGACAGCGGCACCGAGCTGATCGGCACGCCGACCCATGTGAGTCCGCCATCATCGGAGAACATGACCGGGCCTTCGATGCCGCTGGCTTTGCGGTTGCTGCCCGAGCGCAGCAGGGTTTTGTTCGGCGAGAACCGGGCGTAATCGACCGACGTTGTCACCGCTTGGGCAGGCACGAAGCGCACGCCGTATTTCGTGGGGTCGTCGTAGGTCGCGCCGGAGATATCCCCGAGGGCGAGGAGAAACTTGCCACCGGGCATCGACGCGGCGTCCATGGTGATCGTCTCCTCCAAGCCGCGCACGTTGGCATACCAGACCGATGGGGTTTCGGTGAAATTGTCCGACGAATAGATCCCGTTGCCCGAGGTGACGAAGATGCGGTTCTTGTTGAACGGATCGATCTCCGCACACCAGGCCCAGTGAAGACCACCGTTTTGGAAAATGCACTTTGGATCGTAAACCGCCGCCTTGCTGTTGATAAGGCGCTTGTCCCAGGAAAGCTTGCCGGTGGGATCGATCGCACCGCGGAAGATGTCATCGCCGTAGGTGTTGGACTTCGGACGCCAGCCTTGCCAAAGGTATTGGGCGTTGGTGCTGAGCCCGATGACTGATGGGTTTTTCCGGTTATCGAGCGACACTCCGAAGATCTTCGCAGGATCGTCCGGCGAGACATCCTCCCAGAGGTCCTTGCGGAGATCGTAGCGCCAGAGGCAGGCCTTGGGTGCATCGCCATAGGTAATGTAGATCTTTCCGCCGCCGTAAGCACTGCGTCCGGGCGTGTGGTCAGGATTGGGGAATGCCGTTCCGTTTCCCTTGCGGGTGGAAATGGGAATCCATGTCGCGCCTTTGTCCTTTGAGAGAAAAACATTCGCGGTCTCCGAAGTTCCCGATGGATCACCTTTGCGTCCCACCCCGACGTAGATCGCCGGGGTTTCCACGCCCGAGCCGTAGGTCTCAGTGACAAACTCGACGAAGTGGATGCCCTTATCGAAAGGTGTCGTGTCCACTGGCAGTGAAGTGATCTTGCTCCACGTCGATCCGTAATCGTTGCTCTTCCACAAGCCGGTGGTGCGTGAGCCGAAGTAAAGGATGTTCCCCTTGTTAGGATCGACCCGCAGTCGCTCCCCTGCCCCTTTTGCAGCGGCGTTCCCGTTGGCCTTGAAGTGTTTTGTTACATCAACCAACTCCCAGGTTTCGCCGTAATTCAGCGAGCGCATCAACTTGGTGGCCCCGCCGTCGAAATAGCCTTGTCCGGCCACGCAATAAACGCGGTTCGGCGACGACGGATCGATCGCGATGCTTTCCACGCAGAGCAGGCCCGGCCGGGGCGCGGCGAAATGCAGGCTCTTCCAGCTTTTGGTCGATTCCACCCAGCGGAAAGCCCCACCGACATCGGTGCGGGCGAAGATGAGATTCTTCTTGGTGGGGCAAGTGATGATCCCGGTCACGCATCCGCCGCCGCCGAAGGGGACGGTTTTGAAGACATGCTTCTGATATTGCTGGGAGAACGCCGGGAAAACACACCCTAGAATCAGGCAGACGATAATGACTGGATTACGCATGGATAGATCGTCTTCACAGGCTCAGGCAAACCACCGAGGCAATCGGATCGGGCGCGTTCGCCGGCAAGCTCAGAACGACCTTGTCCGCGGATTGCCCGATTTTGACGACGGCCGTGGGAGTCGCGAGCAGGTGGGCCTTGGTGACTTTTTGCTTCAAGGCGGGCAGTTCGAGTTTGCCATCTTTCGGCCAGTTGAGGACGTGGATGTAAACCTTGCCGGGTTGGGTAGTGCAGCGCCAGTTGGCGGGTGCGGCGATGAATTTCCGTTTGCCGTCCACCGTTCCAAAGTCGCCGAACTCGTTGCCCCAGACGGTACCGCCGCAGCCGTAGATCGCCTCGCCATTGACCTTGAGCCACGAGCCCATTTCACGGAGGCGCGAGGCGTATGGTTCGGTGATGACACCCTCGGCAGTGGGGCCGACGTTGAGCAGGTAGTTGCCATTCTTGGAAGCGGCGTCGATCAAATGGAAAAGCAACTCACTAACGGGCCGGAAATCCTTGTCCCATTCCTTGAAAGCCCAGCTTCTGTTGAGCGTCCCGCAAAGTTCCCACGGCACATTGTGATACTGGTGGAATGCCTCGTTGTCGCCACTGCCATCGAAGTCGGTGATGGGCAGGCCACGCGGCTTGCCGAGTTGGATGCGGCTGTTGATGAGGATGCCGGGAACCAGTTCCCGCGCCATCCTTGCGATCTGTTCGGCGCGGGCCGGAGTGATGTCGCCGGCGGTGTCGAACCACAGGATGGCTGGTTTGTATTTCAAGCAGAGCTCGCGGATCTGCGGAATCGATTTCTCATCGAGATACTTGTCCATGTTTCGCTTGTAGCCCGGAAACGACCAGTTGTTGCCATAGGCGTCGGGTTCGTTCCAATCCTGGCCGTGGGAGTAGTAGAGTCCGAGCTTGAGGCCGTGGCGGTCGCAGGCCTCCTTGAGTTCCTTGATCGGATCGCGCTTGAAGGGAGTGGCGTCCACGATGTTGTAGGGGCTTGCGTCCGAATCAAACATCGCGAATCCATCGTGATGCTTGGAAGTGATCACCATATATTTCATGCCTGCGGACTTCGCCAGCAGCACCCATTCATCGGCATTGAACTTCACCGGATTGAACTCCTTGGCGAGTTCGCGGTATTCCTCGATCGGGAGTCTCTGCAGCTTCAGCGCCCATTCGCCGCCAGTGACTTTCTTGCCCTTCCAGTAACCGGCCATCTTCGAGTAGAGCCCCCAGTGCATGAACATGCCGAATCTGGCTTCGCGAAACCATGCGATGCGTTCGGCTTCGGCGGGTGTGGGTTTGTAGGTGCCGGATGAAGGACCGCCGAAGCTGTCGAGGGTGGTCATTTCACCGAACTGGGCGGCGGATGGAGCAGCAAATGCGGTGCCTACAAGGCTGATGAACAGTGGCAGGATGGCTCGTTTCATAAAATGATGATGGCTACGGATTTGTAGTTAGCTAGTTAGAGACTTTGAGTCGGACAAAGCGCATGCCGGATAGACCCGCGGGGATTTGCGCACGCATGGTTTGCAGCGTGCCGTCGTCGGTTATGACCGTGCCGGGATTGACGGCGGCCCATGGGGGCGTGAGAAGATCGCAGTATTCGACGGAGTATGTTACACCGTCCTGAACGGCGGCTTTACTGCGAATGTATGTGAATTCCATATCCGCGGCATTTTTTATCAGCGAGCTAACGACCCGGGTGGAAGCGTTCGGGTTCTGGCCGGTGGCGAATTCGAGGAGGTTCAGCTCGCCGTCGCCATTCGCGTCGAAGGTGTCGGCGGCGGTGCCGGTGTTCGTGTGGTTGCCGAAGTTGTCCTGCCGCCAGATTTCTATCAAAGTCATGGCGCTTCCAGTCACGGTCACGCTGAGAGTTCGACTCGTTTCGCCGTTTCCGTTCACGGCGGAAAGCCGCAGCAAATACACACCAGGTGCGCTGAACTTGATCGTGGTGGCATTGATGAACCAGACCAGTCCCGGTCCGCTGACCAGACTCCACGTCGAGCTTGTCGCGTCAGTCACGCCGCCGTTCAAAGCGGCGTTGGCACCGACCACCGCAGACGGAGCCGTGCCGGGATTCACGTTGGGCGCGGGGCGATTGCTGGTTTGAAGGGTGAGCCGAGGTCGCCATTCGAGCGTGGCATGATCGTTCGAGGCCAGGCGGATGAAATGAGTCCCGAGGGTGGTATCGGTGGAGGTCTTGAGCAGGAGTCCGAGTGGTTCGGTGGCACCGGCTGCGTTGGTGACCGCGTTTCTCAAAGCGGTGCCGGTGCTGCTGAGTGACAACTGTGATCCCACGGCGAGACTGGCTGGCACGATGCCGCTGGTGCTGGCGAGCACGGTGGGATTGTAGTCGGTGCCCGAGCCGAGACCGGCGGTGGCCCAGGGATCGACGGCATCGCCTGTGCGGGTGGACCAATCCGTGCCGGTGCCCGCGCCGTTGGTGGCATTGCTGCCATCGCCCGTTCCTTCGAGGAAGGTGCTGTTCAATTCGCGGAGCTCCAATGTGCCGAGCGTGCCAGAGCCGGAGCCTGCTTGGGAGATCCAGAAATCGAGCGAGACGCTGTCCACGCTGAAGCCCGGCTCAAGAGCCGGGATATCGAACGAGAGCAAGGCACGGAACGGAGCATTGGTGCGGCCGACGAGCATCTGATCGCGGGCGCCGCTATTCCACGTGCTGCTGTCGCCTCGCACGAAGGTGGCCTGATGAGCGTAGTCCGCCTCACCTTCACGCAGCGTGATGCTTGTTTGTTGGGCAACATGCACGGTGAGGTCCGTGCTGGTTGCTCCGACTTGGTTCGTAACCGTGCAGCGCAGCGTGTAAGTACCTGCTGCGGAAAAACCAACCTGGGTGTCGGCGACGGACGGATTGAAAAACGTCGCTGTGCCGGGACCGCTGAGTTGAGTCCAAGCCACGGTGCTCCCCGCGCCACCGGTGACGTTGACATTCAATCGGAGACTCAAGGCCGCATCCACCAGCGAGACGACGTTCGCTGCGGGAGAAACGGGCGCGATCGTCGGGTCATCGATCACCGGAAATCCAGCGATGGGTGTCCAAAGCAAATTCATGCCAGTCGGCGTGTGTTGCAGGGCAAAGCTGCCATACGTCGCAGCCGCGCGCCCGCCGGCATCGTTGCTGATCGTGCCGAGGGTGAAGCTGCCCGTGAGCGAGGTCGCGTTCACCACGGGGAAGCTGCGGGGCGTCCGCCAGAAGCTGTGCAGGAAGTTCACCGTGCTGCCGGTGCCATTGAACACAAGGTCGATCCTCGAACCGTTGGTGATACTCAGCGCCCCCGTGCTCAAGCGATCCGCGAGTGCCAGAGCATTGCCGCCGATCTCCCAATTCAAGCGGCTCGCGGAGCCGAAGCTCATCGTGCTTGTCGTGGTCATGACTCCAAGCGGATTGCCGGGAGCCAGCGTGCCCGTGACGGTGACCGGAGATGCGATGCTGCCGCTTCCAGCGAGTCGTGCGCCGCTGCTGATTGTTAGAGTGGCAGGGCTGGCGATGCTGCCATCGATCACCAGCGAGCCCGCGCTCACCGCCGTGGTGCCAGTGTAAGTGTTGGTGCCGCTGAGCAGCCAGGTTCCCGTTCCGGACTTCGCGAGGTTGGTCCTGTTCGTGGTACTGTTGTTCACCACCGCACCGGCGAGTTCTCCGATACCCGAAGTCGAACCCGCAAGTGTGAGGGTTTTCGTGCTTGCTCCGGTGGTGGTGAAATCGCTGGTGAATTTCAACAAGCCCGTGCCCGCCTGCTCGATGGTGCCGCCGGCGGTGGAGCGCAGATTGATCACGCGGTCGGTCGTTTCCCCCGTGCCGACATATCGCAGCGTGGCACTTGCACCGGATGCCAGGCCGATGGTGCCGCTGGCGACTGAAGTCGGAGCACCCAGACTACTGCCGGCCAACAGAGGTTCACCGCCATTGACACTGTTGAGCGACGCGGCGACGAGCACTCCCGTGTAAATCTGCGTGCTGCCTGTATACGTGTTCTCCGGGTTCAGCGTGAGGGCGCCGGTGCCGTTCTGAATGATTCCGCCGGCACCTCTGATTTGATTCGTCACATCGTAGGCATTCGACCGCTGGAACGTGATCGTGCCGCTCGTCGTCACGTCTCCGGTGCCGAGGCTGCCCACGGTGGACGTGCTGCCCGACAAGCCAACCGTCAGGTTGCCCGAGGTGATGACTGTCGGTCCCTGATAGGTGTTGTTGTTTCCAAAGAAGAGCGTGGTGTAGCTCCCCGTGCGGGTGAAACCACCCGTGCCCGAGATCACGCCGTTGAAATTCACCCGGCCCGAATTGCCACCGTTGAAGGTCGTGTCCGCAGCGAGATCGATGTTGTGGTTGACGTTGTAGGTGAAGCCGCCGGTTGGTCCGCTGAGCGAAATGGCGGGAAGCGTGGGGCCGTTCGCCACGAGTTGCAGCGGATTGCCGCCGAGGTTCACCGTCGCACTGCCGCTGCCGCCTAGAGTGAGACTGTTCATCTGCATGGTTCCGGCGATGTCGTTGGTGGCGGTGATCGTGCCTGTCACGGTTTGGCCGGTGAGAAAGCGAAGGTTCCCGCCGCGATAACTGGTGACAGGAGTATTTGAAATCCAGTTGGAAGCGGTGCTCCAGTTTCCGCTGGCAAGGGAGCTCCAAGTGTAAGTGATCGGTGATCCACCGACGGCGATGGTCCCGACGTTGCTGACGAGGGCACCCGAGTCGGTAGCGGTGAAATCAAAGCCCGCGAGGCCGACCGCGCCCGGTGTCGGTGTGAAGCGTGCGGTGAGTCCGTCGGCGAGCAAAACCACCGAGCCTGCGACCGCATTCGAGACTTGATAGCCAAGTGAGGATGCGGGAGTGTTATCATCCTCGGCGAGTGTCGAGAGATCGATGTCCACCGGTTGATTGTTGACGCTGACAACTGTTCTGTCAGCGACGGTCGGCGGATAGTTTTCTGAGGAGAGTTGCCAGGTGTTGAGCGGCGTGATGGTCGGCAGAGTGGTGGGGATTGGCTCGCCGGTTTCGAGTGGCACGAACCAAACCGAAAGCGTCGTATTCGTGACGTTGGTGAGGTTGATTGCGATTTTTTTGTAACTGGAGTTCACCGTCTGCGCCGCCGGATTCGGCGAAGTCGGAAGCGGCGCGGCATCCAGGATTTGGAAGGTGCCGCCGCCGCTGACGATCTTGCACCAGAGCCGCTCGGTTCCTTGCGTCAGCATCACCGAGGTGCCATCCGGCCCCAGTTGTGCGGTGGTGGACGGGCTGGCGTAGTGCGCGAACCACCACACGTTCTTGCCGGTGGCCGCCTGGATCTCATCCTGTACCAAAACCTCTCTGCGCTTGTTGATGAGCCGGAAACCGCGCCATACCCTGCTGACGCCACTGTGCGCGGCGGTTAGATCGTAGATCGAAAACGCTCCCGCGCCGCCGGCCTTCCCTTGGAACGCGATGAGCGGGCTGTTCGACGGGTTCAGGTTCCCCGCTCCCGCGCCCGGATCGATCACCAGCGTATTGTGGCCCTCGGCGCGGTAGCGGTAGAGCTCCGTGCCCCGGACTCCGATCGAGTAAAGCTCCTTCCCGAGATCGCGGAACCAACGTTTGCCGAGCGCGTCGAGGGCGAAGGTGCCGACATCGTAGTGACCGTGAGACGTGAGGATTTCTCCAGCCTTGGCCGCGACAAAGGTGGTGCGGGCATCTTTCCATGAGCCGCGCATCGCGATGTATTCCTGCAACTTGAACGGCGTGCCGGTTTCGCCTTTGAACGCGAGGTCGGGCTGAGACCCGGCGCTGGAGGGAGTAAGGCCGCCGTCCGCATACCACAGGGCGTCGAGTGCGATCGGTCTGGTGTTCGCTGCGTTCCAAGCGTTGTGGATCGGCTGGTTATAACGACGTGCGGACCAAGGCCAGAGCCAGCCGCGTCGTGGGGAACTTTCGGCGTCGTCGCTCGCGGCGAATGTGACATTGGAAGGACCCGCCGTGTAGATCGGAAAGGTGGCGGTCTCGGAAAAACCCTGCGTCGCGCTGAGGCCGAAGTCGCTGCCGAGCGACCACTCGAGACCGGCGAGGCCGCGGATGGCGTAGCGCTGCGCGTATTCCAGATAGTTCGGGCCTTCGTGCAGTCCGCCCTGATCGGTGGTGAAGCGTACGAGATTCGAGCGGAGGGAGTTCATCGCCCGCGCGAGGATCTCTTCGCAAAGCGGCTCGCTCTCGGTACCCACGGCCAGCGCTCCGGTGGCGATGCCGCTGTTGCAAACGATGTTCCAGTTGGCGCTCGTGCAATTGCTGCGGAGTGCCCAGAAGTTCGACTTGTAAAGGCCGAGGGCTCTGTTGAGGCCATTGTTGATGATGGCGGCGCGGATCGTGTCTCGTCGCGGCTGGGTCCAATAGCCATACATCCAGTCGTAGGCGATGGCGAAGCCGTGGATGGTCTCGGAGGTGGCGAGCAATCCGCGACCGTCGAACCAGTCGGCGAAGGCGCCGACGGCGGCCAACTCGGTGTAGGCTCGTTCCGGATACTTGGAGTCGCCAGTGATCTGCCAGGCGAGACCGAGTTTATACATGTTGTTCATCACCACGCGGGCGCTATCGACATTCAAAGGATAGGAAACCGGCGTGGTGGGGATGACGGCGTCGGCTTCGGCGATGATGGAGTCCGTCCAGGTTTTCGGCGTGATGGGCGTCCCGCTCTGCCAGATGGCGCGCAGGCGGGCGAAGCTTTCATCGGTCGCGTAAAGACGCGGATGCCCGGTGGCGATCGTGTTGCAGATGCTTGCCTGGGCAGGCTGGGTTCGATCAAGGCCGGCCTGCAGCAGGCATTCGCCGGGAACGACCGAGAACGCGGCGTCACCCGGCTTTTTCCAGCCGACGCTCCAGTGGTCGGTGCCGGTGCCTTCCTTGTGCAAAAGCTCGACGTAATAGCGCTGGCCCTGCACCAGCGTGCGCGGGGCGGATTGCTGGGTGGCGGGAGCAGCGTCCCACTGGCGGAAAGCGGTAGGGGCGGCGACGTTCGCAATTCTAGTCCGGTTCGCCGGATTTGCATCGGTGCTGAGCCATAGCTCCACGGTGTCGTCACCGCTGGCGGCGAAGACGTAATTGCCCGTCACTTTCGGCACGATGAATCCGGTGACGCGGGATCCATAGTTGTCCGCCCAATCTTGGGCCAGGCCTTCGAAGCTGGTGATGAACTCGCGGCCAGCGGGTCTGTTCGGGTAGTTCGCGTTTCCCGTCAGCGACGAGATAGCCGTGCCTGCAATGCCGAGCCAGTTCTCCTTGAGCAGCGAGCCGCCCGCCTTGGCCACACGGGTCGGGTAAAGCCGGGCGGGCGGGACCACCTCGCGCGGCAGTGATGCGCTGGCCCATTCCAATTTCACCCGTGCGCTGCTGGTCTGCTCTGAGTATTCGAGCCGGATGTTCACCTTTTGGCCGGCCTCAAGCTTGATCTGTCCGATGACGGGCGGATTACCGGATTGAGGAAAGGAGCGATGGCAGACCACCTGGTCATTGATCCAAAGCGTCGCGGAGTCGTCTGCGGTGAGGTAAAACACATAAGGTTCCGTGAACGCCGGTTCGATCTGGCCGGTCCAGACGACCGAGAAATAGTCGGCGTTGGTGATCGCGGTGCCTGATGGAATGGCGGTGGCCCAGTCGAAGTTCACCGTCGCGTCCGTGCGGGTCGTGACGAGCGTGGTGAAAATACTAGTGTCGTAGTATTTCGCGGTCAGTCCGGTGCCGGACTGGGCACTCGCCTGTGGAGAGTGCAGAAGCGATGCCAGCAGGAAGCTGAAGAGGAATAGAAATCGGGACATCATGGTTTGGATACCTTGAGGTGGAGGAAGCGGCTGCCGGACGGACCAGCGGGGATGGTGACGCGCACGGTTTCAAGCCTGCCATCGTCGGCGATAACCGTGCCGGGACCGACGGTGGTCCATGGCGGCGTGAGGAGATCGCTGTATTCGACGGAGTAAGTGATGCCGTCCTGGACGGCGGACTTGCTGCGAGCATAGGTGAATTCGAGACCCGTGGCGTCCTTTGTCAGGGAGCTGACGACAAGGGTGGAGGCGCTCGGGTCCTGGCCGGTGGCGAATTCGAGGAAGTTCTCTTCTCCGTCATGGTTCGGATCGGCATCGTCGGCTGCATCGCCGGTGTTAGCGGTGGTGCCGAAGTGCGTCTGCCGCCAGAATTCGCGATTCGTTAGCGCGGTGCCTGCAGTAGTAACACTCAGTGTTTGGCTGGTCTCACCGAAACCATTTGCAGCACTCAGGCGCAGAGTGTAGGTGCCGGGCTTGCTGAACATCACGGTGGTGACAGGCGAGGTGGCGGCGGCGAAGGAAACGGAGCCGGGTCCGCTGACGAGACTCCAGGCGGCAGCGGTAGCATTACTGACGCTGCCGTTCAGTGCGGCGGCGGTGCCCACAAGCGCCGCAGGGGCGGTGCCGGGATTGAGAACCGGGGCCGGACGCATACTTGTTAGAACCGTCAGTTGCGGACGCCATTCGAGCGTGGCGTGGTCGTCGGAGGCGAGGCGGATGAAGTGGTTCGAAAGCGTGGTGTCGGTGTTGGTCTTCAGCATGAGTCCGAGCGGTTCGCTTGCTCCGGCGGCGTTGGTGACAACACTCCGGATCGCACTTCCAGTGCTGCTGAATGTCACTTGGGAGCCCACGGCGAGCGCGGTGGGCACGATGCCGCTGACACTGGCGAGCACGCCGGGGTCGTAGTCGGTGCCGGAGCCAAGTCCGGCCGTGGTCCAGGGATCGGCGGGATCTCCGGTGCGTGTGGCCCAGTCGGCCCCGGTGCCGGTTCCGTTGGAGGCCGTGATGCCATCGCCCGTTCCCTCGTCGAAAGCGCGGTTCAGTTTCCGGAGTTCGACGGTGCCGAGCGCGCCGCTTCCCGACCCGATCTGCGCGACCCAGAAGTCGAGGGACACGCCTTCGACGGTCTCTCCGGGCTCCAGCGGCGGAATGTCAAAGGAGATCAAGCTGCGGAACGCAGCGTTGGTGCGACCGAGAAGAATCTGGTCGCGGGCTCCGCTGTTCCAAGTGGTGGTATCGCCACGCACGAAGGTGGCCTGATGACCGTAGTTTTCCTCCCCGTCACGCAGGCTGATGCTTGCCGTTTGTTCGACCAGTACGGTGATATCCATGCTGCCGGAGCCGACCGCGTTCGTGGCCGTGCAGCGCAGCGTGTAGGAGCCTGCGGCGGAAAATGCCGCCCGGGTATCGGCGGCGGCGGCGTTTTCAAAAACCACCGTGCCGGGACCGCTCACCTGCGTCCATACCACGGAGGTTCCGATGCCGCCCGTTAGATCGACCGCCAGTCGCAGGCTCAGCGCGGCGTCCATGACGGACACCACGCTTTCCGTCGGGGAAACCAGGCTGATCACCGGGTCATCGATCACGGGAAATCCGGGGATCGGCGTCCACAGCAGGTTCACTCCCGTGGTGGTGTGTTGCAGCGAGAAGCTGCCATAGGTCGCGGCGGCACGGCCACCGGCATCGGCACTGATCGTTCCGATGGAGAAGGAGCCCGTGACGGATGTCGCGGTGACGATTGGGAAACTACGGGCCGTGCGCCAGAAGCTATGGAGGAAGTTCACCGTGCTGCCCGCGCTGTTCAGTGCGAGGTCGATCTTCGCTCCGGTGGTGATGCTCAAGGCTCCGGTGCTCAACCGGTCCGCCGAAGTCAACGAATTGCCACCCGCTTCCCAGGTTAGACGGCTTGCAGAACCGAAGCTCATCGTGCTCGCGGTGGTCATGGTTCCAAACGGATCACCCGGAGCGATCGTGCCGGTGACCGTGACAGGCGATGCGATGCTGCCGCCGCCCGCAAGCCGCGCGCCACTGCTGATCGTGAGCGCGGCGGGACTGGCGATGCTGCCGTTCACGACAAGCGATCCCCCGCCCACAGTCGTCGTGCCGGTGTAGGAATGAACGCCGCCCAGCACCCAAGTGCCGGTACCGGACTTGGCGAGATTCGTTTTGTTCGTCGTGCTGTTATCCACCACCGCGCCCGCGAGTTCGCCGACGCCAGCCGTGGATCCGCTGAGCGTGAGCGTCTTGGTGCTCGCTCCGGTGGCGGTGAAATTGCTGCTGAATTTCAGCAAGCCCGTGCCCGCGTGTTCGATCGTTCCACCGGCGGTCGAGCGGAGGTTCACCACGCGGTCGGTCGTTTCACCCGTGCCGACGTAGCGCAGCGTGGCGCTGCTGCTGGATGCGAGGCCAATGGTGCCGGTCGACACCGTGGTCGGCGCTCCGAGGCTGCTCTCCGGCAGCGCGGGTTCTCCGCCGTTCACACTGTTCAGCGAAGCCGCGACGAGCACGCCCGAATAAATCTGCGTGCTGCCGGTGTAGCTGTTCTCCGGATTCAGCGTGAGCGTGCCGGTGCCATTCTGAACGATGCCGCCGGTGCCGCTGATGGCATTGGTCACGTCATAGGCATTGCCCCGCTGAAACGTGAGCGTGCCGCTCGTCGTCACATCCCCGAGGCCCAGGCTGCCGACCGTGGAGGAACTCGACAAGCCCACCGTCAAGCTGCCCGAGGAAATGATCGTCGGACCCTGATAGGAGTTGTTGTTTCCGAAAAAGAGCGTCGTGTAGCTGCCGGTGCGGGTGAAACCACCGGCCCCGGAGATCACGCCATTGAAGTTCACCCGGCCGGTGTTGCCCCCGTTGAACGTCGTGTCCGCGGCGAGTTCGATGTTGTTGCTGACCGTATGGGTGAATCCACTCGTGGGTCCGCTCAACTCCATGCGCGGCAGCGTCGCGCCATTGGTCACGAGTTGGAATGGATTGCCGGTCGTCGTCACGGTGGCGCTGCCGCTGGCATGGCTGCCACGCAGCGAAAGCACGTTCATCTGGGTGGTGCCGGGCCGGTCGTTGGTGATGGTGAAAGCCGCCCCCGGGGCGAGCGTGACGCCGTTGAGCACGCGCACCTCGCTGCCACGGCCGCTCACGGCGGCTTGGCTTGATTCCCAGTTGGAGGCCGTGCTCCAGTTGCCACCCGCGGTGGCGGTCCAGTTCGTGATGACCGGCGAGGCTCCGATGGTGATGGTAGCGGCAAGACTCGTCGCCCCGTCCGTATCGGTCGCGGTGAACGTGAAATTCTGCGCGCTGGGGAAGGCAGGTGTCGGCGTGAAACGCGCGGTGAAACCATCCGGCTGCATGACGACCGTGCCGCCGACCGCGTTACCGGCCGCGAACGTCATCTGCGACACGGGAGTCCAGTCATCGCTTGCCAGCGCGCGCAGGTCCACATCCACGGGAGCGCCGCCGACACTGTCCGCGCCGCTGTTCCGCACAATGGGAGATTCGTTTTGCGCGGCGAGATTCCAAGTGTTCAACGCGGTGATCGCGGGGGTCGTCGTGGGAGCCGTTTCTCCCGGAGCGAGCGGCACGAACCACACGGCAAGCGTGGTGTTCGTGACGTTCGTGAGCTGGATGGAGAGTTTCTTGTAGCCGCTGTTGTCCGCGTTTTCAGCAGGTGCGGGTGAAGTAGGCAAAGGCAGGGCGGAACGCACCGTCCACACGCCGCCACCGCCCACGATTTTGCCCCATAACCTTTCCGTGCCCGATTTCAGGGTGATGCTGCTGCCATCGGCGCTGATTTCCGTGACCACGCTCGCCGAACAATGCGCGAACCACCAGCATGTGGTCGGCGTGGGGTTCACGATTTCATCCTGAACGAGCACTTGTTTCCTCTGCCCGAGGAGCTGGATGCCGCGCTGCACCTTGGTCACGCCGGTGATATTGTTCGTCAGGTCCCAGACGGCGAAACTCCTTTCCCCGTTCTGCGTGGATTGATAGGCGATCATTGGCGCGGACGGCGCATTCCAGATGCGGTCGGGTTGCGAGGTGGGGTTCACGATCAGGCAGTTGTGCCCTTCCGCGCGGTTGCGGTAGTAGTCCCAGCGATCCGCACCGGAGCGCGGCGTGGTGATGTTGTGGCTCGGCACACTGTAGCTCTCGCTGCTCAAGTCCACGAACCACTTCACGCCGCGGGCGGAGAGTTGGAATGTGCCGCTCTGCAACATGCCATGGCTCATGTAGGTGCCGCCCATGCCGCCGACGAAAGTGGCCTTGGGGTCGCTCCAGTTATGGCGCATTGTCGCCACATATTGGAAACCCTTGTAACTGCTGTCGGCCGGGCCGATGAAGCACTGGTCCGGGTGGATCTGGCCTTGGGCGGGGGAAATCGTTGTTTCCGGGACCAACAGCGCATTCCAGGTGCTGTTGCCGACTTGCCGGCTGAAGTCATAGGTCTCAGGCGCGTCGAAGCGCCGGGCCCACCAGTTCGCCCAACCCATCATGTTGTTGCTGCCCGTGCCGATGTCGGAAAAGGTGAAACGCTGGCGTGTGTTGCTCGCGATGCTCAATGGCTCGCGTCGTGCCGTGAAGAAACCCGGGATGCGGCTGACACCGAACGTGGAACCCAGCGCGGTTTCCATCGACAACATGCCGTCCCCGAGTCCGAGCTTGGCGAGAGTGCCGTAGTCGGTGCCTTCATGCCAGGCGCCGTTGTTCGGTTCCCATTGGTTGATCTTCTGCACGAGCTGGTTCACCGCCTGGGAGAGATCGGGCTCGGCCGCGCCTTCATTGCCCGTGCCCACCGCGAGAGCCGTCTGGATGAAGCCGCTGTCGTTCAGGATGCCGATGTTGTTGCCGTAGGTGTTCGCCTGCGAATTCAGGCCTTTGGTCACCAGGAAATTCAGCAGTGTCGCGCGCCGCGTGCTGTCCCAATACGGATAGAGCCAATCGTAGGCAAAGGCCAGTTGCCGCAACGTGAAGCCCTTCCATTTCACGCCGAAGTCGCCATTCGCCATCGTTTCACTGATGTTCGACCAGACCTTCTCCGCATAGACACTGTCCCCCGTGAGCCACCAGGCCAGGGCCATGCGCGGGATCTCGTTGCCATAGTGACGGGTGTTGTTCGCCACATCGCTGTTTGCCGTGCTCACCACCCACTGGGCCCGCGTTTTCGCCGCACTCGCCGTCGGACTCAGGTAGGCCGCTTTCAACCACGCAAAGCGCTCCCGCGTCGCCCCCAGACGCGGCTGCTCGGTGGCGAGCGTGTTGAAATAATTCGAGGTGCTCGGCGTGGCCAGATCCGTGCCCGGCATCATCAACACCGTGCCCGGGATGATGCTGAACGCCGTCTCACCCGGTGGCATCCACGCCACCGACCAATGATCCGCACCGGTGTCCTCCTTGTGCAGCAGTTCCACATAATACCGCTGGCCGGCCACAAGCGCGCGCGGTGCGGATTGCTGGGAGGGATTCGCCGAAAAATCACGGAATGCCGTCGCGGTTGTCGTGCTCGCGATGAGCGTCCTGTTGGCAGGGCTCGCGTCCGTGCTGAGGTAGAGTTGCACCACCTCGTCACCGCTCACGGCGAAGCTGTAATTTCCTGAGACCAACGGCCGGATGAAACCCGTGACCCGCGTGCCGAACGAATCCTCCCAGCTCTGCGCCAGGCACTCGAACGAGGTCAGAAACTCGCGTGAGGCCGGTTTGTTAGGATAGTTCGCATTCGACGTCATCGTGCTGATGCTCGCCCCCGCCAGTCCGTGCCACACCTCGCGCATCACCGCGCCGCCATTGGGAATCTCCGTCGTCGGATACAGCCGCAGCGTCGGCACCACCTGTCTCGTTTGCGAAGCCGAAGCCCACTCCAGCTTCACGGATGCATTTCCCGTCTGTTGGATGTATTCCAAACGCACATTCACCCGATGTCCGGCCTTCAATCGCATCTGCCCGCGCATCTCGCCCGTGCCCTGCGAAAAGGTACGCTGCACGATCAACTCATCGTTCACCCAAAGCCGCGCCCCGTCATCCGCCGTGACAAAGAACGTATACAACTCCGAATATGCCGGCTCAATCTGCCCCGACCAAGCGATGGAATAGGTATCCGCCGCCGTGATCGCCGTGCCGCTGGGGATGGACGTGGTGAAGTTGAAATTCACCCCCGTATCCGTGCGGGTGGTCACCACCGTGGTGAAGGTGGTGTCGTCGTAGTACTTGCCGGTGAGTCCGGTGCCGGTCTGAGCTGAAGCCGCTGAGGAGAGTAAGATCAGGGCACAGCCGCAAAGGCTGCGGCAACCTGCCGCCAGTTTCCCAAGGCGCCACGGAAACGGGGTTTGGAGATTTTCATCTTGGGGATTCATTGGGTTGATCGCACACGCGGTGGCTGGGAAACCTAGATCAAAATTCCGACCACGGCCATGGCCGCAATTGGCCATGAATTGGCCATACCGATGGCTTGGATTTTCTCAACAAACGGGGACGGATCTTTCCGTGCCCGGTTCTTGCAACTTGCTGTAATTCCAACATCCAACGCTCTTCAACCGAATCCCCCAGTGGATGAACGGTATGACTTGGCCTTAACGCCACCATACCCGCGAATCCTGTCACCGGACCGACGGATTCGGGCACGACGGGGAATCGGGATGATTCCGCCCATTCAATAAAGCAATGGCGTCAAGCTGGCTCATGGCTGTGCACCCACCGGAGGCTTCGAGAGTTCCAGAAGTCGGCCCACGACGGCTCCGGGAACCGCGAAGGCGGTGCCGTGGCGCATGCCGGCCGGCACGGAGAGTTCGCTGGAAACATCGCGCCAGGTTTTGAAATCCCTAGTCGCCAGCGCCTCATAGCGGTGGCGGGTGTAGGCATCAAAGTAGAGAAACACCTCGTCACCCACATGTAATGCGGTGGGCCCTTCGACTCAGCTTCCGGGCGGTGTGATATCTCCCGGCACCGGCTTGAACGGCCCGGCCGGGCTGGGGGTGGTGGCGAATTTCAGGTTCTTTTTCGCCTCGGGAACTTTAGTTTCGTCTTTATATATCATCACCGTGTTGCCGCGGAATTCCGTTAGAGTGGAATCGATCACATTATGCCCGGGATCGAAATAAAGCGTGGTCGGGGTGAAGGAAACAAAGTCCTTGGTGGTGGTCGAATACATCCGGTGGTTCAGGTCGTTCTGCCCGCCATGCTCGGTCTCCGGAAATTTTCCCGGGACGGTCGATGCCCAGAAGATGCGGAACTGTTTGTCCTTCGCGTCGAAAACGATTTCCGGTGCCCAGCAATTGCGGGTGCTTGGCTCATGGGCCATCACCGCAAGGTCCTTCTGCGCCGACCATGTGATGAGATCCTTCGATGACGCATGACCGATGGTGCCGCTGTCCCAACTATCCGTCCACACCATGTGGAAGGTTCCATCCGGGCCGGTGGTGATGCACGGATCGCGCATCAGTTTCGATTTGCCGACCTCGGGTTTGAGAAACGATTTCCCCTCGTTGAGTGCCTGCCATTTCAGACCATCGGCACTCCAAGCCAGGTGCAGGCCGTCTTCGCCATTGTTGATGAAATAGGAAAAAAGATAGGCTTTTTCCGGTAGCTCCGCCGCCAGGGCGGTGGCGGCAAGCATGGTGTTGATGCCCAGAATCAAGGATCTTAGTTTGGTTTTCATGGAGTGATCAGTTGTAGGGACTGCCCGGAATGCGCTTGGCGGTTGCGAATCTCGATGGACCATACTTTTTCGCCCGCGGGCTCGACCGTCCTGACTTCGAGTCCGGTGGCTTTCTTGAGCTTGAGCGGTTTGGTGCTGTGGAAAAACAATTTTCCTTCGCGTGCTCCGGCGTCTGTTAGAGAAACCATGATGCCTTTGCGTGAAGTGGTGATGGTCTTGATCTCCGCCACGGCCGAGGAAATGTGGAGGTCGGAACCGATCAACACCGGCTTGTCAGCAGCAGCACCATCGATGGGCGTGAAGACGAGGTGTTGGCAGGCCCAGCCTTCGAGCGATGGCGTGCTCCAGGTTCCCTTGGTGGTGCCGAGGAACTTGTTATCCCAGAACGACCACACCGCGTAGGTGCGGGCCGGATCGAGCCCGGCTTGGGTGAGATCGAGTGTGATGCTTTGCGCTTGTTCCGCAGGGTTCCACAACAGGGCGACCGCTGAATTCCCCGACGGGCGCTTGATCAAGCTGGTGATGCGCGGCCAGTCCTTCGACATGCCGAGGTCGAGCACTTCGGAACGCATTTTTGCAGGAGGCTGCATGATTTCCACGGTGCGGCGCTGCGGTTTGAGCACGTCCCAGTGCCAGGGATCGGAGGTGAGCGCCGCGCCGCCAGAAAGTCCCATCATGCTGAGCCAAGTGTGGTGGAGGTTCCATCCGCCTTGCACGTTGCCCACTTCGCTGGCATCCGGCGCAATGTAATAGATATCGTTATCGATCGCAAACCAGCGCTCGTTGAGTTGATAGGACCGCAACGCGTCGTTGATGGCGGAACGCACGCCGCCACGATGAGCATCATGGCTGTCGCGATGGGCATCCACCAAGCCGAGCACGCTACGATTCGGCTCGATGATGCAGGCGAGGATGTAGGTATCCTCTCCGGCGGCCTTGCGGATGCGCTGGTAGTGTTCGCGCATGATCTGCAATGAGGTTTTCTTTTTCTCATACCAGCCGCCATTGCCGATGTTGTTGAAATCGAGCTTCAGGTAGGTGAACCCGCTGTCCACGGCATGGCGGATACGTTCGGTGATGTGTGCGATGGCCCGTGGATGGGTCGGATCGAGCCAGCCGGATTCGTCCGGACGGAAGCCGGATTCCAATTTGAACTTCTTGTCCCAGACCGCCTCCATGTTGGCGGGATCCTGGAGCCATGGATGTTTCACTCCGATCATAGTCATTGCCATCCAGATGCCGGGGCGGGCACCGGTTTCCGCGATGCGCTTGGCATAGTAGGGCATGCCTTTGGGGAACTTCTCATTGGCATCCCACTTGCCGTCGATGTCCTGATAGCCGTCGTCGATCTGGATCACCTGCGGGCGCAGTCGGGTGGGGTCGGCTTTCACGGCATCCACGATTCCCATGACGTCGCTTTCCTTGATGTTTTTGGTGAGGTGATACCAACTGCACCAACCGGCGAGCGCGCCTTTGGCGGTGCGACTGCCGTGGGTCTTGGCGACCCATTCGGACCAGCGATCCAGCGCTTGGCGAGGCGGTTCCATCAGCAACACTGCCTGCTGTCCGGCGCGGGACTCGCCGGGATCGACGGTGATGCCGCTCATTTCGGAAACGATCTTCAGCGTTGCCTTGCCATCGGGTGTGCCGGTGATTTGGTTTTGAAGATAAGCAATGGGTTCGCCGACGGGTGCAAACAGGAAGCCCGTGCCGTCCTTGCGGTAAAGCGAGCCGTATTCGCGGAGGTTGAGGCCACCGCTCAGCTCGGAAAGCGTGCCGATGTAGTTGGGCGGGCCGCCATTCGTGCTCTGCGCGTAAGCCGTCGCGAGCCAGTCGCTTGCGGAACCTGTTAGATCTAGCGCGGCTTGTCCTGCGAACGATGCTTTTACGTCAGGATCGACAACCAAGCGCGCCTCCGCCCAATCCGCGTGGTCGTCGGTGATGCCGTCTCCGCCATCGTTGACGACAAGCAGCAGGCTTTTCGCTCCGGTGACATCGACATCCACGTCTTTGGCCGCATCGCCGGTTTTCATCACGCCGGATTCGAAGCGTTTCTGGCCATCGACCAGCACTTCAAAGCCAAGGGTGGCTCCTGGTTTCTCGTCGTCGGCACCGACGGAGGCCTGGAAACGTTTGAATGCGCCGCCAAGGGAAAACTCGATCTCGCTGCGGGCATGGGTGCCGAGGCCGCGGGCGAATACCTTGCCGCCGATGGTGAGCGGGTTTCCGTCCGTCGATCGATCCGCCTGGCACTTGCCATGGCCTTCACGGATGGTGGCCGCAGCTTGAGGATTCAACCAGACTTTGTCGCCAGCGCGGGGCAACGACAAGGTGCCTGTTGATGACGGCATATCGACGGCCGCCAGTGAGACGAGCTTGATCGCTTGCGAACTGCGGTTATGCAAAATCGGCTGGACCAACACTCCCGGAACTCCAGGGATTTGGCCGGCCCGCAGGTCCACTGAGAGTTTTTCGGTGGGAAACTCCACGGTGGAAACAGAGACTTGAGCGGTGCCATAAGGCGTTTTTTCCACCGTCTTGCCCGAAGGCTTGCGCGGATTTCCCTCGCTGGAGCGCAGCACCTTCTGGACGCCGTCGATTTCCACGGTTGCGGAGAATTCCGAGACGAACGAATCGATGCCTGGTGCGGTGATGCCAAGGGTCCTTCCATCTTCGGAGAATGTGGCACGGACTGGAACTGGCGCGGCGTGAGCCATCTGCAAGACACTGAGTCCGGTGGAAAGAAGGAATGTTCTTTGGATGAGATTCATAAGTTGAGGTGTGCGAAGCTTCTTCATTGGCTTTCTCTTTAGCATCCCGGCCTCGGGGCCATTTAGCGACGGTCGCAGACCGACGCTACAGATGATGTTTTCTAGAACTTGCCTGGCTTCACCGGTTCCACCGGCAGCCCATCTTCATAGAAATAGGGCGTGGTGGCGGCGGGACCAACGCGAATGACGGCGTGGTTGATGCCTTCCAACTCCCGCGAAACGCTGATGACAAGACGCCCTTGATCGTCGGTTTTCACGGGTAGGAACTCGCGGGTTTCCAGCACCATGGCGCGGAAAGCGGTATCTTTTCCAACTGAAAGCGGCTGCGGGATGACAAGCTCGCCGGCCGGGCGCGGCTTGAGCAGGATCAGATTGAAGCAGGGTTTCGCCGGATCGACACCAAGAGTGCCGCGGATGCCATCGGGCAGGCTGCCTTCCGGGAAAGGACTGCGCAGGGTGGGCTGCAAGGCCGACTCGTTGATGTCCATCCACGCTGCGAATTCTTTCAGGCGACGCTTGGCGGCTACTTGGAACGAGCCGTTGCCCATCGGGCCGACGTTGAGCGTGATGGCCCCGCCGTGGTGGGCGTTGGTGATGAGGGTATCGAGCAGTTGGTCGAACGACTTCCACTGGAAATCGAGGCGGTTGTAGCCCCAGGAATGGTTCATCGTGCCGGGCGTTTCCCACGGCACTTTGGGCGCGTTTGCTGCATCGGGGAACTGGTTATCGCCCATCGAAACAAAGTCCGCACCGGCCGGATCATAGGATGCGATGCGGCCGTTGATCATACAGCCCGGTGCCTTGTCGCGGATCAGCTTGATCAACTGGTCGCGGCGCGCGGGCGTGACCTGATCCCGCGGTCTGCCACCCCAGGAATCGAACCAAAACATATCTGGCTTATATCGCTCGATCAACTCGGTCACCTGCGGCAGGCACTTGCCTTCCCAGTATTTCGCGAATTCGGCATCCGTGGGTTGAGTGATGGCTGGGTCTTCGGAACGCTCCGGCCAAGGCGGAAGCGCACCGCCCGGGTGTTCCCAATCGAGCCAGTGCGAATAGTAGAACCCGAGTTTGACGTCATATTTCCGGCAAGCCTTGGCCAGTTCGCCGAGTGGGTCGCGTCCGTTCGCGCCGAAGGGTGTGGCGGCGATGTCGTAGTTGGAAACCGCCGAATTCCAAAGCGCGAAGCCGTCGTGGTGCTTGGTGGTGATGACAAAATACTTCATGCCCGCCTTGGCGGCGAGGCTGATCCATTCGTCGGCGTCGAAATTCACCGGATTGAATTGCTTGAGCAAAACATGATATTTCTCCTTGGGAATGCCTTCGGGATTGGGCCAACCCCACTGCGCACGAATCCACTCCGCGTAGGTGTTGCGTCCGGTTTGCTGTCCCTGCCAGACAGCTGCTGGAATGGAATACAGCCCGAAGTGGATGAACATCCCAAAGCGGGTGTGGGCCATCCAGTTGGCGTCGCTGCTGCGCACCTGCGAGTTGTCGCCTTGCCCGGCGACGAAAGGATGGTCTGCGGGCTGTGCCGATATGGGCATGCAAAGGGCGGCGGAAACCACCAGCGCGATGCGTGAACGGGTGACGCGGAATCTGGTGATGGCGGCATGCGCCCGTGAGATCGAATTACCCGGGAGGGATTCATTCGAGATAAAGCCAGGAAATTTCAGTGGATTCATGGAAGCTTTCGATTCGTGGTGGTTTGAAGTGGCGCACTCGCTCCGGTCGGCGCTGGCGCGATGGGTCCTTGCAGTCGCGTGGTGGCGAGTGTGGGCATGGCCCGGTGAAGCGGTCTCATGGAGCTGCAACCATACAGTTCTGGATGGCGGCAATTTTCGGGAAAGTCGGAGTGAGAAGGCTGGAAACAGGTTGGGCGGCGCACGGAAACCCATAACGCGCACCGCCCTTGGATTGCCCCTCCAGAGGCAAAATTCAGAAAGCACTAAATCCAAAGCATGAAATTCGAAACGGAAGAGAGAGGAGAACCCATACGAAGTCCGTGGCCTTCTCTCTTCTATTCCGTATCCAAAATCTAACATTCAAAATCTAACATTCAAAATTCAGCATCACCTCCTCCGGCGCAGCAGCGCAAGCACGCCCATGCCGCCGAGCAGGGCAGCCACATTGGGCTCAGGCACGACGCTTAGAGTGCCGTTGGTGGCGAGGTGGTTCTGCCATGTGAGGCCGCCGGTCAATGTCGGCAAATTCAACGTGCTGAAACTTCCGCTGAATGAAGTGCCGTCGAACAGGTTGAAAATCATGCCGCTGGTGAAGTCCGATGCCGACCCTCCATAAAGCAGGTTCAGGATGCCGCCATACGTGATGGCCCCAGAGACATTCGCGAGATCCGAAGAGCGGTTGAGTCCGATTCCGTTGGTGGGGTCGATTTCGAAGTCCGCGATTCCCGAAAGCACAAGTGAGCCATTGATATTGAGCGTTCCGATGGAATTGCCGGGGGCGAAGATGCCATTCACGGTAGTGTTTCCCATGGTTCCTGTGCCGCCGAGCGTTCCGCTGCCTCCGACAGTGGTTAGCGAACTGGTGGAGATGTTGCCATTCACCACGAGCTTGCCTGCATTGACGGTGGTGGCGCCGGTGTAGGTGTTCGCGCCGGAGAGGGTCAACGTGCCCGTGCCGTCCTTGGTCAGGCCGCCGGTGCCCCGGAGTTCGACGCCGATGCCGATGCCATATCCCGCCGTGTCGAATGTCGTGGTGGATTCCAGTTTGGCGAAGTTCTCATTGCCATAGTTCACGCCACCGACAAGCTGGATGAAATTGCTCTGATTCGCGGTGGCAACAATCTTGGTGCCGTTGAAATGAATGTAAGCTCTGTCGTTGAGAAACGATGTGGTCGAGCTATTGGCTGCAAGATACGGCGTCCGCAGCGTGCCACCATTGAGGAACATGCCGCCGGAGCCACGCCAGGTTTGACTGAATACGCCACCCGTCGCTGTCACGTCGGCACCTGCGCCGATCGTGAAGGCCATGCCGAGGGAAGTCAGGTCATTGGCACCACTGTAAAGCTGGTTCATGGTCACCGTGCTGTTGGTGATCGTGATCGCATGTCCGCCATCCATGGTTTGGCTGAGGTTGCCGTTGATCGCGGTGGTGCCGCCGGTGAAACTGACGCTACCGCCGTTCGCGGTCACCGCACCGATGGTGTTATTGCCCGAGAATTCCAGCGTTCCACCGCTGACGGTGGTGGTGCCCTTGTAGGTGTTGTTGCCTGCGAGTGTGATCTTGCCCGAGCCCGCCTTGACCAGATTACCCACAAAGCTTGAATTGTTATCGGTATTCTGGATCACACCACCGAAGGTGCTGCTGCCGTTGTCCACGCCGATGGTGAGGTTCGCGTAGCCCGCGCCGTTGTAGCCGGTGCCAATGGTACCGGTCCCAGTGATTTTGTTCACGCGGACGTTGGCTTCCACCGTTTTGAAGGTCGCCCCGCTCGCGACGTTCAGGTCGGATTTGTTATTGGTCCAGACTTCGTTGGCGTTCGAGCCACCGATGAGAACACCCTCTTGGACGTCAATCAAAGAACCGGACCCCAGCGAAAAGGTAGCTGCTCCGCCGCCCCAGACGGATGTTCCCGCGCCGGTCTTAAGCAAGGTTCCCGCTCCCGAAAAGGTGGTACTGGCTCCATCCCTCGACCCGCTGGCCACATTCAGATCAAGCACCGCGCCGGATGAAATGGCGAAGCCGCTGCTGGCATAGGAATTTTGTAACTTTAACGTCCCTCCACTTATGGTAGTTGCGCCGCTGTAAGTGTTCGCACCGGAGAGAGTCAGCGTTCCTGTCCCTTGTTTGGTCAGTGTTCCGGTCTGTCCGGTGGTGTTTCTCAAGCTGACACCAATGGTAATGTTGCGGGCGGTGTTGGCAACGTCATCGAAAGTATTGATGATCGCACCACCGTTGGAAATGTAGGCGTTCTGATTGCCACCATAGAGAGTGATGAAGCTTGTGGTGTCGGCGGTGGCTTTCACTGTCGTGCCATTGAAGGTCAGCCAGGCGCTATTGCCGCCTCCGAGTTCACGGTCGGCCACCTTGATCGACGGCGTGTAAAGCGTGCCGCCGTTGAGATTGAGGGCGAAGGTGGCCCCCGTGCCATTGGTGCCGGTCGTGCCATAAGTGCCGTCGATGCCGTTGATTGCGGTCACGGTGCCACCGGAGATGGTTAGGTTGGCCCAGTCGGCACTGGTTGGATTGGCGGTGAATCGGCTGGTCGTGTAGGTGCCGCCTGAGATGGTAAAATTCGCCCGCCCGATGAGAGTGGAGCCGGTCACTGAAACCGTCGAATTGATTGTAGTGGTCGGGTTGCCGGCGTAATTTCCGCTGTTGCCACCACTTCCTTGTACGATGAGCGTGCCGCTGTTGTTGAGCGTACCGCCGCTGAGGGAGTAGTTGGCGTTGTTTCCATTATTGCCGACAAGCAAGCTTGTAGCATTGATCGTGCCGCTGAGGGTGATGGTGGAAAGGGTACCGGTGTTGTTGAATACCGCGTCATTGCCGTTGACCCAGGTCGTGCCCGTGCCGGTCCAGTTGGCCGTCGTCGTATCCCAGGTGCCAGTGGTGGTGGCCCAGCTGTAGGTCGCAGCGTGGGCCACGTTACCAAGCGCGAGCATGGTGGCAAGGGCGATTGTGGAGTGGAGGTAAGAACTGACTTTGGCTTTCATCGGATAGGAGGGATGACGGGGGATTTTGAAAGTTGAATTCTGAACATTGAATGGAAGATCAGTTGGCGCTGACGCGGACGAAGAACATCGCGGAGGCGGGTGGCGTAGTCAGAGTGACGACGACGCTTTCGTTGTCCGTGGAGGGAATTTCGGTGGCGACTTGTCCGGCAGTGGTATCTTCGACCCAAGTGACGAGATCGGTGGAAGTTAGGATCTTGTAGGATGTCAGACCGGTGAGCGAGGGCTTACGGCGCTGATAGGTGAAGGTGCCGGTATCCTTGTTGAGCTGAGCGAGGATCGGATTGACCGAGGAACCGCTGTTGGGTGTTAGACCGAAGGCGTATTCCTCTTGGTTAGTGAGTCCGTCACCATCGGGATCGGCGGTGCTGCCGATGATGGCCAAGTCGGTTTCACCGGGGAAGTAGCCAGAAGGACCACTGATCCATGAATCGTAGTCATTAGCGGTGAGCACTAGTTTGATCTGTCCGGCGGTGGCGGTATCCAAAGCATATCCCGAAGGCAGGGCCGGAGTAACGGTGAAGGTGCCGGATAACGAACCGGTGTAGGTGGCGATCGTATAACTTGGTGCTGTGAGCGCGCCGGAAATCGCGAGTGTGGCACCGTTGACATCTAGATCGCCGGTGACGGCGAGGAGGTCAGCATCGACACCGCTGATGTCGCAGGCATAAGTGCCGGCGATGGTGGTGTTTCCGGCATTGAGGGTGCCTGTGGTGCCTGCGGTGCCCGGATTGATGGTTCCCGCCGCGCCGCCACCTGCGGAGTCGATAATGAGATTTCCACTGACCGTGCCGCCTGCTCCAGTGAGCGTCGGTGAATCTGTGGCGGTGGAGCCGCCGACTGTGACAGTGCTTGCCGAGGCGAGGGAGCCGGTAAGGTGTAAGGTGCCGCCATCGACGCTGGTGGCTCCGGTGTAGGTGTTCACACCGGAAAGCGTGAGAATGCCGCGCCCGGACTTTTTCAGTCCGCCGCTGCCATTGAGAATGACGCCAATGCCGATGTTGTATCCGGACGTGTCGAATTCGGTCAAGGATTCCAGTCGGGCGAAGTTTTCGTTAGCATAGTTCGCTCCGCCCACAAGTTGGATGAAGTTTGCTTGGTTCGCGGAGGCGACGATCTTCGTGCCGTTGAAATGAATGTAGCCACGGTTGTTGAGCCAAGGGATCGTGCTGCTGTTAGCGGCAAGATACGAGGTGCGCAGCGTGCCGCCATTGAGGAACATGCCGCCGGAGCCGCGCCAGGTTTGGCTGAAGGTGCCGCCGGTCGCCGTCACATCGGCACCCGCGCCGATCGTGAACGCCATGCCGATCGAACCGAGGTCATTGGCACCGCTGTAAAGCTGGTTCATGGTCACCGTGCTGTTGGTGATGGAGATCGCATTCCCGCCATCCATGGTCTGTCTGAGATTGCCGTTGATGGTGGTGGTGCCGCCGGTGAAGCTGACGCTGCCGCCGTTGGCGGTCACCGCACCGATGCTGTTGGTGCCGGAGAACTCCAAAGAGCCGCCGCTGATGGTGGTCGTGCCGCCGTAGCTGTTGTTTCCAGAGAGAATGATGCTTCCGGAACCGGCTTTGACCAAGTTGCCGGTGCTCGTGGAATTCTGGATAGAGCCGCCGAAGGTACTGCTGCCATTGTCCACACCGATGGTGAGGTTCGCGTATCCAGCTCCACCGAAGCCCGTCCTGATCGTGCCGGTTCCGGTGATCTTGTTGACCCGGACATTGGCCTCAACCCCGTCAAACAAAGCCCCGGAGGCCACATTCAGGTCGGAAAGGTTTGAAGTCCATACTTCATTGGCGTTCGAGCCGCCCTTGAAGGTGCCGCCTTGCACATCGATGAGAGCTCCGGCACCAAGGTTGAATGTGGCCGCACTGGCTCCCCATACCACCATGTTGGAACCGGTCTTGAGAAGTGTTCCCGCACCACTGAAAGTGGTTGTCGCACAATTCCGGTCACTGCCTGCCACGTTCAACTCAAGCACCGCTCCGGAGCTAATGGAGAACCCGGAACTCGCATAGGTATTCTGGAGCACCAGCGCGCCGCCGTTGATGGTCGTCGTTCCCGTGTAGGTGTTGGCACCGGAGAGCGTCAGCGTGCCCGCACCATTTTTTGTGAGCGTTCCGGTCTGCCCGGTGGTGTTTCTCAAATTGACGCCAATGGTGATGTTGCGCGCGGTGGCGGCCACATCATCATAGGTGTCGATGATCGCTCCGCCGTTGGAGATGTAGGAATTTTGGTTGCCTCCGTAGAGTGTGATAAAGGTCCCGGTATCGGCGGTGGGCTTCACCGTGGTTCCATTGAACGTCAGCCAGGCGTTGTTATTGGTTCCCGCCTCGCGGTCGGCCACCTTGATCGACGGCGCGTAAAGCGTGCCGCCGTTGAGGTTGAGCGCGAAGGTGGCGGTCGTGCCGTTGCTGCCGGTCGTTCCATAGGTGCCGTCGATGCCGTTAGTTGCGGTCACAGTGCCGCCGGAAATCGTCACGTTGCCCCAATCGGCGCTGGTGGGATTGGCCGTAAACCGGCTGGTCGTGTAGGTGCCGCCGGAGATGGTGAAATTCGCACGTCCGACGAGTGTGGAGCCGGTAACCGCAACGGTCGAGTTGATCGTGACGGTAGGGTTATTGGAGTAGGTGCCGCTGTTGCCACCACTTCCTTGCACGATGAGCGTGCCGCTGTTATTGAGCGCACCGCCGGTGAGGGAGTAATTGGCGTTGTTCCCATTATTGCCGAAAAGCAAGCTCGTCGCGTTGATCGTGCCACTCAGCGTGATGGTGGAAGCCGTGGCGGTATTGTTGAACACGGCGTCGTTGCCATCCACCCAGGTCGAGCCTGCGCCGGTCCAGTTGGCGGAGGAGGTGTCCCAATCACCACTAGTGGTGGCCCAGTTGTAAACCCCGGCCTGAGCGGAGAGGCAGCAAGCAAGTGTGGCGGCAGTGAAGAGAGCGGAACGGAGGAAGGGATTGGCTTTGGTTTTCATGAGGTTGGAGGGTTGATCGAAAACTATAAATGATGCATGGATCACCCACCTGTGTTCAAAAAGCGGGTGTTCCGATGCGAACTTGGGAAAAACAATGCAAACATGGCGGATTCTGAAATCCCGTCATGTCCCTAAAACTAGGGATGCCGGGGGAAGGGAATTTTGGATTTCAAATGATGGATTTTGAATGAAAGAGGGATCGGTCCGTGAGTAGCCTTTGGGGTGGAGACGCGGAGAGAACTCTATGTAACAAAGCACAATAGATTAAAAACTCAGACGTCCGCCATGGTCATGATTGGCCATAAATTGGCCATGCCGGGGGGCTACAGATGATCAGGGGATGGTGGCGCGAACCTGAACGAAGAGTTTGGAACTGGAGAGACGGCTTGGGGAGATGGTGACGCGGACGGATTGCACGTCGCCCTGGGTGGAGGTCACGGTCTGGCTGGCGGATGCGTCTTGCGTCCAGCTTGCCAGATCCGGGGAGGTCCAGACGGAGTAGGCGAGGTTCGTTCCAAGAGCGGGATCGCGGCGGGTGTAGGTGAAGGTGCCGTCGGCGGGCTTGAGCGGGATGGTGATCGGATTGGCGGAGCTGCCGGATTTCGGGTTGAGGGCGAAGGCGTATTCGCTGCGGTTGTTGAGTCCGTCGCCGTCGTCGTCGGAATCGGGGCCGCCTGCCAGACCGGCATTGGAAGCCCATGTCGTGTAGTCAACCGACACGCCGGGTCCGGATTGAATCGAGCCGTTGTTCACGAGATTGGGCGGAAGCGCGAATCCCGGCACGAGGTTGATGATCGTGCCGTTGTTGGTGATGGTTCCCAAGGCGCTCATTTGCGGCGCGCCAGTGAGGATGAGCGTGCCGTTGTTGACGATGCTACCGGTGACGGCGAGCGAGCCGGAGATTTCCAAAGTCGCGCCGGTGGCGATGGTGACCGACAAGGTGTTGTTCAGGCTGCCGGTGATGATGAGCTTGCCGTCGTTGATGGTGGTGGTGCCGGTGTAGGTGTTGGAACCGGCGAGCGTCTGGGTGCCGGTGCCGGTTTTGATGAAATTGCCCGGTGCGGAGTCATTGGTCAGGCTGCCATTGAAGGTCCCGGTTCCATTGTCCACGCCAAAGGTGAAGGCGCTATAGCCGGCTCCGGAATAGCCGGAGCGGATCACGCCGGTGCCGGTGAGCACATCGACGCGCACGTTGGCCTCGACTCCCTTGAAGATCGTACCGGCGGCGACGTTTAAATCAGCGAGGTTGTTAGTCCAATTTTCGTTGGCGTTGGAACCACCGACAAAGGTTCCCGTCTGCACGTCGATGAGCGAATCGGAGCCGAGGGCGAAGACTGCGGCAGAGGAGCCCCAGAGGAGTTGGTTGGAACCCGTCTTGCGCAGCGTGCCCGTGCCGGAAATAGTCACGGCGAGCAGATTCAGCGCGGTGGCGGCGTTGAAATCCAGCACCGCCCCCGTGGCAATTGCGAAGCCGGACGTGGCATAGGAGCCATTCAGGGCCAGAGTGCCGGCGGCGATGGTGGTCGCGCCGGTGTAGGTGTTAGGACCGGTGACGGACAGCGTGCCGGAGCCGGCTTTGGTCAGGCCGGATGAACCACCGAGCGCGGAGGCGATGGTGGCGTTGGCGTCCGTTGTGAGAGTCGGGGCGCTGCCGTTGAGGGTAAGGCTGTTGCCTTGCAACGTGTAGCCGGCGGTTTTGAAGGTGAGACGGTTCGCGTTGATGTTCGAGGCGAGGTTCACCGTTCCCGTTGTGCCAGTGAAGACGGCGCTATAGTCGTTTCCGCCGAAGTCCTGCCATGCGGTCGCCTGCCCGCCATCGAACCAGTTGGCGGTGCCTCCGATGTCCCAGGTGCCGGAGCCGCCGTTACCGGTCGCACCCCAATAGAGCGGAGCCGCGGACAAGGACTCGCCCTTGTAAACGCGGAGCGCATCGATGGCCAGGCGGGCGAAGGAGAAGTTCAGCCCCGAGGTATTCGCGCCATGCTGCACGGAAACGCTGTGCGCACCGGGTGTTAGATTCGGCATGCTGAAGACGCTGGTGCCGGTCTGGCGGACGGGCGAGTAGTTGTTGCGGCGAGCTCCGACCGAACGGCCCATGCCGGAAACGCCGAACCAGGCCATGCGCGCATCGCTGTCGCGGGTGGTGATCACATCCACGCCCGAGCCGGTGAAGGCATAGGAGAAGGCGCCGGGATTGACGTCGGTGTAGTGGACATCGTCGCCGATCTCGCCATACCCGCGGCCGGTCTGGTAGTTCCACAAATCGGGCCGGGTGACGGTGAAGCCGTTCACACCGGGCTGGAACGGATCGCCCGTGGCTCTCCAGACGATGCCTTTGATCGTATGGTTGCCGAGCGGCAGCGTGCCGGTGGAGAAGGTTTGCAAACCGCTGCTGGTGGAGACCTGGACATTGGTTTGGAACACGCCATCGACCATGAAATAGAAATAGCCCCAGGCATGCTGGCTGCCCACCGTGACGCTTGCCGCAGTGCCGTAGAAGGAAAACTCGAACGAATCACCGGAAGTGGGGAGGGAGCCTGTTAGAGGTTCCGCACCTGCATGGATTCCGGTTCCCGGAGTGATCCAGGCCACAGCACCAGAGCCCGGCTGCCACCTGCCAGTGTAAGCGGCTGAGCGGGCACCGAGGTTGTAGGTGGATGGGAAACCGGCGGCCAGATCCGCATCGCCGTCATTGACAAGCTCGCTCACGCGGAATGCGTCGGAATCCATGTAGGATCCTCCCATTTTGACACAGCGGAGCGTGTGCGTGCCACGGGCAAGACCGGACTTTTTGAAAACCGACTGGCGACTGCCGGTTGGAGTTCCGCTCGAAAGGTCCACCGTCGCTTGGAACACCTCGTCGATGTAAATGTCCACCGGACCGCGATTCGCAGAGCGAGAGGCGATGTATTCCACATCGGTGCCGGAGAAGGTGAAGGTGAATGAATCGCCGTTGGCAGTTGTGGAATGAATGTCATCGTTGAACTCCCCTGTCCCGCGGTGATTTTGATAATACCACGAAGATCCGCTGTAAGTGATGGACGTGCTGGTGTCATTGACCATGCCAGAGCCACCTTTAGAAACAACGTCGAGCTGGATCACGGTATCGAGAGAACTCCAGGAAACACCACTGGGAAGTGTCAGCAGTATGCCGCGCGGCGTCTGGAGCATGGCCATCGGCAGGCCGAGGTATTGTTGGGTGCCGCCGCCGGGTTGCAGCGAGGCTATCAAGGTCGCGCTGCTGAACACCTTGCCATCCGCGGTGCCGGGCAACGTGAGCGTGTTTCCGGAAGGAGCCTTGAGGACATGGATGAATTCCTTGGTTTCATCCATCGAGGTCGTCGCCACCCAGTCCACCGTGCTGTAGCTGACGGTCCGGCCATCCTTGTAAGGCGGGGGAAAACTGGCGCTTGGGGTGGTTTCGCAGACGGACGAGCGGATCGGCGCGAGGTAGCGACCGAGGGCTAAGGCGCGAGTCGTTTCCACCAATCCGCCGTTGGCCACGCCATCGATACTCCAATGCATGCCGCCACCTTCGAAATTCGCCGAAGCTTCAAGCACGGTGGTGCGCAGCATGTCATCCATGCCCGGGCCGGATCCGGGGTTGACCAGGTTATACATGGACTCGGACCAACCGAAATTCCAATTGCCGACGATCTCCGGGCCGCCCATGTCCACCGTGTACATCTGCCCGCCGTTCTGCATCGTCACCAACTCCGGGTTGCCCTCCTTGATGGTGGTCATCAGGCGTTTGTAGTCCACCAGGCTGTCCTGGTCGCCGTTGATCTGGTTTTCATCGATCCACAGTCCGTCGATGCGCGAACCGTAGCGGGCGATGAGCTCGGCATAGAGCTCGTTGATGAAATCATTGTGCCGCGAGTTCGGCGAAGTGATCGGCTGATAGGGATGGGTGTAAAGATAGACGCGGATGCCCTTGGCCTTCACCGCGTCGATCATGTCGTTGACGGTATCACGGGTGGAGAAACGATTCGGCCAGCCGTATTTCACCATCGTCTGGCTTGGGAACATCGGGAATGTGCTCCCATGCCAAGCCGTCCAGACGACATATTGCACGCCAGCCTGCTCCAGATCGTCGGCGTATTGCTGCGCGTTGAACGCATCTGCGGCCTCGTTCACGTCGCCGGTTCCAGTGGCCCAGCGAGTGTAGTGGCTGAAAATGCCGTATTTGAGCGATTTCCAGCGTTCGCGGTTCGAGATTCCGGTGTCCGGGACGGTGATCACGGTGGAGCCGGAAATGACCGGCGACTCGAATTGAGCCAGTCCTGCGGCGACGCTGCCCGGAGCGCCCCAGGTGCCGGGTGATAGTTTCTGGCCGTTGACGTAGAGAGCCGCCGTGGCGGGAAGCCCGCTGGTGGGCGGGATGAACTGCGCCCCTGAAACCACGTTGATGCGGGCGCTTTCGCCGAGCGTGGCGGTGGAGAGGTCCAGCGTGCCAGCATTAACGGTGAGGAAACCAGTTAGATTGACCGCGCCACCCAGTTTCAGCGTGCCCGCACCGGATTTCACCAAGCCGCAACCCGAGCCAGACTCGGTGAGCGCTGCGGAGATGAGCAGGTCGGTGGCGGCAGATCCGTCAGCCACGTTGACCCGTAGCATCGGGGCCGCGTCGCGCCGGATGTGGATGCGGCCGGCGACAGTGGCGGTATCCGCGCTGGCGTTGCTGGTGAGTGTGGTGTTTCCCCATTCGAGCTGCGGAGCGGTGGCCGAGGAAACGCCGTCGTTGCTGGAAAGCGAGCCGCCGGTGAGGTTCACGCCGCCCGCGAGGTTCCAGATGTGGAGGGTTCCCGCCGAGCTAACCGCGCCGCCGTTGATGGAAAGCGAGCTGATGCGCGCATCATTGTAGCCAAAGCCCGTGCCGTCGTCGTTAGTGAGGCGCACTTCCGCCTCGGCATTGACGGTGAGCGGGCCGCGGATGCGGCCGGTGCCGCTGTTGGAACCGGAGAGTTCGAGAACACCAGTGTTCACCGTGGTTCCGCCGGTGTAAGTGTTCGCGCCGGAAAGAGTCAGCGTGCCAACGCCATCCTTGGTGAGTCCGCCGGTGCCCCGGAGTTCGACGCCGATTCCGATGTTGGATCCCGCCGCATCAAACGTGGTGGTCGCATTCAGTTTGGCGAAGTTTTCATTGCCGTAGTTCGCTCCACCCGCAAGCTGGATGAAGTTGCTCTGGTTCGCCGTGGCGACGATCCTGGTGCCGTTGAAATGGATATAGCCACGGTCATTGAGTCCGCTCGAAGCGCTATTCGCGGCAAGATACGAGGTGCGCAGCGTGCCTCCATTGAGGAACATGCCGCCGGAACCGCGCCAGGTCCGGCTGAAGGTGCCGCCGGTCGCCGTCACATCGGCACCCGCGCCGATCGTGAACGCCATGCCGATGGAACCGAGATCATTGGCACCACTGTAAAGCTGGTTCATGGTCACCGTGCTGTTAATGATCGTGATCGCATTCCCGCCATCCATGGTCTGGCTGAGATTGCCGCTGATGGTGGTGGTGCCGCCGGTGAAGCTGACGCCGCCGCCGTTCGCGGTCACCGCGCCGATGGTGTTGGTGCCGGAGAATTCCAAAGAACCGCCGCTGATGGTGGTCGCGCCGCCGTGGCTGTTGTTTCCAGATAGAATGATGGTTCCGGATCCGGTTTTAACCAGGTTGCCGTTACTCGTGGAGTTTTGGACCGAACCGCCGAATGTGCTGCTGCCATTGTCCACACCGATGGTGAAGTTCGCATATCCGGCGCCAGAATAGCCCGTCTTGATCGTGCCGGTTCCGGTGATCTTGTTGACCCGGACATTGGCTTCGACGGTGTTGAAAGTCGCTCCGCTGGCGACGTTCAGGTCGGACAGGTTTGAGGTCCAAACTTCGTTGGCGTTCGAGCCACCCGTGAAGGTGCCGCCCTGCACATCGATGAGGGCACCGGAACCGAGGTTGAATGTCGCCGCACCAGCACCCCATACCACCATATTAGAACCGGTCTTGAGAAGTGTTCCCGTGCCGCTGAAAGTGGTGGTCGCGCAATTCCGGTCAGTGCCGGCTACGTTCAAATCCAACATCGTGCCAGAGGCCATGGAGAATCCTGAACTCCCATACGTGTTCTGGAGGGCCAACGTGCCGCCGTTGATGGTCGTCGTTCCCGTGTAGGTGTTGGCTCCGGAGAGCGTCAGCGTGCCCGCACCATTTTTTGTCAGCGTTCCGGTCTGGCCGGTGGTGTTTCTCAGGTTGACGCCGATGGTGATGTTGCGCGCGGTGGCGGCCACATCATCATAGGTGTCGATAATCGCACCGCCGTTGGAGATATAGGAATTCTGGTTGCCACCATAAAGAGTGATGAAGCTGGTGGTATCGGCGGTGGGCTTCACCGTGGTTCCGTTGAAGGTCAGCCAGGCGTTGTTGTTGGTGCCTGCCTCCCGGTCGGCCACTCTGATCGACGGCGTATAGAGCGTACCGCCGTTAAGATTGAGCGCGAAGGTGGCGGTGCTGCCATTGCTGCCGGTCGTACCATGAGTTCCGTCGATTCCGTTGGTCGCGGTCACGGTGCCTCCGGAAATCGTTATATTGGCCCAGTCTGCGCTGGTTGGATTGGCAGTAAACCGGTTGGTCGTGTAATTACCTCCGGAAATCGCTAGATTGGCACGTCCGATGAGCGTGGAACCGGCAACCGCGACGCTTGAGTTGATTGTAGTCGTGGGATTGGCGGTATAACTTCCGCTGTTGCCACCGCTTCCCTGCACGATGAGCGTGCCGCTGTTGTTGAGCGTGCCGCCGGTGATGGAGTAGTTGGCGTTGTTTCCATTATTGCCGATAAGCAAGCTCGTCGCGTTGATCGTGCCAATCAGTGTAATAGTCGAAGCCGTGGCGGTATTGTTGAACACGGCGTCGTTGCCATCCACCCAAGTCGAGCCTGCACCAGTCCAGTTGGCCGAGGAGCTATCCCAGTTACCAGTCGTGGTGTTCCAGCTATATGTTCCCGCCTGGGCGGCAGTGCCGAGTCCGAAGACGGTGGCGGCGAAGAGGGCTGAACGGAGGAATGGACTGAATTGGCGTTTCATCAAGAGAACGTGGATTGGGTTTCCGGAGGGCGGAGTCGGGAAGTCGATCAAACCGACGTCTGGACCATGCCACAATTTGAAATCCCGTCATGTCCCTTAAACTAGGGATGCGGAGGGGGAGTGGAGCTTCTACATTGGCTTTCCCTATCACACTTCGCCCTCTGGGGTAGTCAGCGACGGTCGCAGACCGACGCTACAGGGCAAATCACCCGCCGTGGAATTTGGCAACGGCCTGAGCGCGGGAATGAACGTGGAGTTTCTCGTAGATCCGGGCGATGTGGGTTTGCACGGTCCAGTAACTGATGCCGAGTTGATGGGCGATTTCCTTCTGGAGCAGACCCTTGACCAGCAATTCCAACACATCATTTTCGCGGGCGGAAAGTTGAGTCATTCCATCCGGAGCGGTCGCTACTGCGGCAGCAGGGGCTGGTTTCCGGAAAGTTTGAATGACGCGGCGGGCGATGTTCGAGGACATGGGCGCGCCGCCGGCGAGGACTTCCTTGATGGCGGCGACGAGCTGGGCGGAGCGCACCGGCTTGAGCAGGTAGCCCCCGGCTCCGGCGGCGAGGGAATCAAAGATGGCGTCCGTGTCGTCATACACGGTGATCATGATCATGTGGGTGTCCGGTAGTTTCTGGGAAAGACGCTCGACGCATTGCACACCATTCATCCCGGGCAGGTTGATGTCCATGAGCACCACTCGCGGACGGAGGGCCGGGATGGCGGCCACCGCCTGCTCGCCATCCTCGAAGGAACCGACGCACTGGAAGCCGTCCGCCCGCTGAATAATGGTTTCCAGATTGAGACGAAGGCCGGGGCTGTCTTCAACAATGGCGACGGTGACGGGTTCAGGAGGCATGAAAGTGTGAGTCAGGATTTCAAAGGAGCGGATAGAGTAACGGTGGCACCTTGGCCCGGCGCGCTGTGGCAGGTGAAGGTCCCGCCGATTTTTTCCATGCGTTCACGCATGTTGTGGGTGCCGCGGACCGAGGCTGCTTGCTGCGACGAATCAAATCCACAGCCGTTGTCTTCAATGATGATGCTGATCCGATCAACCCTGTTGCTGAGGCGCAAGGTAATTTCTGTGGGCTTGCCGTGCCGCACGGCATTGTGGATGGCCTCTTTGGCTGCAAGGAACAGGTGATGGCGCTGGATCGAATTGAGCGGCAGGGGCGGTAGTTGTTCCGGCACTTCGAGGCGGCAGCCGACGCGGGCCAGCGCGAGGTAATCCTGGGTGAACTTGCAAAGGAATCCGGCAAAGCGTTCCAATGTGTCGTTTGCGGGATTGATCGCCCAGACGATCTCTCCAAGGCGTCGGGCATTCGTTTCTGCACGGGTGAAAATCTCATTCAACGATTGGCGCGACGGATCATCCTCCGGCAACTGCTCCTGAGCCAAATCGCTGATCATGGCGATCTCGGCAAGGTTGGCACCGAGATCGTCGTGCAGATCGCGGGCAATGCGGGAGCGTTCAACCGCCAGCGAATGTTTGCGTTCCAGCTTGAGCCAGGCCACATAACGCCAGGCGGCGGTGATCATACTGGCAACCATCAAGGCGATCATCGACCAAAACCACCACTGCCGGGTGACGGGAAGATCGATCGAAAGCTCAATGCGCTGGGCAGGGCTGGACTCCCGATCCCGCACGCGAATGCGCCAAACGTTCTCCCCGGCTTGGTCGATCGCGGTGACCACGAGGCCTGAAGCCGACCGCAGGACAGGCAGATAGCGGCTATAAACAAACAGGTCCCCCGCGCGGGCCCCGGCGTCTGTCAGTGCGATGGTCATGGAGGAACTGGAACTTCGGATGGTTTCAATTTCCGCGGCACCGCAGTAGATGTGGAGATTGGAGCCGATGAGCACCGGCACCGAAGATCTCGGAATGGCCGTGAACCGAAGGTGCTGTGAAGCCGCAGAAGCCTGCTGCGGCGTGCTCCAGAATTCTTGGGCCAAACCGAGATAACGGTTGTCCCAGAACGACCAGACGGCGTAGCGCTTCCGCGGGTCGAGCCCCGCTTTTGCGAAATCCAGCATGATCGATTGCTCCTTTTCGGATGGATTCCAAAGCAGTGCCACTGTGAAGTCGCCCCAGTTCCGTTTCACCTGCCCAACCAGCCGCGGCCATTCCTTCGCCGTGCCGATGTCCAGGACCTCCGTGCGCTCTTTTGCGGGCGGGCTCAGCACCTCGACGTTGCGCCAGTAGGGATTGAACCTCTCCTGGTCCCAAGTGTCGGAGGTGAACGCCGCGCCGCATGACAGTCCCACCATGCTGATCCAGGTCCGCGCCAGCGGCCACCCGCCCACCACTGGGCTGACATCCTTGAGCTCCGTCGCCATGTAGTAGCAGTCGTTGTCCACCGCGAACCAACGGTCGTTGAGGTGATAGGAATTCAGGACGTGCCGCATGACATCTCTCACACCGCTGCGGGTAGTGACGGGGCCGGTGCGGCTGGCATCGACCCGCCCCAAGGTGGCACGGTCCGTGAACCAATCGCAAAACAGAATATAGGTATCATCCCCTGCTGCCTCCCGGAGAGCCTGGAAGTTTTCACGGAACACCTCCAAACTGGTCTTTTCTCCCCCGGCAAGCGTCTTGCGAAACGCGTTGGGCTGGTGATAGCCAATCTTCAAATACGAAAAGCCATCTCGGACCGCCTGCCGCACGTCCGCGATGCACCGGGTGATGTCTGTTTTCGACATGTCAAAATCCAGCTTGAGGCCGGCCCGCTGACCTGCGGCAGAAATTTTTCGCGCATAGAAGGGAAATCCCTCTGGATAGAAGTCAGCGATGTCCATAGGTTTTCCGGGATCAACTTCGTAGTTCTCGCCGATCTGGATGACATCGGGCCGCAGCCGTCCGTCCGACTTCCCGATTTGCGCGACCACACCGAGCACGTCCGTGCCACGGGCGATCCGTTCGGGCGAATACACGCTGCTCCACCCGCTGAGGGCTCCCTTGGCTGTCCGCGAGCCGTGCGTCCGGGCCACCCATTCCGCCCAGCGTGCCATCGCCGTCCGCGGCGGTTCGAAAAACAGCCCCGCCTGTTGCCCCCAGCGGACCTGTCCCGGATTGACTTGAACTTTATCCATCGCGGAAACCAGCGTCATTCCGGCCCGCCCATTTCCCTGCGGTGTGAAGAGCGTCGAAAGATAACTCACGGGGTCGCCAATCGGTCCGAACAGAAACCCTGTCCCGTCTTTCCGGTAGATGCCACCTTGTTCATGAATCCACGCCTCGGTTTGCATGTCGCCGAGAATCAATTGGACGGAGGTCTTGGCATGCAGCCCGGTGAGCAGCCACTCCTCCGGCTTGCCGGTCACTTGCAGGAAATGGGCGGCCTCGGAGACATTGCCTGACGGCGGGGCATCCCTCATCATCAGTGGCAACAACTCCGCCAGCCTAACCGGGCGCTGCCCGAAATTGTGGATCCCCGCCTGCACCAACACCACCTGCGGCATCCCGGCCACCTGTCCCAGACGAAACAACAAATCGAGCCGCTCCGCTTCGAAGCGGATGACCGAAGTCGTCACTCTCGTGGAACCATATGCACTCGAGACCGTCGCCGTTTTTGCTTCGACAACCTTGCCAGAAGTCGAATCGAGAGAACGTCTCCCACCGTTGATTTCCACCTTTGCTGCAAACCCAGCCCGAAGCACCGTCAAGCCCGGTGCGGAGATCGTGAAGGATCGGCCATCGGCGGCGACCCGCGAATCCGGGCCGTCCGCAGCACGCGTTTGGTTCCCCAGCGCCACGGCCATCGCAAGCACCACGAAGGCGGTGAGTCGTGGGAGGAACCGGATCGTCATCGGAGGTCGACTATGATAGACGCCAACTGTTTGCCAAGCATCACGTCGGAGCCAACCAAAACATTCACATCCATAATGAGTCGCCCCTTGACCACCGGACAGCCGGAGAATCCAACTCATTCCCCGCGGAACTTGGCCACGGCCTGCGAGCGGCTCCGGACATGCAACTTTTCGTAGATGTGCCGGATGTGATTGTGCACAGTGTGCCAACTGACTTTCATTTCTTCAGCGATCTCCTTGTAGATGTAGCCTTCGGCCAGATATTCGAGGACCGTGCGTTCGCGCTCGGTGAGCAGCAGGCTGATCTCGTTCATGGCGCGCGCTGCGGGTTGGATCTTGAAGGATTGCACCACCTTGCGCGCGATGGCGGCGGACATCGGAGAACCGCCGGCGACGACCTCCCGGACAGAAGAAAGCAAGTCTGCGGCATGCACCGGCTTGTGAAGATAACCACAGGCTCCTGCTTGGAGAGAGGAGAAGACGGCATCGATGTTGCTGCGGATGGTGAGCATCAGGATGAGGGTCTTCGGAATGAGCTCCACCAAGCCGCGGACGCATTCCACACCGCTCATTCCGGGTAGATTGATGTCCATGAGGATGACATGCGGTTTCAAACGGGGAAGCGTGCCAAGCGCCTCCTCGCCGCTGCCGCAAACGGCCACGCAGGCCATGCCCTCGGTGGAATCGAGGATGCCACGCAGGGAGTTGCAGAGTTCGGCGTTGTCCTCGACGACGGCGACGGTCAGGGGCTGGGTGGATGATATGCGGGAGCTCATGGTCGGGGCGGGGAATCCAGCGCGCCGAGAGGCACCCTGAAACGAACGAGCGTGCCGTGTCCATTCTTTCCCGGAAGGGATTCGCTGCGGCCTTGAATCAACGCCATCCGTTTGGACATGTTTGCCACCCCATCCGCACACGGATCACCAGTCGTTCGGGTTCCGATACCACGGCCGTCATCCTCGATATCCAGTTCGAGTGAATGTTCCGAAACGCGCAACCTCAGATGAACCAGGGAGGCCTCCGCGTGCCGCACGATGTTGTTGAGCGCTTCCTTGACGGCGAGGAAGATGTTATGGCGAGCCGACGAGCCGATGGTGAGGTCCGGCAGTTCGGGCGGTATATCGAGTCGCAGGCGGATCCCGGCGATTTCAAGAAAGGACTGGGCGTGGTGTTCCAGATACTGAACGAGGTGTTCCAATGTATCGTTGCCCGGGTTGGTGGCCCAGACGACGGAATCGAGTTCGCCAGCCAGGTCATGAGTGCTGGAGACGATGCGGTCGAGTTGCTCGCGGGCGGCGGGAAGCAGGCCCGGTTGGCGGGCGGCCATCTCTGCGATGAGCGCGATCTGGGTGAGGTCCGCGCCCATGCCATCATGGAGGTCGCGCGAGATGCGCGAGCGTTCCTGGTCAAGCGCCAGACGCCGCTGCAAACGCAGGGAAACCATATAGCGCCAGACGGTTGTTAGAAAGCCGGTGATGACCAGGGCTATCAGCATCCAAAACCACCATTGGAGAGTGACAGGCAACAGGATGGACAGTTCGATACGCTGGACTGCGCCGTGCTTCCTGTCGCGCATGCGGATGCGCCAGACGTTTTCGCCGGCTTGGTCGATGTTGCTGATCACGAGGCCTGAGGCCGAGCGCAGGACAGGCAGATAGTGACTGTAAACAAACAGGTCGCCCGCGCGGGCCCCGGCATCGTTCAGCTCGATGGCCATGGAGGAGCGGGTACTGCGGATCGTTTTGATTTCTGCCGCGCCGCAATAGATGTGGAGGTTCGAGCCGATGAGCACCGGCTTGAACGCAGCTGGGATGGGCGTGAACCGGAGGTGCTGGGAGGCGGATGGTGCCAGGCGGGGAGTGTTCCAGAACTCCTGGGCGAGACCGAGGTAGCGGTTCTCCCAGAACGACCAGACGGCGTAGCGTTGGTTTCCATCCATGCCGGCGCTCGCAAAATCCAGCTTGATGATGCTCTCGTCTTCTTCCGGATTCCACAACAAGGCGACCGTGGCATCTCCCCATTCGCGGTGCACCTGGCCGACGAGTCGCGGCCAGTGCCAGTAGATGCCGAGGTCGATTACTTCGGTCTGCTCCCGGGCGGGCGGGGTCATGACTTCGAGGTTGCGCCAGAAGGGCTTGACCTCCGACAGGTTCAGGGGATCGGAGGCGAAGGCCGCGCCGCAGGACATGCCGACCATGCTCATCCAAGTGCGGGCCACGGGCCAACCGCCGCCGATGCGGCTGACGTTCGTGGTGTCCGTGCCGAGATAGAAGTGGTCGTTGTCGATGGCGAACCAGCGGCCGTTGAGGTGATAGGAACGCAGGACCTCCTTGATGGCGGGGAGCACTTGATTGTTCCATGCCATACGGCCGGTGCGGGAGGCGTCCACATAGCCGACCGAGGCGCGGTCCAGAAACAGTCGGCAATTGAGCAGATAGGTATCCGGTCCGGCCGCCTCGCGGGCCGCGGCATACTGGCGGCGGCGCATTTCGAAATCCGTTTCCTTGGGGTTGCGGATTTCTCCGGGTCCCCGGATATCGCCCAATTTCACGAAGCGCACTCCGTCCCGCACCACCTGCCGGATGTAGGCATAAGGATCGACCTTGCCGTTGAATTCGAGCTTGAGACCGGGACGTGCTCCGGTCGCGGCGATGGTGCGGGAGTAGAACGCCTGGCCTTCGGGAAAACGTTCTGTTTCTCCATGGCCCTTGTCGGTGAGAATGACATCCGGGCGCAGGCGGTCCGGTTTTTTTCTGACAGTTTCTACCACGGCCAGCACATCCTCGCCGCTGACACGATCACCGAAAGAGTACCAAGTCCCCCATCCCGTCAGCGCCGGACTTTCGGCACGTGCGTGATGGGACTTTCCGGTCCAGCCGGCCCAGCGCGGGAGGGCGTCCCGGGAATTTTCCACCAGCAAGACGACTTGCTGACCCCAGCGGGTCTCTCCGGGATCCACGCGCACGCCGCTCATTTCCGCCTTGCATTGGAATGACATCCGGTGATCCCCCACCTTCACCCAGAGGGAGTCCAAATCAGCGGTGGGGTCCCCAACCGGACCGAACAGGAACCCTGCTCCATCGGCGTGAAAACATCCGCCATATTCATGCACTTGAAGGGGCTTGTCGATGAAGCGGAGAGCCTGGACCACCGGGGTGGCCGGGTGAAACCCAGTGAGCATCCAGCCGTTCAAATTGGCGGGTAGTTTCCATTCCGCCGCAACTGCGGTGGCGGAGAGAAGACTCACGGGTGCCGTGCCGGTGTTGCGGATGCCGGCGCGGACCATGATGGCGGGGGCATCGGTGCGTGATTCCAGTTGGAACAGAAGCTCGATGCTCTCTTCAGGAAAACGAATAGTCGTGACCGCGCCGGGAGTGACGATGCCCTCCGTGGAGGCCAGCACGCGCTCTGGAGCGCTGTCACGCTTGAAGGTGGCCGACCAGGTGGCGCGAAACTCCTCAAAGCCTGCGGCTGTCATCATGAACGAGCGGCCATCCGCGGCGAGCCGGGCATCGATTCGCCGGGTCTCAAGGGCAAAAAGTGCCGGAATCAAACCCGCTACGACCAGTAAAACCGCCGCACGCGCAGAAAGCCGATGATGAAATCCGATTGGCATCAGCCGCACCGGTAGCAGAAAAGCCAGTTTCTTGCCAAGCGTGACGTTCGCCAGGCAGTTCAGCAAAGATTGCCGCATGGAATGCGATCCCTTCGCGGCGAAGTAAATCCGCGCCATTCTTTACCACAAGAATACAAAATCACCTGCGACGAATGGAAGGGAGCTATCACGCAGACGCTTCAAGCAACTACCCAGTGGCACTGGTTCTCGATATTCCTATGCAGCCGGATGAGGGGGCCGAACTTTTCGGCGTCGGCCCTCAGGCTGCTGATGTAATAGCTGTCTTCTGGTTAGAACTCCTGCCTGACAATCCATTCCGGCAACACTTTCCGGATTCTTCGCAACTGCTGATAGACCGCACTGGGACTGACTCGCTGTTTTCTGGAGATTTCCTCCACATTCATTCCCTGGCTCACGATCATGTGAAGAAGTCCGGCATTCATCGCGCTGATTTCACCCGCTTTCACGGCTTCATCCGCCGCTCGCAGAACAAGACTCGCCCGCACCGATGATGGCCAATCGCCTGGCTTCAATTCATAGGGATGACAGCATGTGCCTTCATGTTGCTCAGTCATTTGAGTTTGCCTTCCCGTATCACGCGATAAATTCGACTCCATGCGCCTCTTGCAAATCTTCATCGCGATGGCAACACAGCGCCCCATTTCACTCTTCATGTTTTCCGAATTCCCAGTGTGTCTTGCAGATCGGTAACCGGGATGGCCCTCAAGATACCCCGAAAGAACCATGATCAGGGTTTCTTGCCGGATTTCGGGTTCTCGACCAGCAAGAATCCCCCCTTGGATCACTCCGTCGGGAAGTCTTTCGCGGCAAATCGCATCAATCTCATCCGCAGGGCCGGCAAGGTCCGCAAGTCGGCAGTGGCTTCCATTCTTACGCTTGGAACTATCGTTGTTGGTTTTGGTGTATTTCTTCATACACCCGGGTTTTGGCTACCCGCCGCCGTGGGGAGAGAAAACTCCCCCGGAGAGGTTCATTTGGACTGACCAAAGCCTGCAAGGCGTCGGTCAGTGGATCGAAACTACCTCCTGTAGCTCCGGCCTGCCCGTCCTGGCACCAGCCACTTGGACATCCAAACGTGAAGAAATTCCCACACGAATCGCGCTGTGCGAGTGGCCCGCATACACGGTTACCTTGCTCCTGGGATATACCCTTGAAAGGCCGATGAGCACCTCGCCAGCCGAACAATTCGCGTAAAAAGGCTGTCGCTCCCAGCGGCAATGTTCGCCGTTGTATTTCAGAGCCTGGTAACAAGGAGGAACATGGGTTGCCACGAGAACATTCCGGTATCGCCCCAGAGCGCTTGGGAGCACCTTTCGGAAATAGTTCGCGGATTCCTCCCCAAGTTCCCTCATACGCTTGAAGAATCTCCGTTTGTTGAGGTGCTTGAAATCATTGATCCACCGTTGATCCGGGCTGACCACCTCAGTGCGCTCACCATCGCCAGCCCGACCATCATACCAGCCGCGGTGGCCGACGAGCGCGGTATCCGGGCTGAGCTGGATCACCTCGCCTTGCCCCAACGGAATCAAATTGGGTGTCCGATCGCACAGCTCGACAACCGATTTCTCCACCTCGCACATTGAGCCGAAAAAGTAGTCGTGGTTACCGAGAGTGAAGAAGACGGGACGCTCGCCACACGCTGCGGAGATATCGTTGAGGTGTCCCACAAGTTGCTTCGCATTGGAAATGTCGCCAGTGATCAACAGGGCGTCGCAGCGGACGCCCCGTAGTTTTTCGAGGAAATCTGATTTCGTATCTTCATCCACCATGTCCAGGTGAATGTCGGATAGCCATAGTAGTTCGCGTGTCGGATAATGAAGGGTGTTTTTTGTCATCGTATTGGGCGGAGTGGTTGGTCTCCACCTCCTTCACAGCCCCGAGTGCCGTTTTGTGAAGGTGCCGGGTCTGAAAAATTTTCGGCTACCCCCTGACGCGACCTTCACATATTCCTCCCGTGGCATGTTCAGGGAGTGATGAATACCTTCTTCTCCTTCGGTGGCCGCGGCACCCGGAAAATCAAACGTAGCAGTATTTTCAATCTCGATCCCAATCCCGGCGCAGTCCTGTTGATCACCAAGCGGGTTGGCGGGATTGATTTCGTTTGCGGCTACTGCCGTTCCGCCATCGTGGACAAATGGGGTTGCTACTGTGCCCACCCATTCATCCGGGTAAGCAGCCCTGATCTCAGAAAATCCTGGTGGATGCCGATGGAATCGGACCTGATGATCTATCATGCTGTAACGCTCCACCTGGTTCCAGAGGAAGATTGGATGCGGGACGTCACCTGAGCGCCCCCCAGCCCGGGCTGTTGATACGAAAAAGGAGCATTGAATGGCGTCCCCCCCCATTCGCCGGGGGAAATGGGCGTTTTTGCGCAAATTCAATGGATTCGCGTTCGGTGTGAAGAACACCCCGAAACCAATGAAAACGAACAAGCAAGCACAAGACAATGACACCGGAATCGAAACCCTGCTGTCACTCATTCCGCAATATGCCGTCAACGAGGAAATCGTCACGGCGATCTCGGCGGATTACCTGAAAAATCGATACGAAACGGCAATAGCGTTGAAATCCGGAGACACAAACCTCTCTACCCAAGAACAACAGCGCTTCCTGGATAACTGCCGGGTCATCAAAGGCGTAACCCTCGGCATTGAATTGCGCAACTACCTCCTCTGGGAAATCTACTCGACCCAACAGTATCGTGCGACGTCTCAGAATTTCGAAACCTTCGCCACGCAACTCATCCAGCGCAGTGCTGGGCAGGTGCGGAAATGCGTTCATGCGGGACGCATTCGGATGGAGATGATTCTCGCGGACATGGATGAGATTCGTCCAACAGGCAGACAGATCGAAATTCTTTCCAAGGTGCAGGATGACCACACCGTGCGCGCGTGGAAATTCGCGCTGGAATACATGAGGCAGCAAAATGGAAAGCCGAAGGAGCGGCAAGACGACGAACTGAACAGCAATATCGAGCAACTCGAAATCTTCGAAGACCCATGTGGAATCGCAACCGCAGCCTTGGATTGCTGCCGGAACCATCTTGCGGCAACCATGGCATCAGAACGAAAAGGCAAACAAACCAGCCTCTCGGTGTATTTAGCGGTGGATCGGTTGAAGCGGCACTTCCGTCCGCGCATTTCCCTCCAGTCTCTTTCCACCTTTGAGTATGACGACGAGCGCGCGTCTGTCGGCCAAATCGCCGAGGCTATCCTGGCCACGAATGAATTGGAAAATATCGACGTGCAAATGATCAAATGCTTCAAGGCTCCAGATTTCAGCAAGGTGGTTGATTACGCATTGGCGCTTGTGCAGTTGTGGCATCAGAAAGAGGGCTGTGACCATGGGGAAACCCCCGAGGATTTTCTCGCAGAGATCGCGGATGAGATATACGAAGGCACGCCGCCCAAGGACTTCGTCGCGAAACGGGACGCCATCCTCAAGGCGTTCTACACGGCTGCTAGATCATCCGCGCGGCGGCCAGCACCGGGGGATCGATAAAACCCGCGTAGTGTTCCATCAGCATCTGCACGCTCGTTCCCATCTCCTGAGCCAGGCTCTTCAGGTTCCAGCCTTCCTCGATCCGGTTGGTGGCGAAGGTGTGCCGGTAGTCCTGGGTGGTCCACGAAAGCCCCGCCGCGCGGTTGAGTCCCCTCAGCAACTCGCCGAACGCATCGCTCGTCATCCGGTCTCCTGTCGGCGAAGCGAAACACCAATCAGAATCTTTGCCAGCGACCGTATCGCGAAACCTTTGGATCATCGGTCGGAGAATCGGCCTGACGGTAACGGATCGCTGACCGGTTTTCAAGCGGGTCGAGGTGCTGCGACCATCGTCCGGCAGGATGAGCCGGATCTTGCCGCCGACATCGAGATCCCTGCGCTTCAGCGCGAGGATTTCATGCAACCGGAATCCACCCTCCAGCATCAATTGGCAGCCAAAGAGGATGAGTGCGTTCGGCGAGACCGCCCGGTATTGCTCCGCCACCTCCGCTACGGACAACAAGGTGATGGGCTCACCGGTGCCCTTGAAGGAGGGCAGGTCATCGGCGGGGTTCGCAGCATAAGGATTTTCAGGGCGATAGGCTCCGCTCTTGAGTGCATGCTGGAAGAGTTCGTGGAACAGTTCACGATAGTGCCGCTTGTAGGATCGTGAGTATTTCTTCTCCGAAAGAAACTTCAGGATCGTATCGGTCGTGATCAGCGCCAGGTCGTCTTCTTTGAACCAAGGTGGGGCCATCTTGATCTTCTTGCGTCTCCGCTTGAGAACCTCGGGCGGACGGGGATCCAGCGCGTTGATACGCTCCGATCCGAAGAACTGGCGAAGTCGGGAGATCTTGTCCGAGGTGGCGTGATAGACATTGCTCACCTCGCTACGAATCAGAAACGACCGGATGACGTCGTCGATCGGGCATTTCGGTGGAAGCTCATGAGCCAAGGTGTCCGACGCGCCGGCATCGGTAAGCGCCGGGGCTCCGAACGAGCCCCGCAGCCCCTCGAAGGCGGCGAGGACTTTTTCGGGAACCTCGATGTCGGACATCCGTTCAAGTTCGATCAGCAGGTCCACCTTCCGCGCCACCATCTGGGCGAGGCTCTCGTCGTCAGTGCCGAGACTGGCACGCACGAGCTTCGCCCCGGGGCGAGGGTAGCAGGAAAGACAGAAGTTGTTTGAGTCGGGTCGTCGGTAGATGCTTGCCATGGTTGGGTGCGGTTGTCGCAAGCACCGAAATCCGTCGAATTTGCGCAAAACCCCCACTTTGGGGGTGCGATGACCGGAATTTAACCAATCGGCCCACGCAGAATCTGCCTGCGCATACCATTGTTCACGGTTTCCGGCCTGTTTTGTTCACGGTGGCAGAATCGCCCCTTCTGGAAATCCCGTAAATATTGCACCCAACGAACTGATATTGTGGTGGTTGCGGGAGTAGGATTTGAACCTACGACCTTCAGGTTATGAGCCTGACGAGCTACCTGGCTGCTCCATCCCGCGATTGGAACCATGCGCCTTTCGGCGCGGGGCGGGATGATTAGGGCCGGGTGCCGGAGGAAGCAAGGGAAATTTTGCAGATTGCGAAGGAAAGCGGGGATGCGGGGCGGAGGGAAGGCTCCGGTGGATCAGCGCATGGGGGAGAGCTCGAAGTTCCTTGCGTCGAAGTACTTGAGCCGGGCGGGTATGGTTCTGCGGATCGTGCGGGCGGTTTCGGCGTCGATCGTTTCGAGGCGGTGGCGCACGGCGAGCCAGAGCAGGAAGGTTTCCGCGACATCCTCGCGGGTCGGGTTGTCGCGGGCGTAGGTGGAGATGAAGTCCGGGTCGGATTTCTGGGCGGCGAGCCATCCTTTGGCGGCGGCGTGGTCGTCGTCGAGGGACGTGTGGGAGGCCTCGTGCACGAGGGTTTCCTCAAGGATGCCGTCCTTTTCGTAGAGGGCGGACTGGCCGGTGTGGATGAGCAGGTTGCGGTTGCCGCCGCCGAAGGGTTGGACGCCGGCGTGGATCCAGACGGTGTCGACGTCCAGGCGCAGGCATTTGGGGAGCCGGCCGATGACCTTGGCATAGCGGACCGCGAGCTTGCGTGCCTTGGTGGCGGAGAACTCCGGGTTGACCTGCACCTCGATCGCGCGCGAGTCGGAGAATTTCGCGGTGAACAGCCGTGCGTTGACCGTGTTGAACGAGTTGGTCCGGCGGTCGAACATGGATCGCTCTCCCCTGCCCTTCTCGGTGATTGAGAGATAGGTGCTGGGGTCGTCCTTGGTGAGGATGTCCGGATCGATGAAGATCGTTCCCGCGTAGGGTGGGTCCGCCCGCAACGGGAGCACGAGGCCGAGACCGAGCAGCAGGGCCGCGATGCCGCGGCGTGAAGGGAGGGATGGAAACACCATGCGAACACTCCATCCGCGGGCGGGCCGGGATGCAAGATCGAATGCCGGCGGTGGGCGGGCGTGCGGAGCGTGACAGGGGTTTTGCGTTTTGCCGGGATTCATGATTCCTTCGCCGCGCGATGATTTCCCGCCCGCCTTTGAGGATTCTGCCATCCGCCGTCTGGCGGGGAATGGCGGACGCGCATCGGCGCCGCGCGGAACGCTTCACCGGCCCCACCCGTGCGCGGAAGGACCGCGGACTTCCCCATCCGATCGAGGATTTCCTTTTTGAATACTATCCGTTTCCCCTCGCTCTGTTAGAGAAGTGGCAGGCAGGGACCGGCGTGGGGCTTGAGATCGATGGAGGCACGCTGCCAGCCCATCTGGCGGGCAAACTTCACACACAGGAGGATGGCGTCGTGTTTGCCGATCCACGGCGGCTGGAGGAAGCGGCGGCCACCCGGATCGGGCGGACGATCGAGTTGTTAGAAGCGACGAGGGACCGCGCACCGAACTTCGCCTGCCACGGATTGCACGAGTGGGCGATGGTTTTCCGGGGGCGGGATGTGCGGCATGAGCGGACGCTGCGGCTGCGGCTGCCGCAGGAGGAGATTGATGCCGTCGTCGAGTCACGACCGATCTGCTGCTCGCATCATGACGCGTTCCGGTTCTTTGCCAGCGAGGTGCGTCCGCTCAATCGCTTGCAGCCGGATCTGGAATCGAGGGTTTGGTTCGAGCAACCGGGCTGTGTGCATGCCAACATGGACCTCTACAAGTGGGCGGCCAAGAGCATGCCATGGTGCGGATCGGATTTGTTGTTGGAGTGCTTTGAGCTGGCGCTGGAGCTGCGGGCCCTGGACATGCGGGCGAGCCCCTATGACGTCTCGGACTGGGGGCTGCAGCCGGTCCCGATCGAGACCCGGGATGGCCGGCGGATGTATGAAGAAGAGCAGAAGCGGCTGGCCACCGCGGCGCGTCCGCTGCGGGAGCGGCTGATCACCGCACTGCGCGGGACCCTGGAAGCGCGCGGCTGATCACACGCCTTGCCAGCCGAGCTTTTGGCGCAGCGCTTCATAGAACGTGCGGCCTTCCAGGGTGAGCAGGCGGAAGCTGCGCGGGGATTTCCGAACCTCGATCCCATCGCCCGGCTCCACACGCAGGCTGTCCCGGCCGTCCACGGTGAAGATCATCGGCCCGCTTTCACGATCATCCGCGGCGAGCTCCACGACGCGGGAGTCGGAAAGCACCAAGGCGCGCTGGCTGAGGCTGTGCGGGCAGATGGGCGTGATGAGAAACACCCCGGCATCCGGAGTGATGAGCGGCCCTCCTGCGGAAAGCGAGTAGGCGGTGGATCCGGTGGGAGTGGCGACGATCAATCCATCCGCGCGGTATTCGTTGAGCAACTCGCCATCGACGCGGGCGATGAGGGAAACAAGCCGACCCGTTTCGCCCCGGGCGAGGGTGATTTCATTGAGGGCGGTGAAGGCACTCGTTTTCCCACCGGCACGCCGCAGCGTGATGTCGAGCAGGGTGCGCAGACTGGTGCTGAACCGCCCGGAGGCGATGGCGCGGGCGAACTCGCCGAGTTCGTCGTCGGTGCAGCTTGTTAGAAACCCGAGGCGTCCCACATTGATGCCGGCCACGGGTTTGTCGAAATCGCCGAGACGGGCAAGGGCGTGGAGCATCGTGCCATCGCCGCCGATAACCGCGGCCAGATCGACGAGCGTCGCAAACGAAGACGCGGGCACGCCATCGGGCTCGCCGGCGAGTTCCGCCGTCTGGTGATCGAGGACAGTGGAGACTCCGTGGTCCGCGAGTGCGGCGCGCAGGGCCCTGAGGGTGGGGAGCGAGCCAGGTTTGTGCGGGTTGGCGAGGATTCCGACTTTCACGATGTGGCAGTGTATGGCGCGCGATGAGGCGATTGCAAGCGGTGGAACCGGGCGGGCCTCAGCCGAAGCGGCCGAGGATGGGCGCGAGGTCGGCCGTGGTTTTCTCCGGCCAAAGGGCGCGGGGAGTGAATATGGCGCCATCCAAAGCGCGGTGCGGCGGGCTTGCGGGCGATTCCGGGATTTTCTCAATGGCCTCGCGCACGACCTGCCGGGCCAGCGCGCTGGTGGCCTGGAGATTGGCGATCACCGCACCCACCTCGACGTCCTCCTCGCCGTCCTTCCAGCAATCATAGTCGGTGACCAGCGCGAGCACGGCGGAGGCGATTTCGGCCTCGCGGGCGAGGCGCGCTTCCGGAGCGTGGGTCATGCCGATGATCGATGCTCCGATCATGCGGTGCATCCGGGCCTCCGCCCGCGTGGAAAAGGCGGGGCCGTTCATGCACAGGTAGGCTCCGCCGTCATGGACGCGTTTGGTATGGATGGCCGCGGCCTCCAGCAGGACACGCCGCAGGTCCTGGCAGCAGGGATCCGCAAATCCGACATGGGCCGCGATGCCATTGCCGAAAAACGTGTGCTTCGCCTGCGTGCCGGTGCGATCGATCAATTGATCCGGCACCACCAGATCGCGGGGCGCGATTTCCTCGCGCAGGCTGCCCACGGCACTCACGGCGATGAGCCAGCGCACTCCGAGGGAACGCAGTGCCCAGATGTTCGCCTTGTGGTTGATCTCGTGGGGAAGCATCCGGTGCCCCACTCCGTGGCGGGGCAGGAAACAAACCTTCCTGCCGCCCAGCATCCCGGTCACGACCTTGTCCGAGGGAGGACCGAAAGGCGTGGCCACCTCGATCTCACGCACCTCCGCGATGCCGTCCATTTCATACAACCCGCTGCCTCCGATCACTCCGATTGCAGGCTCCATCGATGACTTCTCCATGGGGGCGGGATAAATCATGCCCCGGCTTCCGGCAAGCGGCGACTGCCCGGGCGCGGCGACCTCCGCCCTTGAATGCGGGAAACTCCGGCCGAAAGGAGGACCTCCTCAGCCCGGTATCCACGGGATGATGCGAATCCCACACGGTCCTGCCTGGCTGGCCATTTCATTGCTGGCGCTTGGCCCGCTCTTGCAGGCCGCGGAGCCCGAAGCACCACGCAAGGACAAGCGACCGAACATTCTCATCCTCCTCGCCGACGACCTCCGCCACGACACCCTGGGAGTCGCGGGCCACCCGGTGGTGAAGACCCCGCATCTCGACCAACTGTCACGGGAGGGGATGCGATTCACCCACGCCTGTGTGACCACCGCGATCTGCGGAGTGAGCCGCTCCTCGCTGCTGAGCGGGCAATGGATGTCCCGTCATGGAAACACCTCCTTCAAGGCCATGAAAACCCCGTGGCGCGAAAGCTACCCGGGCCTGCTGAGGGCCAACGGCTATCACGTCGGACACGTCGGCAAATGGCACAGCAGCAAGTTTCCGGCGAAGGAGTTCGATTTCGGCCGCGCTTATTCCGGCACCCATTGGGTGAAACCGGAAGATGGCCCGCCCGTGCATGTCACCACGAAAAACGAGCAGGATGCCATCGAGTTCCTCGACACGCGCCCGAAGGACAAGCCCTTCCTGCTCAACCTCTGGTTCTTCGCCCCGCACGCGCAGGACGAGCATCCGGACCAGTATCTGCCGCAGAAGGAGACACTCAGTCTCTATCAGGACACGACCATCCCGGCTCCCGCGCTGTCCGACGGGGAAGCCTTCCGCCGACTCCCCCCTTTCCTGCAAGCGCCCGAGAACGAAGGCCGCGTCCGCTTCCACTGGCGCTTCGACACGCCCGACAAATACCAGCGGATGATGAAAAACTACCTGCGCCTCGTTTCCGGGGTGGACTCCGCCTGCGGACGCGTGCTGCGCGAGTTGGAAACCCGCGGGATCCTCGATGAAACGATAGTCATCTTCACCGCGGACAACGGATACTTCCACGGCGAACGCGGTCTCGCCGACAAATGGTATCCCTACGAGGAAAGCATCCGCGTGCCCCTCATCGTCCGGGATCCCCGCCTGCCGGATGCTTTGCGGGGCGGCACTAACGACTCGCTCGTCCTCAACGTGGACATCGCCCCCACCCTGCTCGCCGCGGCCGGCGTGAAGGCCCCGCGCACCATGCAGGGCCGCGATTTCACCCCTCTGCTCTCCGCTGCGGGAGATGCTCCGGCATGGCGGAATGACTTCCTCCATGAACACGCGGTCATTTCTAACAAAAACCGGATCCCCTCGTCGCGGACTGTCGTTTCCAAGGACTTGAAATTCACCGAATGGCCGGATTGGGGGCACGAGCAGCTCTTCGACCTGAAATCGGACCCATCCGAGCTGCGCAACCTCGCCGGCGATGCCGCAAGCGCCACGACGCTGGAGCGGATGCGCGCGCGACTCCGTGAGTTGCTCGAAGCCGCGCGCTGACATCTCCCTTCAGGCCCCTCGCCCATGAGACTGCTTTTCACCGCCGCCGCACTCCTCGCTCTGGCTCCTTCCGCGCCGTGCGCCGCCACGCCGAAGCTGCGGCCGAACGTCGTGCTCATCCTCGCCGACGATCTCGGATGGAGCGACTGCGGGCTCCAGGGAGGAACCTCGTTTCATCCCACGCCGAACCTCAGCCGCCTCGCCGCCCGAGGCATGACCTTCAGCCGCGCTTACTCGAACAGCCCGCTTTGCTCGCCCACCCGAGCCAGCATTCTAACCGGTCAATCCGCCGCCCGCCACGGCATCACTGCCCCGGTGGGACACCTGCCGGCGGCAAGGCTGCGTCCCGTCCTGCCGAAACGCGCCGGACCGGCCGTGCGCCTGCTCGCTCCGGAATCGGCCACACGGCTGCGGACCGATCCCGTCACCCTCGGCGAGGCATTCCGGAACAACGGATACGCCACCGGCCACTTCGGCAAGTGGCACCTCGGCCCGCCGCCCTACAGCCCGCTGCAGCACGGTTTCCAGGTGGACGTCCCCCACGACAACGGCCCCGGACCGCGCAAGGGATTCGTCGGCGTGTGGGACTATCCGAACCTGCACCCGAGGCATCCGGAGGACCACCTTGAGGAGCGGATGGCGGAGGAGGCCGTGCGTTTCATCGAGGAGCACAAGGACCAGCCGTTTTTTCTCAACTACTGGCAGTTCTCGGTGCACGCGCCCTTCAACGCCGCGAAGTCCCGGATCGAGGCCCACCGCGCCGCGTGCGATGCGGCGAGCCCCCGCCGAAGCCCCACCTATGCCGCCATGGTCGAGGCCATGGATGCCGCCGTGGGCAGGCTGTTGGATGCGATCGACCGCAACGGCCTCGCCGACAGGACGATCCTCATCTTCGCCTCGGACAACGGCGGAAACATGTATGACCGCGTCGATGGCACCACTCCCACGGACAACGCACCGCTGCGAGGTGGCAAGGCCACGCTCTGGGAAGGTGGCATCCGCGTGCCCTGCGTGATCGCCTGGCCGGGCCTCATCCGCCCGGGCTCACGCAGTGCGGAAATCATCCAAACCTCGGACTTGTTCCCGACCCTTGCCGCGATGCCCGGGTTTTCGATGGCGGGCTCACCAACCTTTGATGGCCGGGACCTCCGTCCCGTGCTGGAGGGTGGCACACTGGATCGTGAAGCGGTGTTTGTCTATTTCCCGCACAGCCCGCGCGTGCCGGACACCCTGCCACCCGCCATCGCCGCGATTTCCGGAGATTGGAAACTCATCCGCGTCTTCCACGACGGTCCGCAACTGAGCCACCGCCACCTGCTCTTCCACCTGAAGGAGGACATCGGTGAATCGCACGATCTCGCGGCAAAGCACCCCGAGCGGGTCAGGCGGATGGCCACCCTGATCGACGAGCACCTTGCCGCCACCGCTGCCATCCTCCCGAAGCCCAACCCGGCCCATGCGCCGGATTCCCTGAAAAACAAATGACCTCGCCCCACTCCGTCCGTGATTCCCGTAAACGCGGCCCCTTGCCTGGCAAGACAGGTTTGCCTCACCCCGTTCCCCACCATCAGGCTCACTCCGCACGCATGAAAACCCTGGCATCGTTCCTCCTTCTATCCGCCGCCGCCATGGCCCAGACCGCCATTCCCATCGACCTCCGCTGCGAGTATCACCAGAACCCGGCAGCCATCGGCACGCGCACGCCGCGCTTCTCGTGGAAACTCCAGCCCGCGGATGAAACGGCCCGCGGGATCCGCCAGACTGCGTATGAAATCGAAGTCGCCGCCGAGGACGGTCGCCCGCTGTGGCAGTCCGGCAAGGTGCAGGCCGCCGCCACCGACCAGATCGCCTATGCCGGAGTTCCGCTCTCCTCCCGGGCGCGAGCAACCTGGAAAGTCCGCGTTTGGGACGCGGCGGATAAAGCTTCGTCATGGAGCCCTGCGGCATCCTTCGCCGTGGGCCTTCTGGATCCCACCGACTGGCAGGCCTTGTGGATCAGTGCGAAGGACGACGCCTCCTTCACCACCCGGGAGAACGTCCAGAACTTCGTCGGCGATCCCGAACGCGGAGTGCTCACCGTCACGCCAGCCAAGCACTTCCGCAAAGGCTTCGAAGCCCGCGCCGTGAAGCGCGCCACCCTTCACGCCACCGCACTCGGTGTCTTCACCGTGGAGATCAACGGCGCACGCGTTTCAGACGAACGCCTCGCTCCCGGCTGGTCCGCCTATCAGAAACGAATCCACTCCCGCACCTGGGATGTCACTTCTTTCGTCAAGGACGGCGACAACGCGATCGGTGCCACTCTCGCCGATGGTTGGTATTCCGGCTACGTCGCCTACGGCCTGCTGACCGCCCAGGAGGGACTGGTTCCCGGATTGAACGGTCGATACTACTACGGCATCTCACCGGCCGTCCGGGTCCAGCTCGAACTCGAGCTCGCCGATGGCACGAAGCGCCACATCATCACCGACACCTCGTGGAAATGCTCCACCGGTCCGATCACCGAGTCGGACATCCTCATGGGTGAGTCCTACGACGCGCGCAAGGAAATGCCCGGCTGGTCCAAAGCGGGCTTTGATGATTCCAAGTGGCAGGACGCCGTGGTCAAAACGGGCACCGACTCCGCGGTCGAGCCCCACCCCGGCGTGCCCGTCCGGCCGATCCAGGAAATGCCCGCCAAGTCCGTCACCGAACACAAACCCGGCGTGTTCATCTTTGATCTTGGCCAGAACATTTCCGGCGTGGTCCGCCTCAAGGTGAAAGGCAAGGCCGGCGACAAGGTGACCATCCGCCACGCCGAGATGCTCCATCAGGACGGCCGCCTCAGCACCGAAAACCTGCGCTGCGCCCGTGCCGTGGACACCTACACCCTCAAGGGCGATCCCGCCGGAGAAACCTGGACGCCCGAGTTCACCTACCACGGGTTCCAATACGTCGAGCTCACCGGTTTCCCCGGCACTCCGGACAAGGACGCGGTGACCGGCATTGTGATCCACTCGGACACTCCGCTGCACGGCTCCTTCGAGTCGGACGAACCCATGCTCAACCGTCTCTATCAGAACATGGTGTGGACCCAGCGCGCCAACTTCTTCGAAATGCCGACTGACTGCCCGCAGCGCGATGAACGCATGGGCTGGACCGGCGATGCACAGATCTACGTGCGAGCCGCCACCTACAATGCGGACATCGCCTCGTTTTACACCAAGTGGCTGCGCGACCTCAACGACGACCAATGGGACTACGGCGCCTACCCGGCCTACGCCCCCCGGCCGCTCGCACGCCCGAACGAACACCACGCCGCCGGCTGGATGGATGCCGGCGTGATCTGCCCCTGGACGATCTGGCAGGTCTATGGCGACACCCGCGTGATCACCGAGCACTGGCGCAAGATGAATGACTTCATGGACTGGCGCAAACTCCGCGACCCCGAACTCGATGGAGCCACCGACGACTGCAACTTCGGCGACTGGCTTTCCCTCGGCGACGTGAAGACGCCCATTCCTTTCATCGATCTCGCCTACCACGCCTACTGCGCCCGGCTCATGGCGGAGATGGCCACCGCCATCGGTGATGCGAAACGCGCCGCCGGCTACAAGGCCCACGCGGACAAGGTCACCGCATCATTCCGCAAACTCCATCTCAAGCCGGACGGATCGCTCGCCGTGCACAACCAGTCCGCTTATGCGATGGCGCTTTTCTTCGGCCTCATCCCGGAGGACCGGAAAACCGCATCCGCCGCTCATCTCGCCAAGCTCGTGAAGGAAAACGGCAACCGCATGACCACCGGATTCCTGGGCACGCGTCCGCTGCTTCCCGCGCTCTCGGCCCACGGTCATCACGACCTTGCCGGCGTTCTCATGCTCCAGCGCGAGTTTCCCAGCTGGGGATACGAGGTGGACAACGGCGCCACCACGATCTGGGAGCGCTGGAACTCGTATGTGAAAGGCAAGGGCGTCCACACGCCGGAGATGAATTCGTTCTCCCACTACGCCTTCGGAGCCGTCTGCGAGTGGATGATGGGCGAACTGGCCGGCATCGACCGCGCCGCACCCGGCTTCGATCGGGTGAAGATCGCACCGCGGCCCATCAATGGCATCCGGCGCGCCTCCGCCGCGATGATGACCCGCCACGGCAAGCTCGCCTGCGCCTGGCGCATCGAGAACGGCGTCTTCCATGCGGAGGTGACCGTACCGCCCAACACCACCGCGGAAATCCTGCTGCCGGTGAAGGGCGCGGTGTCCGAATCCGGAAAACCCGCCGCATCCGCCCCCGGCATCCTGAAGGCGGAAGGAGAACGACTTTCCGCAGGTTCCGGGATCTATCACTTCTCCGCACCGCTTTGATGAAACACGCCGCCCTGGTTTTGTTAGGGATGGCATCGTTCGCAGGTGCCGCCGCCCCCCTCCCCCTGCGCCTTGAGGCCTTCAGCGGACCGAACCCCGCGTTCTCCGAGCAGGGCGGCACGGTGGAAATCAAGGCTGCCATGTCCGTCCGCGCGACACCCGCCACGGCGGAGATTCCGGCGGATCCGGTGCTGGAGTTCGAGTATTTCTCGGCAGGCGGCGTCCCGTCCTTCGCCGTACTCCCCGGGCCACCGCACGAGGCGAAGACATCGCGCGTGCTGCCGGCCATCGGCCACAGCGAGACGTGGTCCACCTATGCCGCACGCCTCGCGCCCCAGGGCCGGCCCTTGCCCGCAGGCTGGAAAGACCTGCGCCTCGATCTTCCCCTGCCCGCCGGGCGCGTCCTCCAGATCCGCAAGGCACGGCTGCGCGCCGCCGTGCCCGGTGAGTTCGCCCCACGCACCAGCACCGCCTCGGTGCCGGAGGAAAAACTCCGTGCCTACCTTGACCAGGGTTTTCCCGGCACCATCCAGCGCGTCGCCGTCGGGCGGGAATCCGTGATCATCGAAGGCCGCGCCCCGGCCGCGGGCGGTGCCGTGTTTCTGGCAGACATCCCGATGGATGTGCTGTTGGATTCCCCCTCGTCCTGGAAAAACCGGACCGCCGTTCCGGGATCCGCCGATGGCGGCTTCCGCATCGAAGTGCCGCGCATGCGCGACCGCGACGGCCGGCCCTACGATCGGCTCACCTCTCGCTGGCAATTGATCCGGGTTTCCCCGGCAGGAGTCGAGCCCGTCTCCCACGCCCGCCACGCGGATTCCGTCGTCTGCCGGTCGCCCGAACTGCCGCCCGCCTCCCCTTCTAACAAAAAGGGCCTCGGCGGTTGGAACCGCGCCCGGCTGCCGGATGAGCTGAGGGATCTCGGTATCTCCGCGGTGACCGTCAATGTGATGATCCACTCGCTCGTCTCCCTCCAGCCCGGTCCGGACACCACGCCCTTCACCTGGCAGGGCCGCACCTACCACGCCCGGGAGAAGGCGCTCGCCGGATACGACGCCACCTTCCGCGAAGCCGCGAAACACAAGGCCATGGTCTCCGCCATCCTGCTTGTGGCCAATCCCGCGAAAAGCGCCGAGCCCGTGATCCGGCTGTTAGGCCATCCCGATGCGGTCCGCGAAGGCACCTTCGCCATGCCGAATGTCACCTCGCCGGACGGCATCGCGCTTTACGGCGCGATCCTCAACCTGATGGCCGAGCGTTGGTCGCGGCCCGACGGGAAATTCGGGCGCGTCCACCACTGGATCATGCACAACGAAGTGGACGCCGGCTGGGTCTGGACGAACGCCGGGGAAAAGCCCGCCCTCGTTTACATGGATCTCTATCAGCGGTCGATGCGCCTCATGGGCCTCATCGCCGCCCAATACGATCCGCATGCCCGCCCCTTCATCACCCTCACCCACCACTGGGCCAAGGCCGGGGAGAAGCGCTGGTATGGCTCGCGCCAGATGATCCGCCACTTGCTCTCTTTCACCCGCGCCGAAGGCGACTTCCCGTGGGCCCTCGCCTACCATCCGTATCCGCAGAACCTCTTCAACCCGCGCACCTGGGAGGACACGCAGGCCACCTTTTCCATCGATACCGACAAGATCACGCCCAACAACCTGGAGGTGCTCGATGCCTACATGCGCCAGCCCGCCCTGCTCGACCGCGGCAAGCCCCGGCCGGTGCATCTGTCCGAAAACGGCTTCAACTCGAAGGACTACTCGCCCAAGTCCCTCGAAGACCAGGCCGCCGGCATGGCGCTCGCCTGGAAGAAAATCCAGCGGCTCCCGACCATCGAGTCGTGGCAGTACCACAATTGGATCGACAACCGCGGCGAGGGCGGGCTGCGCATCGGCCTGCGCAAGTTCCCGGACGAACCCGGCGATCCGCTCGGCAGGAAACCGATCTGGCATCTCTATCAGGCCCTCGGCACGGCAGCCGAGGACGAGGCCTGCGCACCGTATCTCAAAACCATCGGCATCCCGTCGTGGAACGGGATCATCCGCCCGGTGACCGCGGGTTCGCCGTGATCACTACAGGCGGCCTCAGCGCTTGCTCTGCGCGTGCTCCAGGGCCGCGGCCACGAATCCGGCAAAGAGCGGATGCGGGTGGTTCGGCTTGGACAGGAACTCGGGGTGGAACTGCGCGCCCAGATAGAAGGGATGGTCCGGAAGCTCGACGATCTCGACCAAGCCCTCGTCCGCGGAGACCGAGGAAATCACCAGCCCCGCCTCCTGAAGGCGCTCCTGGTAGTCCGAGTTGAACTCGTAGCGGTGGCGGTGGCGCTCGTGGATGCGATCCTTGTTGCCGTAAAGCTCGGCAGCGCGGGTGCCCGCGAAAACGATGGATTCGCAGGAACCGAGACGCATGGTCGCGCCCATGTCCTCCACGCCCTTCTGCTCCTCCTGGAGGCAGATCACGGGATGCTTGGTCGCCTTGTCAAACTCGGTGGAATTCGCTCCGGCGAGGCCGCAGACGTTGCGTGCGAACTCGATGGTCGCGATCTGCATGCCGAGACAAATGCCGAAGTAGGGAATCTTGTTTTCCCGCGCATAGCGTGCCGCCATGATCTTGCCCTCCGTGCCCCGGTCGCCGAAGCCGCCGGGAACGAGGATGCCGTCCACATCGCCGATCACCGATTGCGCGCCATGGTCCTCGATGGCCTCGGTGTCCACACGCACGACCCGCACCTTCGTGTCGTGGTGCGCCCCGGCATGGATCAGCGATTCGTAGATCGATTTGTAGGCGTCCTGGAGTTCGATATACTTGCCGGCCACCGCGATGGTGACCTTGTGCTTCGGGTGGATCACCCGCTGCACGAATCGCTCCCAGTCCTCAAGCGCGGGCGAGGGCGTGTGGCCGAGGCCGATCTTGTCCACGACCAGCCGGTCGATCTTGTCGCGCCGCAAATCCAGCGGGCATTCGTAAATCGTGTGGGCCACATCGCGGAAGGCGACCACGTTCTTGCGCTCGACATTGCAGAACATCGCGATCTTGCGGCGGTTGTCCTCATCGAGGTCCGCCTCGGTGCGGCAGATGATGATGTCCGGCTGGATGCCGATCTCGCGGAGCTTGGCCACCGATTGCTGGGTGGGCTTGGTTTTCACCTCTCCGGCCGCCTTGATGTAGGGCAGCAGGGTGACGTGGATGAAGCAGACGTTCTCCTTGCCGACTTCGAGAGCAAACTGCCGCAGCGCCTCCAGAAAGAGCAGCCCCTCCATGTCCCCCACCGTGCCGCCGATCTCGGTGATGAGCACGTCCACCTCGGGATTGTCGTTGGTCACTTTGTGCAGGCGCGCCTTGATCTCATCGGTCACGTGCGGGATGAACTGCACGGTTTTCCCGAGGTATTCGCCCCGCCGCTCTTTTTTGATCACGGAATCAAACACCTGCCCGGAGGTCAGGTTGTTCATCCGCGAGAGCACGCCGGAGGTGAAGCGCTCGTAGTGGCCTAGGTCGAGATCGGTCTCCGCGCCGTCATCCAGCACATACACCTCGCCGTGCTGATAGGGCGACATGGTGCCGGGATCGACGTTGAGGTAGGGATCGAATTTCTGCATCAGCACCTTGAGGCCGCGGGCCTCCAGCAGGGTGCCGATGGAGGCGGCCGCAAGGCCCTTTCCGAGTGAGGAGACGACGCCGCCGGTGACGAAAATGTATTTCATGAGAGTGCCGAGTGAGCAGGGATCAGTGAGCTGTGGACGAGAGAAGGAGTTCGACTTCAAGCGCTTGTTCGGGCGTGTCGACGCCGGGCGAGGTGTCCGCGGTGGGGATGACGTGGATGGATGCGCCGTTTTCAAGGGCGCGGAGTTGTTCCAGGGATTCCGCGCGTTCCAGCGGCGAGGGCGGCCAGGTGACGAAGCGTTCGAGAAAACCGCGCTGATAGGCGTAGATGCCCTTGTGACGGAAAACCGGCAGACCCTCCACCGGATTCCGGAAATACGGCAGCGGGGACCGTGAGAAATAAAGCGCACGCCCGTCGAGCGCGGTCACCACCTTCACCACATTCGGATCCGCCACCGCGGGGTCGGCGGGGTCCAGCGGGTTGGCGGCCGTGGCCATGTCCGGCGCACCTGGCCCGGAAATGACGGCGGCCAGTTCGTCGATCAACGCGGGATCGATCAAGGGTTCGTCGCCCTGGATGTTCACAATGTGAGTGGCGGCGGGCACCGCACGCACGGCCTCGGCGATGCGGTCGGTGCCAGTCGGATGATCCGGAGAGGTCATTACCGCGCGTCCGCCGAATGCCTCCACGGCCCGAAGAATCCGCTCATCATCGGTCGCCACGATGATTTCGTGAAGCCCGCTGCAACTCCGACAGCGCTCCCAAACATGCTGGATCAAGGGTTTTCCCGCGATGAGATGAAGCGGCTTGCCGGGAAATCGGGTGGAGCCCCAGCGGGACGGCAGAACGCCCAGAATGTGTGTGTGAAGTGTGGAATGCGGCACGCCTGTAAAAGGTTGGGCAACGGTAGGTCAGGGACCGAGCGGCCGACAAGAGCGGTTTCCGAAAAAGTGTAGCCCACCATGCAGCCACGGTTGCAGGCTCCCCTCGCCTTCGGCATTCGAAGTCCTCAACCGCCTTCCGAGGGGGGGCTACGGCGGCTCCTCCACGAGAGTTGGGAGGGGGAACAAAACTCTGAAACGCCGCAAACTCCGTGGGGTGGCCGTGCAGCCCGGATTCGGGCAGTTGCTCTGTATTGGGCATCATTTCCGAAATTCCACCTTGATGCGTCACTTCGATTCATTCAGTAAATACTGGTCTCTTCAAGGGGATGGGAATTTTGAATTTCCCGCACAGAGCGGTCGGCAATGACCGCAAACATTGCCGCCAAACCGACCGCAGGTCCGGAGAGGCAGCGGCGCAAGTTCAGGCCGGCCTCCTCGGGGAACGGCTGAAGGCCGTTGCGGTCGACTCTGTGCGACTCTTCCAACTCCCCGTCCTCTTGGAAGGATTCACTCCAACCAATCCTGCCATGTCACACGTTCTTAGGTCCCCGCTAGGTTCAAGACTCGTAGCCCTCTGCTCGCTTCTGGGCATCGCAATCTCGCAAGTTGCTCCGGTTTACGCCACTTCGTGGCCCACACAATGGAGTTTCGAGTGCCTCGAAAACGAATCCTCGGAATGGTGGCAAAGCCTGCGGGTCCAAACGGTTCCCGGAGTGCTTTACCATCTTCAGGTCAGCGACTCGCTTGAAGAATCCTCGTGGAGTTCAGTGGAACAGCTCTACGGCACGGGCGGAGAATGGATCTGCCCCATCATGCGCGGCAGCGAACGTAATTCCATCAATTCCAGGTTTGGTCATGTAGGAATCCTTGATTACGACGGAGCTTGGATCAATGCGGGACGATATCGTGTGACCAAGTGCCTGCACTTGCTGGATACGGAACCCTTCTACAAGCCTAACACTTTCAGGAACAGATGAAGACAGGCTGGGTATCCATCATCGCACTCTTTAGCATCTGCGCCACGGCTTGGGGCGAGTTCGTTCTAAAGCCGGAGATCGCCGAGGCATTCCGCAAGCGGATTCCCTACGGACCTCCGGATACTTCTGAGTTCGCGGCAGGGACGCCACGATTCATGGAGTATGTTCTGACGAATTGGCGTGAGATCATGGAGACCATCGAATGCATTCCCATGATGGACCAGCATCCGATCCGCAACAGCACGGATGAGGTCAGGCTCAACTCTTCACTCTCTCTTTTCGCCGGAACATGTCAGGAACTCCCTCCTATGGAGTATGTAGAGTTTTTCAATAAATTACTGGATCTCTGCGAAGAAGGACGAGTTTCCTTTCGCACAATCGAAAACGCCTATAGCGCGGAAGACACCAAGGATTATTTCTTCGCCGTCAATTGGGAACACCCGGAAGTCCAGAAAATCTTCGCAAAGATGAAGCGCTTGATTCCACCCGAAGATGAGTCACTTCGTTCTCTGGTGGAAGAAGAGGAAAAGGGAGGTTTGGCCGACAATTACCTGACGAACAAGAGCGACGATGCTCCGCTTCCGCAAACGCTCCCCGGCATCAGGCTCCAGCGCCCGTTTGCCTCACTGATCAGGAAGTATGAGGCAATGACCGGCAAGAAGGTTCCGCCTGATCCGGATTTTCCGGACCATAGTATCACACGGCCAAGCCGCCATGGCCTTCAGGAGGCCGCAGCGGGAAAGACCATTGCATCGGCCCAGCAAGCGCGGACACTGCGATGGCAAGAGATCACGCTCGCGAGCGCAGTTGTGTTCATTCTGACCGGAATTCTCTGGAGACGTCTTAAGACAATGAGATTGAAGCCTGAGGAGCGGTGACACCGCATCTCCAGACAGGACCTTTGAGGCATGGCGTCATGATTGCGGTTGATGCTGCAGTTTTTTTCGAATCCTTCGATTTTCTCGGGCAGAATCCTGACAGACTTGGTCACTACCTGCGGATCGAAGCTGGAGAGAAGAATCCGGCCAGCTCGAGCCGAAAGTTCGGGATTCCAATCCCTTCCTCCATCGCTAGGATCCGATCCATGGCCAAGGGATACGAACTGCATCAGGCGCGAATGATGGCTCTCCAGGCAATGGGCAAGGACCTCGCCCGCCGGGCCAAGTCCAGATGCGAGATCACCGGTGCCTCGGGCATCCCGCTCCGCGCCTACGAAGTGCCCCCGGTCGGGGAGGATCCGGACATCGACCGCACCCTGCTCGTCTCCCAGGACTGCCTCGACATGCTCGATCGACCGGAACGCCTGGCCGGCCGCTCCTGGCAGTGCCTCGCCGAGGCGGTTTGGAGCGACTTCCCCGCCGTCCAGGTGGTCGCCTGGCGCATGCTCGCCGAACTTGCAAAACGCGAGGACTGGGCCCGCGAAGCCCTCGACGGCGTCTTTCTCGATCCCGAGGTCGAGTCCTGGGCCCGCTCGGAAGGCCGCTGACATGCAACCGCACAATCACCGCAACTTCAGCCTCGCCCCGCGGTTGAATGCTCCATGTTGAGCGCGACCGCCGCCACAACACCCCCGTTCTTGCCCATGGAGGAGAAACTCACGCCCGCTCACGCCGACGAGGGCTCCCTCGATCACGATCTCATGCGGCGCATCGGACAGGGCGACCACACCGCCTTCCGACACCTCGTCGAACGCCACCAGCAGGCCGTCATCGGAACCGTCGCCAAAATGCTCGGCAGCCCCAACGACGCCGAGGACATCTCCCAGCAGGTCTTCCTCCGCATCTGGAAAAACGCCCGCCACTACCGCCCGGACGCCAAGTTCACCACCTACCTCTTCACCATCACCCGCAACCTCGTCTTCAACGAAACCCGACGCCGCGGCCGCAAAAAGGAGGTCTCCTCCGACGAACGCGAGGAAAACACCCACCAGCAAATCGAGGCCGCTCCCGACAAGCGCCCGGATGCCGAACTCCTCCAGTCCGAACTCCAAACCGCCGTGGACCAAGCCATCGCCGGCCTCCCCGAGACCCAACGCCTCGCCGTCGTCCTCCGACGCTACGAACAACTCTCCTACGAGGAAATCGCCGACGTCCTCCACCTCTCGGTCTCTGCCGTCAAAAGCCTCCTCTTCCGCGCACGCACCTCTCTCCGCGAGGCTCTCAGCTCTTATCTTAGTGATTGATTCGATCGTTTGAATTTTTCGTTTCAATCACCGCAAATCATTGAAACGGAACGATCAAGACGATCCATTCAGGCTGATTGGGCGCGCGTTCTCCGCATGGAGCAGCGGAAACCCGGGACCGCGGCGGCGGAGCCACACCGTCCATCCTGGGCCGGATAAGCGTCCCTTCATCCCCCCGCGCGGAGGGGAACGGACGAGCACCGCTGCGAAGGGATTTGCGGATTGCCAAGCCCTCCGGGCGGGGCTAGTCTGCCGTCCGGCGGCGCCCCATTCCGGGAGCCCGCCCGAACGAACCGACCTGACACACCGCCGTGGGATTTCTGGATGCCATCAAACGCTGGCGGTTGGCCCAACAAGGGCTGTCGTCCGGCCGCAAACGACGGGTTCATAGCGAAAACCCGGTGATTCAGGCGCTGGAGGAGAGCATCTGGGTGAAATTCGCCCTCTATGCCACCTTCGTCGTCAGTTGTGCGGTGATGGTGCTCAAATCCACCCCCGGCACGTCCTTTGCCAACGATCCGCTGAAGGGCACCATTTACGGCTTCATCATCGCCGTCACCGCTGTGGTGATGTTCCAGGTCAGCCTCAAGACCTCCTGCAAGCGCAACAGCCGCGTCGTCCTCGTCCTCGGCGGACTCATCGGCCACCTTGTGCTGGTCCGCATCGCGATGAGCCTGGTGGACGTCGGGTTCATCCCCGAGGTATTCCGTTTCTTCTTCGTCCCCTTCGCCCTCGCCCCGATGCTCCACGGCGTCTTGCTCGGCCGGGCCGTCGGCGCGTTCTCCGCGGTGTTCGTCACTCTCATCGGCTGTCTGTTCGCCCCGCAGGGTGAGGCGTTCGGCTACATGATTCTCAGCCTCGTGAGCGGCATCACCAGCGTGTTGCTCGCGCACCAGGTGCGCAAACGCCTCCAGCTCCTCCAGGCCGGCATTTACGTTGGCGCGGTCACCCTGCTCCTCGGCCTGCTGCTCGGGAAACTCGACATCGCCTCCTGCTTCGGCCCCAACGCGATGCAGCAGGTCCAACTGCTCGGCACCGGCAGCGCCGCCGCCTTCGGCACCGCCGTGATCACCGCACTGCTCATCAGCGGACTGCTGCCGATCTTCGAGGGCATCTTCCTCCTCACCACGGACATCTCCTGGCTCGAACTCAGCGACCTGAACCACAAGCTGCTCCGCCAAATGCAGCTCGAAGCCCCCGGCACCTTCCACCACTCGCTCGTCGTCGCCTCGCTCGCCGAAGCCGCCGCCGAGAAGATCGGTGCCAACGCCCCGATGTGCCGCGTGTGCTCGTATTTCCACGACGTCGGAAAACTCACCAAACCCGGCTATTTCATCGAGAACCAGCACGACAGCGGGGAAAACCCCCACGACACGCTCACCCCGACGATGAGCGCCCTGATCATCATCGCCCACGTCAAGGACGGCGTGGACCTCGCCGTCAAACACAAGCTCAACCCGCGCATCATCGACGTCATCCAGGAACACCACGGAGACTCGCTCGTCATCTACTTCTATCGCCGCGCCCAGGAACAAAAGAAACTCGAACTCGAAAAGGTCGACCGCGGCCTCGAAAACCCGGAGGACCTGCCCAGCATCGACGAGAAAAACTTCCGCTACCCCGGCCCCCGGCCCAGCTCGCGGGAAAGCGGCATCATCGCCCTCGCCGATTCCATCGAAAGCGCCTCCCGCTCCCTCCACAAACCCACCCCGGCCCGCATCCGCGCCCTGGTCGAGGACATCGTCCGCGCCAAGATCCACGACGGTCAGCTCGACGACTGCCCGCTCACGCTTCAGGAACTTTCCATCGTCAAGGACAGCTTCGCCAACACCCTGCGCAGCATGCTCCACAGCCGCATCAACTATCCGAAGGACGACGACCGCACCGCCACCCGGCGCGCCGCCAACGATCGGGACAGCACCCAGGGTGGCCGCGTCATCCCGATGCCCAAACGCGCCTGATCCCATCCGCCACCGCCCCCGTCCATGCCACTCGAAGTCATCATCGGCAATCACCAGGAAGCCACCGACATCCCCGAGCACTGGCTCACCGCGTTTGAAGACATCGCCCCGGAGGCCGCCTCCCTGGCCCTCGCCCGCGCCACCGGGCCGGACTCCCCGCTCGCCCTGCTCGCCACCCTCGAAGTCGCCCTCGTCGATGACGAGACCAGCGACCGCGTGCACCGCGACTTCATGGACATCGAGGGGCCCACCGATGTGATCACCTTCCACCACGGCGAAATCGTCATCGGTGCCGAGGTGGCCGCCCGCCAGGCCGCCGAGTATGGCGAGCCGCTCCCCCGCGAGATCCTCCGCTACCTTGTGCACGGCCTGCTCCACCTCGCCGGCCATGAGGATGCCGATCCCGCCGAACGCGCCGCCATGGAGGCCGCGCAGGAGGACATCCTCGCCACCCTTTGGTCCGCCGACCTGCAAACCCGCCTTTCGATCTAACATCCATCCGCCATGAACCGACGCTCCTTCCTCATGAACACCGGAAAAACCGCCGCCATCACCGCCGCCGCCGCATCCCTCGCCACCCGCCTCGGTGCCGCGGAAGCCGCCGCCCCGGGCACCCGCATCAACCACTCGGTCTGCAAATGGTGCTACAACAACATCTCCCTGGACGACCTCTGCACCGCCGGCAAGGAGTTCGGCCTCCAGTCGATCGAGCTCCTCATGCCCGAGGACTTCGCCACGCTCAAGAAATACGGCATGACCTGCGCCATGGTCTCCTTCCCCGGCGGCACCACCGCCTCCGGCGTCAAGGTCGGCGGCATCGAGCGCGCATTCAACCGCATCGAACACCACGACGCCCTCGTCGCCGCCTACGAACCGCACCTCAAGGCCTGTGCCGAAGTCGGTGCCAAACAAGCCATCTGCTTCTCCGGCAACCGTGGCGGCATGAGCGATGAACAAGGCCTCGAAAACTGCGCCATCGGCCTCAAACGCATCCTCCCCATCGCCGAGAAACTCGGCATCACCCTGGTCATGGAACTCCTCAACTCCAAGGTGAACCACAAGGACTACATGTGCGACCACACCGCCTGGGGCGTGGAACTCTGCAAAAAGATCGGCAGCCCCAACTTCAAGCTGCTTTATGATATCTATCACATGCAGATCATGGAGGGCGATGTGATCTCCACCATCCGCTCCAGCCACGAATACATCTCCCACTACCACACCGGCGGCGTTCCGGGGCGCAACGAAATCGACGATTCCCAGGAACTCTTCTACCCCGCCATCATGCGCGCCATCGCAGACACCGGCTACAAGGGCTTCGTCGGCCAGGAATTCATCCCCAAGCGCCCCGACAAAATCGCCAGCCTCAAACAAGGCGTCCAAATCTGCACGATCTGAGCCGCGGCGCGCACCGGAGACCTCATCCGGAACAAGGCCTGCATGGATTCGGCGTGACATCGCCGGTGCTTCGTGAAGCGTGGTTGCCGCCATGAATCGCGTCGTTCCGGTCCTGCAAGCCTTCCGTCTTGGCTGGACCACGCTGCTTGCGGTGCATCTTGCTGTCACGCTGGTTCAAGCGATGGTGGCCGCGCCTCTGACCACCGCCTTGATCCATGCCACCGTGCGGATCAGCGGGGAGCCCGCCTTGAGCGATGCGGACATCCTGGGTTTTCTCGCCAGCCCGGCCGGGGCGCTCGGGCTTCCGGTTCTGGCCGCGTTGGGGATCACCCTGCGTTTGCTTGGTTACTCGGCGATGCTGGTTCCCGCACGGGCGGCGCTTGAAGGCGGGCGGCACCACCTCGCGGCCACGGTGGCGAGGTTGGTCCCGGCCTTGCCGCGACTGCTGAGGTTGTCCCTGCGACTGTTGCTGGGTGCGGTGCTTTTGTCCCTGCCCTTCGCCGCGGCCCTGGCCGGAGTTTATCACATCTTTCTGGGCGATCATGATATCAACTATCATCTCGCCGGGAAAACCACGGAGTTCCGCAAGGCGCTCGCGCTTGGAGGGATCGTCGGGTTTTTCCATCTGCTGGTGCTGGCCCGCTATGCCACCGGGGCGGTGCATGCGCTGCCCCTCGTCATCTTCCAGGGCCGGTCGCCACGCGAGGCGCTGGCGCTTTCCCGACAGGCGGTCCACGGGCAAAGGCTGCGGGTGTTTCTCGGGATCGCCGCATGGGCGGTCTTCACGCCGCTGGCCGCCTCCGCCTTGCAGTGGCCGTGGAGCACACTCGCATTGTCCGCCAGCACCCGGCTCATCGAGGACCCCGGCCTGCTGGTGACGGCGCTGGGCCTTTGTTTTGCGCTCGCGGCGGCCTCGCTCTGGCTTGCCGGATTCTGCGGACTGGCACTGCTGGCCTTGCGCAACATGCGTCTCTATCAGGAATCCCCTCTGGACGATGAGGAGGGACCGCTGCCCCACTGCGAACCCGTGGCACTGCCCCGTCCGCCGGTGCTGGCCGCTGCCGGGCTTTCCGCCTGCGCCCTCACCGTGTGGCTGTGCCATCGGTGGCTGGATTCCCTGCATGATGACAAGCGCCCCATGGTCATCGCCCATCGCGGAGCCTCGGCCGATGCGCCGGAGAACACGCTCGCCGCCGTGAAGCAGGCCATCGCCGAAGGTGCCGACTGGGTGGAGGTGGATGTGCAGGAAAACGCGGAGGGCACAGTGCTGGTGTTTCACGACAAGGACTTCATGCGTCTCGGCGGCAAAGCGGCGGTCCTGCGCGAACTCACGGACCGGGAAGTGGCGGACATCGACATCGGCTCCTGGAAAAGCACGGAGTTTTCCGGCGAACGCGTGCCGCGCCTCGCAGAGGTGCTCGATCTCTGCCGGGACCGCTGCGGCGTGCTCATCGAGTTGAAATCCTACGGCCCGCGCGGACGGCTGGAGGAACGCGTGGTGGAGGTGGTCGAACAGGCGGGAATACAGGATCAGGTGATGGTCATGTCGCTGGATCACCAGGCGGTGAAACGCATCGGCCAGGCCAGGCCCGCATGGAAACGCGGTTTGCTTTCCTCGGTGGCCTTGGGGGATCTCACCCGATTGGAGGTTTCGTTTCTCGGACTCAACGCGCGTTCCACCCCGCGACGGCTCCTCGCGGAAGCAAAGCGCCGCGGCATCGATGTGCACGTGTGGACCGTCAATGATCCCCTCGACATGGCCGCGCAGATCGGCAAGGGCGTGGATGGGCTGATCACCGACAAACCCGGACTGGCCCGCGAAGTGATCGAGGAAATGGAGGAATCCGGAATCGCCGGCAGGCTGCTGCTGGAAGTGGCGGGGCGTCTCGGAAAACGCCCGCCACCCGTCGGGCAGTAGCCGGCAGGGATCTCACAGGATCGACCCCGGCCCGTAAGCCGCAGCCTGCGGGTGGGCGGATTCGAGGGCCCTGACCGTGGCGGCAAAGGCCTCCACCTGCGATTTCGCCGCACCGGACTCGCGGTCGCCGCGGGCGAGGATGGCGTCGAGCGACTCGCGGGACATGCCAAGCCGAGCGTCTCCGGCGAGGCGGTCGACCAGATTGTTGCGATCGATGCTTCCATTCCGCAGATCATTCACGGTGGCCACGGCGTGCTCCTTGATCGCCTTGTGCGCGGTCTCGCGTCCGACGCCGGATTTCACCGCCTCCATCATGATGGTGGTGGTCATGAGGAAGGGCAGGTAGTGGGCGGTCTCCGCGTGGATCACCGCCTCGTAGGCATCCATCTGATCGAGGATGGTGAGGAAGGTTTCAAACATGCCATCGATGGAGTAGAACGAGTCCGGCAGCATCACGCGGCGGACCACGGAGCAGGAGACATCGCCCTCGTTCCATTGATCGCCGGCAAGGCCCGCGGCCATTTGCAGGTAGCCCTTGAGGATCACGTGGAAGCCGTTCACACGCTCGCAGGAGCGGGAGTTCATCTTGTGGGGCATGGCGCTGGAGCCGGTCTGGCCGGGAGCAAAGCCCTCGCTCGCCGTCTCGTGGCCGGCCATGAGACGCAGCGTGCGGCAGAACGAGGACGGGCCGGAGCAGAGATCGGTGAGGGCGGCCACCACGCGGAAGTCCAGCGAGCGCGGATAAACCTGGCCGACGTTGGTGAAGACCGCCGGCATGCCGAGGTGGGCGACCACGCGTTTTTCCAGCTCCGCGACCTTGGCGGCGTCGCCCTCGAAGAGCGAAAGCTGGTCCATCTGGGTGCCCACGGCGCCCTTGAGGCCGCGGACCTGATAGGTGGCGATCACCGCCTCAAGCGCGGCAAGTCCGCCTAACAATTCCTCGCCAAACATCGCCACACGCTTGCCCAGGGTGGTCGGCTGGGCGGCCACGTTGTGGGTGCGTGCGGTCAGGATGAGTTCGCTCCACTGCTCGGAGCGCTCGCGCATGCGGCGCAGCGCGGCGATCGTCTTGTCGCGGATGACAAGCAGCGAGCGGAAGGTCTGGAGCTGCTCGACGTTCTCGGTGAGATCGCGCGAAGTCATCCCCTTGTGGACCTGTTCGTGGCCGGCAAGGTCGTTGAACTCCTCGATGCGCGCCTTCACATCGTGGCGGGTCACCCGCTCGCGGGCCATGATGGATGCGGGATCCACCTGGTCCTTGACCTTTTCATAAGCGGCGATGGCTTCCGCGGGGATGTCCAGGCCGAGGTCCTTCTGCGCCTTCATCACGGCGATCCAGAATTCGCGTTCGAGCACGATCCGCCCTTCGGCGGACCAAATGGCTTGGAGGGCGGGCGAGGCGTAGCGTTCGGCGAGGACGTTGGGAATCACGGGCGGGACTCTGGGGGGTGCCTCCCGATGTTTCAAACCCGAATTCCCACCCCCGGTGGGTGGATCCTCCGGAGTCATTGCGGCTTGCGGACAAGGGAGGACAGCGATGCGGCCTCCAGGCGGGCCGCGGGACGGAAGGCATCGCTTTCCATGTAGCCGATCACCGAGGACCGCAACTGCGAGGCGACCGGCCTGCCCTGGGTTTGTGTCAAATCGATGGCGCAGGCGAGCAGGCTCCCCTTGCCGACGCGGGCCTCGAAGACATAGGCGAGTTTGCGGTTGGTGAACCAATCGTCGATGACCTGGACCACCGGCCGCAGGTCCTTCATGGGCGTAACGATGAAGGGCCGCGCGTTTTGCTGGAGCTCCCACCACTGCCAGTTCGAGTGCGGATCGGTCGGGAAGCCGGCGAGCGCGGGGTGTTTCGGATCGCAGAGGATGCCGAGCGTGTGCGGCGCTTGCCACTGGGTCCATGCGGTGTTCCAGAAGACCGGTGAAAACCCGGCGACCAAGGGCCGCTCCGGATCATCGGCCACCGCATCGGCGGGTGGACACCACAGGACTTTCCTCCCCTTCTCCAGCGCCGAAGAAGCCGCTGCCCAATCGCGGGTCACAAACACGGTGGCCGGCGCGGCCTGGACGGCCGCGGGATACACGAAGAAGTCCCAGTCGTTGGCAAACCCGCACTTCGCGGAGCCGATTTCAAGGACCAGCTTCGCGGCCTGCGTGACCTTGGCCAGCGGAACTTCGATCCGGCCCAGCGGGTGGAGTTCCCCGGCCGCAAGATCCTTTGCGGGGAACCTGCCGGTGGCGATCACATCACCCGCCTCGGTGGCGAGGCACCACTCGGTTTCCAGTTGCTTGAAATCCTCCGCTCCGAACTGGGCGAGATCGACCTCAGCGGAAAGCGTTTCGTCGCTTGTTAGAACCATCGACCTGGTGCGGATCAGCGGCACCACGGGCCCGCAGAAACGGCGGTAGTCATCGGCGCTCACATAGCCTTTCGAGTCCCAGAAGGCGTTGAGCACGCCGACCAGCGCCGTCCCTTGACCGGGGAAATCGTGAAGATCGAGCAGTTGGAATCCGCCGAAACCGGGTGTGCGCAGGGCCGCCTCAATGTCGTGTTTGTAGGCAAGCGTCTGGAGTTTTCCGGAGGCCGTTAGAAAGTCCCCCGCCTGATCGAGCAGGCCGTTGCGACGCGCCGTCTCACGGAAGATCTCGAAGTTCCGCGCCTTGAAGTAGCCGGTGTATCTGTCGATCTCGCGGAAGTCCGGATAAGCGCACCACTGGCCGATCTCGTGGGAGATGACCGGCGTGGCCCCGTGTTTCGCGATGCGGTCCCGCCAGTCGAAATCCGTGCCCGGTGGCTGGCGGTTGAGGATCGACTTGAGGCCCTCGCCCCACTGCTGGAGGCGCGGGTCCGGCGTGCTGTGAAAATCGCTGCCCGGCATGATCGTCCAGCCAGATCCGGTGGTGTAAAGCCGCCGCGGGTCGTCCGCCTTGCGGCGCGCCACCCAGGACTGGAGCCACCTCGCATGGTTCCTGCCGCCGGGTTCGTTGCCATAGGCCATGAGCAGGAAGGACGGATGGTTGCCGTAGGCGTCGAGCATGCGCTGGGATTCACGTTCGATCCATGCGTCGAGCGGACGCCCGCCGCCGATCTCCGCGCCCTGGTTGGCCCATGAGGAAACCTCGACCTGATAGTAAAATCCAAGCTCGTCCGCCGCGATGAAGGCTGCCTCGGGCGGGCACCACGAGTGAAAGCGGATGTGGTTCAACCCGTGCTCCTTGCAAATGCGCACGATGCGTTTCCACGAATCGACATCGACCGGCGGATGCCCTGTTAGAGGAAAGATGCAGCACTCCAGCGTGCCACGCAGGAAGGTCTTGCGGCCGTTGAGCGTGATGCGGCCGTCCCTCGTGCCGACCTCGCGGATGCCGAACCTGACCTCCTTGCGGTCGAAGGGCATGTCGTCGCCGCTTTCCAGTTCCACGATCCATCGATGGAGCGCGGGTGAGAACTCATCCCATGTCTTCACCGGGCCGGGAACCTTGGCGACGAGTTCCAACTCGAAGGACCCATCGCGATCCGTAACCGGTCTGCCGCCTGCCAGCTTCGCCAGCCCCCCGGCGGCATCGCGCACGACGATCGAAGGACCATCCTGACCGGCGTCGCCGGCTTTGCCTGAAATCCGCAGTTTCACCGTGCCGTCGGCAGCGGGATCCACCCGGACGAGGCGGATGAAGTTCCGTGGATCGCGATGTCTCAGTTCCATCCTGCCGACCACGCCGTTCCAGTTGCCCTGCGTGTGGTCGGTCATGCTGTGGCTGAGCGGGCCGACATTGATGTCACGCATCCGGTTGTCCACCCGCAGCGTGAGTTGATGTCTGCCGGGAGGGAGCGTTCCGAGGTCGAACTCGTGCGGGGTGCCGAGAGATTCCCCCTCGCCGGCCTTGGCACCGTTGATCCAGACCGTGCTGGTCCAGTGCACGCGCTCGAGGTGGAGCGTGACCTGCCGGTCCTTCCAATGTTCCGGAATGACGATCTCGCGCTGGTACCACGCCGGGCCGACGTAGTGCCGCGGCGGCTGGAGGAAGAACGGGAACTTGAAGTTTCCATCGGCCTGCCATTCCTTGAACATTTCCGGATATCGCCACCCCTCGCCCGTCCACGCGGTTTTCATCGAAGGACGCTCTCCGAATCCCTGGGCGGCCACGGTCCCGGGCAGGCGGATCTTGTCAGGAAAGCTCCAGTCCTCCGGCTTCGCATGCGCGCCATGGTCGTTTGGATCCAGGGCAAACCGCCACTCGCCGGACAGATCGATCCCTTCGCCAGCCACAGCGGCCATCCCGATGGCCGCCAACCAAGAGATACACGCCAGGGTTTTCATGGGTTCCTTTCTGTTAGTCCGGTCTTTTCAATCCACCGTCTTCAAGGGATTTCCAGATCGCATCGGCTGCCACCTCATGGCCCTTCCGATTCGGATGGTTCACCTGGCTGAGCAGCGCGTCCTGCGCACCCGCCCGCGACCAGGTGGCCGACACATCGGCAAGCAGCACCTTTTCATCCGCCGCGATCCTGCGGATCAGCTCCGCGCGTTCGTGCAGCGGATCCCCCGCCTTGGCGAGATCCGCGGTGGCGTCGCCGGTGGGGGTGATCAACACGACGGGAATCCCCTGCTTGCGCGCGGCGGCGATCATCGAACGCCACGAGCGCTCGACCACTTCAAGCGGCTTGCGGCGGTCGTTGAGCGCGTAGTCGATGAAGACCAGGTCCGGCTTGTGGGGAAGCACATCGCGTTCGAAGCGCGCGGCCCCGGAAACGCTGTCCTCTCCGCCGATCGAGGTGAGGATCACATTGACCACCGCGTGGGGGAAAAGCTCCTTCAATCGGACATGGACCAGATGCGGGTAGGAATCGAAGGGTTTCACCATCGGGGTTTTGTGATACCCGGACGGCACGCTGTGGCCGTGGAAGACCAGGTTGATCGTGCGGTTCTTCGGCCAGGGCGTTTCCAGATTCCCTCGAAGCCCATCAAGCGGGGCGGCCCGCAGCGAAGCGATGGCGAGAAGCAGGAAGGAAAGAAGTGCGAGGATGGGCTTCATGACGATGACGGCGCGATGGTATGCGAACACGGGTTTCAACGCGGATTGCGCTCCCACTCTGTCAGCATCCCTGCCCCGCTGGTCCAACACGGCCGTTGAGACGCAGCCTAGGCTGGCCAAAAACAGGAAAACCCGTTCTGTTCGGGCCCGTGCACGCCCCGCTCATCGATCTCCTCCGCCGTCGTGAATCCGTCATCGCCGACCACGCGTGGCGGGATCGCGACGCCGCCTCACACCTCGAAGCCCTGAAGGAGGTATCCGAGGCCATTTCATCGTGGTCCGCGGAGCACCACGATGAAATCGACGCGAAGCTCCGGCATTTCCTTGCCAACGCCAGCTTCGCCAAAGCGCTCGATCACCTCACCCGGCCGGGTCCGGATCGCTAAAAATCTTTTCAAGGGTCCGGCGGCTCGTTACGTATCAGCCCTCAGATGAAACTTTTCCTGATTCTCGCCGGCATGGCCGCCTCCGGATTCCTCGGTTATTTTTTCGAGCCCGGTCTTCGATACTCGATCACCGGAATCACGGCCCAGAAGGTGCCGACGGTCGCCCCGATCATCGAACAACTCATGCCAAAGCCGGATGTCGACCTGTCGAAGATCACTCCGGATCAATTGCCGGAACAGGTCACGCTCAAGGCGGAGATCCAGTTTGCCGATGAGGACTCGGGGTTGACGCTGACCGTGGCGGAGGGCAGCCGCGCGAAACTGCTTCGCCTCGATGGGGACAAGGCGGTGGTCCGCCCTGGCAGCACCGCCTACACGATCGTGCTGCCGATCGACAAAACCGATCTTCTCGAACAACTGGCGGCCAATCCACCCAGCGCCAAGCCCGCTCCGGCACCAGAGCCGGCTCCTGCCCCTGAGCCCGCTCCGGCCCCGGAACCCACTCCGACTCCCGCGCCGACTCCCGCGCCAGCGCCCGAGCCTGCACCGGCTCCGGCCGGGGACTCCGCGGAACCCGCGCCCGCACCACCAGTCGCACCGATGCCCGAACCCACTCCCGCACCGGCACCCGCACCGGAGCCTGCACCAGCCCCGGAACCCGCTCCCGCGCCGGCCGCCACAGGTCCGGTGAATGTGGTCAAGCTGATGCAGGACAGCATCCGCAATGGCGAGATCAAGGAGTTCACCTACGATCAGGTGCTGTCGTGGAAGGCCGCGCCGGATGAGACCTTCGAAGGCACCGCCTATCAGGCAGGTCTCGCCGATTACAAGGCGGAGACCATCTTCGGGGTGAAAACCATCCAGGCCAAGGCTCTGATCAAGGAAGGCAAGGTGCAGCGCTGGATCTGGCCGAAGAGCGGCATGGAGATCAAGTGAGGACGCGCGGCCGCTCAGACGGCCACGCGTTTCGCCGACCCGGTTTCGCGGCGCACGGCATTGAGCAAATCCGAGCGGCGGAATGGCTTGGCCAGCGTGCCACAGGCACCGAGTTTGCCTGCGAGCGGGAGAAAGTTCCCTTCGCCGCTGCTCCACCCGCCGGACATCGCAATGATCGGCTTGTTCCGGAAGCGGGCTTTCAGGGAAAGGATCGTCTCGATGCCATCCTTGCGGGGCATGATCAGGTCCACGATGTAGAGATCGAACCCGCGTCCATCGGACATGCGGAGCGCCTCTTCGCCATTCGATGCGGTCGCGACGTCGTAGCCTTCGGCGACCAGGAATTCCTTGAGGAGAAGGACGACGGTGGGTTCGTCGTCCACGATCAGAATGCGCAATCTGTGGTTCATGGTGTTGGTGGTTGGAGGGTCTCCGGGGGAGCGAACCGATCCATCACTAACAATCGCAGCGTATCCCGGTGCCCAGCCTGCCTCAAGCCATGAGATTTCCGCGATCGCGTAGGCGTGATCACGGAGTGACGCCACTCACTTCAGCCCGTGGCGATCTAACAGGTTATACACCGAGCGCTCCGAGATGCCGAGCTCGCGGGCCGTCTTCGCCTTGTTTCCGCCGGTGCGTCTGTAGGTTTGGATGAAGGCATCCCGTTCAATTTCCTCGAGAGTCATGCCGGCAAAGTCCGTCCCGCGCCTGCGTGAGGGATCGACGGCGGAGTCCCCGAGGATCGGCAGGAAGTCCATTTCCCCGAGTTCCCTTCCTTCGGCGAAGGCGGTAGCCCTTTCGATCACGTTTTGAAGTTGGCGGATGTTCCCCGGCCAGTCTTGTTCCATGAGCAGCTTCAACGCGGGTGCCGAGAGCGTCCAACCCGAGGATCCGCCCCGAGTCTTTGCAATGCGGGAGAGGAATCCATCGATCAAGCCCGGGATATCCTCCCGGCGCTCGCGGAGCGGTGGGATCCGGAGCTCGATGATGTTGAGGCGGTAATACAGATCCTCGCGGAAGGCCCCCTGCTCGACCCGCTCGCGGAGGTTCACATTGGTGGCGGCGATGACGCGGGCGTCGGTGTGAAGATGCCGTGTGCCGCCGACGCGGAAGAACTCGCGGTCCTGAAGGACGGTGAGCAGCTTCGGTTGAAGGCCGGCGGGAAGATCGCCGATCTCGTCGAGAAACAGCGTGCCTTTGGAGGCGATTTCGAAACGTCCCGCCTTGGCGGAGGTGGCTCCGGTGAAGGCCCCTTTTTCGTGACCGAAGAGCTCGGACTCCAACAGGTCCTTGGGAAGCGCCGGGCAACTGACGGTGACAAACTCACCGGACGCACGCGGGCTGAGTCGGTGGATCTCCCTGGCAAGATGGGTTTTCCCGGTGCCGCTCTCACCCGTGAGAAGAATCGTGCAATCCAGCCTGGCGGCTTTGGCCAAGTGCTCCAGCAAACTCCGGAACTGCAGGTTGAGCGTGGTGATGGCCGGCTTCGCGGCACCCTGAGACCCGGAGGATCCACTTGAGCCATCCGGCAAGGGACCACGGCGCACGCGGTAAAGGATATCGAAGAGACGCCTCAACTCGAAGGGCTTCGTCAGGTAGTCCTTGGCCCCCGCCTTGATGGCGGACACAGCGGTTTCCGCATCGTTCACCCCGGTGAGCATGATCACCGGAAGACCAGGAGAGGCCTTCAGCAAACGGGCGAGGATCTCCATGCCGTTCATGCCGGGCAGATTCAAATCCAGCACGACAGCCTCGATCTCCGGAGACAGAATCTCCAGAGCGGAACCGCCCGAATCCACAGCCACTGGCCTCCAACCGTGGTCTTTTGCGGCGATGGTCAACAGCTTGCGAATCGTATCATCGTCATCCACGATGAGAAGATTCGGGCGTTGGTTTGAAGGGGCGGCCATCAGGGAGGGCGATTTCTAACTGCCGGGGATTGAACCACTCCCTCCACACGATTCCAACCATATTCCCAACGCCGGGGCCGATCCTCCGGAAAACACAAAAGCCAGCCTGCGAGTGATCGGCCCCTTGGGATCGATGCATTCAACAGACTGGCTCTCGGTGGGACTTGCGTCCCTTGTTCCCCCCCCGGAGAACGATAGGGATATCGCAGTGATCGTACCATGATCCGAAAGGACACCCCAAGATACTGAAAGTCATTGAATTAAAATCTTCAGAACTTTCGAAGGATCAAAACCCCAGCTCAAAACCCCGCAAGTTTTGCATGCTTTTGCGGGGAGTTCCGCAGGATTTTCAGGATGGCCACGGTCTCGATCCGGAGGCGGCCGTCATTCCGCGGGTTGACGACCGCAGCTTGCCGTGGATCTTGACGGCGGGACGACACCCGGTGCGTCCTTCCATGACACAAACGCGATTTCATGAGCGATCCTGAGGAATGCACAGCCGAATTGCTGGAATCGCTGTCAGAAGTGGCGTCCTATACGGAACTGGAAGCGGCCCGCGAACACGCGCTGGTGGTTCTGGCCACGCGACAGGCCTGCTGGATCGTGCAGGATGGCGATGACGCCGGTTATCGGCTTCTTGTGGAGCCCGACTTCCTTGCCCGCTCGCTTGCGGAAATCAGGGCATACGATTCGGAAAAGGACGTGGCACCCCGCGAGCCCGTGCGGAAGGCGGAGGGATTCCGCCATGCTCCCGGATATGGTGCGATCGCCGCATGGGCACTCTGCCTGACCCTGGTCTTCATCCTTCAGAACCGCATTCCCGGATTGGTCGACCTCGGTGCCTCGTCCAGTACCGGCCTGATCGACCGACACGAGTGGTGGCGGCCGGTCACGGGGCTTTTTCTTCATGCGGACACCTCGCACCTCGCGGGCAACCTGCTCGCCGGAGCCTTTTTCGGGGGACTCGTTTCCCGTTTGGTGGGTTCTCGTTCCGGATGGTTGATGATCCTGGGTTGCGGCGCTCTTGGCAACTCCCTCACCTCGCTACTCACCCACCCCGCGCCCTTCACTTCGATCGGGGCATCCACGGCCGTGTTTGCCGCGCTGGGGATCCTATCCGGGCACGGGTTCTCCTCATTGATACGCCACCGGATGAACCTCAGCCTCATGCGTGTTTCCGCACCGGTGCTGGGAGGCATCGTGGTGCTCGGGTTGATGGGCGGCGCGGCCCCGGATGGTCATACGGATGTCCCCGGGCATGTTTGCGGATTCCTTGCCGGCCTGGCCTGCGGCGCTCTAACAGCCCTGCTCAGCCGGGCCACTGGGGATGCATCGTCCTGCGGAATCTCGAAGGTGGAACGTGATGCACGGATTTGAAGACCCGTGAAAAATGGAAGGCGTCCTTGAATCCCATCGCCGCGGATACCGATCCGACCGAGGCGCCTTCCTCAAGGAGAAGCCGCGACGCGTGGTCCATCCGCAAACGTGTTAGAAACTGATAGGGACTCTCGTCGTGATACCGCGAAAAGAGCCGGCAGAGGTAGGGAGCCTCCACGCCGCAGCCCTTGGCCGCGGATTCCAGCGTCTGGATGCGGAGGAAGTTCGCCTCGATGAACTCCTTGGCACGGGTGTAGGTGGCGAAGGCCGGTGAGTCCGTGTTCACCGGATCCGCGGCATCATCCCGGCAAAGAAGCAGGAGTTCCCGCGCGATCAACGAGCACAAGGGGCGTGCGTGTTTCGACTTCCGCACACCGCGGTCGATCAACGTGTCGAAGGTCCGGCGGATGGCCTCTCCCTTGAGGCAGCGCGCCACCATGCCGGGGCGGATGTCGTACTTTGCAAAAAAGGCCTCGACCCCCGGACCACTGAAGCCGACGAAGTACTTGCCCAGCGGATTATCCGGCGAGCTTTCGATGCGGTGGGGCAGCGAGGGTCCGTAGATGAAGAAAGTCCCGGGCCGCAGTTCGTGGTCGGCTCCATTCAGCGTGAGCGAACCGCTGCCGCGGTTGACAAACTCCAGACAGAACCACGGGAAGTCCTCGCGATCGATCCGGTAGTCCTCGCGGCATCGCTCGAATCCGCCGCACAGCACGGCGAATTCCTGGCCCTCCTCGGCTTCGAGAAAGAACAGGCGTGACGATTCCACCTGCCGGGAAATGAAGGCGGGAGCCTCGCGGATTTCGTTCATGCGCCGAGTATGGCGTGGCAGAGTGCCTGATCAATCCAAAATCCTGCATATCTATGGAAATGATCATCATCGAGCCCTCTGATACCCCATGCCGTTTCATGGACACCCCTCCTCATGATTTTCCTTGGTCCATGAAAAAACCAGCTGACAACGCCGATATTCTTGTCACGCTCGGCGCACAGGAACCCATTTGTTTTAAGACCATGAAGAAATCCAACTATCCAAAAATCGGCATTCGCCCCACGATCGACGGTCGCCTCGGTGGAGTCCGCGAGTCACTGGAAGAGCGCACCATGCAACAGGCCAAGGCCGTCGCGGATCTCTTCGCCGCGAAGCTGCGCTATCCGGACGGCAGCCCGGTGGAGTGCGTGATTGCGGACACCTGCATCGGTGGAGTCCGCGAGGCGGCCGCCTGTGCGGACAAGTTCAAGCTTTCCAACGTTGGCGTCTCACTGACGGTCACCCCGTGCTGGTGCTACGGTTCCGAGACGATGGACATGGATCCGCACACGCCCAAGGCGGTGTGGGGTTTCAACGGGACCGAGCGCCCGGGAGCGGTCTATCTGGCGGCGGTGTTGGCCGGACACACCCAGAAGGGGCTGCCGGCCTTCGGCATTTACGGCAAGGACGTGCAGGCGGCCACCGACACCAAGATCCCGAAGGATGTGGAGGAGAAGCTGCTTTCCTTCGCACAGTGCGGGCTCGCCGTCGCTTTGATGCGCGGCAAGTCCTATCTCTCGATGGGCGGCACCTCGATGGGCATCGCCGGATCCGTCGTGGACACCAAGCTCTGGGAAAAATGGTTCGGCATGCGCGTCGAGGCCATTGACATGAGCGAGATCGCCGGCCGCATGCGCAAAGGCCAGTATGACAAGGCCGAGTTCGCGACCGCGCTGGCGTGGGTCAAAAAGAACTGCAAGGAAGGCAAGGACTACAACTCCCCCGCCACCACACGTCCGCGCGAGGTGCTGGACACCGAATGGGAAGACAGCGTGAAGATGGCCCTCATCGCCCGCGACCTGATGGTGGGAAATCCGGTGCTCAAGAAGATGAAACTGGGCGAGCAGGCGCAGGGGCACAACGCGATCGCCGCAGGCTTCCAGGGCCAGCGCCAATGGACCGACCATTTTCCGAACGGCGACTTCATGGAAGCCATTCTCAACTCATCGTTCGATTGGAACGGCAAGCGCGCTCCCTACATCGTGGCGACCGAGAACGACGCCTTGAACGGGGCCGGCATGCTCTTCGGCTGGCTGCTGACCAACACCGCACAGATTTTCGCGGACCTTCGCACTTACTGGAGCACCGAGGCGATCCAGAAGGCGAGCGGCAAGTCGCTGGAGCATCCGCTGGTTGGCGATGGCATCCTCCACCTGATCAACTCCGGCCCGGCCGCGCTCGATGGCACCGGCGAGCAAACCAAGAATGGCAAGCCGACCATGAAACCCTTCTGGGAAATCAGCGATGCGGAGGTGAAGAAGTGCCTCAAGGCCACCACCTGGCATCCCTCGATCACCGAATACTTCCCCGGCGGCGGATGGAGCACCCGCTATCGGACCAAGGGCGGCATGCCCGCCACCATGATCCGCCTCAACCTGGTGGATGGCCTTGGACCCGCGCTTCAGATCGCCGAGGGCCACACCATCGACCTGCCGGACGACGTGCATGACGCGTTGGACCAACGCACCAACCCGACCTGGCCGACCACCTGGTTCGCGCCGATCCTCACCGGCGAGGGAGCCTTCCGCAGTGCCTATGAAGTGATGAACCACTGGGGCGCGAACCACTGCGTGATGACCTGCGGCCACGTGGGCCACCTTTACATCACGCTCGCCTCGATGCTGCGCATCCCGGTTTACATGCACAACGTTTCCGAAGACCGGGTCTTCCGTCCGAGCGCCTGGCGCGCCTTCGGCACGGCGGATCTGGAAGGTGCGGACTTCCGCGCCTGCCAGAACTACGGCCCGCTCTACGGCAAGGCATGATGTTTCCGTGACAAACGCAGGGAATCCCCGTAATCACCGCCAATCCGGCCGGAGCCTCGCTCCGGCCACACCTCATCCCAAAAACCTATGAATTCCGGACTTTTTCGAACCAGCGACGGCAAAAACCATTTCGTCACCTTTGCCCTGATCAGCTCGCTCTTCTTCCTGTGGGCGCTTTGCAACGGCATGATCGACGTGATGGACAAGCACTTCCAGGAACTGCTGCATCTCAACAAACGGCAATCGGCCTGGGTCCAGTTCGCGCACTATCTCGGCTACTTCCTGATGGCGCTCCCGGCCGGCTGGCTTGCCCGCAAGCTCGGCTACAAGGGTGGCATCATCTCCGGCTTGCTGCTGGTGGCCGCGGGCTGTCTTTGGTTCATCCCCGCCACGGGCATCAAGGAGTTCTGGGCCTTCCTGGCCGGGGTCTGCGTGATTTCGATGGGGCTCACCTTCCTTGAAACCGTGGCCAATCCCTACACCACGGTGCTGGGAGCCCCGCAGTATTCGGCCGTGCGGATCAACATCGCCCAGGTTTGCAACGGCGTGGGCTGGATCCTCGGACCGATCATCGGTGGCATCTTCTTCTACAGCAAGGACGGTGCCCAGGCAGCCCAGGAGACACTCTGGATTCCCTACGCGTGGATCGCCGGCATGGTGCTCCTTCTTTGTCTGGTATTCGTGAAGGCAAGCATTCCGGACATCAAGAGCGACGATGTCTATCACCTCGAAGACGAGAACGCCGCCTCCGGCAAATCGCTGTGGGCCCACCTCCACTTCTCCGGTGCGGTGCTCGCGCAGTTCCTCTACGTGGCCTGCCAGGCCGGCATCTTCGGTTTCTTCATCTTCTACATCATCGAGGACACGCCCGCCATCGCCGCGAGCATGAAAACCAGCTGGCTGCTCGGTGGTGAGAGCGGCTCGGAACTCCGCGACGGCGTGCTCTACATCAACGAAAAGGGAGCCACCAAACTGCTGGCCTTCGTCGGCTTCACCCTTTTCCTGCTCGGCCGCTTCTCGGGCGCGTTCATCCTCAACCGCTTCGCGGCGCACAAGGTCCTCGGGCTTTATGCAGCGATCAACTCGGTGCTCATGCTCGTGATCGTGCTCAAACTCGGCTGGGTGTCCGCGGCCGCGCTCTTCCTGAGCTTCTTCTTCATGTCGATCATGTTCCCGACGATCTTCGCTCTGGGAATCCACGGCCTGGGCGGCAAGGCGAAGGTGGCCTCGTCGTTCATCGTCATGGCCATCATGGGTGGCGCGCTGATGCCGAAGCTCATGGGCTGGATCGGCGACAATCACGGGATGTCGGTCGGCTTCATCGTTCCCTGCGTCTGCTTCCTGCTGGTGGCTGCCTACGGTTTCCTTTGGAGCAACCTCAGCGGATCGAAGGGCATCGTCGGCGTGGACGCCTCGAAAGGCCACTGATCGCACTCTCCGGATTCTTCAAGGGCGGGACCGCTATCGGTTCCGCCCTTTTTCTTTGCCGAGCAGGCCCGGCCTCCGCTTAGACTCGCGCATGTCCGCCGCTGCCGATGGTTTCACGATGCCTGCCGAATGGTCCCCTCAGGAGGCGGTCTGGCTTTCCTGGCCGGTGGACGACCCACGCCACTGGGGCGGAGCCAAGCGCGACCTGATGCGGGGGAAATTCGCGGAAATCGCCGCCGCCATATCGCGGCATGAAACGGTCCGCATCAACGCACCGGGATCCGATCACGCAGCAATCGCCGAGGCCTGCAACCGGGCCAAGGCCGTGCCGGAGCGGGTGGAGCTCTTCGACCACCCGCACAACGACGTCTGGTGCCGCGATCACGGGCCGATCTTTGTCAAACACCGCCTGTCCGGCGAAACCGCGGTCACCGACTGGGGATTCAATGCCTGGGGCGGAAAATTCCCGCCATGGGAACTCGATGACGCCATCCCTGGCAAGATCGCCGCCTCGCTGGGCAAACGCATCTTCCAAGGCGGAATGATCCTCGAAGGAGGAGCGATCGAAGTGAACGGTGCGGGACAACTCCTCACCACCGAGGCCGTGCTTCTGAACCCGAACCGCAACCCGCATCTCAGCCGTGAGGAGATCGAAGCCAGACTGCGTGAAGGCCTCGGGGTTTCCGAGATTCTCTGGCTCAAGCAGGGCATCGAGGGCGACGATACGGACGGGCACATCGACGACCTCGCCCGTTTCACGGATGAGCGGACCATTCTCGCCTGCGTCGAAAAAGACGCCGCCTCACCCAACCGGCGCGTGCTGGAGGACAACCTTGCGAGGCTGCGATCCTTTCCCGGCCCGAGCGGCAGACCTTTCGACATCGTGGACATCCCGCTGCCGGAAGCCTGCGAAGTACCCGGCTGGCGACTGCCCGTGCTGCCCGCCTCTTATGTGAACTTTCTCATCGTCAATGGCGGGGTGCTCGTCCCCACCTTCCGCCAGCATCGCAATGACGACCGGGCCCTGGGGCTGATCCGGGAATTGTTCCCCGGCCGCGAGATCACCGGCATCGACTGCCTGGACCTCGTCGAAGAGGGCGGCACCCTGCACTGCATCTCCCAGCAACAACCGGCGGAAGGCTGAGACCGGGAGCGGATGGCGCAGGCATTGATTCGTTGGGCGAACACGAGCCTGGCCCGTTGATTTGACTGTAATATTCATTTCCACGAAAAGTTTGGCGGCTTTGTTCGGCAATTGGCGATTTTGAAACGTGAAGGGCACTCGATCCGACCCGGTCGAGTCTTCAACCCATCCCTTTCCATCCGTGAGGCTGGCTTCCTGCCGGGGAGTCCGCCTTTTCCGGATGCCGCTCCATGCCGCACCACCCTTGATGAAAACCCGTTTGCCTTCCACCCGCCCCCGGGGCTTTGCCTTGGTGGTGGCTCTGAGTCTGATGATCCTGCTGACGATTCTGGCGGTCGGGCTGCTGACGCTTTCGTCGAGTGCCTTGCGGGTTTCACCACGGGAAATGGCGCAGGCGACCGCCCGGCAAAACGCGCGCCTTGCCCTGATGATGGCGCTCGGCGAGCTGCAAAAAGGCCTGGGGCCGGACCGGGCGATCTCAGCCCCCTCCAGCGCGGTGACGCGCAACGCCGCGCAGCCGAACCTGCTGGGAGTGTGGAGCGGATTCGGTTGGCTGCCACCGGCGGGGGCCGTGCCTGCGGCCTCGGAGAAGGCGACCAAGTTCAAATCCTGGCTGGTCTCCACGCGCAGCCCGGAATCCGCGGGTCGCCTCGAATGGCCCGGCCAGGCCCCGACCGCCGATGCGGTGTGGCTGGTCAACCCGGCCACCACCGGCACCCTTGATGCCGTGGACAACAGCCTGAAGGCCGAGCGCGTCCCGTTGGCATCCGGAAAACTCCCCGGAGGATTCGCGTGGGCCGTCTCCGACAACAGCACGCGCGCCCCGCTCAACCTCACGCCGGTGTTTCCCAATTCCATCGCTAACAACCTTTCCAACCGCTCCGCCGCGAGCGCGCCCCGCCCGGAAGTTCTTCATGAGTCGTTCGCCAGGCTGACGAATCGGGAGCGGCTGTGGACGCTGGCCACCGCATCCATGCTGCTGGATTCGAAGGACCGCATCCAGATCACCGCGAGGGCGAGGTCGCTCACCCACTCGTCGATCGGACTCCTCTGCGATCCGGTTTCGGGCGGATTGAAAACCGATCTCACCCCGCTGATGGAAGGCGGCACGGCGGTGAACCTCGCCACCATCCTCGGCCGCACCTCGCCGTATTTCCCGACATCGGCCACCGCCACCGGTCATGGCTCACCGACCTGGGATTATCTTCGTTCCCACTATCAGCTCTACAAGCGGATGACCGCGGTCAACACCGGGAAACCCCGCCTGCGGCTCAGCAACACGGAGCTCGCCCCGAAGACAAGCGGCTATCAGCCGAAACCATCGCGAGCCGCGCTGCTGCCGGTGATCGCCAAACTCCAGATCGTCTTCTCGCTGGTTTCCCATCACTCGCACATCGGCGACCGTGTGAGCGCCCTCAACACCATTGGCGTGCCACTCGGCAATCCCAACCACGCCGTCCCCCACCTCGTGTATGACCCGGTGGTGACACTCTACAACCCGTATGACACCGAGCTGGAGCTCAGCCAGCTGCGCATCCGCATCTCGGATCCTCCGGTGGGTTTCCAATTCATGAAACACGATCTGGGCGCGGGCACCAACGCCTGGGTCCGGCCCGAGTTTGAAGGGGGCGAGTTCCACGGACTCGGCCGCTTTCAAATCACCAACGAGACCAATCCGGATGCGAGGAAGTTCTTCAGCCTTTATCTGAGAAACCGCATCTCCTCCGGCAACCCGGGCGGCAACGTGGTGCTCATGCCCGGGGAAGTGAAGGTGTTCTCCGCATGGGTCGAGAAGAACTGGACCTGGGGACTGGAAACGAGCGGTGGCTATGTGCCACGGGCCTTCTTCGACCACAGCGCCGCCAACCGCCTCGGCGAACAGGACTACCGGACCGGAAACAAAAGAGGCGTGGAAGGCATGCCGGGACTCGACTTCCGCGCCGGCCTCCAGACCGACCACTTGAGCTATGGCATCGGCAGGCCGGCAAACTCGATCTATTCCTGGGAACGCCCGCCACTCCGCGTCGGCTGGGTGTCCATGAAACTCACCGACGACGTCACGGTGAACGCCAGGCCGCAACGCTGCGTGCGCGATGCCTCGCAGCCCGACTTCCGCGTGGACCTGATGGCCGGCCTCAACGACGCACCCGAGTCCGACCTGCTCCGGACCTTCGAGTTCCGCTTCGCCGATGTGGCAAAGGAACTCACCTCCGCAGCCGATGCCTCGGGCGTCATCACCCGCCGCTTCAAGAACTCGACCATCCTCCAAAAGCCCGAAGACAAGGGCACCGGCGGCAAGAGTCCCTTTGCCATCTTCACCATGACGGCCAAGACCACCCGCGACGCGCGGGACGACTCGAAGTCGTGGTTGTTCAACAACCTGGTCACCGAGGGCGGCTCGCAGGACAGCCGGACGATTGGCAATGCCGCGCAGAGTTATGACCTCCGCCTCGATCCACTCGCGGACTTCACCTCGTTTCCCGGAATCGAGTATGATGACATGAACCAGCGCGGCTACTTCGGCGCGATCGCGGATGCGAACCAGGGGGTGTCGATCGTCCCGATGTACCGTGCACCCTTGATCCCCGCGGCTTCGTTGGGCGACTGGGTGGCCTCCAACCTGGTGTCCTCCAGCCTGCTGCCCCGGGTGAACCAACCCTTTGGAAATTCCCATGCCCACCCCTTGATTCCCTCCGGGCAGATCGAGTTGAACAATCCGGTGCAGTCCGGTTCGAAGATGCTGGACCACAGCTATCTGCTCAATGCCTCGCTGTGGGACTCGTTCTATTTCTCCTCCGCCACCCACTGCAACAGCGCGGCCTTCGACCCGCCGAGGACGCGTGCCGAGGTCATCGAGGATTTCTTCCTTGGGAAAAAACCAATGCTCAACGCACGTCTCGTTCCGTGGTTCACCGGCGACGGCAGCGCCACCGATCTATCTGCCAGATATCAGTCGATGGCCGACGCGGAGTTTTCAAAACGCTTCGCCGCGAACGCCGCCATCCAGGGGGCCTTCAACATCAACTCGGACTCGGCGGATGCCTGGCGCGCGCTCCTCTCCTCGCTGAGAGACAACGCCGTGATCGGCTACGCCAAGACCACCTACCCCAATCCGCAGAAAACCGCCTTCGTCCGCGCCGGACTGCCGGTGGCCTCCTCGGCCGATGAGGCGGATCCCCGGAGTTCGGTGAACGCCCTGGGCCAGATCCGCTGGGCCGGTTTCCGATCGCTGACCGACGACGAGATCCGCAAGCTCGCGGGACTCATCGTCGAGGAGATCCGGGCACGCGGCACGCTCGACAAGGCCCCCAGCCTGAGTGTGGCGGACTTTGTAAACCGCAGGCCCGGCGGCACAGGCGAGCTGCATGCGCTCAAGGGCATCCTGCAAACCGCCATCGACCGCTCCGGCATCAACGACAAGTTTCATCCGGAAGACTCCAACACCATCACCGCCGGAAACCTCAGACCCGAGCGCATCCGCGGCCTTGCGAACCCTGCGGCGCTGGAAGGATACACGGCGGATGGCGCGGCCCCCATGCTCACCCAGGCGGACCTGCTCGCGGGGATCGCCCCGGTGATCACCGCCCGGGGTGACACCTTCACCATCCGCGCCTACGGTGAGGCCCGCTCGGCAAATGGCAATCAAGTGGAGGCGAGCGCCTGGTGCGAAGCCACCGTCCAGCGCCTCACCGAGTATGTCGATCCGGCGAACCCGCCCGCCGCGCTGGTCAATGACCTGGGTCCGCTCAACCAGCGCTTCGGCCGCCGCTTCGTGGTGCTTTCATTCCGCTGGCTGAATCCCAAGGAAGTTTGATTTCCCATCCCATGAAGAACTGTTCCGTCCTGCTCCTTCTCGCCGCCCTCGGTGCCGCCACTACATGGGCCGCCGCCCGGGAAGTCTCGCTGCGCCTGCTCGCGTTTGATGCCGCCACCGCCCGGCCCGGCGGCATGGCGCACGATCCCTCGGCCAAGCAAGCGCTTCCCGCCGTCGCCGCGCCCATCAAGGACTACCTCAATCACGAGGCCGTGCGCATCCAGTTGACCGGCGTGGAAGTCCTTTTTTCGAAATCCGGGGATCCCGCGGAGGCGGCCAAACCGGATCAACGGATCGCCAGCGCCACCCTGCCGGCGACCGGGAGCCAGTTTCTCATCCTGTTCCTGCCGGGAGCAGACGGCACGGCGCGCACGCTGGTGGTGGATGACTCGACGAGGGCCTTCCCGCCGGGTTCCTATCAGATTTTCAACCTGAGCCGCCAGCCGGTGCGCCTGGTTTTGGAAAACAAGCCCTTCGAATTCGCACCCGGCAAATCCGGGGTGATCCAGGATCCGCCGGTGCAGGAGAACCAGCACAGCGCGATGTATGCCTTCTCCCAAGTGGATTCCAAATGGCAGCGCATCGGCTCCGGGCTCTGGCCGCATCCGGGAACCCGCAGGTCACTCCAGGTTTTCTACGACCACCCCGGCACCGGCCGCACCCAGTTGAAGGGGTTCCGGGACGTGGCTCCCCCCGCCCCACCGGCTGCCGAGTGAGGCGGATGCCGGCGAAGCGGTTTGCGAGGCACGGAGGGAGAACCGGCGCTCAGGCCAGGTTCTGTTTCACACGGCCGAGCACCTCCTCGTAGGCCTCCATCAGGTTGCCCAGATCACGGCGGAAACGGTCCTTGTCCATGCGCTCGCCGGTCTTGAGGTCCCACAGACGGCAACCGTCCGGGCTGATCTCATCGGCAAGCACGATCACCGAGGGGTCCGAAAGCAGGCGGCCGAACTCCAGCTTGAAGTCCACCAGCCTGAGACCGCACTTGGCGAAGAAGGCGCTGAGCAGTTCGTTCACCTTGAGCGCCGCGCTGCGCAGATGCGCCATCTCTTCCGGGGTGGCGAGCTTCATCTCGCGGATGTAGTCGTCGTTGATGAGCGGATCCCCGAGTTCGTCGCTCTTGTAGGAGAATTCAATGATCGGCTGGGAAAACTCATGTCCTTCCGCCATGCCGGTGCGCTTGCAGAAGCTGCCCGCGGCGATGTTGCGAACGATGACCTCGACCATGAGGATGGTGACCTTGCGGACCTCCACGTTGGTGTCGTCGATCTGCCGCACGAAGTGGGTGGGCACCCCTTCTTTTTCCAACATCCCGTAGATCAGGTTGCTGATGGCGTTGTTCAGGCGGCCCTTGTTTTCGAAGGAGGCCTTCTTCTCCCCGTTGAACGCGGTGGCGTCGTTCTTGAACTCCATGCGGAGGGTGAACGGGTCCTCAGTGGCCCAAAGTCGTTTGGCTTTTCCTTCGTAAAGCGGGGTCATGGGCACTACCTAGGGACAGGCGGCGGGCCGGTCAAGCGGAGTCCTGCCACAGCCACCGATCGCGGGTGGGAAGACCCCAGGGCCGCCCCGCCGGAACGCGATTGATCAAATCGGCCGGAAAATCAAACCTTGCAAAGGAACCCGATTTTCGCGACCTTTGGCGGCGGAATCATGGACGGTCGTTCCTCCGCTGTCGATCATGGCGATCCGTCCCACCGGGCGAGGGTTCCGCGTGCCAGGTCCCTGCCTTCCGCCAGGCCCTTCCGGGTGGCGGTGTTTTTCACGACGATCCACTATCTGGGCATTGTGGCGACGATCACGGCCTTGGTGGCGTTTTTCCTCGAGCCCACCCAGGCGGCCTCGCGGATCTTCATCGGCGGGATGCTGTTCAGCGCGGTCACCTGGTTGATCGCCTTCTTCAAACGCCGCGGCACCTATTGCCCGCTCTGCAAGGGCACGCCTCTCATCAACACCGGTGCGAGGACTCACGCGAGGGCGCAGCGCCTCCTTCCCTTCAATCACGGGGTGACGGCCACGCTTTCGATCATGGCGATGCAGAAGTTCCGCTGCATGTACTGCGGGTCGGACTACGACCTGCTGAAGCCCTCCTCAAGGCTGCACGGTCACGGTGAGTATCAGGACCAGGATCCCTCGCTGAGTCACGAGAGCCGCTCCTGAGCGTGGCGCTCGGCCATCGGCCAAGCGACCTCGGGCACGAGATCCTTCCAGGTCGGATCTCCGGCAACGATCATCCGGCAGACATCGCGGCCGGTGTAGGCGAGCGAGGTGCCGTCGTTTCCGGAAATCCCCTGGATGCGTCCGTTCTCGACGAAGTGCTGATAGAGATGCACGCAGTTTTCCGGAGCCTGGAAGGTGTCCGCCGTGACCAGCTCGCCGGTCTTGCGGTTTTTCCAGGGGAACACCTGGAGCGTGACGCCTTCCTTGAACAATCGGCCGAAGGATTCCAGCAGACCTCCGGCAAGGTTCTCCGACCACTTCGATTTGAAGAGCTCGTTGAGCAGGCCGATGCTCAACACGATGCCGACGGGGCGGTTGGTGCAACGGTTGAGGAAGGCGGCGATGCGGTGGAACTCGGCACAGCGGGAGACCAGCACGGTTTTGCCGAGCGATTGCAGGGCGTCCGCACGATCGATGAAATCCACGGGGTCCACTCCCGGCCCGCGCAGCAGGTTGTGCATGGTGATTTCGCAAAGCTCGATCTCCGATCCGAAATCCTCCGGGGTGATCAGGCTGGCAAATCCATCGCGCGCGCTGTCGAGCATGGCCAGATGCAGGTTCATCACCGGATCAAAGCTGCCGCGCAGGAGGATGACCGGTTTCTTGTAGAGCGCCTCGGTGGGCTGCACGACCTCGCCGCTCGGCAGGAACATGGTGGCATCGGTCAGGCCGCTTTCCACGAGCTGGAGCGCGCAAAGCCGGTTGTCGAAAAATCCGTATCCGTGGCCAGAGAACTTGAGGAGATCCACCTCGACGCGGCCCGGCGCGAGATTGTCCAGCAGGGACTCGACGAAGCGCTTGAGGTGGGCGCGGTGGCGGAAGGCGGAGTGGATGAGGTTGAGGCCGATCACCCCGAGGGCCTCCATCTGGTCGATGGTGCGCTGGTCGAGCAGCCGCACGTGGAGGATGATGTCGGAAGGTGGATCACCCGGTTTCATCTGAAACCGGATGCCCAGCCAACCGTGGCACTCACCGCTGTCCTTGTAGCCACGGGCGCGGACGGTGTTGCAGAACGAGAAGAAGGTGGTGTCCTTGCCGCGCTTTGCGCCGAGGCGCTGGAGCAGGATGCGGTATTCGTGATCGAGCATCGCGCCAAGACGGGCGGCCGAGACATAGCGCTCGGTGCGGCCGTAGATGGCATCGCTCATGGTCATGTCATAGGCGGAGATCGTCTTGGCGACGAGACCGGCGGTCCCGGAAACCCGGAAGAACCAGTTGCCGGTTTCCTGCCCGGCGCCGATCTCGGCGAAGGTGCCGTAGACCTGCGGATCCAGATTCAGTTCAAGCGCCTTTTCGTAGCTGGTGGGGGTCACGGCGATGTCGGGTTTTCGAGCACCCAGCCTTCTGCGAGGATGCTTTCGATGAGAACCTGGTTGTCCGCCTCCGCGTTTTCCGGGAAGCGCAGGGAGAGGACGAAGGGAGCCGCAGGTTGATCCGGATTAGGGCGCAGCTTCGCGGCGAAGGTGGAATCCCGCGGCAGGTAGCCATAGAAGGTGTCGATGCCCTCCGGAGTCTCCAACAGAAAGGACTTCCACTTCGATTCATCCGAGAAGCTCCGGTTGTAATACTCCACATCCTTCACTCGAACCCGATAGGTGCCGGGGGAGGAGGGCTTCTTGGCCCGGAACTCCTTCCAGGGCAGGTCGCTCCAGGCCACCCAGCTTTCCCAATCGACCTTCCAGCCGTCCGGGGTGAGCGCGAAGGCCATCACCTTCTCTTGGAAATCCAGGGTGCGCACGCGGACGGTGGCGATGTCTCCATGGCGGATCACGTCGGAATCGAGGTTGAAGTCGGCGAGCCCGGGAGCAGCCACCGTGCCATCCGGATGCAGGCGGGCCATGCGCTTTGCCGCAAGTTCCGGATTGCGGACCAGCGGGAGAAGTTGTGCGACCTGACGGGCCTCAAGAAACGCGCGGGCCATCGTTTCCGCATGGCCTTCCAATGAAGGTTCGCTGCGGGTGGGAGCCGCCTCCTTCTGCGCACCGGCCACGGGTGAACCGGCAGCCACCGCTGGAACCGTGGGAGCCGGTGACTCACCCCCGCCGTAAAGCGCGGCGAGCACGCCGGCCACGATGAGGACCAGCAATCCCCCCACCCCGGCGAGGATCCAGGTGAGTTGGCGTTTTTCCCGCCGGCTGGAATGCCTCGATCTGCCGGATGAGGAATCCCATGAATGGCTCTCGCCGTGGCGCGAGCGTTTTTTGCGCCTCGTCGAAGCCTCACCGGCATCGGCCACGGGCTCGCGTTTCGTTTCCTGAACGACGGCACCGGGATTCCGGATCGGCACGACCAAAGGTGCCGGGCGGTCGCCCGCGGAGGGAATCCGCAACATGCGCCTGCAACTGGGACAGACCACGCCGCTGCCATCGTGATCACGCGGAACGCGGAAAACGAAGCGACAGTCCGGACATACGAATCCGCTCCAGCGTCGGGCGCTTTCCATGGTCTCTGGCACGGGGGAAACCTGACCTGCGGGAGACTCGGACTGCAAGCCCGGGAAACGGAGATTTCCACGAGCCCCTCAGACCGCCGGGGAAAGCACCTCCGGAGCGTGGCTCGAAATGGGGGCGGACACCTTCATGAGGTCCAGCATCCCCCAACGGGTGGCCGGGCCGGGGAGCGAGGCCTGGACGCGGTCCGCTGTTAGGTTCAGGCGCTGGAATCTGCGAAGCGCCGCGGGAAGTCCTTCGGCGGCGACAAGGTTCGGCCGTCCGAGTTCCTCGTCCCGACCGGAGGATTTGCCGGACTCGACGCTGGTGTGAGTCACATCCTTCAAATCATCGGCGGCCTGATAGGCGAGTCCGCGCAGCAGGGCGAGGCGGTCCAGATTGCGGATTTCCCGGGCAGAACCCCGACCGATGATGGCCGGGAGAACCAGGGTGAGCCTCAGCAGATCACCGGTCTTCCGCGCCGCAACGGCGGAAACCTCCGCGCTGGTCTGCGAGCCCCGCCAACCGGACAGATCGTAGGCCTGGCCTCCGATCACTCCATGGATCCCGAGGCGTCCATCCACCCACTCACCGGCCATTTCACGACGGCGGGACTGGGCCGAGCCGATGCCCTGCCAGAGCAGTGCGTAGCCACGGTTGACCAGAGCCAGCGCGGCAAGCAGGGCCACCGCCTCGCCATGCACCACGTGCACGCAGGCCGCGCCGCGGCGCGTCCGGGCATCGTCCATCGCCGGCAGATCGTCAAAAATCAGCGAGGCGGTGTGCAGGTATTCAATGCCGCAGCCGATCGAGCGCGCACACTCCTCGGCCACGCCCATCTCGATGCCCATCAGATAGGCAAGGGTCGGCCGGACGAGGGAACCAGGCCGCGAAAGCACGTCGCTCAGAGCGGCGGCAAGGCGGGGTTCCACCCGATCGAGACGGCCCATGCCATGGGCTATGGTGCCAGCCATCATGAGCTTGGCACAACCGGCGCGTCGGCGCCACCAGGAATCCGGAGTCATGGGATGTCAGTAAAGAAACCGCGGCTCAGTCGGCCTTGCCCACCACGTGGAAACGGATGACCAGCTTGGGGTCCACGGTCAGAAGCGCCATCGAACGGATGATCGGGAGATTGAAGTTCTGGTGATCGATGGTGACCTTGCCGCTGAGAGTCACCCAGTCGCCTTCCTTCTTCACCTTGTAGGGGAAGGAGATGGTTTTCGCCACGCCGTTGATGGTGAGGGTTCCCTGGGCATTGCCACCCTCGGTGTTTTCATCCCAGCACTTGGTGAATGAGAACGAGCCCTTCGGAGTGCCTCCACCGAGCCACTTGATCATCTCCTTGTCGCGCTTTTCATCGCCGGTCTTGAAGTCGTTGAAGTCCCACGCGAGGTCCAGCTTGCTTGGAGCCAGGGTCGCCTCGTCGCCCGTGGCGCTCAGCGTGTAGTCCTTGAGGTCGCCCGTGAAATTGTGACCGGTCGCCTTGACGTCCACCTGGATGCGGCTGCGTTGCTTGTCCGGCTTGAGGGTGGCGGCTCCGGCGACCAAGGTCATGCCGAGAAGCAGGGCGGTGGTTTGGAAAAGCGGATGTTTCATGATTTCCGCAGAGCTTCGACGAATCGGGGTCCGATTGCAACGTTTTGCTTGAGAAGTTTCCAAACCGTTACTAATTGCCGCGAAGCATTCGAAAGCCATGAACATCCTCCTTCTCAAGAAAGCCACCCTCATTCTCGCCGCCGGACTCCTTGGCTCCACGCTCGCCATGGCCGCGCCTTACGCCACCGGACAGAAGGTGGAGGCCTTCCAGGCAAAGGACCAACATGAGAACGCCTTCACCCTGAAGCCCGAAGACGTGCGTTTCCTTCTCGTCACCCACGACATGGACACGGGAAAGAAGGCCAACGCCGCACTCGATGCGCTCGGCAAGGACTACCTTCCCGCCAAAAAAGCCGTGTATGTGGCCAATATCCACGGCATGCCCGGCATCGGCCGCATGTTCGCCCTGCCGAAGATGCGCAAATACAGCCACCGCATCATTCTTGGCGACGATGCAGCGCTGATCGCCCGCTTCCCGCAGGAAACCGGCAAGGTCACCGTGCTGCAACTCGCGGACGGCAAGGTGAAAAACGTGAAATACTGGGAACCCTCGGGCGAAAAGCTCGACGAGGTCCTCAAATGACAGGCATCACCGGAATCGGCCGCCCGACCGGCACGGTGACAAACGCCCCATCCGGCAATCCGACTTTCCGCGCGATTTCCTCCAGCATGGCCGGTGGCTCACCCAGCGCCTCATCGGTGAGGCGGAACACCCCCCAGTGCATGCCCACCGCCCTCCGGCAGCGTGCCTCACGGAAGGCGGAAACGGCTTCCTCGGGATTCATGTGGATGCCCTTCATGATTGAACGCGGCTGATAGGCTCCGATCGGAATCATGCCGAAGTCGATTTCGCCGAGCCTTTCCCCCATCTCGGCAAAAGCCGGGCACCACGCGCTGTCGCCGGCATGCCAGAGTTTGCAACCGCCCCCCTCAACCAGCCAGCCACACCAATGGCCGCGGTTCCGATCGAAGGGAGTGCGCGCGGAAAAATGCATGGCCGGTGTGGCGGTCAGCTGAAGTCCCGGGATGGCGTCACTCGTTTGCCTCCAGGCAAGGTCGCTCACCCGGGTGAAACCTTTCCTGCCCAGCCAGGCCGCATGTCCCTCGGCGATGAAGATCGGGATGTCGCATCCCAGCTTGCGCAAGGTTTGCAAGTCCAGGTGGTCGTAATGGGAGTGGGTGAGAAGGACGGCGTCGATTTGCGGCAGTTCGTCCAAGCGGCAGGGCGGCGGCACCTGACGGAAAAGCCCCGGCAGCGGAAAGGGTCCGCAATGAGCGGCGAATACCGGATCGATGAGCAGCGAACGCCCCGCACCTTGCAAGAGGAACGAGGCATGACCGAGCCAGACCACGCGCCAACCCGCCTCGGGAGGTTTCGCGATCGTTTGAGGCTCCAGGCGCTCCCATCCGGCGGGGCGGTCCGGAGCATCCGGCATGGCCGGTGCTTCGCGCGGAGTCCAGCGCAGTTTCCATTTCAGGATGTCGAGCACGCCGTGTTCCTCGTGGTGCCATGGGTTTTGGAATCGGCCGCTCATCCGGATCGTGAAGTGGCGGCACGATAGCCCGCGCCTCGGGATGCACAATCCGCAATCCCCGCTTGAATCCGCGGGCATCCCCCGCGAGAAACGGCGCGCGATGAGATTCGACTTCGAGACGCCACTGACACGCCGCGGCACGGGATGCATCAAATACGACCGACGCCCGGAACTCGATCCCTTCTGGGTGGCGGACATGGACTTCGCCTCCGCACCCTGCATTCTCGAGGCGCTGCACCGGCGGGTGGATCACGGCATTTTCGGATACGCCCAGGCGCACGAAGGACTCAACGACGCCATTCTCACCTACCTGCGCGAGCGGCGCGGAGCGCTGGTGCCTCTGGAGCACATCACCCACCTCGGCGGCCTGGTCCCTGCGCTCTCACTCGCAGCCCGCGCCTTTTGCGGAAACGGTGAGGCAGTGATGACCTGCACACCGGTTTATCCCCCTTTTCTCGGCGTTCACCACGATGCAAAGGTGAACCTGATCCAGGTGGACCATGTGCGCGGCGGCGAGGGGTGGACTTTTGATTGGGACGGCATGGAACAGGCCGTCACTCCGGCCACCAAGGTGTTCCTGCTGTGCAATCCGCAGAACCCGCTCGGCAGGGTTTTCCCGGAACAGGACCTTGTGAAGCTGGCGGAGTTCTGCGAGCGGCACGATCTCATCCTGGTCTCCGACGAAATCCACTGCGATCTCGTGTTCGACGAAGACGCCACTCCCCATGTGTCCGCTCTCAATCTGCCCGGGCGATTCGCCGACCGCTGCATCACCCTGCTCTCGCCCAGCAAAACCTGGAACATCGCCGGCCTCGGATACGCATACGCGGTGATCCCCAACGACTCGGTGCGCAGGCGCTTCAACGCCGCACGCGGCCACACCCTGTCGGAAATCAACGCCCTTTCCTACTACGCCGCCGAGTCCGCCTACCGCGATGGAGAACCATGGCGCAGGGAACTCGTCACCTATCTGAAGGGCAACCGCGACGCCCTCGTCGACTTCATCCGCAGCCACTGCCCCGGCCTGTCCGTCCGGCCTGGTGACGCCACCTATCTCGCATGGATCGACGCCTCCGCACTCGGCTTGGAAAACCCGGCGCTTCATTTCGAGAAAAAGGCAGGACTGTTCCTCTCCGACGGTGCCTTCTTCGGCTGGCCGGGGCATTTCCGATTCAACTTCGGCTGCCCTCGCCCGCGCATGCTCGAAGGGCTGGAAAAGATCGCCGCCGCGCTCCCGCGCGCCTGATCGCGGCTTGACCTGGCCTGCTCCACGCTTCTATCTGATTTCATGTCATTGGATCACTGGATGTCATGGGAAGGTGGTGTGGATTTGGTCGCCGCCACTGCGGATGGGCTGGCCATGCCGAATGTGATCGTGCACGTCGCGCGTACGGTCCACACCCCGGTCGGCTCGGCCCCGAGTGGAATGATTTTTTGGCAACCGGACGCTTCGGCAGCTCCTCTCGCCTTCGGGTTCGTCAGTGCCGATCCCGCCGTGGGCGCTTACTTCGGAAAACACATTTTCTCAGGCACGCCCTTTGAAAACGCTCCGGTGATCCAGGCGGATATCCGCATCTGCACATCGTCCGACGAGGCCGCCGCACGGGTGGAGTTCCCCGGATTCCTGTTCGAAACAAGACTCTCGGGCCTCGCCGGAAACCAGTTGGTCCAGCGCGAACCGTCGGCTGCGGCTCCTTTCCATCAGCAAGGACTCGAAGCGACCGCCGCACAAGCCTCACTCAAGGTCAACGGCGGTGAAATCGCCCTCATCCTTCCGCCTGTGGGCATCACCGGCGGACCACCCGCCGTGTCCGCTCCCTGCGGCTCCTACATCCGTTAGAGGCGCATGACTCACGCGCCCTTCGTTTGCCCGAGCATACGCCTCCGCAGCCCGACCGCGGCCAATCCATCGGATTTCCCCCCATCGTCCTCGCCATGAAGACCCGTGCGCTTGTCATCGTCCTCGACTCGGTCGGCTGCGGCCACGCGCCGGATGCCGCCGCCTATGGCGACGAAGGTGCGGACACCCTCGGCCACCTGTTCCAGCGCTTGCCCGGCTTGCAGCTGCCAAACCTCGCCTCACTCGGACTGCTCGAAGTCCTCGGCCTCGCAGCGGATGTCTCACCACACCCCGCCGCGACTCACTTCCGGCTCACCGCCCGCGCCGCCGGCAAGGACACCACCACCGGTCATTGGGAACTGATGGGGCTCCCGCTCGAACAACCCTTTGACACCTTCCCTTCCTTCCCCGCCGATCTCGTCGCTGAATTGGAAGCGCGCTCCGGCACAAGGTTCCTCGGAAACGTCGCGGCATCCGGCACGGACATCCTGAATCAACTCGGAGAGGAACACCTGCGCACCGGTCACCCCATCCTCTACACCAGCGCGGACAGCGTGCTCCAGATCGCCGCCCACGAGGAACGCTTCGGCCTGCAGCGCCTCTGGGACCTTTGCAAAACCGCACGATCCCTCCTCGACGAACGCGGCATCCGCATCGGACGCGTCATCGCCAGACCCTTTCTCGGGACCTGCGCCAACGACTTCCGCCGCACCGGAAATCGCCACGATTACTCGATCGCCCCCCAGGATACCGTCCTCAACCGCCTCCAACGCTCCGGCATCCGCACCATCGGCGTGGGAAAAATCTCGGACATCTTCGCCGGATCCGGCCTCGATGACTCCCACCCCACCGCCTCCAATGCCGAGGGCATGGCCGCCATCGACCGCCTCTGGGACTCGCCCCCGCCCGGGCCTCACTTCATTTTTGCGAACCTCGTGGACTTCGATTCCCTCTACGGCCACCGCCGGGATCCGCAAGGCTACGCCGGATGCCTCCGCGAGTTCGATGCATGGCTTGGATCCTTCTTCCCGCGCATCTCCCCCGGCGATCTCGTGCTCATCACCGCGGACCATGGAAACGACCCCTACCACCCGGGAACCGACCACACCCGCGAGCAGGTTCCGCTCCTCGCCCTGGGCCTCGACCACTCTGCCCGGCCGCGTGTCTTCAGTGATGTCGCCCGTCTGGTGGAGGCACATTGGACCTGACGCGCCTTGCCAAATCACCTTTCCCGGCCTACCCCGTCTCTGCCATGACCTGGAATGACTCGTTTCTCGACCTCTTCGACCGCTGCGTGAAGGAACTCCGCTCCGGAAACTCGGACTTCGAATCCTACTACTCCCCAGCCGACCGGGTTTTCCTGGCAGAAATCGGCTACAAGTCCCGCGAGTTCTTCGACTTCGTCGAGGACTTCGTCGGCGAAGGCGAGCCCACTCCCACCACCGCCCTGCTCATCGCCGCCGCGCGCCGGGACTACCTGCACACGCATCCGGAGACGGCCGAACTCAAAGCGCTCCTCCATCGCGAGAACATCCCGACCTTTGGCGACGAGCTGCTCGGCATGCCCTACCTCCCCCGCATCCTCGCCAAGGCACGGGCCAAGCTCCGCGGTGAACTCGATCCCGACCTGATGTTCGGCTGCGGCGGCGACCGGCGCTTCCTGCGCACCCATGGCGACATCCATCCCGCCGACTTCCTGCGCCGCGTCTGGGCCGCCAAAGACGACGATGCCAAGGTCGCCGAGTGGGTCGCTTCCCGGAAAGGCTGAACCCGCACCGCAAATCCGCGCTTGCTTCGGCGCGGACCGCCACCTATTCCCCGCGTTCCGAAATCATGGCCAGCACACCCGTCATCAACCTCCGCAAGGGACACGCCGTCCGCCACAACAACGAAATCTGCCTCGTGGTGGACCACGAACTGAAGACACCTCCGCGCATGGCTTCCTACGTGCAGATGTCCATCCGCAGTGTGGCCACCAAGAAGATCTTCAACCTCCGCCTCACCTCCAACGACTCGCTGGAAGGCGTCGTGCTCGAGCGCACTCCCCACGAGTATTCCTACAAGGACAGCTCCGGATACCACTTCCTCGATCCCAATACCTACGAGGACGCCGTGGTCTATGAGGACCTCATCGAGAACGTGAAGAACTACCTCATCGAAGGCCAGCTCTACACCCTCCTCATCGCCGATGGCATCGTGGTCTCCGTGGATCTCCCGCTCACCATGACCATGACGGTCACCGAGTCCTCCGAGGGCGTCAAAGGCGACTCCGCCAACAACGTTTACAAACCCGCCACCATGGAGACCGGCCTGGTGGTCCAGGTTCCTCTCTTCATCAACGTCGGCGAGCGCATCAACGTGAAGACCGAGGACAATTCCTACCTCGGCCGCGCCTGACCGGCCTCGGGTCCTCCAGATCCCGCTTTTGAAACGGGCGTCTCCCTTGCGGAGGCGCCCGTTTTCTTTGTCCCCATCCCACCTCCGAGGGGAGACTTGTGCCAGGTTGTTAAGAAAAATTGAATTTTTCTTGATCCGAAGTTTTAATTTTGAAAAATGCACCCCATGAAAGCCACCCTGCTGTTTGTCACGCTGGCCACCTGGATGACGGGATCGGAAGTTTTCGCGGCGACCGAACTGGAAGCGCTCCGTGAACGCTGCGCCCGCCAGGAGCAGGAAATCCGCAAGCTGGAGAGCCAGGTTCGTCAGCAACAAGGGTCGGAAGTCCGGTCCACTTCCGCCGCGAAGAGCGCGCCGGCGACGACGCCCGCTGCGGCTTCCACCGGCAGTTCCAACGCCTACGTCGTCCGCAAGGGAGACAGCCTGGAACGCATCGCCCGCCGCCAGGGCTGCTCGGCCAAGTCGCTCGCCAAGCTGAATGGACTCAAGTCCACCTCGCTCATCCATCCCGGGCAGAAACTGAAGCTCCCCGGATCCACGGCCATCGCCCGGACCGCCCCGGCCGAAGCGAAGCCCGCCACCGCGGCTCCCCAGGCGATCGCCTCCAGCACTCCGAAGACAGCGACTTCCAGCGCCTCGGGCAGCCACCGGATTGCTCCCGGCGAGACCTACGCGAGCATCGCCCGCAAGCACCGCGTCTCGGTGGATTCGCTGATCGCCGCCAATCCCGGCGTGAAACCCACCGCACTCCGCCCGGGCCAGGTGATCCAGTTGGGTGCCGCCGCATCGTCAAAGCCCGCCCCGGTCCCCACCTTGAAGCCCACCGGTGAGAGCCGGCCCGCCCAGGCGATTGTTTCCGCCATCGGCAGCACGGCCCCGAGCCACGAGAAACCTCACACGGCGCCAAGCCCCGCCCCTGCCGCGCCGGCCACTGCGTCGATCCCGACCTCGATTCCTTCACAAGCGATGCCGACGAGCCAGCCGGTGAGCACCCACACCCCGTCAGCCCCGGCCCCGGCCCCCGCGGCCGCACCGGAACCCGCTCCCGCGCCTTCCGCCAACGCCGCTGCGACCCCTCCCGCGCCCAACAACAACCCCGAGAAGAAAATCCGCTCCGTCACCATCGAGGGAGAAATGAGCTACGGAGAATTCGCTGCCAAACACGGCACGGACACCGACCGCCTCAATGACCTCAACGGACTGGATCTCACCCACGCCACCGTTCTGGCGAAAGGATCGGAGCTCTACGTGCCCGCCCAGCCATAAGCGGCCGGAGCCCGTCATCCTGCAGAACGAAGAAAACCCGCCCGGTCCCGATCCGGGCGGGTTTTGATTTTCCACGAGAGGCCACCATGCCCGCACAATCCGCCAGCCTGGCCAGACTCAGCGGCTTGGCGGCAGCAAGGGGCGGCTCGAAAGCACCCGGCTCTCCAGCGGGGCCAGGTTGCCGGACAACACCGGAGCCGCGCCAGCGCCGATCGGCTGGGTCGCCGGTCCATGGGTGCTCGGCTGGGTCGTGATCGTCACCGGGGTGCCCACCGTCACGGAATCAAAAAGGATCGGCACGAACTCCTTCGGCATCCGGATGCACCCGTGGGACGCCGGTTTGCCGGGCTCCGGAATCAAGCCGCCGTGCATCCCCACCCCATAAGAGGTCAGCCTCATCCAGAATGGCATCGGCGCGGGCACGTATTTGGTGCCCGCAGGCACCTTGTCGGACGGCTTGGCGTCGCCATCCACCACGTTGCCGAACTCATCCTCGATCCAGCCGTAGCGGTTCGAATACTTGTCCTCGATCTTCTCGGTGATCCGATAGCTTCCCGGGCGGGTGCCATGCCCTTCCTTCCCGGTGGCCACGTAGCACCACCCGATGGGGCGGCCGCCGCGGCGGAACTCCGCCACTTGATCCGGCAGGCTGATGGTGATGCTCACCGCGCCCGGCCCACCGTCGTCGTGCCACTCATGGAGCACCCGCTTCGGTGGCTGGGTCACGATCGGGTCCCCCACGCCGCAGGACACCAGCATCAAGGTGGCCCCTGCCGAAAGGAGGGTGGGAATGCGAAGGAGGGGAGTACGCATGATTCGGAAAAACCGGTGGCTGCCGCAGACACACAGACCCGCGGCTCGCGATTGTCTAGGCCCGGATCCCTTCGTGGTCAAGACCTTGCGTGTCCAAAACCGGGTTCCTGCCGTCCGGTCCTTGCGCATGTCCCGCTCCTCGCCTACCAAAAGGCCGCATGGTTCGCTTCACCCTCTTTGGCATCCCCGTCCAGGTTCAGCCCTTTTTCTGGATCACGCTGGCCCTGATCGGCGGCGCTCTCGACGCACGCTCGCCGGATGCCATCCTGCAACTCGGGCTTTTCCTGATCGCGGGATTCATCTCCATCCTGATCCACGAGCTCGGCCATGCGCTCAGCGCGAAATGGTTCGGCGCCTACAGCGAGATCACCCTGCAGGCCTTCGGTGGCTACGCAGCCTACTCCGGTGTCCGGCTCAACCGCCCGCAGAACTTCCTCGTCACCGCCGCGGGACCCGCCTTCCAAATCGCCCTCGGTGCCGCACTCCTGGTTGCCTACCAGTTCATGCCCGAACTCAACCCGAACGCGGATTACTTCGTGAGGGAACTCATGATCATCAGTTTCTTCTGGGCCATCCTCAACCTGCTGCCCGTTCTGCCGCTCGATGGCGGGCAAATGCTAAATGCCATCCTCGGCCCCAAACGCATCCGGATCACGCTGTGGATCACCATCATCGTCGCAGCCGGCACCGGTCTCCTGCTCCTTCATTTCACCAACAACCCGCTGTTCGCCATCTTCCTCGCCATCTTCGCCTGGCAGGCCTTCCAGGCGCTTCGTGAGATCCGCTGATCCCACTGCCCTCACCACAAAAGAAGACGCAGCCCGGCGATCGCCGAGAAACCAACGATCATCCACTCGAAGACCGACTGCGGCACGTGCCGGATCAGCCAGCGCCCGCCGAAGATCCCCAGCACCACACCGGGCAGCAGCCGTGCGTTCTCCAGAAGACTCTCCGAAGTGATCAGGGCAAGCCGGGCATTCAGCGGGACCTTGATCAGATTGATCAACAGGAAAAACCGCGCGCCGATCCCGATGAGCTCCATCTTCGGCACCCGCCGGGCTGTTAGATAAAGCTGGATCACCGGGCCCGCCGCGTTGGCAAGCATCGTCGCAAAGCCACCCAGCACTCCGGCACACAACCCGAATCCGCGCGATTCCACCCAGGACTCCAGACGCCCGGACATCCGCCTGCGCGAAACCTGGAGCACCACCATCAGCAACACGCATGCGCCGATCACCTTCCTCGCCGCGGCATCATCAATCCAGCCGAGCATCCACCAACCCGCCAGCAGCCCGGCCAGCGCCGGACCTAACAAGCGCCACACCGGCTTCCACGAGCCGTGCTTGAGAAACGCCGGATAGGCCATCAGATCCGCAGCGATCAACAACGGCAGAGCCAGCCCCACCGACTCCTTCGCCCCGTAAAGATCCGCCAGCAGAACCACCGAAACCATCGAGATGCCGCTGAACCCGGACTTGGCCAGACCGATGCAGAACGCGGCAAGCAGGCCGATCAGATGAAACGACGACATCCCGCCGCGAATGCACCGGGAGCGGACGGTGCCGACAAGGAAAATCCCTCAATCCACCGCGTTGAAGAGTCGATCTTTCCAAATCCCGCCGATGCTGCCCATGCTCCCGCATGTCCGTCCTCCTCCGGATCCTCCGCCACACCTTCAGGTTCCCCCTGCTCAGTTCCCTCTCGCTCCTCATGGCCGTGCTCTGCACCGCCCTGGTCCTGGTGCTGCCCGGCGTGACCATGCGCTTCATCGACGTGATCATCGCCAAGAACCGGCCGGACCTGATCCTGTCCACCGCCCTCACCGGCATTGGCGCCATTCTTGCCAGGCAGCTGCTCTTCACCGGCCGCACCGTGATCAACAACCTGCTGGAGTTGAAACTCACCCACCTCGTCCGCGTGGAACTCTACGACAAGCTCCAGCGGCTGCCCGTGAAGTGGTTCGATTCGAATTCCTCCGGAGAAATCATGTCCCGCGTCTCCGACGACGTGCCCTCCATGGACCGCGTGCTCATCGAAGGCGTGGACCAGGCACTGGCCGCCATCCTCCAGTTCCTCATCGTCATCGGCTACATGCTCTGGCACTCGTGGCAGCTCACGCTCGTCACGCTCATCCCCCTGCCCTTCATCGGCCTCATCACCACCTGGTGGGCCCGCCGGTCCGAGCCGATGTGGCGGGCCTCCTCGGAAGCCTCCTCCGCCCTCAATGCCATCCTTCACGACAACCTCGCCGGCATTCGCCAGATCAAGGCCTACACCGTGGAACCCAAGGCCCTCGACACCTTCGACAAAGCGTCGCGGAAGGTGGGCGAAAAACACATGCACGTCATGCGCGGCCAGGCCATGGTCTGGCCCGCGGTATCCTTCATCGCGGAGTCCGGCATCATCCTCATGGTCGCCTTCGGCGCCTGGTGGGCCCTTGCCGGAAAGATCTCACCGGGCGTGGTGATCTCCTTCCTCGTTGCCTGGGGTTTCCTCTTCGATCCCATCTCCCGCATCAATCCGCTCTCGCAAACCTTCACCCGCGGCGTGGTCGCGGCCAAACGGGTCTTCACCATCATCGACACCCCGGAGGAGTCCCACATCACCGAAGGCATCCGCCCCGCCGCCATGCGCGGCCATGTGCGGTTCGAGGACGTTTCCTTCCACTACAGCGACGACAGCCCCGCCATCCGCAAGCTCAACATCGAGGCGTTGCCCGGAGAAACCATCGCGCTCGTCGGTGCCACCGGCGCAGGCAAGTCCACCGTGCTCAACCTGCTCACCCGGTTCTACGAACCCGACGGCGGCCGCATTCTGTTAGATGGAGTACCGCTCGCGGAGATCTCCAAGGAATGGCTGCGCGACCAGCTCGGCTACGTCACCCAGGAGAGCTTCCTCTTCAACACGACGCTCCGCGAAAACCTGCTGCTTGCGCGCCATGACGCCACCGACGAGGAACTCTGGGCGGCACTCGAAGCGGCGAACGCCGCCTCCTTCGTGCGGGCCCATCCGGAAGGACTCGACACGATCGCAGGCGAACGCGGCAGCCGATTCTCCGGCGGTGAGAAACAACGGCTTTCCATCGCGCGCGCCCTGCTCAAGAACCCGCCGTTGCTCCTGCTCGACGAAGCCACCTCCGCACTCGACAACCGCACCGAACGCCTCGTCCAGCAGGCGCTCGAAAACCTCAGGGCGGAGCGCACCTGCTTCGTCATCGCCCACCGGCTCTCGACCGTGCGCCAGGCCAACCGGATCTGCGTGCTCGACCGCGGAACCCTCGTCGAACAAGGCACCCACGACGAACTTCTCGCCCTCAATGGAGCTTACGCGAAACTTTGTGACGCAGGCTTCGCAATCGATCCTAGACCTCAGGCTTGAGCTCGTCCATACTCCCGGCGGTCGCACTGCCACCACCACCCTTCTCCACATGGAAACACTCGTCCAACTGCCTGAATCCGAACCACCCTCCACCATTTCGGAAGTGCTTTCCGCACTGCGCAAGGAACATCTCGAGCCCCGTCACGAATCCAAGGCCTGGGGTGACTGGATCTATCTGGAAAGCTACTCCACGGTGATCAGCATCGAGTCCAACCGCGGGCTCAGCAGCTCGGCGACGATCGAACACGGAGAAGGCGAAGAAGAAGGCGAACCGGTCTCGTCCATTCTCCGCGCCTTCGGCAAACTCGGCTGGCATGGTGTGGATGACGACGGCGAGTTCCCCCTCGTCTGAGCCCATTCGGGGCGATCAACGGCTGCGGAGCAATCCGGCCTGTCGCAAGCCCACAAGCGTTCCCTCCAGCACCTCGGCAGCGATTGGCGTCGCTTCATGAAGCAGCAGGATGTCACCCGGCCCCACGTCTGTTAGAATGCGGCGGATGGCCTGCGATGCATCCTTTTCCACCGCATCATAGCCGCGGCGGTTCCATGCCATCACCCGCAGCCCCGCAGCCTGCGCCAGCGGATGGGTGAACAGGTTGCGGTGTCCCACCGGCGCGCGAAACCACCCCGGAGTGTAGCCGGTCGCCTCATGGATGATCTTCTGGCAATCCAGAATCTCGCGGCGCGTCCGCCATGGACCGGCGCACCAGAACGAAGCCTGCGGATGGCTGAGCGTGTGATTGCCGATCTCATGCCCGCGGCGCAGGACCTCGCGGGCCAGTTCGGGATTCGCGGCCACCTTGTTTCCAATCATGAAGAACACCGCCTTGACCCCGTGACGGTCCAGAAGGTCCAACAAACGCGGAGTGTCCTGCGGATCCGGCCCGTCATCGATGGTGACGAGCACGCCGTCGGATTCCATGCGCGTCACCAGCGGACCGAGCCACCGTGCACGCGGCCGCAGCACCGCCAGGCAGCAGAACACGGCTATGCCCGCTCCGGCGGCGAGGCCGGCCACCGCTCCGTGGCGGAACGCGAGTGCAAGCGCGGCCAGATGCGAGGCTGTTAGAAGAAAGACACGCCAGGCGACTCCGCCCGTTCCGCTCCACGCCATGGTCCGCAGGAAAGCCAGCCAAAGCAGGGCCGCGATCTCCAGCGCCAGAACCGCCAGCCAGGACCAGGCCACCACCGCGGTCGCGCCGCCGGCATCGCGATGGAACCATGCCCACAGCGCGGCGGCCGCCAGCCAGGCGCGCCACTGCCCGCCGGGAGTCCGCGCGCGCAGCACAAAGGGCAGCGCATGAACCAGAATCCATGCCAGCGGCAGCGCCACGATCCATGCGGCCGCGCCATCGAGCCATGGAGCCAGGCAGGAGCGTGCGACCGTCACCAGCGTCACCGGCACCCAGAGCGACAGCACGATCCATTCGCCACGGTGCATGCCCGGAAAGCGGGAGTTCCTCAACACCTCCGCACGCGGCGGACGCCTGCCCATGCCGAGCGCGCGGAACAGGGCGCTTGCCGCGCGGTTGTCTTCGGATTCGGCCTCCATGATCGTTCAGTAGGCGTGGCCGATGGCGAAGTGGAAGGTGCCATTCGGTTCGCCGGGATCGCGCGTCAGATTGTAACCATACTCCACGCGCACCGGGCCGATCGGCAGGTTGAGACGGAAGCCCAGACCGGTGGCGAGTTCCACTTCCGCATTGGAGATTTCCTCATGGTTGCGCGCAAGGGATCCGGCATCGAAGAACAGGACCGCGTGCACCGGCCCGGCGACTTCGCGGGAAATCTCCGCGTTGGCATTCCACATCGCCTCACCACCGATCGGATAACCGTTCACTTCCGGGCCAAGCTCGCGCTCCGGGAAACTGCGCACGCTGCGCGAACCGCCGTTGAAGAGACGCAGATCGATCGGCAGGTTCACGCCATTGCTGTCCGGCACCAGCATGCCCCACTCCCCGCCGATGCCGATCTGATAGTTGCGGCCGAGTTCACGGAACCATCCACCCTTGAGGCCGGCGGAGACATAGGAGGTGGACACGCCACCGATCGCGGAACCGAACTCGATGGGCCCCTCCAGGTGCCAGCCGTTCTTCGGCAGCACCGCGCTGTCGCGAAACTCGATCTTCTGGTTGAGCCGCACCCGCGGCCGGGTGTAGAGGGTTTCGCCCAGCTCCGAGGTGGGAAGTCCGTCGCCCTGGGCATTGATCACCGAGTTGCCTGCAAGCAGCTCGATCTGATAGCGGTCACCCGGTTTCCAGGTGGCGCTGCCCTCGATGCCGGTATCGTAGGAATCGTAGCCCTCGCGGCTGTAGAGCAGTGCATATGCCCGCGCGGTGGCGGAGACATCCGAGCCATCCACCCAGGGATCGGTGACGCGCACATCACCTAACAGCCCGCGCATGCTCACCTCGAAGCCCGAGCTGAAGCCCCACAGCTTGCCATAGAGATTGCGGTCCGCATATGTCGCACGGCCGATGAATCCCTGATAGGATCCAAAGCCGGCGGCAAAGCTCATCTCGCGGGCCCGGGCTTCCTCGAAGTGGAGCGTGGCGTCCACCAGGCGCTCGCCCGCCTCGGTGGTCTCGACATTCGCTGCGGAGAAAGCGCCGGTGGCCAGCATTTCGCGAAGCCGTTTGTTGACGGCGTGCTCGTCATACCAGTCCCCCTCCATGCCCTCCATGCGGCGGGCGATGCGCTGCGGATCGGTGCGCTCCAACCCGTCGATCGACAGGTGGCGGAGTTTGACGCGGGTGCCCAGGGTGATGGAAAAAACGGGATCGAAGAACTCCGCGGAAGGCCCCCGGCTCATGCGGATGCGGGCGTCCGGATAACCGAGGCTCACCGCGGCCTGTTCGACGGCGGCGCGCATCGCGTTGAGGTTCTTGGTGCTGGCCTTGCGCCCCTTGAACGGCTCCGCGGCGCGGTTGCCAAGCTCCACGGCATGGGATTCCGGGCTTTCGACGGTCGGACGGCCGATCCCAAAAACCGGCCCGGGTTTGACCTCGATGGCGATATCCACCACCCCGCTTTGAGGATTCTCCGAGCGCTGGGAGACTTCGGCGGTGGCGGCCCAATGGCCCCGCGCGTTGAGTTCCTGAACGATGTTGGAGATACCGGTGGGCACATCCGCCTCGCGGAACGGCGGCGTCCCTAACAGAACCGGCCGATCCTTCTCGGCGGGCTGGGCGAAGAGCTTGGAGAAGCGTTTCACCTCGTCGGACTCCACCCCGTTGACCGCGACCTTGCCGAGTGAAAGCCTGCGGCCTTCGTTGACGACGAGGGTGATTTCGCGGCTGCCGGTGATCCGCCATGAGACCTCGGCCCCGGCGTGGCCGTCCTTGCGGAGGATCTGGCGCAGCAGGAAGGCGGCGTCATCCGCGAGCGGCGGAGAGGCCGGGGATGCCTTCACGTGGGCAAGCCGTCCGGCGAGCAACTGCAGCGTTTCCTGTTCGCTTTTGCCGCGGAGTCCCTCGACGCGCACACGCGTCTGGACGGCACCGGCGGCGGTGCAGAGCAGGAGCAGGATGGCGGCCATGGTTTTCATCAGCGGAACGAAATGCGCCAGATTCCGAGCACCCGGGAGTCGCCCTCGGCACCCATGCCGGCGGAAACAAACCAGTTGTCGGTGACGGCGAGGGTCGCGGTGGAGAAGGATTCGCTGGTGTAGGGATCCGCCTCGGCCACGCTGAAGTCCACCCGGTCCAGCAAGCCGAGGAGCGGCCGCAGGCGTTTGCCCACGGCGAAGCGGCCGCGGCGGAGCTCCTCGGCGAGCAGCTGCATGGCACGCGAGGAAGCCGCCTGCGGGTCCTCGAGGCCGGTGGTGGTGGTGCCGGTGGCCAGCAGGGTCATGATTTCATTTTCCGGCAGCGGCGGCGTGGAGGTGAGCACGAGTTGCGGATTGGATGCCGGACCGTAAACATATGCATTCACCCGATAAGGCCGCGGCTCGGCACGACCGCGGATCTCGAGGATCGGATCAAATCCGGTGGCCGGCGTGAATCGCAGCGTGCCGGAGCGCACGGTCAACGTGCTGAAGGGAAGCGCCGCTTTTAAATCCGAGATCTTAACCTCGCCATCGGGCGCGGGTTTGCCGAAGGTGCCGCCCACCCGCAGGTTGGCATCGATGCGGCCGGTGGCGAAGTTGCCGCGGATGAGGAAGGGATTCACGGTGCGGGCGAGCACGTTGACCGTCCAGTTGCGGAATGGCTCGGGCACTGCGGAGGCCACGGCGCGGGCAGGCGCATCGAGCTTCGGCAACGAAGCCGCGGACGGTGTGGTGAAGGGCGTGCCGATGGGCAAAAGCTCGATGTCCCGGTAAAACAGGCTGTCCACGATGCCGACGCTGCCGGTGAGCGCCGCATTCGTCCAGGTGCCGGCGAGGCGGAGGTCCGCATCGGCGCGCACGATGAGCGAGTCATCGCGCTTCACGGGCAGATGCCTTCCGGTGAGACGGAAATCGAGCGGCCCGGGAGCGCCATTGACGATCGAGAGGTTCCCTCCTCCCTGGAGGGTGCCTCCGGCGATGGTCGCCTTGAGATCGCGCAGCACCAGCCGGTCCAGACTGAGATCCAGCGCGGCTCCGGCTCCGGTGACGGGCGGCAGCGAGGTATCCGCAAACTCAAGCCCGCCGGCTGTTAGATCGAGTCGCCCCTTGAGCTCCGGTTTCCCGATCTCACCGGCGGCCACCACATTTCCCGTGAGCACGCCGCGGATCGTGCGGGCGGCTGGGACGAGCGATGAGAACCGGGACAGATCAAGCCGCGGCAAGTCCACCCGGGCCGAGAGCGCTTCCTTGAGGATGACCTCCGGCTGCTCCGCCCACGCGGAGGGTCGGAAGGGCATCGAGGCGCTGAGCGTGGCAGGCTGGTAGCCCGGAGCGAGAACGGATCCATCGAGGGAGATCCGGCCATTCTTCCCGGCCAGGCGGATGCGCAGGTCCGCAGGCGGGAGCTTCGGTTGCTCGGGCGAGCGGAGTTCCTTCAAGTCCAGCGATGCATCCACCACCGGATCGGCAAAGGTTCCCGCCACCTGGATGGAGAGACGGCCGGTGGAGCGTGCGTCGAGCTTGGAAGCCGCCGGCACCCAATCCTTCAGCAGGGAAAGCGGCAACACCTCGGAATCGACCTTCACTGCAAGTGCACGCGTCTCCGAGGAAATCGCCTCGCGCCAGCGGGTCAGATCCGCGGGCACCGGCAGGCCGATGCTGCCGCCCGCCATGACGCGCTCCTTGTGACTCCAGCGGAGTGAGTCGAGACGCAGCCATCCATCGGCGAGCTTGGCTTCGAGGGAAATCTTCTGCTCGCCAGCCTCCATGAGCAGTCCCTTGGTGCTCACCGGGCCGGGCCACTGGTAATCCACGCCGCCCCGCGCCTTGAGAGCCGGCGTCTCCGGACGGGTGAGTGTGAGCTGCGCGAGATCGAGCGACCCCTGATGGTTGTTCGATGAAACCGATCCCGAGCCCATCCACACGCCGGTCGCCGCAAGTCCATCCACTCCGGCTACGCGGAATGCGGTGAGCCAGGGCTGGATGCGCGCGGTCGTAAAGTCCTTGAGGGTGATGCGGCCGTTGTAGGAGCCGGCGGCCGTATCGTAGCCCGCCTCCGCGGAGATGCCTTCGCTGGCGATTTCCGCACGGACGGGTTTTTCCGGCTCCCAGGCCGCCTTGAGCGCGATCGAGGCAGCGGCCTTCGGGTCGCCGGGCTTGAGCACGAGGTCCACGGAAGCGGAGGCGGGCTTGAGCTCGCGCAGGTCGATGCGGCAGGTCCCGTCGAGCATCGAGGGCGGCAGCGGGTTCTCCGGATCGAGCGCCGCCACCTTGGGTGCGAGCGCGGTGGCGAGCTTCGATAGATCCGCCACGTTGAAGCGCCCTTGGATGGGACCGGGGACGAGCGAGCGTTCCTGGCGGACAAGGGTGGACTCGCCATCCAACGAGAAACCGGTGCCCAGTGCCTGGCCGGATGCGGCGAGGCGGACGCTCGATTCATCCAGAGCGAGATCGACGCTGAGCTCGGGGACCTCCCAGCCATCGAAGGACGCGTTCTCTAACAAAACCCGCAGATCGCCGGTGGCCTGCAGCGGCTCGGGCAGCAGGGAGTCCGCATTGAACGAGAGCGATGTGAGCGTGGCCGTAACCGGGGAATCGATGCCGAACCTTCCGAGCAGGTTCGGCACGGAGATCGCACCTTCGCGGAGATTCACATTGGCCGAGGTGAATCCGGGCGGGCATTCGATCTCAAGCACGGCCTCATCGATCGCGAGTTCGGTGGCGAGTGAGGGTTCTCCGCCGCCGGGCAGGCGCAGGGTGAGGTCGCGCAGCCCGATGCCCGGGAGCGGATCCATGCGCCCGATGCGGAGTTCATCGGCTTTCCACGAGATGGCGGACGTTTGGGACGGCCACTGCCGGCCCGCGGCATCAGTGAGGGCGCCAAGCCGCAGCTCGAACTCGTCCGCACCGGCCAGGTGGGACAAAGCGCTGGGCTCCAGCTTGAGAAAGGGCTGCCCGCTGCGAGTCAACTCGACGCTGACGTTGCGCAGATCGAGCGCCACCGGCCGCACCTTTTCGCGGACTTGGCGGAGGGTCTCCGCGATCGCCTTGAGGTCCGGCGCTTCCTTGGTCTTGCGGTTTCCGGAGGCTTTGCGATCCTCCTCAGGTTTCGCTTCCAAGCGGATCCCTGCATCGAGGCCATCGAGGACAAGGCCATCGATCTCCCCGCGCAGGACCCTTGGCAGCTGATAGACCGGCGTGAGGCGCTTGAGATTGAGACGGGCCAGCGTTTCCGCCGACTCCAGGTGCAGGTCCGCTATCGAAAAGCCACCGACGAGGCTGCCCTCGATGCGGAAGTTTCCATGGAGACCCTGATCTGCCATCCAGCGCTGGGCAGCCCATGGAACCAGCCAGCGGAAGCCGGGGCCGTTGATCCAGAACGCGAGGGCGGTGAACCCGGCAAGCAGCGCCCAGCGCTTCCACTTCCTGCGTCGGCGCGGGACCTGGGACTCGTCCGGAATGGTGGCTGGGGTGTTCTGCAATCCGCTCCGAATCTCACCAACAGCGGCCCTGCGGTCAATCGCCGGGTTTCTCCCGGGGTTGCATTTCACCAAGGCGGGACCCATAACCCCGCGCGTGGAACCGATCACCTTCAAGCCCCTCTACATGCAGCGCGTCTGGGGCGGCCGCGAACTGGAGAAAATCTACGCCCGGCAACTTCCGGATGCCGACCAACCTTACGGCGAGTCCTGGGAGATCGTGGACCGGGAAACCGAGCAATCGGTCGTGGACCATGGACCACTAGCCGGGAGCACGCTGCACGAGTTGTGGACCACGCGCCGCGATGAGCTTTTCGGCACCGGATACGCATCGCATGACCGCTTTCCCATCCTGATCAAAGTGCTGGACGCGCGCGATGACCTCTCGATCCAGGTGCACCCTCCGGTGGAACTCGCCGCGGATCTCGGCGGGGAACCCAAGACCGAGATGTGGTTCATCGCCGATCGCGATCCGGAGGCGAAACTGTATGTCGGTTTGAAACACGGAGTGACCCGTGCGGCCTTCGAGCAGGCCATCGCGGATGGCAGCGTCGCGCAGTTGGTCCACGCCGTTTCGCCGGAACCGGGCGATTCCATCTTCATCGCGTCCGGCCGCCTTCACGCCATCGGCGCGGGATTCCTGATCCACGAGATCCAGCAAAACTCGGACACTACCTACCGCGTCTTCGATTGGAACCGCATGGGCCTGGATGGCAAACCGCGCGAACTCCACGTGGAGAAATCGATGGCCAGCATCGACTTCAACGACTTCGAACCGGAGATGGACACCCCGGTCGGCGACACCCTCGCCACGTGCGCCTATTTCCGCACCGACCGCAAATCGCTGGCCGCCGGGGCGAGCCTCGGAAATCCCGATGAGGCCCGGTTTTCCATCGTATCGGTCGTCGACGGGTGCGTCCGCAGCCAGGGCGGCAGGACCTTTGCGAAAGGCAGTTTCCTGTTGCTGCCCCGAGGTGCGGCCCCGCTGGAGGCTGTGGTGCCATCCACGTTGCTGCAAGTGACGCTGCCTCACGAATCCACGGCCCTGTGACTTTGAGCGCTTGCGCCGCCGGACATCCGGTTCCAAACTCGGCGGACCGATGAACGGAGCCTCTGCTGACATGGATCGCCGCGCGCGGGTGGAAGACATCCTCCGCTCTTGCGGCAGCGTGCTCGTCGCTTGTTCCGGCGGCGTGGACAGCGTCCTCCTGGCCGCAGTGGCCGCCAGGGTCCTCGGTGAAAACGCGGCCGCCGCCACCGCGGTGTCCGCCAGCCTCGCCAGCGGTGAACTTGAAGACGCACGTGCCGCTGCAAGTGCCGCAGGCATCCGCCACATCGAGGTGCCCACCGACGAACTCGAAAAGCCCGCCTACGCCATCAACGCGCCGGACCGTTGCTTTCATTGCAAGGACACCGCCTACGGCACCTTCACGCGGCTCGCCGCCAGCGAAGGCCTGGCCGTGGTGGTGGATGGCACCAATGCGGATGACAGCGGCGACTACCGCCCGGGGCGCAAGGCGGCAAAGGACCACGGCGTGCGCAGCCCGCTCGCCGAAGCCGGCATGACCAAGCGGGAAATCCGCGACTGGGCCCGCGAACTCGGACTGGCGGTCTGGGACAAACCGGCCGCCGCCTGCCTCTCCTCGCGCATCCCCTACGGATCCCCCGTCACGGTGGAAAAACTCGGACGCATCGACCGCGCGGAATCCGCTCTCAAAGCCCTCGGTTTCCGGCAATGCCGGGTGCGTGATCATGGCGACGTCGCCCGCCTCGAAGTGGAATCCCGGCAACTCGGCGACCTGATGAACCTCCGGAGCGAGGTGGTCGCGGCTGTTAGAGCCGCCGGATTCGGATATGTATCGGTGGACCTTGAAGGCTTCCGCTCGGGAAGCATGAACGAAACCCTCGCCCGCCCCCATGTCTGACACTCCCCACAGCACGCTCGATCCCGGACGACTCGAAAGACAGGGATTCCCCGAAGTCATCTATTGCGAAGGCAAAACCGCCGGCCAGATCGCGGACAACCTTGTCGCCCTGGCCGCGGCCAACGGGCATGCGTTCGGCACACGGCTTCCCGAGGATCGCGCCCGCGACGTGATCAGCGCCGTTCCGGAGGCTTGTTACGATCCGGTCACCCGCACCATCACGCTCGGGGAACCCCCGGCGGAAGGCCCCGGATGGGTGGCGGTGGTCTCGGCCGGCACCTCGGACCTCCCCGTGGCGGGTGAAGCCGCACAAACCCTTCGTTTCCTCGGCCACAAGGTCCTCCGCATCCATGACGTGGGCGTGGCTGGCATCCACCGCCTCCACGCACGCATCGAGGAAATCCGCGGAGCCTCCGTGGTCATCGTCGCCGCCGGCATGGAAGGCGCCCTGCCGAGCGTCGTCGGCGGACTGGTCTCCGCGCCGGTCATCGCCGTGCCCACCAGCGTCGGTTACGGCGCCTCCTTCCACGGCCTTGCCGCGCTGCTCGGCATGCTCAACTCCTGCGCCGCCGGCCTCACCGTGGTCAACATCGACAATGGCTTTGGCGCGGCCATCGCCGCGCACCGCATTCTTCAATCCTCCACCCCCCGATGAAGACCGCTTACATCGACTGCATTGCCGGAGCCAGCGGGGACATGCTGTTAGGCGCGCTGGTGGATCTCGGGCTGGCACCGGCCCGCTTGGAGGAGGAACTTTCAAAACTGGGCCTTGATGACTTCCGACTGGGCTTCAGCCGGGTGTCCAAAAACGGATTCGGCGCGGCCAAGGTGGACGTCCACGCCCGCGACGACGCGCCGGAACGACGGCTGCGGGAAATCCGTGCGATCCTCGAAAGCGCCACAATCTCACCCCGGGTCCGCGAGCGGGCGCTGCGCGTGTTCACCCGCATCTGCGAGGTGGAGGCGGGCATCCATGGCATGTCCGTGGACGAGGTCCACCTGCACGAGGTGGGTGGCGTGGATGCCATCGTCGATGTGGTGGGAGTGCTCGCGGGTTTCGAGGCGATGGAGATCGGACGGGTGGTGGTCTCGCCATTGCCGATGGGCCGTGGCTTCGTGACCGGAGCCCACGGCCAGATCCCCCTCCCCGCGCCGGCGACGGTCGGACTGCTCCGCGGCGTGCCGGTTTACGGGACGCCGATCCCGATGGAACTCGTCACCCCCACCGGGGCGGCCTTGCTGGTGGAGTTGGCCGATGGCTGGGGACCCATGCCGTCGATGACCCTGGAGGCCGTGGGCTACGGAGCCGGCACCCGCGACCTGGTCATACCCAACGTGACGCGAATTCTGTTAGGCAGTGCGGCGGCCGCCGGTCCGTGGCGCAGCGAGACGATCACCGTGCTGGAGACCCACCTCGACAACGAGCGCGGCGAGACCGTGGGCCACGCCCTGCGGCGGCTGATGGACGAGGGCGCGCTGGACGTGGTCTCGACGCCCGCTCAGATGAAGAAGGACCGCCCGGCGCAGGTGCTCAAGGTGCTTGCCAAACCCGAGGACGCGGATCGCCTGGAAGCCATTCTTTTCGAAGAAACGAACACGCTCGGCATCCGCCGCAGTGACACACGGCGGGACGCGTTGCCCAGGGAGTTCGACAGCGTGGACACGCGCTACGGCCCCATCACCGTGAAGGTGGCCCGCCTGCCTTCCGGCCTGCTGCGCGCCACCCCGGAGTATGAAGACTGCCGCAAGGCCGCCGAGTTTCACGGGGCCTCGCTCATCGAGGTCACCCGCGAGGCCGAACACATGGCCGCCCACAAGTTTGGCATCCCCCATTGAGGGATGGAGGCCGCTTGATTTCAGATCCCGCCGTAAGCGGATCCGCCCGTGCGTTTCCAGACCGGCCCGGCAGGATCGAAGGGCGGGGCGTTGTCGGCACCGGGGGCGACTTCCGGCAATCCGGAGTCCAGCCGGAACAAGGGCAGCACCGGCGCGCCGGAGGGATCCTTCGGGTGATCCGCCCCCACTTCCTCGATGAGCAGGGAAGCACAGAAAAGCCCGCCTGGAATCTCCGAGATCAGGATTTCTATCGGATAGGAACGGCCGGCCACCGCCTCGAACTCGGCTCCCACGGCGAGTCCGCCGATCGACCGGTTCCAGTTCCGTGTCGTGGGATACTCGTGATAGGTGACCGGCAGCTTCATCGGGTAGTCGCGCCGCACCAGCTTGCGCAGTTCGTCATTCTCGGTCTCCCCCTTGAAGAAGGGCACGTGGGAGGCGATGTAGATGCCCGTGGTTCCGGAGGTGAAACCATGGTCAAAGACGTGCCTGCCGTTGAAGCGGACCACCAGCACGTCATCCCCCGCCCCGACGAAGCGGTAGCGGGCGGTCTTGGGGGGCGTCACGCTGCCGCGATAGACCACCACCCAGCGGCTCGGCTGCACTTCCTTTTCGCAATCGAAGGCCGCCGGTGCCTGCTCGGCCGGCATCAAGGGGATGTGGATCCGGTTCTGATAGAGCGTGCGGCCCGCTTTGTAGTACTTCGCAAGGTCGCGGTCCTTCCAACCGCCGTTGACGAAGTCGCGGATGATTTCCCGCGTTTGCTCCACGGTGACGCCGGTCGGCTCGCGGCCGCGCGTCTGCTTGAGATCGTAGAACGATCCTTCCAGCGAGTTGGCATTCGGATCGATCATCCCGAACGGATTGGTGCCGAGCCCGCCCGGTGCGTTGAGTCCGGGGCCCGGGCCGTCGCCATCGCCGAACAGGCCTTTGCCGGTGCCCGTGCCACCGAAGCCACCGCCCAGACTGCCGGCGCCCGGCGAGCCGAGCGGCGAGAACTCACCGAACTCCATGCCGGGATCCTGAAGCACCACGCCGCCCACGCCTTCGATCGCCACCCGCCTCGCGGAGGAGACCGGCATCAGCGGCTTGCGGACTTTCGAGACCCGCTCGGACTCAGGCCCGCGCGGTCCTCCGCCGCCTCCGCCCTGGATGAAATCGACTTCCTTTTCGGGAACCGGATGGATGACCTGATAGATCCAGATGCCCGCCGCGATGATCGCGATGAGATGGACGATGACCGCGATGCTCAGGGCACCGCCGCCGAGTTTTTCCCAGAACGAGACCCGCTTCGTGGATTCGGCACCCGCAGGGAGAAGTGAATTCGGATCGATGCTGTGGCTCATGCATCCAAGAACTCGCGGCGGCCGAGGATCTTGGGGAAAATTTCAGAAATCCGCCCGGCGGCGCATGAGCTCACTCCGCGAGCAGCTTGCGGAAGTAGGCGATGGTGGCATCCAGACCCTCCGAAAGAGCGACCTTGGGTTCCCAGCCGAGTTCCTTGCGGGCGAGCGTGATGTCGGGCTGGCGCTGCTTCGGATCGTCCCCGGGCAGCGGCAGATGGGTGATTTTGGAAGGGCCGCCGACTTTCTCGAGCACAAGCTGTGCAAGCTCAAGCATGGTGAACTCGCCCGGGTTGCCGATGTTGACCGGACCGGTGAGCGTGGGATGGTTCATCAGGCGCACAAAGCCATCGATGAGGTCGTCCACATAACAGAAGGAACGCGTCTGGGTGCCGTCTCCATAAATGGTGAGATCCTTGCCCTGCAGCGCCTGGACGATGAAGTTGGAAACCACGCGTCCGTCATCCGGCAGCATGCGGGGGCCGTAGGTGTTGAAGATCCGCACCACCCGGATGTCCACGTGGTTCTGGCGGTGGTAATCGAAGAAGAGGGTCTCCGCGCAGCGCTTGCCCTCGTCATAGCAGGCACGGATGCCGATCGGATTCACGCTGCCCTTGTAGCTCTCCGGCTGCGGATGGATCTCCGGGTCGCCATAGACTTCGGAGGTGGATGCCTGGAAGACGCGGGCCTTGACCCGCTTGGCCAGACCGAGGCAGTGGATCGCGCCCAGGACGGAGGTCTTGGTGGTCTTGATCGGATTGTGCTGGTAGTGAGGCGGCGAGGCCGGGCAGGCGAGGTTGTAAATCTGGTCGACCTCGAACTTGAACGGCTCGGTCACGTCGTGACGGACGAGCTCGAAGAAGGGGCTGTCCATCAAGTGCGCGATGTTGCGTTTTCTTCCGGTGAAGAAGTTGTCCAGGCAGATCACCTCGTTGCCTTCACGCAACAGCCGCTCGCAAAGATGAGAACCCAGAAAACCCGCTCCTCCAGTAACCAAAATGCGCATGGGGGAGAAAGCAGCACCTCAACCGGGGGAAATCAAGGACCGAGGCCGGCTTCGCAAATTTTGCGCACTGCGAACCCATCTTTGTTCAAAAAATATTGAACTATCCTCGCCAGCCCGTAAGGTCCGCGTCCGTGAGCGATCCGGCGGAGGCTGATATTCAAGAACTCGATCCCTTGGAACGCCAGGTGGTGTCGGTGTTCGTGGACGGAGTCAAGGTGCTCGGCCTGCCCCGTTCGATTGGAGAAATTTACGGGCTGTTGTTCATTTCCCGCTCGCCCCTCTCGCTGGACGATCTCGTCCGGCGGCTGAAGATCAGCAAGGGATCCGCCAGCCAGGGGCTGCGCATGCTCAAGAGCCTGGGAGCGGTCCGCGAGGCCCCGGGCAACGGCGGTGGCGAACGGCGGACCTATTACGAACCCGCCGTCGAGTTGAAGCGGCTCGTCGGTGGATTCATCCGCGAGCAGATCCGCCCCCACCTGGAGAGCGGGAAAACCAAGATCCGGAGGCTGGCCGAGACCACCGAGACGGTGGAGGACGAAGAGCACCGGGAGTTCCTCAAGGACCGTGTGGAGCGCCTCGAACAATGGATGCGGAGCGGCGGACGCGTGCTCCCGATCCTCCAGAAAATCCTCGGCCAATGAACGCACCTCAGGAAAACCCGCCGCTTTGGTACTGCGTTCGCACCCAGACGAAACGCGAGCACATCGCCGCCGGGCACCTTCGCGAACTGGAGGGGGTCGAGGTGTTTTGCCCACGACTGCGCTATCGCAAGGCCACCCGCCGCGGCAAAATCTGGTGGGTGGAACCCTTGTTTCCCGGATACCTGCTCGCCAAGTTCGACATGTCCGAGAACGAACGCGCCGTCACCTTCTGCCAGGGGGTCAGAGGCCTCGTCCGCTTCGGCAGCGAGATCCCCGCCGTGCCACCTTCGTTTGTCGAGTCCCTGCGCACTGAAGTCCGCAACCGCTCGGACGGCGATGGCGAGTTGTTCTCCGTCAGCCCCGCCATCATCACCGGGGACGAGGTCGAGATCGCCCATGGCCCGCTCCAGGGAATGCGCGGCACCATCGTCTCCGTGGCCCCGGCTGCGGAACGCGTGAAGATCCTTTTGGATTTCCTCGGACAGCCCCAAGCGGTCGATGTCGACCTTTTCTCCATTCTCCTCCCGAGACGCCCGACTCCTTGAGCATCAATGAGAACCCACGCGATCACGTCTCCCGAAATGCTTGTCATCGGCTGAAAGCCCGCGACCATCCCCGTCCATGCAACCCGACTCCCGGGGTGAGGACACCCGAAGCTTATCACCAACTTCCATCCTCACGGTTTTCCTTCCCACGGAAGGGATCGACCAGGGGCGGCAGCGTGCCAAGGCAGACGAGTTCCTCCCCCCATCTCCGTTTTGCAAGCCGACTTCCATAACGACTTTCTGATCATCGGTAACGGCCGGCCCGCCGCGGGTCGTGGCGAGCCTGCGCCCGGTACCTTGGCTTGAAAGTCGATCCCCCGGAACCCGCCAGGCCCATCCAACGCTTCGGCCCACCCCAATCACCCACATCTTCATGAAACGCATCTTCATCGCAGGCCATCGCGGCATGGTCGGTTCCGCGCTCGTCCGGGAAGCCGGGAAACGCGGCGGTCACGACGTCATCACCGCCACCCGCTCCGAACTCGATCTCTGCAACCAACAGGCGGTGTTCGATTTCCTTGCCGCGGAGAAACCCGACATCGTGGTCATCGCCGCCGCCAAGGTGGGCGGGATCCACGCCAACTCGACCTACCCCGCGGACTTCATCTACGAGAACCTCGCGATCGCCGCCAACCTCGTCGAGGGCAGCCGCCGCGCCGGGGTGCAGCGCGCCCTTTTCCTCGGATCCTCGTGCATCTATCCGAAAATGGCTCCGCAGCCGATGCCCGAGGACTGCCTGCTTACCTCACCACTCGAGGTCACCAACGAGGCCTATGCCATCGCCAAGATCGCCGGGTTGAAACTCTGCCAGCACTACCGCGCCCAGCACGGCCTCATGTACCACAGCGCCATGCCCACCAACCTGTATGGCCCCGGCGACAACTATCACGCCGAGAACTCCCACGTGATCCCCGCCTTGATCCGCCGCTTCCACGAAGCCAGGGAACGCGGCGATGCCTCGGTCACCATCTGGGGCACCGGCACTCCGCGGCGCGAGTTCCTCCACACCGACGACCTTGCCGCCGCCTGCTTCCACCTGCTCAGCCTCGACAACCCGCCGGACTGGGTGAACGTCGGCACCGGCACGGACCTCACCATTCTCGAACTCGCCACCCTCGTCGCCGAGACCGTCGGCTTCACCGGTGCCATCCTGACCGATCCCACCAAGCCCGACGGCACGCCCCGCAAGCTGATGGACGTTTCGCGGATCCGCGCCACCGGATGGGAGCCCGTCGTGCCCTTCCGCGATGGACTCGCCGCCGCCTATCAGGACTTCAAGGCGTCCCTGGAATCCGGCGCCGCCCGACTCTGAAACCCAACACCCGAACCCCCACCCACGTCCCTCCAGACTCCATGAAAAAAGCGCTCATCACCGGCATCACCGGACAAGACGGCTCCTACCTGGCCGAGTTCCTTCTCGAGAAGGGCTATGAAGTGCACGGCATCAAGCGCCGCGCCTCCCTCTTCAACACAGCACGCGTCGATCACATCTACGAGGATCCCCACGTCGAAAACTCGCGTTTCAAGCTGCATTACGGCGACCTCACAGACAGCTCGAACCTCACCCGCATCCTCAGCGAGGTGCAACCGGACGAGGTTTACAACCTGGGCGCGCAATCCCACGTCGCCGTCTCCTTCGAGGCACCGGAATACACGGCGGATGTGGACGCCATCGGCACGCTGCGCCTGCTGGAGGCCATCCGCTTCCTCGGGCTGGAAAAGAAGACCCGTTTCTATCAGGCCTCCACTTCCGAGCTCTACGGCCTCGTGCAGGAGATTCCGCAAAAGGAGACCACCCCGTTCTATCCGCGTTCGCCATACGCCGTCGCCAAGCTCTACGCTTACTGGATCACGGTGAACTACCGCGAGTCTTACGGCATCTATGCCTGCAACGGCATCCTCTTCAATCACGAGTCCCCGCGCCGTGGCGAGACCTTCGTCACCCGCAAGATCACCCGCGGCATTGCCAACATCGCCCAAGGCCTTGAGTCGTGCCTCTTCCTCGGCAACATGGACTCCCTCCGCGATTGGGGCCACGCCAAGGACTACGTCCGCATGCAGTGGATGATGCTCCAGCAGGAAGCCCCGGAGGACTTTGTCATCGCCACCGGCAAGCAGATCTCCGTGCGGGAATTCGTCCGCATGACCGCGGCCGAGGCCGGCATCACGGTCGAGTTCACCGGCGAGGGCGTCGATGAGATCGCCACGGTCACCGCCATCACCGATGCCAGCAAGGCACCTGCCGTCAAAACCGGGGATGTAATCGTCCGCGTGGACCCCCGCTATTTCCGCCCCGCGGAGGTCGAGACGCTCCTCGGCGATCCGGACAAGGCCAAGGAGAAACTCGGATGGGTGCCGGAAATCACCGTCGAGGAAATGTGCGCCGAGATGGTCGCTTCGGATCTCGACACCGCACGCCAGCACGCCCTGCTCAAGTCCCACGGCCACCACGTTTCCGTCGCCAAAGAGTGACCCCAACGCGGAGCTCAATCCGCCACACCACCCATCATGAAAAAAGTCTTCATTTCCGGCTGTTACGACATCCTCCACGCCGGCCACCTCCAGTTTTTCGAGGAAGCCAAGGCGCTCGGGGATTACCTCGTCGTTTCCTTCGCCTCTTCGGAAGTCCTCTGGATCCACAAGCGCCGCAAACCGTCGATCCCGGACGAACACAAGTTCGCCCTGCTCCAAAGCATGCGGATGATCGATGAAGTGGTCATCGGACACGGCCTGGAGGAAGGCATCGACTTCCGCGCGGACTTCCTCCGCATCCGCCCGGACTTCCTGATCGTCACCGAGGACGACAAATACGCCCCGCTCAAACGCGCGCTCTGCGACGAGGTGGGGGCCCAATACGTGGTCCTGCCCAAGACGCCACCCAAGTTCGAACCGGTCTCCACCAGCTCGATCGTGCGCTGGGTGCAGGCCCCCACCGAGGCTCCGCTGCGTGTGGACTTCGCCGGTGGATGGCTCGATGTCCCGCGTTTCTCGATGCCCGGTGAGTTCATCGTCAACTGCGCCATTTCCCCGCTCGTTTCGCTTCGCGAGTGGCCCTACGAGAAACAGGCGGGCCTGGGTGGCAGCGGTGCCTGGGCGCTGCTCAACGGGCGTGACGGCTTCGAGTCCGAGATCGATCTCGGCGTCGGTTGGCAGGATCCCGCCGTCATCCGGGAAACCGGTCTCTGCGTGTGGCGATCCGGTCACCAGCCGATCCTCGATTTCAAACACAACGGGGACTTCCTCAATGGCCGCATGGCCATCCTCTGGACCGGATCCCCGCATGACACCCCGGGGGTGGCCAACCACCAGCGGGACTACAAGGCCATCGCCGCCAGCGCCCGCACCGCCCGCGAGGGAGCTCTGCATGCGGATATCAAACGCCTTGGGGACGGCGTGAACCTTTACCACGCCTGCCAACTGGAGGAAGGCATGGCTCCGCTTCCGGAAATCCCGGATGCCATCGCCCGCAAATACTGCGGCGGCGGCCACGGCGGATACGCGCTCTATCTGTTCACCGAACCCGCGGCCAGGGATCGCGCCGTCGCGGTGGACGACAGACTGCGCGCCATCGAGCCGTTCTGCCGCGTTTGACCGACTCCCGCCTTTGCTCCGTGAAACGGATTCCCATCATCGGTCTTCCCGTCGCGGCCACCACCTACGCAGGTGCGGTCGCCTGGATCCTCGAAACAGCCGCCAAGGCCGGGCGCGCCTTCGCGGTCGAGGCGGCCAATACCCACGTGGCCGCCCTCGCCAGGCACGATCCGGACTTCGGAACGACCATGGCCCGCTTCGACCTGATCGTCCCGGACGGCATGCCGCTGGTCTGGGCGGTCAACGCATCGCTGCCCGAAGCGGAACGGCTCACGGACCGGGTCTACGGCCCCACCCTCATGCTGGAGACGCTCAAGGCCACTCAGGGGCAGCCCGCCTTCCGCCACTTTCTGTTAGGTGGAAAGGAAAGCACACTCGCCAAACTGGAATCCTCCTTCGCCACGCGTTTTCCGGGCGCCGCCATCGCCGGCACCTACTCCCCGCCCTTCGGCGAATGGCCGCCGGATGAGTTCGACCGCATCGTTGCACGGATCCGGCAGTCCGGAGCCAACCTGATCTGGGTGGGCATGGGATGTCCCAAACAGGAACACTGGATCGCCCGTCACAAGGACCTGCTGCCACCCGGTGTCTACTTCGGCATCGGCGCCGCCTTCGCCTTCCACGCCGGAGAAGTCAGGCAATCCCCGCCGCTCTTCCAGAAGCTCGGAATGGAATGGGCCTACCGCCTCGCGATGGAACCCCGCCGGCTTTTCAGGCGCTACTTCACCTACAACTCGCTGTTCATCTATCATCTTCTGCGCGACGCCATGCGCGACTGATCCCCTTTCCTTTTGTTAAACCGCATTCATTCAACCAATCGCATGAAAATCCAGAACATCTGCTGTCTCGGTGCCGGCTACGTCGGCGGACCCACCATGGCCATGATCGCCGCGAAATGCCCTGATATCCAGGTCACCGTGTGCGACTTCAACCAGGCGCGCATCGACGCGTGGAACTCGGACCAGCTTCCGGTCTACGAACCGGGATTGCAGGAAGTCGTGGAATCCGCCCGCGGCCGCAACCTCCATTTCACCACCGACATCAAACCCGCGATCGCCGCGGCCGACCTCATCTTCGTCTGCGTCGGAACCCCCACCAAATCCTACGGCATCGGCGCCGGTCGCGCCGCGGACCTGCGCTACATCGAGTCCGCCGCCCGGATCATCGCCGAGGTCTCGGAAGGCAACAAGATCATCGTCGAGAAATCCACCATCCCGGTCAAAACCGCGACCGCCATCCAGGCCATCCTGTCGGCCAACTCCGCAAGCAGCGCCACTTTCCAGGTGCTCTCCAATCCGGAATTCCTCGCCGAGGGCACCGCCGTCGCGGACATGGAAAACCCGGACCGCATCCTCATCGGCGGCGAGCAAACCGCGGAAGGTCAGAAGGCCCTCGAAGCACTCGTCTCGGTCTATGCACGCTGGGTCCCGCGCGAAAGGATCATCACCACCAACCTCTGGTCGTCCGAGCTCTCCAAACTCGTCGCGAATGCCTTCCTCGCCCAGCGGATATCATCGATCAACTCGATCTCCGCCCTCTGCGAGGCCACCGGTGCGGATGTCGACGAGGTCGCACGCGCCATCGGTGCCGACTCACGCATCGGACCCAAGTTCCTCAAATCCTCGGTCGGCTTCGGCGGTTCCTGTTTCCAGAAGGACATCCTCAATCTGGTCTATCTGTGTGAGTCCTTCAATCTCCCCGAGGCCGCCGCCTACTGGCGTTCGGTGGTCACCATGAACGACTGGCAGAAATCCCGCTTCGTCGAGAAGATCGTCCGCACCCTTTTCAATACGGTCTCCGGCAAACGCATCGCCATCCTCGGCTTTGCCTTCAAAAAGGACACCAACGACACCCGCGAATCCGCCGCCATCAATATCGTGCGCGATCTCGTCGCGGAAAACGCCCACGTCGTCATCTACGATCCACGCGTGCCGGAGGAAACCATCCACCGCGACCTGCTGGAGGTCGGCGTGCCCCAGGACATCATCAACTTCAATGTCGAGATCGCTCCGGACCCCTACACCGCCGCGAAGAACGCCCACGGCCTGGCCACCCTCACCGAGTGGGATGAGTTCCGCAGCCTCGATCTCGCCCGCATCTACGATCTGATGCTCAAGCCTGCCTTCGTCTTCGACGGCCGCGCCATCCTTCCGGTGGAAGCCCTCAAGACCCACGGCTTCGACGCCTTTGTGATCGGCAAAGGAAAGTGAGATAAACTCTGGAAATCCGGAACGCCGGGATCACGATCCGGCGTGCAGGGAAAGCGCAGGCCTGCACGGTTGCGCTTCCCTTCCCCATCGCCGAGCCTCCAGCGCTGCCCCATCGATCCCCATGAACATCCATCCGGAATTCCACCGTTTCCTCAATCGGACCGACAAAGAACGCCTCCTCGGCCAGCGCGGCATCGTCGTCTGGCTTTGCGGGCTCTCGGGCTCGGGCAAATCGACCATCGCCAACGCCGCTGAACGCGTCCTCCACCAGCAGGGCCGCTTCACCACCATCCTCGATGGCGACAACCTGCGCACCGGACTCAATTCGAACCTCGGCTTCTCGGACGAAGACCGCCTGGAAAACATCCGCCGCTTCTCGGAAGTCGCCAAGATCTTCGTCTCCCAGGGCATCATCACCTTCGTCTCGGCCATCACCCCGCGCGGCGAACTCCGTGACATGGCCCGCGGACTCCTCGGTGAGGATCTGTTCGAAGTCTATGTGAAGGCCAGCTACGAGGCCTGCGAACAACGCGACGTCAAAGGCCTCTACGCCAAGGCCGCCCGCGGTGAGATCAAGCACTTCACCGGCAAGGACGGATCCTTCGAGCCCCCGCAAAACCCGGACCTCGTGCTCGACACCGAGAAAACCACTGTCGAGGACGCCGCCTTCGAACTCCTCGAAGCCATCCGCGACCGCATCACCCCGCAAGCCTGAGCCCGGGTAGCGCGGTTTCGACAAAACCGCACGCGGATGGAACGCGTCTGACATCGCCCTCGGAGAGCCCGAAGGGTCCTCTCGTCGGCCCGCCATTCTCCTCCCATCCTCCGGCTCTTTCGTCGAAAGGGCCCTACTCGATCTATACCTTACAAAACCACTCCACATACTAATTAAACTTGACCCTGGATCGCCCGGAACCTACCCCGCGGCACGCCATCCGGTCTTTCCGCCTCCCCATTTCAAGCCAAGCGCCTTCCGGAACTCCATTCCTCTTTCCTGACCATGCCGAACTACAATCTCAGCCATCTCGATCAACTGGAGGCCGAAGCGATCTTCGTGCTCCGTGAAACCGCCGCCCAATTCGAAAACCCCGCGCTTCTCTTTTCCGGCGGCAAGGACTCGATCGTCATGGCCTGGCTCGCCCGCAAGGCCTTCTGGCCCGCGCGCATGCCCTTTCCCCTCGTCCACATCGACACCGGTCACAACTTCGACGAAACCATGACCTACCGCGACGAGTTCGTCGAACTCATCCGTGCCAATCTCGTCGTCGGATCCGTGCAGGAGTCCATCGATACCGGCCGCGTCGTCGAGGAAAAGGGACCCAACGCCTCCCGCAACAAGCTCCAGACCGTCACCCTGCTCGATACCATCGAGAAACACCAATACGACGCCTGCCTCGGCGGTGGCCGCCGCGATGAGGAAAAGGCACGCGCCAAGGAACGCTTCTTCTCCCACCGCGACGACTTCGGGCAATGGGACCCGAAAAACCAGCGCCCCGAACTCTGGAACCTCTTCAACGGCCGCAAGCACCCCGGCGAGCACTTCCGCGTCTTCCCGCTCTCCAACTTCACCGAGATGGACATCTGGATGTACATCAAACGCGAAAACATCCCGCTCCCCTCCATCTACTTCTCCCACGAACGCGAAATCTTCGAACGCAACGGCCAGCTGCTCGCCGTCACCGAGTTCCTCAAACCCCAGGAACACGAAACCGTCGAGAAACGCATCGTCCGCTTCCGCACCATCGGCGACGCCACCTGCACCGGCGCCGTCGAATCCCGCGCCGCCGACCTCGATGAGGTCATCGCCGAGGTCGCCGCCGCCCGCCAGACCGAACGCGGCACACGCGCCGACGACAAACGCTCGGAAACCGCCATGGAGGACCGCAAGAAGGAGGGGTACTTCTGACCCCTTCGGGGAGTTTTGAAGTTTTCAGCGTTCAGTTTTCAGTGCGTGAAAATTGGCGCGAAAAGGCACGACTCCCATTCTTTCCTCTGAAAACTGCAAACTGAATACTAGCAAACTTTCCAAATGGACCTTCTCCGCTTCACCACCGCCGGCTCCGTCGATGACGGCAAATCCACCCTGATCGGCCGCCTTCTCTATGATTCCAAATCCATCTTCGAGGACCAGCTCGAGGCCATGGAGGAATCGTCCCGCAAACGCGGCGATGAAAACGTGAACCTCGCGCTTCTGACCGACGGCCTCAAGGCCGAGCGCGAACAAGGCATCACCATCGACGTCGCCTACCGCTACTTCGCCACCCCCAAGCGCAAGTTCATCATCGCGGACACCCCCGGCCACATCCAGTACACCCGCAACATGGTGACCGGCGCCTCCACCGCCAACCTCGCCATCATCCTCATCGACGCGCGCAAGGGCGTCATCGAGCAAACCAAGCGCCACAGCTTCATCGCCAACCTGCTCCGCATCCAGCACATCGTGCTCGCGGTGAACAAAATGGACCTCGTGGACTACTCCGAGGAGATCTACAACCAGATCGTTTCCGACTACCGCGACTTCGCCTCGCGCCTCGATTGCATCGTGGACATCCAGGACATCCCGATCTCCGCGCTCAATGGCGACAACGTCGTCGACAAGTCCGAAAACATGCCCTGGTACCAAGGGCCCACCTTCCTCTATCACCTCGAGCACGTTTACGTCGGCGGTGAGGAAAACCACGTGGACGCCCGCTTCCCCGTCCAGTGGGTCATCCGTCCCATGAGCGACGAATGGCACGACTTCCGCGGTTACGCCGGACGCGTGGCCGGCGGCGTCTTCAAACCCGGCGACGAGGTCACCGTGCTGCCCTCCGGTTTCAAATCCATCATCAAGGGCATCCACACTCCGGAAGGCGATCTTGAAGAGGCGTTCGCCCCGCAGTCCGTCTGCATCACCCTCACCGACGAGATCGACATCTCGCGCGGAGACACCCTCGTCAAGGCGAACAACGTGCCGGAAGTCAGCCAGGACATCGAGGCGATGATCTGCTGGTTCTCACCCAAGGCCATGCCGCCGCGCGCCAAGCTTGTCATCCGCCACACCACCCAGGAAACCAAGGCCATCATCCAGGAGGTGAAGTATCACGTGGACATCAACACCCTCCACAAGATCGAAGGCGTGGACAGCTTCCAGATGAACGACATCGGCCGCATCACCCTGCGCACCGCCGTCCCACTCATCCACGATTCCTACCGCCGCAATCGCATCACCGGATCCTTCATCCTCATCGATCCCGGCACCAACGAAACCGTCGCCGCCGGCATGATCGTCTAAGGTAGCGCGGTTTCAACGAAACCGCACGCGGACGAAACATCCCCAGGTAGCGCGGTTTCGATGAAACCGCATGCGGATGGAACATCCTCAGGTAGCGCGGTTTCGACGAAACCGCATGCGGATGGAACGCGAATGAAGTAGCCAGCGGAACGCCCGAAGGGCCCGCGCTGGCACCTCATTCTCCCCGCATCCTCCGGCCCTTTCATCGAAAGGGCCCTACCTTCCCCCCATCCTCCAGCCCTTTCATCGAAAGGGCCCTACCTTTTTCAAAGGCATCCCTTTTTTGGCATGTCGGATTTCCAACGAAAGCCTCTGCCGCACGACGTCCCCTTCTGGATCGACCCGACCCGCGAAGCCTACTTCATCACCATCAACTGCGAACCCCGCGGAGTGAATCAACTGGCAAGCCCCGAAACATGGAATTCGTTGCGGGACAGCATCGAATTCCGGGAGCAACGGGGCGAGTGGCAGTGGCCGATCTTTCTCGCCATGCCCGATCACCTGCATGGCATTGTCACGTTCCCGAACCATTTCTCACTCCAAAAATCCATCGCTCAGTGGAAGCGCTGGCTGGCCACCCAACACGGAATCACCTGGCAGCGGGATTTCTTTGATCACCGACTCCGCAGTCTCGAAAGCGCCAGCGAGAAAGCCGACTACATCCGGATGAATCCAGTCAGGGCCAACCTGGCGGCCAGCCCTCAGGATTGGCCATACGTCCGCGATTGGAGGACGTCCTGAACCCAGGTAGCGCGGTTTCGACAAAACCGCATGCAGACGAAACATCCCAAGGAGGCGCGGTTTCGACGAAACCGCATGCAGATGGAACATCCTCAGGTAGCGCGGTTTCGACGAAACCGCATGTGGATGGAACGCGAATGAAGTAGCCCGCAGAACGCCCGAAGGGCCCGCGCTGGCCAACCATTCTCCCCCCATCCTCCAGCCCTTTCATCGAAAGGGCCCTACCTTCTTCCCATCCTCCGGCCCTTTCATCGAAAGGGCCCTACCTTCCCCAGGGCCCTATCTGGATCTCAACATCCTTGCCCTCGCCCACTGCACGCCCACCACGGCCACCACGATGAGGCCCACGCCGCTCATCAGCGGCTTCAGGTTTCCGCCACCGAGGCCTGCGCCGCTCAGGACGAAGCCGCAGACAAACAGCCCGTTGCAAAGGACCGAAAGCGGAAGATAGACGGAAAATGGCACTCGGAAGAATCCCAGCAGATAGTTCTGCAGGAAAAACGGAATCCCGGGGGTCAGCCGCAGCAGCAGAATCATCCTCAGGTGATTGTCACTGCGCAGCTCCGGCAGGCGCACCGTCGAGCGTTCGAGAAACTTCTCGACCAGCCCCCGCCCCGGGCGGGCGGCCACCCAGTAGGTCCACGACATGTTGAGCGCCATCCCTGCGAGGCTGATCGCGCAAGCCAGGATCGGGCGTTCGCCCCACACCGCACCCGCCAGCAGGAGCATCGCGCTGGTCGGCACCGGCAGCCCAGGCAGCACCACCAGCCCGGCGAACAAGAACCACGGGTGGGACCGCAAAAATTGCTCCGTCCAGCTCCAGCCCAGTTTCAGGTGGCCGAGGTCCAGCCCCATCCGCCAGGCCGCCAGCAGCCCGCCCAGTCCCAACAGCCCGCCTGCCAGCGCCAAACGGTGAAACCGGCGGTCCTTCAAAATCGTTTGGAGCATTCCCATGAGGCGCGCGCAGACTGAACAAGCAGCCTGCCCACCGCAACCCCAATTGGGCGAAGATCCCGCCGCACGCCGCCGATTCCAGTCGATCGGACCCCGCCTGCGCTTGTTTCACGCGGCTTGACCTTCTCTGTTCATTTTTTCTTGAACAAACCACCCCCGGAATCATCCTCGAACCATGCATCCCATGACCATGGGCCGCACCACCTAATCGTCCGATCCGACCGCCCGGTCGGCCTTTCCATGGCCTGACCACGGGCGGCAGCTTGCCAAAAAAGCGCTCCGCTCATCGCCCACCGCCCACCGCCATGACCCAAGTCGAAATCCCGGCACGCTGCCTCGGCGTCGTCATCCCCGTCTACAACGAGGAAAAAACGCTGCACATCATTGTTCAAAAAGTCCTTTCGCGGCCCGAAGTGGCGGAGTTGGTCATGGTCAACGACTGCTCCCGGGACGGCACCTGGAACACCATGCAGGAGCTCGCCAAAACCGACGACCGGATCCGCATCTTCACCCATGACGTGAACCAGGGCAAGGGAGCCGCCCTGCGCACCGGCTTCGAGCACGTGAATTCGGACATCGTCATCATCCAGGACGCCGACCTTGAATACGATCCGGACGAGTATCCCAAGCTCCTCACGCCCATCCTCCTCAACAAGGCGGACGTCGTCTTCGGCTCGCGTTTCCTCGGCTCCGGCATGCACCGCGTGTTGTATTACTGGCACTATCTGGGGAACCAGTTCCTCACCCAGCTTTCCAACATGTTCACCAACCTCAACCTCACCGACATGGAGACCTGCTACAAGGTGTTCCGGAAGTCGGTGTTGAAACAGATCCACATTGAGGAGAACCGCTTCGGTTTCGAACCGGAAATCACCGCCAAGGTCGCCAAGATGCGGGTTCCGATCTATGAGGTTTCCATTTCGTATTATGGCCGCACGTATGAGGAAGGGAAAAAGATCGGCTGGCGGGACGGAGTGCGGGCCATCATCTGCATTCTGAAATACAATCTGAGATAGGTTTCCGCCCGGGTTCTGCCGGATGCGGGAAGCATCGGGCGCTTTGTTCCAGATCATCGTGTCCATGCGCCGCTCCACCTGCGTCATCGCCCTGCTGGCCGTGTTGGCCTTTGCGGGGCTGTTGTTCTTTCCCGCCTTGTTCCAAGGGCGGATCCTTGCGCCGCTGGATATTTCCAAGACGATGCTTGCGCCCTGGAGCGCGGAGCATCCCGGTGCCAAGCCGCGCAATCACTATGCGGTGGATGCCGTCACCCAGTATCTCCCCTACCGGATCTTCGCGGAACGCTCGCTCAAGGAGGACGGCTACATCGGCTGGAACCCCTATGAAATGGGCGGGGTGAGCCTGGCGGAGAACACCATGGCCCTGCCCGGGACCTGGACCATGCAGCTTCACCGGTTTCTCGGCTTCAAGGAGGCCTGGAACCTGGGCTTGCTGCTGGAATTCCTGATCGCCGGCAGCGGCATGCTGGTCTTCCTCAAAGACCGCCGCCTGCCCGTGCTCGCCTGCCTGCTGGGTGCCATTGCCTACATGGCGAACAGCCAGTTCGTCATCTGGATCCACCACCGCTGGGCGCTCGGCTCGTTCTGCTGGATGCCCTGGGTGCTGTGGGCCCTTGCGGACGGTCTGCGCTGGCGGGTGCCCCCCGCCCGGCTGCTTCTTGCTCCCCTGTTCCTCGCGCTGGCCTTCATGGGCGGCACGCTCCAGCACGCGGCCTTTGTGGTGATCGCCTGCGGCTGCCTGTTCGCCGGGGGTGTCCGGGACTGGCGGAAACCGATCGCGGAAGTGCCCGCCGCGTTTCTCTGGGCCGCCGCGCTGCTGATCGCCCTGTTGATCTCCGGCTTCACCGTCATTCCGCAGGTCCAGGCCTACTTCACCAACATCTCGATGGGCCACACCCGCGGCGGGATCGGCTACGAAAAGGGCCTGCTGCAACCGGTTTTCCAAGCCTTCCTCATCCCCTGCCAGATCTGGCCCTGGCTGATGGGGGACCCGTCCACGATCGATGGCTTCCGCCTGATCAAGTGCGGCTTCATGGATCTGGCTTATCTCGGCACCCTTCCCATGCTGCTGGCCCTCGCCGGGGTGTTCCGCCGTGGCATGCCCGCCACTGCCAAGTGGCTCATCCTCGCCGGGCTCCTGATCCCGCTCACTCCGCTGGTCGGGCCCCTGTATCACCGGGTGCAACTGCTTTTCCTGCTCGGCGGTGCCTGGATGGCCGCGGAAATGGTGGCGGATCTCCTGCGCAGGCCCTCCTCCCTTTTCTCCCGCTGGCTGCCGGTCGCCGTCGGTGCCCTGGGCCTTCTGCTGCTCGCCGGAGCCCTGCTGCCGGGCCCGCTCCGCAAGACCCTCGAAGACAAGGTCGTCGCCCAATCGCTGCAAGCCACATCCAAGTCCAGCCTTGCGGCCGATCGTGCCTGGATCGAGGCCCGCGCCCGGAGATGGACCGCACGGCTCTCCCTCACCCACCCGCGCACGGCCTGGACCTATGGGCTGTTGGTCTGCGGCACTCTGGGAGCGGCGGCTCTGAGCTCCAGAAATCGCCAGGGATCCCGCCTGGCTCCCGGGCTCATTCTGGTGGCGACCTCTCTCGAACTGGCGACCTTTTTCCACGCGTGGTGCACCTTCTCGGATCCGGCGGACCTTCAACCCGGGCATCCCACCATCGAGCGGACCCGCGAGCTGGCGGGCGAGTCGCGGGTGCTGCAGCGGGCCGATGGCGCCACCTTCACCGATATCTTCGCCACGCCCAATCTCCTCGCCGGGTTCTTCATCCCCTCGGTGGATGCCTACGAGAGCATCCAGTATCCCTCGACCTCGCACGTCCTTGCAGAAATCGCCCCGGACTTGCGCCTCGGGCTGGCCGGGGTGGGCCTCTCCGTGCAGCCAAAGGAATTGCCGCCCGCACCAGGCACCGCCGACTGGCCGGTGCTCGCCGAGGAATCGGGATATGCCTTCCGCCGCAATCCACGCCCGATCGCACCGCTGCTTGCGGGCACCGGTGACTTGCCCGCTGCCGTGGAGCCACTGCCGGGCCTGCTCGCCTCCGCCACCGCCGTGAAGCCCACGCAGCGGACGATGAACCGCCTCGAATTTGAAAACCCGCAGGACGCCCGCTGGGTCCGGGTCTCGATGAACTGGCACCCGGGATGGAAATGGCGGACGCCCGGCGGCGCTTGGCAGGCCACGCTCAAAGGCCCGGATGCCGCCACCTGGATCGACCTCACCGGCGCAGCCGCCGGGCGCGTCGAGATGCGCTTCTTCCCCCGCCCTGCCGGGCTGGCTCCGCTTTCCCTCGCCTGCGCCGCCGTTCTGGCCGCCGCCTTCGCGCTGTTCTCCCTGAGGAAGCGGTCCGCCCTCCCGATCCCGCCGCCCGGCGCGGAAAGATTGGCTTGAGCCGCACCCTGCTTCCCCCAAGATCGCCACGCCCTCCCTCATGCTCAACGCCCGGTCCATTCAAGGCATCATTGTTTTCACCATCGCGATGTTCCTCGCGGTCTGGCTGGGCATGGCCCTGGTCATGGACCAGACGGAAACCCTGCTCAAGGTCGCGGGTGCGGTGGTCTTCTTCACCGCGGTGTTCCTCGGCCGCCGGGTGTGGCTGCTGCTGATCCTCTTCTCCGCCATGAACGTGGTGCTGCTGCGCGGCTTCGGCACCACTGACATCGGGCAAATGGTCTTCCTCGCCTTCTCCGCGGCCCTCTTCATGATGCGGAAACTGCGCATCAAGGTGCAGTTCGGCGAACTCGAGTTCTGGGCCCTGCTCATCGTCACCACCATCGTCCAGACCTACCTGCGCAACCCGGTGGGTCTCAACCTGATGGGCGCGGGCAACGTCGGCGGCCGCCCCTACATCGTGATGGCCATCTCGATCTCCGCCTCCGCCGTGCTCTCGGTGCTGCTGGTCGAGGCCAAGGAAATCCGCTGGGCGATGTACCTGACGATGATCGGTTCCTTCCTCGGCATCCCCGGAACCATCCTCCGCTACGGCGATCTGGGCTCCGGAAATGACGACCTCAGCCGCGTGCCCGTGCTCGGCACTCTCAGCAACATCATGGGCCGGATCCTGGTGAGCCGCATCTCGCCGCTGCGCGCCTGCCTTCACCCGCTCTGGGGACTCGTCCTCCTCCTCAGCCTCGTCGCCGCGGGTGCCTCCGGTTACCGGAACTCGGTGGCCATGCTCGGCCTGATCTACTTCTTCGGCATCTGCTACCGGGGCGGCACGCTCGCCGTGATCAGCTCCGTGCTCGCAGGCTCCTTCGCCCTGGTCCTGTTGGCCCTGATCAACCTGAACTTCCCGCTGCCCGGCAACATCCAGCGCGCCCTCTCCCCCTTCCCCGGCACCTGGGAGGAGAAATACAAAAGCCAGGCCGAGCTCTCCACCGAGTGGCGCGTCGAGATGTGGAAGGAAGCCCTCACCTCGGAACGTTGGATCCAGAACAAGCTCCTCGGCGACGGCGTGGGCATGACCGCCGCCCAGCTGGAGCAAAACGAACGGATCGGTGAAACCCAGGTGGGCACCAGCCGCAGCGGCCTTCTCGTCCAGCAGGAAAACATGCTCATCAACGGCTCCTACCACAGCGGACCGGTCCACTCGATCCGTGCCGTGGGCTACGTGGGTCTGGGCGTGCTCTTGCTGGCCATGATCCGCCTCGCCGTGTACGCCCACCGCCAGATCATCCGCTGCAAGGGCACGGAGTGGTTCCCGGTCGCCCTCTTCTTCTGTGTGCCCCTGCTGGTCCAGCCCTTCTTCTTTGTCTTCATCTTCGGCGAATTCCACACCGGCGTGGCTTCCACCATGATGGGCATCGCCATCGTCCGCCTGCTGGAGAAAAACCTGCCGCTGCCCGCGTGGAAAAAGGCGGTCTATCAGCCGTACATTCTCCGCAAGCAGGCAGGCCAGTTGCAGGACAAGCGCCTGCCGGCCTGAAGCGCCGCCATCCCCGGCCGCCGCCCTTTGAAAACCCCGCGCCGGGCACCCCTTGCCCCGCGCCCGCCGATCCCCGGCACCTCTCTCACGATTTTTCATGGCTACCCGTTCGAAACGCTTCGTCGCAGGCTTGCTCACTGGATACGGCAGCATCGCCACGAACCTGGTCTTCACCATGACCAGCATCCCGCTGGCCCTCCACTACCTCGACAAGGAACAATTCGGCCTCTGGGCCCTCGCCCTCCAGATCAACGGATACCTCGCCCTCATCGATCTCGGCATGAGCGGCGCCGTCGCCCGCTTCATCGCCGACTACAAGGACGATGTGAACGCAGGCCCCTACGGCAGCCACTTGCTCACCGGCGGTCTCGTCTTCCTCGTCCAGGGACTCATCATCGCCGGCGTTGGCTTCATCCTCTCCTGGTTCGCCCCCGGCCTCTTTGCCGTGCCGGATCACCTCGCCACCTCGTTCCGCCACCTCCTCCTCATCCTCTCCGCCACCGCCGGGGCCGCCGTCTTCTTCCGCTCCCTCAGCTCGCCCCTCTGGGCCTTCCAGCGCAACGACGTCATCAACGCCTGCGCCTCCATCGGCCTGCTCGTCAACCTCGCCGTCCTCTGGCTCGGCCTCCGCAGCGGTTGGGGCGTCATGAGCTTCGCCTACGCCCAACTCCCCATCCTCTTCGGAACCGTCGCCGTCCACTTCTTCCTCTGCTCCAGAAAACGCTACTACCCCTCCGCCGGCCACTGGGGAAAACCCAGCACCGCCATCTTCAAGAGGATGTTTCATTATGGGAAGGATGTCCTGCTGGTTTCACTGGGCTCCCAGCTTCTCAATGCCACCCAGATCATGATCATCAGCCGCTGGGTCGGCTTGGAGGCGGCGGCCGTGTTTTCGGTTTCCACCAAGTTCTACACCATGGCCATGCTGTTGGTGAACAATCCCATCTCATCCTCCGCATCCGGACTCACCGAAATCTATGTCCGTGGTGAAAAGGAACGCTTCATCTCGCGCTACTGGGACCTGATTTCGATCACGCTCGCCATTTCCACCCTCGTCGCGACCTGTCTTGCAGCCGGCAATCGTTCGCTCGTCGGCATCTGGACCCACGGATCGATTCAATGGACTTGGATCGGAGATCTTCTCCTCGCCCTCATGATCGTTCTCAGAAACATGAACGGTTGCTTCATCGGGCTTTTCGGATTCACCAAGAACTGGAAACCGGTGCGGCACATCTACATGATCGAGGGAATCGTTTTCGTCCCGATCGCAATCCTCTTGGCGAACTGGTTCGGCCTGAATGGCGTTCTATTCGCATCTCTGGCAGCGCACCTTGGCATCACCACGGTCATGTCGTCCCGCGCCGCCCGTCCGATCATCGGCAGCGCCGGACACCTCGTCCGGTCCGTCGCAGCGTGTCTTCTCCTGATCGGAGTCACATCCACCTTCGGCTGGTTCTCCTACCGCATCTCCATGAACCCCTTTGTGGCCTTGGCCGCCACCGCCTTGATCACTGCGCCTGTAATGATCGCGGCTTGGTTCTGGATCCTTCCTGAAACCATACGGAGTGAAGCGGCGACGAGATTCGCGCCCGCATCGAGAAAGCTCAAAGGCATCCTGGGAATGTGAATCCCGTGTTGCAAGACATCCAACCCAACCCGCAATCCAGCGATGATTGAAACGATTCCCACACCCTGCCTCCTCTGTGGAGAGAAAGAAGGTCGTGTCGCCGAAGAAATGACCGGCACTCAATTACGGGAGCTTTGGCGCGTTTCCGGGCACCCGCTCAGCGACAACGCCCTTGGACCCATCACCAAGGATTTTTCCATCCGGCTCTTCGAATGCTCCGCCTGCGGATTCAGGTTCTATGATCCGGCTTTGGCGGGTTCCGCGGAGTTCTACGAGGAGCTGATGACCGATAAAAAGTATCCGGTGGACAGCCCGGAATTCATGTTCGCGCTGGAGCTGGCGGCGAAGTTCGGAGCCAGAAGCGTGATTGACATCGGATGCGGAGAAGGTGCCTTCCTCGACCTTGCACGCAAGAAGGGACTCGAAACCTTCGGCGTCGAACTCAACCGCGTGGCGGCGGTGGTCGCCGGGAAGCGCGGACACGCCATGATTCACAAGATGATGGAGGACATCTCGCTCGATGAAGTGGGCGGTGGTGTCGACATCCTGACCCTGTTCCAAGTCGTCGAGCACGTATCTTCTCCCGCTGATTTTGTTAGAGACGCGTCCCGACTGGTCAAACCCGGCGGTCTTGTGGTCGTAGGAGTCCCCAGTGAGAAACGCATGCTTGGATTGCTTCACCATGATCCCGCGAACTGGCCGCCTCATCACGTCAGCCGATGGAGGATCTCGGATTTCCACAAACTCGCCGAGCGCACCGGCTTGAAACTGGTGGATGCCAAACATGACAAGTTGTATGGCCGAGCGATCTCCTGGGCCTGGGAATACCACAACCGGATGGCACCGGTCATGAACCAAGCGCAACTCCCGGGCGGCTCATGGCTTCCGAAAACCGCTTCGCTCGTTTACCGCTATCTGGGCTGCAAGAATTACTCGCCGCTGCATGGCTTGAGCATTTACGCGGCATTTCAAAAACCCGCCTGACCCGGCGCCCTTGCCGGGCAGGATCCGGGTGGTGGCCATGGAATGTGTGAAATTGTTGTCATGAGGAAGACCGTGGTATTCTTGTCGGAAGTGATGCCTTTGGGAGGCACGTCCACCTTTGCATTGAACATCTGCGACGGGATGCGCGGCACGGAGAAGTGGGGAGGGATCGCGGCGGGCTTGAGGACGCTGGGCGAGGTGGGCGAGCAGATCCGGTCGCTGGGTCTGCCCTTGATCGCGCCGGATCCGGCGGCGGTGTTGCACGAGGAGCGCATCGAGCACGTTTACCGGGAATGTGCGGTGCACGCGCCCGGCGCGGTGGTGGCGGCCCTGAGTGCGGGTTCCTTTGATTTCCTGCGCTTTGTCCCGGAGCACTGCGTGAGGATCGGCATGATCCAGAGCGACGAGGAGGGGGTTTACGAACTGGTTTCCCAGTATCTGCCATGGCTGGATGCGGTGGCGGGGGTATCCCGTGAGATTTGCCGCAAGATGGAGTCGCGTCTGGGCGGTCGCAAGATCCCGGTGGTGCACCAGCCTTACGGCGTCCCGATGCCCGCCTTGCCGCCGGAGAGTCAGGCAGGCGGCCCCTTGAGGGTTCTCTATCTGGGCCGGGTGGCGGAGGAGCAGAAGCGCGTGTCGGTGATGGCGCGGGTCATCCAGGCCACGCTGGCGGCCGGAGTGGACATCGAGTGGACCATCGCCGGAGACGGCCCCGAGCTCGGCGGACTTCGTGAAGCGTTGTCGGCGCAAGAGCGGGTGAAGTTTCTGGGCAGCGTGCCCTACCGCGAGGTTCCCGGAGTGATGGCGCAGCACGATGTGTATTTCCTGTGTTCGGATTACGAAGGACTTCCGCTCTCGCTGCTGGAAGCGATGGGAGCGGGACTGGTGCCAGTGGTGAGTGATCTGCCAAGCGGCATTTCGGAGGTGGTGAACGATCGCACGGGCCTGCGGGTCGACATCGCGGACGAGGCTGGCTATGCGGCGGCGCTCGTCGGTCTGGCGGGCGATCCGGAGCGTCGTCTCGCGCTTTCCCGCCATGCGGCGGAGGAGGTGCGTGCCAGCCACTCGACGGCGGCGATGGCCGCACGTTGGGAGGCGATGTTGGAAGAGCTCGCACCGGCGCAGGCTCCGCAATGGAAGTCCGGCTGCCGTGCCACACCGCCGCTGGGAGTGGATGGTCACTGGAGTTTCCATCCCCTGCTGCGGCCGCTGCGTTCGCGGATCAAGCGGATGCGCACCGGCCGCCGTTCGTAACGAAACCGCCCCACCCGTGAGAATCGCCCATGCGCTGCAAATGCCCGCCCTGCAACAGGGTGGCGTGGAGGTGCTCGTCCGGACGCTGATCGAGGACACGCCGGAAGGAGATCCGGTTTATCTCATCTCCGAGGAATCCTGGCCGGAAATCGAACGCAGCGGACTCGGCCCGAAGATCGCAGGTCATCTGCAGGTGCCCAAGGGCATCCTGCCCGCCTCATGGAACGATGAGCTGCTGACATGGGCGGCCTCGCAGCGGATCGATCTCTGCCATTTCCACCTGTCCGGCACCTACGGATGGAAGTCCCGCTCGTGGTCGCAGTGCCCGCTCACGAGGCTCGCCATGGCCGGGGTGCCGACGGTTTCGACGAATCACCAGGCCGTCACCTTCTTTGATGCCTCCCGCCCGCCTTCGCCGTGGTGGAGGAAATGCGCGGGCACCCTCGGCTACTGGCCGGGCAAGGCGCGGCAGTTGTCGGCCGTGGGTTGGGAAGCCTCGGTCTCGGATCACGATCTGGCCTTGAGCCGGCGTTCCTTCCCGGGCCTGGGCGGCAAGATGCTCCGCGTCTATCACTCGCGGCTCGATGCCGCCCTGCCGGTCACCCGGGAGCAGGAACGCCTGTCCGTTCTCAACGTGGCCACGGTGGCCTTCCGCAAAGGCCAGCACATCCTCGCCGAGGCCTTCGCGCGGATCGCCGCGGACTTTCCGGACTGGACGCTCGATCTGGTGGGCTTCCTCGCCGAGGAGGCCTGCGTCGAGCGCATCCGCGGCCTCATCCGCAGCCACGGACTCGCCGACCGGATCCTGCTCCACGGCTCGCATGCGGATCCCACGGTTTTCTATCAGAACGCATCGGTCTACGTGCAACCATCGCTGCTGGAGGGGCTGGGCCTTTCGCTGCAGGAGGCGATGTTCCACGGCAAGGCCTGCATCGGCTCCAACCAGGGCGGCATTCCGGAACTGATCGACCGCCCGGAAACCGGAGCCTTGTTTCCCGCAGGCGACTCCGCCGCGCTCGCGGAGGTCCTCGCCAAACAGATGTCCGACGCCGCGTTGCGAAAGCGGCTGGGAGAAGCGGCGCGCGTTTCCATTCTGGACCGTGGCATGACCCGCCAGGCCATGACCGCCACCTACCGGGCGCTCTATCAGAAAGTCACCGGCTGAGCGTTCCTTCCGCCGCCATCCTGCCGCGTTTGCCGGGCACCACCCACCGATTTCCCATGTCATCCCCACGTTTTGTCGTCGCTGTTCCCTTCCGGACGGATTACTACACCAACTACGCCCGGATTCTCGAGCGGGCGGGCTGGCTGCGGACCTGCCTGCTGTGGACGAGAAACGGATTCCCCGGCGTCCCTGCGGAAAGACACCAACTGCTGCCGGCACTCGGTCTTCTTTCCTACGCCTCGGCCAAGACCCTGCCACCCTACCCGGCGGAGTCCTTCCGGTTCGCGCTGCACCCGCTCTTCGACGCCTGGGCGGCGGGCAAGGTCCGTCCCGGAGACCACGTGATCTCCAGCTACGGATATGCGAATGCATGTTTCCGCAAGGCACGCCGTCACGGAGGCAAAACCTTTCTCGATGGCGGAAACTCGCACCCGGAACATTTCTGGGACCTGCTCACCGAGGAACACAAACGCTGGGACTGCCCCTATCCACCCATCGCCCCCTTCCAGCACCGCCGCGCGATGAAGATGATGGAGGATGTGGACTACGTGCTCTCACCCAGCGGCTTCGTCACCCAGTCGTTTCTCGACCGCGGCTTCACGCAGGACCAGATCCTGCCGGTTTTCTATCCGGTGGATCTCTCGAAGTTCAAACCCGCCACCGAAGAACGCCCGAAGGACCGCCCCTTCACCGTGATCAATACCGGCGGCCTCTCGCTCAGGAAGGGAACCCCCTATCTGTTAGAAGCCTTCCGCCTCATCCGCAAGCGCATCCCGGACGCACGCTTCCTGCTCACCGATTCGCCGACGGATTCGATCAAACCCATCCTCGCCCGCTACAGCGATCTGCCCATCGAATGGGCCGCCTATCTTCCCGAGGACAAACTGGGCGAGCGCCTGCGCACCGCGGACCTCTTCGTGCTGCCCTCGCTGGAAGAAGGACTGGTGCGCACCGCGCTGCAAGCCATCGCCACCGGGCTCCCCTGCATCCTCACGCCGAACACCGGTGCCAATGACTACATCGTCCCGGGGGCCAACGGATCGATCGTCCCGATCCGCGACGCGGCCGCCATCGCCGACGAGGCCTGTGCCTGGTGGGAACGCATCCAGCAGGGCCACAAGGTGGACACCACCGGCTTTGCCGAGCGGCTTTCGTTGGATCGACTCACCGAAGTCCTCACCGCCCACCTCGCCCCCTTCGCCGATTGATTTCCCGGAGCTCTTTCCTCCTCCCCACCATGAACACCGCTACCTCCAACCCAAGCCCCGAACACCCGGCCCCATTCGAATGGGACGGAGTGATCCCAGCCCGCCCGGAAGATCCCGCACACCTGCCGATCTTCAAACTGCTCTACCGCGCGAGCCGCCGAAACCAGGCGCTCGATTGTTTCCTCACCTCGTTTCTCAAATACCGCCACTATCTGCCCGCCGTCGCCGCGGAAACCATCATCCCGGACTTTGCCACCAGCCAGGTCACCATCCGCGATCTTCCCCGCGGGCTCTGGGCAACTCCGCTGGTGGACACGCTCTCGGTGGTGAAGGCGGCCATCGGTTTCAAATCGAAGAAGATCCTCGAAATCGGCAGCTACAAGGGATCCACCGCCCGCCTGCTCGCGGAAAACACCCCCGAGGACACCCGGATCTGGACCCTCGACATGGACCCCAACCACGGCGAGGCCTACCGCGGCACCCCGCATGAATCCCGGATCGAGCGGATCATCGGCAAGGTGGAAAACCCGCTGCTCGATCCCCACGGGCCCTTCGACCTGATCTTTGTGGATGCGGACCACGATTACGAATCCGTCTTCCATCACAGCGCCGTGGCCTTCAGGCAACTCGCTCCCGGCGGTGTGATCCTCTGGCACGATTACCAGCAGAACAACTACCTGCACGGCGGCTGCGCCGTGCCCGAGGCCCTCTACATGGCGGCACGAACCTTCCGGAAGGACATCCTCTCCATCGAGGGCACCATGCTTGGCGTGTATTCCGAGGTCCCCGGTTGGGAATCCGCCACTGCGGCCGGACGCGCCGACGGTGCGGATCACTCCAATCCCTGGACCGACGGCAAGATCCGCCGGATTTGAAACCCGCATTCCTCACCCACCTCACTTGAAAACGCTCGTCCTCACCTGGATCCGCACCGTCTGCCGCCTGCGCGCGCGCCGGGCCGGCTGCGAGCTCGGCGCCGGAGTGATCCTCAACGGCCTGCCCTACATCCGCCGCAAGGGTTCCGGCCGCATCCTTCTCGGCGACGGCGTGAACGTGAACGCCTCGCGATGGGGAAACTGGTTGGGCACTCCGGGAGCGATGATCCTCAGCGTCGAGGACGGCGCGGTGCTCGAGTTCAAGGCAGGCTCCGGCGTTTCCTCCTCGCAGATCATCGCCAACATCGGCATCGAGATCGGCGAAGGCTCGATGATCGGCGCGGGTTGCCTGCTCTGTGACTCGGACATGCACGAGGTGCCGCTCGGCTCCGGCAAGGCCACCGCCAAGGCCCCCATCCGCATCGGCAGGAATGTGTTTGTCGGTGCCCGCTGCATCATCCTCAAAGGCGTGAACATCGGCGATGGAGCCGTGGTCGGCGCAGGCTCGGTGGTCAGCCGCGACATTCCCGCCGGAGCCACCGCCGTGGGCAATCCCGCGGTCGTCGTGCGGAAGTAGCCAGACCCGCTCCCGCTCGACCGGCCGGCGGGCGAGCACCTGTTAGAAATCCCAGCGTTCCGCTCCATTTGATCGCCTCGTTTCCATCCCGCCTGCGGTTCCGGCTCAGGTCGGCGCTCCTGCCGCTCATCGCGGCAGGCGGCCTTTCCGCGCAAACGATCACCACACCGCCGCTCGAACTCATGGTGGAGCCCGGGCAATGGCCACGGGTTGCCTGGTTTGCGGACAGCGGCGCCTACTACGACCTCCAGACATCCGCCGATCTCAAGTCGTGGATTCCCCTCGATGGTTATCCCAAGCCGGGACCGGGCGACTATCTCGAAGAGGTCCGGGTTCCGCAGCAACGCGAGTTCTACCGCTTGAGGGCCGCCGCCAACTTGCAGGCCTTTTTCCTGCCGGAGGTGATCGCCTATCAGGCTGCCACCGGGATCACGAACGAGGCGGCCCACGAGATCAACCTGTTCCTCCGCCATCTCCGCGGCGCGGGCGTGGAACCGCTGCTGTTCTGGGTCGGGGGTTCCCGATACAAGTCGGTGAACGGCTCCCAGGTGCGCGCGGTCATCGGCGGCACCGGTGTGGTGGACGGCATTCCCGGCACACGCGGCGAGCGATATGAAACCTTCACCGGGAACCAGCGCTTCCGCTTTCCCAATCCGCTCAAGAACACGTCCGCCAAACGCGCGGGCTACTTCGCAGGGGCCGCACCCGCCACCGAGAGCGGCGCAGCCGGCCTCATCAGCGGAGGCGAGGTCGTGCCACAGGGCCCGAGACTCGGGGCCGCCTGGGGCGGTGGAACCTTCCAGGTCTATTCGGAAAGCGGGGCCAACCTCGCTCATCCGGGATACGGCGGGTTTGTGAATGCGGGGACTTTTCTGCCCTACCTGGGAGCCGCCTACGATGGGAGTTACTCGGTGCTTTGCGGCATCGGGAAATCCAGCGGATCCCGTGAGACCCCCCTCCGCTTCGGCCCCATGCCGCAGGCCACCCATCCCGATGGAACCTTCTATCACGGCGAGAACTTCGTCGATCTCGGCGCTCCTTATTTCAATGGCAGACTCCACTTCGCCGTCATCACCGCGGCCGATCTCACCGACAACCAGCGGGCCTACGACCTGATTTCCATCCCCCGACGTTCCGGTTGGGACCCCTACGGAGCCCAGTCCGCGGTCGTCTATCTCGGGGATTCCATCACCATCGGCTTCAACGCCCACGTGTGGAACTCGGATGGCATGAATCCCCCCCACAAGGCGGGCGGGCAGTGGAACCGCAATTCGCTCGGCCTCTTGGCAAACGCCACCGGCGAGGGCAACGACGCGCAGATCGAATACTTCGAGAAAGGAGCCCGCCATGCTCTCGACACCCGCACCTGGAACCACCTTTTCTTCGTCTGTGGATCCGGCGGTCATTACCCTTACGAGGCTCATGCCACCCAGAACCCATTGAGTGCGGAGGCGAAGCAGTCGCTGAATCAATGGGTGAGCGAGTATCACGAACGCATCGCCATCCCCGCGGCGGAAAAGGGAGCCACCGTGGTCCAGATGACCTACATCTACGGTTGCCCCCAGAACGCCACGCCGCCCGCACCGGCGGAAAGCTACCGGGCCTTCACCGATTACTTCGTCGCGAAACAAAAGGAGGCCGCCATTTCCGCCGGGTTCGCCATCTTCGACGCCTATCAGATCCCTCAACTGCACGCACCGCTTCCGGCCTTTTATGACGATGTGATCCATCCCAACCGCGCAGGCTACCGGCTGATCGCCCAGGAGTTCGCCGCCAGCGTCGACAACCCTTCCAGCACCGCTCCACGCTCCCTATCGCGCCCCGCCATCAGTGGAACGGCGAAGATTGGCTCCCGTTTGTCATGCTCGCGCGGCTCGTGGTCGAGGACGCCAACGACCTACGCCTATCAATGGATGAGGAACGCCACGGACATTCCGGGAGCCACCTCGTCCAGCTATCTGCTCCAAGCCGCGGATCTCGGCGCGAATCTATCCTGCCGTGTCACCGCCACCAACGCGGCAGGCAGTGCGGAAAGGACGTCGGCGCACAGCGCGGTCGTTGTCCCGTAAGGGTCCAGCGGATCGTGGCGCTTGAGGCAAATTGCTGGTGGGCTCTAGAAAAGTTGTGAGCTGAAAGCTGAAAGTTGAAAACAGAAAGTTGAAATTTAAGGCACGCGCAAGCGCATCTTCTGCGATCCCGCTTTCCACGGACCCAATTCAGATTTTCTTCGATTCCCATGTCCTCTCACCAAGGCAGACTCCCACATGAGTTTCGGGACCGTTCCAAACGCTTTGCTGCGTCAGTGATAAGATTGTAGGTCAAGCTGCCGTAGGACCGGGAGGAAGCGAGGGTTTGCGGGCGGCAATTGCTGCGAGCAGGAACATCGGTTGCCGCCCACGTGCGTGAAGCATCCAGAGCCAGATCCAAGGCTGAGTTTGTATCCAAGCTTGGCGGCGCACTTCAGGAAGCCGATGAAACCCAGCTCTGGCTGGAGTTGCTCCATGAGGAATGTGGAATCAACCAGGAGCAAACCCAACCCATGGTCACGGAGGCCAATGAGCTGATCTCGATTATAACGACCATGATCCGCCGAACAGGCGGCCATTCGTGATACCAAATTTCAACTTTCCTATCTCCGCTTTCAACTTTCCCATCTCCGCTTTCAACTTTCCCATCTCAGCTTTCAACTTTCCCATCTCAGCTTTCAACTTTCCCATCTCAGCTTTCAACTTTCCCATCTCAGCTTTCAACTTTCCCATCTCAGC
>JAIXOR010000029.1 GCA_027486655.1 Verrucomicrobiaceae bacterium | reverse complement strand
TCCGACGCGGTCGGACTTGATGATGGTGCCGGGGTTTGGATCGATGAGCGTTGACATGGTGCCCCATCATGCGGTCGTTGCGGTCCCGCTGACTAGTGGGGTTGTGTTGACCGCTTACGCAATGCCGAGTCCGGAAAGAAATGCGCCATCCTCTACACCATCGTCGAGAACTGCCGCCGTCTCGGCATCCACACCCGCGAACATCTTGAGGATGTGCTCACCCGCCTGCCCGCTCTCAAAGACGCCCGCGAAGCCGCCAGCCTCACGCTGGCAAAATGGCTCGCCGCCCGCACCCCCAAGGCCGCTCGCCCGGCCGCCTGATCATAGATGTCATAGAATTGCATACGATGACCGCTATGAATGCAGCATAGCAAAACCCTATGCACGGCGCTTCAGGCTACGCTTACCAGGAGACAACAATGCGCTCATTTATACCCTACTGGCCAACTGCCGCACTCACGGGCTGGATCCCGAAGACTACCTCACCGCTGCGCTCACCCGCCTGCAGCACGCCCCCACCGCCGAACAAGCCGCCGCCCTCACCCCGGCCCGCCTCGCCGAAGAACTCAAGGCCGCCCGAAAGACCGCCTAAAAATCGACTCCCCATGAAACCCGTCAATGGGGCCAATTTTAGGACGCTTACGAATTACCGAGCGTTGCGCCTGAGAAAGTAAAAACTCGAAGCCAAAACGACAAGCCCCGTGGAGATCATGATCGCAAGAAATGGAATCTCTCGCTCCGGAGCATCTTGAGTAAGCTTGGTTCTAGTTGGCGGGCTCTGAATGGGCTCCTGTGAGCTTCCCGCTAAGTTGCCGTGTGGTTTCTGAAGCGGCCGATCGTCCCCCTTGTCAGGGATAGACAAACCCTCGCAACCTGGCCAATTCGCTTTCATCCATCGGGCGAGTTCCACAACCTTTGCTCCTGCCGGCTTATCCGTGAGCGTTGGAATGATGTCTTTTACAAATGGAGAATCCATTTCTTTCAAATCTCTGACAAGCGAGTCGTAGGTAAAAAGCGAAATATCTGAAAGGCGATAATTCGTTTCCCCTTGTCCCGACAATGCCGCGGGACCGGTCATCGTCAATCCCCTGGATCTCTCCACCATGAACGATTCTTGATATCTTGACTGAAAAAACATGGCAAACCGCGAAAGCATGTAGAATCGCTGTGAATCGGGCTCTGCATTCATCAACCTTCGAAGCTCACTCACGTCTTTAACTTCTCGCCTTGGTGATATCAATACATTGAAAGCCAACGAGGGGATCATTGCATGATCTTTGTTTGGATGACGAAACATTACTTCGACGACGCCTCTAATGATTTCTTTATCACTCAAACCATCCAGGGCACGACGACGAACTGCTTCTCTTTCGGGTGAGTCCACCAGCCCAACTGCGCTGTCATTACCCGAGGATATCCTTTTAAAGATTTCCTCAGTAACAAGGCTTTCAGCATTCAATTCTGCGAACTGAATAAAAATGAGCAGCAATCTAAAAGCTTTCATACTCGTAGGTCTTCGAATCATCCCCATCAGCTTCCTGATCCTCCATTTCATCCAGACAGATCTGAATAGGCTCCCTATTTATTTGACACTGAACAAATATCTGGGTCGCCTTAAAAACATTGCATACTTTATTTGTGTAAACATAATTCCCATGTTTAAAATTATTTATGAAATGTGGACCTGTGCTGCAAGCATTGTAGAAGAAAGTTTTATACATTAAAATAGGAACATCTGACTTTGGAGATGAAATGATCAAACGAGGAATATCCTCATTATCGATATAATGATATTCGCTCAATCCAATTCCTCCTTTTGTAAAAGAAGCGCCTGCGCTTACTCCATAATCGCTCTCGAACTTCCAACGCTGATTCATATAGGGAATCTGAAAATTTGAAACTTGATCCATCACCTCATCTGGACTAAGAACAAGATAGGCCCATCCCTGGGCACCAATATTAGAGACCGCGACAGCATTTCCAGGTGTCTTAGGTACTTGATTCAAAAACTCAGATAAAGCGTCAGCCTCTGTTCCGTTACCTCTATAGGTGACTGGAATCGCAGTCACATTTTCCGTTCCGAAGTTTGTAAATGAATTAATAGTTTTATGCGTGCTCAATGAGAAATTTGGCCCGATCCCAAAATTAGCATGACCATCAAAAACTACCGTAGTCGCTGGAGTGGACAAAGCCTGAAGTAATGTACTTTCATCCTGAGCGATTTTAATCCCATAAAGTAAATCCGATTTGCCACGCACAACCCAATTGTCTCCGCTCCTTGATACTTTGACCGTATCCAAGAATGTTTCGAGATACTCTTTACTTGTGATGTGTCTATCAGCAACGAATCCACCCGATCCAACACCAAATACAATAATGTTATCACAAGGGACAACATACTGAGAATAATCTTTCCCAGTCCCCATCGGGGCAACAGTTTCGATCCAATTACTGAACATCTTACCTTTTGGGACAGACAGAATCAGTGATTCCGAGGTTACATTGGCAACAAATTTTCCATTCCAGAACTCAGTTTCGTCGGTTACCTTGACACAGTCCATTAAGAATTGTTCGTGATCTGGGCGTGTTGCTACTAAACGAAACTTCTTCCGTTCAATGTGCCCTTGAAAGAATGTGCCTGTTCCGTCTATCAGTGGTATAGTCTTATTTCCGGCACTTGAAAGACTAAAGTGCCGGAATAGATATGGATCGAATTCGGACTTATACGGAGTCAGACTGTAAGCCCAATCTACATTCTGAATTCTCGCAGACAAGTAACCTCCAGTAAAGGATGTTGGATCATTAATCGTTTCGATGGTGTCGAAATCGCCAGGCTTGCTTTCACGATACAATCCTTCTGCTATAACATACGGATTCGTAATGTTGTAGGCATAAGAAAACTTATTTGATTTAGACATCGGCTCTATCCAATATCCAGTTGAATTTCCATTCTGTGCAAGACCTTGGGCTAGAATTTGGAAGATCTCTATTGCTGATACTCCTTCGTCTGTGTAATCATGAGCGCTGTCGAGATTTCCACTTATGAGATCTCCATATAAAACACCCCAATGCGTAGGATTTGGGTTTGAATTCAACAACTGCTGCGAGAAGTGAACTTCAAAATCGTCAGGTATTTCATCAGCATCGAGATCTGATGCCAAAACCGGATTGAGTTGGTTATTTTTTATTTCGTCTGAATCAGATACTCCATCACCATCAGTATCAGCCGAAACTGGTGAAGTATTTAGATTGAATTCATGCGCATCTGATACACTATCTTTGTCGCTATCAAATGAATAGAGATCACTTCCAAATACTGCTTCTTCGGAGTCTATCAAACCATCGCTATCGCTGTCTATTCCTGATTCAGATACAGAAACTCTCCAAAAGTGTCTTGCTGCTGAGGATGGAATGAAATTGTAAATAACAATACTTCCGTTTCCAACAAAACCCAAATCAACGGGCAACCAATCATCGAAAGAGAGTCCTGGATTTGCTTCCAATCTATATTTTTTCCCTTTGTTTGTTTGCCATGATACTTGAATTACCTCTGGTGTAATTAGATCTGGAATCGTATCATTGTCAGTATCTCCCCATGTCGCGGATATGTATTTTGTGGCCGGGACAAGAAGACCCGCTGGCTGAATTGAACTGTGAGGGTCCGTTCCAGCCGCAGCTTCTTGTGCATTACTCCATCCGTCTTGGTCGGGATCTGCCGCAACATCGAAGCTAGCTGGAAATAGACAATTGTTGTTGAAATTCTTTTCCCATACGTCACTCAAGCCATTTGAGTTATCATCAACAATGGCTGACGCGTTAATCAAAGGCAAAAAAATGAAGGCTATGCTGAAAATTTTTGTTTTCACTTTGCACCTGCTTTCTCTTCTGAATTGCTTGGGCGTTCATCGCGCCAGAAGTTTAAAGTAATGCTTTTATCTTCTTGGGGATGCAATTGTAGTTCTTCCAATTTTTTTATGTGGGCTTCCTCTCGACTTTGAGAAGCTCTTGAGAGCTCAGTAAGTTTTTCGTTATACAGGTCGTGTAAAGCTTGGATCGGTAGTAAAGAATTTGCATCTACAGACACTCCAATAGGTTTATAAATTGCTTCTCCATCGGGAAATTCTGGTATTTCTGGAGGATTGTTAGGCATTTCCCTCCGAGTGGCTATGATTCTTTCCCTGCAATCGTTGATTTCTTCGTGAATTAGAAAGAGTTGATGGATTTGTCCGCTGGAGTCGCTAAACTGCTGTATACCTCCTGCAATCAAACTAAAGTCAGCAGATGACCAAAATGAGATTGATGAATCGGCTTTATTGGGCCAATAGGTAACAAAAGAGTAAGCTGGCAAGTTCGAAATCTTGTATACTTTTGCACTGAGACGAAGCATATTTACCGCGTTTCGTTTGGCGTATTTCTTTGACATCCAGCTGACTGCTTCTGGCGAAATTACACTAGCTTTTCCGCTCAATTTTTCTTCAGACAGGTTTGGTAGCGGAATAGGCTTGATCTCCTGAATGGTAATATTGCAGCCACTTTGCTTATAAGAGCGTGACTCGAGAATATTCGAAGGTGAAACCTGAAACTCCTGTCTTACAGGAGATTGAATCTCTTGTGTCCCGTCAGGTATTGAGTTTAAGAGAACGGCGGGTGATGAGTCTGAAGACACTTCAGTTTCCGATTTGATAATTTGTATTGCAGCTATAGTAGCAAATACTGAAATCAACAGAATTTTCATGACTAATGATAGTGAAATTGCTGACCATTCTGGTGGACGGGGAGTTAGAAAGCCGCAATAAGCCGGCCGCAACGGCCTCTAGCCATGCCCTATGGGGAACGGCCTGAACATACGCCGTCACCTCCCCGACCAATTTATCGGTTCAGCGACATCGTCACGGTCGATGCCGACCGCTTATTGCGAGGTTTCTAAGTCCTCATCTACCAAGGTAGACGCTTGAGAAATATCTGGATCGCTGTGACATACAAGTATAATTTTCAGAACTTAGCACCCTTTCACCGGCCGGCAGTTGCTGGGACCTCCAGATCCATTGGCTGTGCTGATAGGAAGTAAATGAAACGCCGACATCTATCAGATTCCAAACGAAGTCCACAATCATCATGAGAAGCCCCATCCATCTGATCATGGTTTCCAGAAGTTGACATTCATTTGCCAGCCCCAAACTCCGCTCCTGAATATGAACGCCGATGCTTCCGCGCTTGAAGATCAATCCTCGGAGCCGCTTTTGCGGAGGCCGAGGGAGGCTTCGAGGGCTTTGACGCGCTCGATGAGTTTGGGGATGCGGCGGGAGAAGGCACGGAGCTTCATTTCGTCGCGATAAGGCTGGGCCGGGTTGCCGGCGTAAATCTCGCCGCCGGGGAGGTTGCCGGTGACGCCGGCGCGGGCGGTGATGGTGGCTTTGTCGCCGATGGTGATGTGGCCGACGGTGCCGACCTGGCCGGCGACGGTGACGTAGTTTCCGAGTTTGGTGCTGCCGGCGATGCCGGTGAGGGCGACGATGAGGCAGTGCTTGCCGATCACGCAGTTGTGACCGATCTGGACGAGGTTGTCGATTTTGGTGCCCTCGCCGATGATCGTCTTGCCGAAGCGGGCGCGGTCGATGGTGGTGTTGGCGCCGATTTCCACGTCATCGCCGATTTCCACGATGCCGACCTGTTCGATCTTCACGTGGCGGCCGCCGGAGAATTCGTAGCCGTAGCCGTCGGATCCGATCACCGCTCCGGGCTGGAGAATGACGCGGTCACCCAGCACGCAGCGTTCGCGGATGGCGGAGTTTGCCATCAGGTGGCAGTCCTTGCCGACCACGGCATCGGTGCCGACCACGCTGTTGGGGCCGAGGATGCTGCCATCGCCGACGATGGCGCCGGCCATGACGACGGCTCCGGGGTGGACGCAGGTTTTCTCCGGGTCCAGGCGGGCGGAGGGATCCACGAAGGCCTTGGGATGGATGCCGGGGGCGAAGGCGCGGGCGATTTCCGCGAAGTGGCGGACGACGACCGAGAAGGCGAGGGTCGGGTTGTCCACGGCGATGAGCGCGGTGGACGGCGGCCCCTCGGTGACGCCGCGCGGGACGATGACGGCGGCGGCCCGGGTCTCGAGGAACTGGTTGTAGTATTTCTCGTTGCCGAGGAAACTGACGTCCTGAGGCCCGGCCGCATCGAGCGCGGCCATGCCGGTCAAAGACACATCGAGCCCGCCCCGGATGATGTCACCATCGATCCATTGGGCGAGCTCGGAAAGCGTGAGGGCGATGGCCAACTCGGAAGCGATTGGATTACTTGTCCTCTGCAGGAGCGGCGGGAGCGGCGTCGGGCTGCGGGATCTCGGGTTTCGGGTCGCCTTCGGAGGGCAGGGACTCGGCGGGTGCGTCCTTGTTGAGGTTCTTGAGGAGGCCGGCGGTGATGTCGGTGGCGTCCTTGGTGTAGAGCAGGAAGGGAACCTGGGAGGTGCTGAGGCCGGACTTGTCGAAGACGTAGTCGTAGTTGTCCACCTTGGCCTGTTCTTCGACGAGCTTGCGGATCTCCTCAAGGATGCCCTTCATGCGCTGGACCATCTTTTCGTTGAGGGCCTGGTTGCGGCGCTGGAGGAACTCGCGGCGCTCGCGGTCGAGGGCGATGCCTTCCTGCTGCTGCATCTGCCATTCCTTGAACAGCGTCTGCTTCTTGGAGTCGTTGATGGCGGGGTCTTCGAGCTGCTTGCGGAGGTTGGCGAGGTTTTCCTCGAGGTCGCGGATGCGGGCGAGGCGCTCGTTGTTATCCTTCTGGATGCGTGCGCGCTCGACGTTGATCTGCTTCTGGGCCTCGTTGGTGCGGTAATACTGTTTGAACAGTTCCTGCATGTCCACCGTGGCGATGTTGAGCTTGCCGTCCTGCGCTGCAGCGGCGGAGATCATGGATGCCGCGAATGCGGTGGCGAGGAAACGACGGATGAGTCTCATGGGGTGTGTTTTCGGGTTCGGAAAGCGGTTTTCGGGGGCAAACTGAATGGAAACGGGCCATCCGTCAACGATTCATCCGGGGGCGCACGGCGGGGTCCGGACCGGCCGGAAGGTCAGCGGGGACCATCGAACTGGATCAGGATCCGGCTGTCCTCGCCCGGCTGGCGGGTGAGAACGACTTCGAGTTTGCGCCCCCCACGCTCGAAGGAAAGATTCCGGGATTCCGCGCCATTCACGGTGGTGGAGCGCTTGCTGGAGGTGCCGCTGCCGAGCTTCTCGGCCTCGGCGGTGAGGAAATCGGCGATTTCCTCCGTCGGGCGGTCACTGGCGGAGGAAAACACGCCGGAAACCCGACCATCCTTTTCCGCGAGTGTCAGTGCTGCGCCGGGTTTCAGGCCCGGGGCGCGGGGGACCCAGGCGGGCAGTTGGGACAAGTCCTCCGTGGCAAGCGGCAGATCGCCCGCCGGCAATGCAGGGAGCACGAATTTCCCTGCCACGACGTCCTCGTAGCTCATCGTCCGCTCGCTGCCATCCTTCATCCGCAGGGTCATCTGGCCCTTGGCCTCGTCCTGGGTGAGCACCTTGACCTCAGGGTGCAGGCGGAGCACCATCTCAGCGGTGGCTTTTTCCGGATTTCTTTGAAACTCGGAGAAATCGCCGACAGTCCGTTTGCACCAGCCGATCAGCAGCGAGATGATCACGATCGCAAGGATCAGGATCGTCCCGCAACCGATGCCCACCCAACCGAGCACGGGAATGCCTTTCTTCTCGGTCGGCGGCGGTGGCACGGGGGCTTGATCCTGCATGACACGGCTCTAGCAGCAATCCGCGGCGGCATCCACGAAAATCCCTCATCGCACCCCGGCGGCGCGCAGGGGAAACACACTCACGTCCACCGGCTCGGCCACCCACATCGACGCAGGGGGCGTTTCCGGAACGGGAAATCCCTCCCAGCCCAGCGGCGCGGCCGACCAGGCGCGGCAGTCGGCCCGCGCGATCCGATACGGCGCATGGTGGACGCGACCCGTGTAAATCCTCCCGTCCCGATCCGCTGAGAACAACAGATACCTCTCCACCAGAAACCACTCCAGAGTCCCCTCCCCGGCCGACACGCCGCCGGATGCAGCGGCATACTCGAAACCCGCGACCTGCGAGGCGGAACGGCGGCGGCATTCATACTCGATCCGCCCGCCTTCCCGGAGCGCCGACATTTGCGCATGCTGGTAGGGCAGGTGAAAGGCCCGGCGCGCGATCTCCACGGCCAGCGGCTGGTTGCAATCGAGCGAGAAAAACCACACTCCCGGATTGCCATCGGCATCGTGCACGTAGGTCCGCACGTTCAGTTCCAGAAACCACGACAACCACGGCACCGGTGGCAGACAGACCGGCCTCACCCGTTCCATGAAAAACGGCACCACGCCGATCCACGCGACTCCTTCGTGAGTGTCCACATGCAGACCCCGCGGCAGGCGCGAGGCGATCATTTCCACCGGCATCGGCCAGTGCAGAAACAAAAGCCCGGACCACCGCTGGCGCATCACCGCAGGCCCCGGCGGCATTTCCCGCAGGGCAAGGCGTTGCGAATGGGTGGGCGCGTTCATTCGGATAGAATGTTCATGATGGCCTCCGCATCCTCGGAGCGGACGTCGGATACCAATGGGGTGGAATCATCGCCCTGCAAGAGTTCGATGCGTTTCAAGGTCACGCCGCCGGTCATGGATTGGATGGAGGTGCGGATGGTGTCGGATTCTTGGCGCGGGTAGGTCTTCTCCCCGGTTTGGCGGCCTCGTTTGTCGAGCATGCGCACGATGATTCGCCCGGCGTTTCCTTCCAACACCGTCTGACGGAGATGTTTGCGCAAGGCATGAATCCACATCCAGAGACCTCCGGAGATCATGCCGAGCGCGATGAGCATTAACACCCCTCTCATCACGTTGCCTGTTAGGGTTGCGACCCATTCGATGACACGGAAGAAGAGAAGCTCGTCTGGCTGGCTCGAGTGGGGTTCGTGAGACCAGAAACGAATCACAGCCGCCATGAAGAATGCTCCCATCAAAATGGAGACGCTGGCAAAGGGAAGGTAGTGCAACATCCGGTGGCGAACCAGAAACGAAAAACTCCCTGGAATCGCCACGGTGCTCGGCACCGCACTCGGGACGGGCACTGGCGGACCGAAAACAAGCAGCCTCATCTCGTCCACAAGGGTCTGCCGCTCCTCCGGCGACAAGTGCTCTCCGAGACGGATGCGGTCTTTTCCCGCGCGGATTTCAACGGCCTCGGACCGGGTGCTACCGCTCTTGCTGGTCGTGATCCGGGAGATAGAGCGGATCCGTGATCGGGGGAAAATCCGGAGCTTCAACCGGCCTAACAGGTTTCTGCGGGACTCCAGAGTGTCCTTGGTGAGCGTGATGCGGTATTCCTCATGATGGCGGACCACTGACAGATGGAGAAGTATGATGCCGATCACCAAAAATGGGATCGGGAACGAAAGAAGCAGCAGCACGCTGGTGATGCCGTATTGCGGAAAGCACTTGATCCCCACAAATGCCATGAGACCAAGGGAGAGCACGCACCATAGCCCCCAGAACGTCATGGATACCCCGGCGTTCCGGCCTGCGGGAATCGCCCAATGGATGTCCCCATTGGCGGATGTTTCGCGCACTACGGAGACCCGTCCGGTGCCTTGCAAGCTGTCCCCCGCATGGGTCTGCCACTCGTGAAAGCTCGTTTCAAGGCCGCATCCGGGGCATCGAATGATCTCCTGCGGGATCATCACCATCCGATCCGGCTCGGTCCCACACGCGGGGCAGGTCGTTCTGTGCATCCGGCGGGCCATGGGGTGCCCGCAGATTCACGAATGGGCCGGTGATTCACAAGCCCGCCGATTTCCCCATCATCGTCCTTGGCGAGCGGTTCCCCATCCCCCACCATCCGCGCCCCCGCATGACCACTGTTCTGGAGACGATCGATGGAGGCACCCGCTACCTGGAGAAGCGCGGCATCGAGGACGCGCGCCGCAACATGCAGATGATGGTCGCCCGGCAGCTCGGCTGCACGCGGATGCAGCTTTACATGCAGTTTGACCGCCCCTTGGAGGAAACCGAGCTCATCCCCCTGCGCGAGATGCTGAAGAAACGCGGCGAGGGCATCCCGCTCCAGCACGTGCTCGGCATCGTGGGCTTCCACCACTACGAATTCAAAACCGACGCCCGCGCCCTCATCCCGCGGCCCGAAACCGAGGAACTCGCCGAGTGGATCCTGTCTTGGGAACTGCCCGGCACCCAGCGCGTGCTCGACATGGGCTGCGGCTCCGGCGTGCTCGGCCTCACCCTGGCCGCCCAGCGCCCGGGCTGGCAGCTCACCCTCGCCGATGTCTCGCCGGACGCCCTCTCGCTGGCCCGGGAAAACGCCGCCTCGCTCGACCTTCACGACGTGACCTTTCTGGAAAGCGACCTGTTTTCCGCCGCCACCGGGCCCTTCGACGGCATCGTGGCCAATCTCCCGTACGTCCCGGAAGGCGAGCGCGCCACGATGAGCCGCGAAGTTCTCCACGATCCCGCCCTCGCGCTCTTCAGCGGCGCAGACGGGCTGGACCTCATCCGCCGCTTCATCCCCGCCGCCCACGCACACCTCGCCCCGGGCGGTTGGCTGGTGCTGGAAATCGGCCATGATCAGGCTTCACAGGTCGTCGAAATTCTCCAAGCTTCCTCCTTCACCGACATCGAAGTGAAAACCGACCTCTCCGGAGTCGCCCGTTTCCCCTTCGCCCGGCGGTCTTAAGAGACCGGAGATCGCAGATCTCCCACTCACCCTCTCCCATCCACCATCCCCCAATTTTTCAATGGACAAACTCATCGTTCACGGCGGCGCCACCCTGCGGGGCTCGATCAACATTTCCGGCTCCAAGAACGCCTCCCTCCCCATCCTCGCCGGAGCCATCCTCACCGGTGAGGACTGCATCATCCGCCGCGTCCCGGATGTCTCGGACACCAACTACATGATCCAGATCCTCAGCGCCCTCGGCGCGGATGTGGAACGCTCGTCCGGCACCGTGCGCATCACCTGCGCCGAGATCTCCGATGAGGCCCCCTACGAACTCGTCCGCCGCATGCGCGCCTCGATCTGCGTGATGGGCCCGCTGCTCGCCCGCAAGGGCCGCGCCGTGGTCTCGCTGCCCGGCGGCTGCGTGATCGGCGACCGCCCGGTGGACCTCCACCTCCGCGGACTCGAAGCACTGGGCGCAAAGGTCGAGTTTGAAGGTGGAAACATCATCCTCACCGCCAAGGACGGCCTCAAGGGCGCGGAGATCGACCTCCGCGGCACCCACGGACCCACCGTGCTCGGCACCGACAACGTGATGATGGCCGCCACCCTTGCCGAGGGCATCACCGTCATCGAATCCGCCGCCGCCGAGCCCGAGGTGCTCGATCTCGCGAATTTCCTCAACGCCATGGGAGCCAAGATCACCGGTGCCGGCACCCGCCGCATCGTCATCGAGGGCGTGAAGGAACTCAAAGGCGTGGAACACACCGTCATCCCGGACCGCATCGAGGCCGGCACCTTCATGGCCGCCGCCGCCCTCGCCGGTGAGGAAGTGAAACTCCGCCGCGTCTGCCGCGAGCACATGAAGGCCATCACCGCCGCCATCGAGCAGTCCGGCCACCGCGTCGAGTTCAACGAGGCCGGCGACGTCTGCACCATCCACCGCGGGGACAACCTCAAGGGCGTGGACCTCGTCACCGCCCCCTACCCGGGCTATCCCACCGACATGCAGGCGCAGATGACCGCCCTGCTCGCCACCACTCCGGGCATCAGCGTGATCAAGGACACGATCTTCCCGCAACGCTTCATGCACTGCGCCGAGCTCAAACGCATGGGAGCCGACATCAAGGTGGACAACGGCACCGCCATCGTCCGCGGCGTGGAAAAACTCTCCGCCGCCCCCGTCATGGCCTCGGACCTCCGCGCCTCCGCCGCCCTGGTCCTCGCCGCCCTCACCGCCACCGGTTCCACCCAGATCAGCCGCCTCTATCACATCGACCGCGGCTACGAGCACATCGACGAAAAACTCCTCATGCTCGGCGCAAACGTCGAGCGGGTGAAGGAACGCTGAGGCCCTGCGGTCGTCAGTGGCGTTCGGGGTCGCCGGAGCCTTCCTCGATGGGCAGTACGGGCTCGCCGGCCATGTTTTTCTGTATGACCTTGAATTGATCGATAAGGAACAACGGCTTGGCGCTTTGGGCGGCCAGTGTGTTGAGGCGGGCCTGCATTTCCACGACCTTGGCGGGATGTTCGGCAGCGAGGTTCTTCGTTTCAGAGGGGTCCTCGGTGATGTGATAGAGATCGACGCTGGAGGGAAGCATGGCGCGCCAGATGAGCTTCCAATCGCCCTGGCGGAGGGCACCGCGGAAGGGCTCCACGTTGTAAACGATCTCCTTGCGGGGCGAGGGCGCTCCGGTGGCAAGCGTCTGCCAGACGTTGAGCCCGTCGAGCGGCTTGCAGTCCTTGGTGGGGGCTCCGGCCAGGCTGGTGAGGGTGGTGAAGAGGTCGGTGACGTGGATGAGTCCATCGACCACGGCGGGTTGGATGAGCCCGGGCCAGTTGGCGAAGGCGCATACGCGCGTGCCACCCTCGAAGAGCGAGCCCTTGCCATCGCGATAGGGGCCGTTGTCGCAGGGGATGCGGATCTTGGAGACGTCCGCCATAACGCCGGCAAACATCGGGTTCTTCGTGCCGCCATTGTCGCTGTGGAAGAGGATGAGTGTGTTGTCTCGCATGCCGCGCTGATCGAGGGCGGCGACCACCCGGCCGATCTCATCATCAAGGCAGGCCACCATCGCCGCATAGGTGCGCCGCGTGGGGTCTTCGATCGAGGCGTAGCGTTTGAGATATTCTTCCGGAGCCTGATAGGGCGTGTGGGGCGCGTTGAAAGCGAGATAGAGGTAGAGCGGGGTCTTCGGATCGTGTTTCCCGATCAGGCGCGCGGCGTCCTTGCCTAACAGAGTGGTGGTATAGCCTTCCTCGCGCACGGGTTCGTTGTCGCGATACCAATCGAGCACGCCGTGTTCGTCATGGGTGAAGTAGTCGAGTTCGCCGATCATGGCACCGTAGTGGTAGTCAAAGCCGCGCTGGCGGGGCCACCATTTCTTGTCGGCGTGGCCGAGGTGCCACTTGCCGATGAGGGCGGTGTGGTAGCCGGCCTGCTTGAGGCATTGGGGGAGGAGAGTCTCCGAGGTATCCAGGCCGTAGGCGGAAACGGAGGGAATCACCGCGGTCTGGAGGCCATAGCGGAAGGGGTAGCGCCCGGTCATGAGGGCGGCGCGCGTGGGCGTGCACATCGGTTGGGCGTAGAACTGCGAGAGCCTGGCGCCGCCCTTGGCGAGGGCATCGATGTTCGGCGTCTGGATGTCCGTGCAGCCGTTGAAGCCGACATCCTTCCAGCCGAGGTCGTCGGCGACAATGTGGACGATGTGAGGCCTCACGGGATCCGCGAAAGCGGGACCGGTGAGGACGAGTCCGAACAGGATCGGGATCAGACGGCGGAGAAGGGATCGTTTCATGGGGAAGGGAATCCTTTTTGCTAGCATGTCGGCAGTGGTCTCCGCCATCCATTTTGCGCACAATTCTCCGTGAACATCCCCCCTGCCATGTATCCTGCGTATCGCCACTCGGTCCACCGGATGGAGCATCCGGAGGAATTCGCCCACGCGGTCTCGGGAGGATCGCTGGCTGCGGATTTTCTGGCTCCGCGGGAAGCGGCGACGCACGTCGAGCAATTCCAGGGAGACGGCTGGGCGCTGGATTTCCACGAGGCCGGTGTGAAGGCGAGGATCCGCTGCGAATTGCCGAAGGGCTGGGGGTCGATCGGCTGCATGAGAAGCCCCGCGCCGTCCTTTTGGTACGGGCGTGAGGCCCGTCGGGGGGCGCTGGTCTGCACCCCGCCGGGGGAGGGCATCGATGGCTGGATCACGCCGGGGTTTTCCTGCCTGTCCATCGCGCTGCCCGGCGAAGCGTGGGATCAGGCGCGGGAGCTCGCAGGAGGGCGGGTGGCGGGATTTGCCGAAGCGAGGATCCACCTTCCGGGCGAGGCCGTGTTTCGCGAGCTTGAGCATCGCATGGTGGGACTGCGGCGCTCCTTGGTGCGGGCGGAGGGAGATTCCCGAGGAGCCGTCCACTTCGCGCAGGCGGCGGCGGAGTTTGCCTGCGATGTGCTGATGGAGACCTGCGCGTCGAGCCCGCTGGACTGGGAAAAACGATCGTCTCCGCGCAATCGGGCCCGCTTGGCGCGCAGGGCGGAGGACTGGATGCGCAGCCATCTCGGCGAGCCGCTGCCGATCCCCGAACTGTGCCGCACCTTGCGGGTGAGCCGCCGCGAGCTGGAATACGCATTCCGCCAGGTGCACGATGAAAGCCCGCGGGATTTCCTGCATGCCCTGCGGCTCAACGAGATCCGGCGCGCGCTGGTCCGCGAGCCACGGGAGGGAGCGGTCAGCCGCATCGCCATGGCACATGGGATCACCCATCTGGGCCGGTTTTCCGCGGCATATCGGCGGTTTTTCGGGGAAAATCCGGGCGATTCCTGCCGGAAGACGCCGCGCCGGTGAACGAGCCCAGCAACCCGGATTGACGCCCGCTCCGGCAGCCTGCAACCTCCCGCCCATGTCGAACGAAGCGCAAGTGGGCATCATCATGGGAAGTGACTCGGATTGGCCGACGATGGAACACGCGGCCCGGACGCTGCGTGACTTCGGCGTGGCCTGGGAGGCGGAGGTCGTCAGCGCCCACCGCACGCCGGACAAGTTGTTTTCCTACGCCTCCGCGGCCCGCGGACGTGGCTTGAAGTGCATCATCGCCGGAGCCGGCGGGGCTGCCCACCTGCCCGGCATGGCCGCCGCCATCACCGACCTGCCGGTGCTCGGGGTGCCGGTCGAGTCCAAGGCTCTGCAAGGCGTGGATTCCTTGCTCTCGATCGTCCAGATGCCCGCAGGCATCCCCACCGCCACCTTTGCCATCGGCCGCGCCGGGGCGGTGAACGCCGCGCTTTTCGCCGTGGCCATGCTTGCCAACGAAAATCCGGAGCTCGCCGCCAAACTCGCGGATTTCCGGGCCAAACAAAACGCCAAGGTCAAAGCCGCCTCCCTGCCTCCTCTTGATCCCGTCGATTGATCCGATGCCCACTTCTCCCGTTCCCATCCATCCTCCGCACTGCGTCATCGGCGTGATCGGCGGCGGCCAGCTCGGCCGCATGCTCGCCCTGGCCGCCCGCCGCATGGGCGTGCGCACCGCCATCTGGACCGGCGGCCTCGAAGCCCCTGCCGTGGAGGTGGCCGATGAGGTCATCGACCTGCCCTTCGACGACCCGCAGGCGCTCGAGCACTTCCGGCAAGTGGCCACGGTGGCCACCGTCGAGTTCGAAAACATCCCGCACGAGACGTTGCGCGCGGTGGCCGCACACGTGCCGCTCCATCCCTCGCCACACGCCATTTCGATCTGCCAGAACCGCGAGCGTGAGAAGAACTTCCTGCTCTCCCACGGCATCCCCTGCACCTGGTTCCGCGTTGTTTCCAACGCGGAGGAACTCGCCGCCGCCCTCGCCGAGCTCAAGGGCCCCGGTGTGCTCAAAACCGCCGACTTCGGATACGACGGCCATGGCCAGGTGAAACTGGAAGGCCATGAGAACGCCGCGGAGATCTGGAAAAACTTCGGCGCGCCCCGCGGCGTGCTGGAGGCCTGGGTCCCCTTCGAGCGCGAGATCTCCGTGATGGTCGCACGCGGCGCGGACGGCCGCTGCGTTTGCTACGACCCCGCGGAAAACCGCCACCGCAGCCACATCCTGGATGTATCGATCGTCCCCGCGCGCATCCCGGCGGAGGTCGCGGAGCGCGCCACCGCCATCGCCACCCGCGTGGCCGAGGCCCTCGACTACCGCGGCATCATGGGCGTGGAGTTCTTCCTCAAGGCGGATGGATCGCTCATCGTCAATGAAATGGCGCCGCGCCCGCACAACTCCGGCCACCACACGCTCGATGCCTGCGAGACCTCGCAGTTCGAGCAGCAGCTCCGCATGGTGCTCGGCCTGCCTGCCGGATCCACCCGCCTGCACACGCCGGTGGCCATGCTGAATCTGTTAGGTGACCTGTGGCCGGAGGAAACCACGCCTCCGGACTGGACGCCGCTGTTTGAGGACGGACGCGCCTTTCTCCACCTCTACGGCAAGCGCCATGCCCGCGGTCGCCGCAAGATGGGCCACGCCAACCTGCTGGGACCCGATGTGGAGGACGCACTGGCCCGCGCCGAGACCCTCAAGGCCCGCTGGCTCAAGGACGCCGGCCGCTGAGGACCTCAGGCGTCCTTCCCGGCCGTCTTGTTCCTCTCCGCGGCCTCCTCGCGCAGGCCGCCGATGAAGAGCAGCGTGGCCGCCACGCAGATGCAGGAGTCCGCCACATTGAAGGCCGGCCAGCGGTAGTTGATGAGCGGGATCGTGATGTCGATGAAGTCCACCACGTAACCTTCGGAGAGCCGTTGCCAGAAGGAGCCGGTCTTGAACTCCTCCAACAGGAAACCCTGGACCAGCCGATCGGTTAGATTGCCGAAAATGCCGCACAGCAAGAGCGCCACCGCGAGGGTGGAAAGCGGATGCTTGAAGAGCCCCTTCTTCCAGAACACGCGGATCAGGACCAGCGCCACCAGCGGCACGATCAGGAACACCACCGGCGCCCAAGCCGTGCCGTTGCCGAAACCAAAGGCCACACCCTGGTTGTGCACCCGCACCAGATTGAAAACCCCCTCGACCACCACGATGTGCGCACCGGGATCCACCCACGGCGGCTCAAAACGCCCGATCGTCCAGAACTTGGTGATCTGGTCGAGAATGTAGAGCGGCAGCGTGAGGAAGAGGAGGAGCTTGGGGAGAGTCATGGAAAGTTTTCAGTTTTCAGTTTCAAGTGTTCAGCAAGAGGAAGACGGCCACGCTTGGATCTTCCTGAAAACTGAACACTGAAAACTAGCAAACTTCATCGCATCGCACACACAATCCGCTCGCCACGAGCGGCTCGTGTTTCCGGCAGCGCGGGCAGAGGCAGTGCTCCGTCTTTTTCGCGGTCGCGTGGAGCACGGATCCCGCCTCGGCCTTGAGACCGGCGATGATGAAGAACTCGGTGGCGAAGTCGCGGTCGTTGAGCAGCGGCAGCAGGGCGGCGTCACTCTCCGGAACGGTCAGGGAAACATCCGCCTCGTTGTTGCGGGAGAACTCCTTGGCCTGGATGCAGCTCTCGATGGCGGTCTGGATCGCGTATTTGATCTCAAACAAACGCGCGGCCGTCTTGGTCGCCTCGCCCGGGGCAAACGCGGGGTCGGCTTCCGGAAAGTCCTGCTCGTGAATGGTCCCGCTGGTGAACGGAGCATGCTCCCACGCCTCGTCGGCGGTGAAGGCGAGGATCGGCGCGAGCAGCTTGGAGATCGATTGGAAGATGGCGAACATCGCGCGCTGCGAGGCCACGCGGCGTGGCGAGTCCTTGGCATCGCAGTACATGCGGTCCTTGGTCGCATCGATGTAGGTCGCGCTGAGGTCGTGCGTGCAGAAGTTGTTCAGCGAGTTGAAGACCTTGCGGAACTCGTAAGCATCGTAGGCCTTGCGGCACTCGGCGACGACTTCGTGCAGGCGCTCGAGGATCCAGCGGTCGAGAAGTGTGTAAGACACGCCGGCTGAAGCCAGCGGTCCGTTTGGATCAAATCCGTCGAGGTTTCCTAACAGAATCCGCAGGGTGTTGCGCAGGCGGCGGTAGGGCTCGGCCACTTGTTTGAAGAGGTCCTCGCCGAAGGGCACTTCGTTCTGCCAGTCCACGGAGGAAACCCAGAGGCGCACGATGTCCGCGCCGTATTTGTTGTAGAAGTGGGCCGCATCGATCGGCTTGCCGGCCTTTTCCGCCTCGGACTTGGAGAGCTTCTTCTTGTCCTTGTCCACCACGAAGCCGTGGGTCATCACGGTTTTGTAAGGGGCGCTGCCTCGGTAGCCCACGGAAAGCATCAGCGAGCTCTGGAACCAGCCGCGGTGCTGGTCGGTGGCCTCCAGATAGAGATCGGCGGGCGCGTGCAGCTCCGGATGGCGGTCGAGCACGGCGACATGCGAGCAGCCGGAGTCGATCCACACGTCGAGCGTGTCCCGGCATTTCTTGACGCCGGCGGGCAGGCCGAGCCGTGTGGCGATTTCCTCATCGCTGTGCTCGAACCAGAAGTTGGTGCCCTCGGTTTCCACAAGATCCGCCACCTTGCGGGCGAGCGCGGGATCCAGGATGGCCTTGTTGTTTTCGTCGAAGAAAACCGGCAGCGGCACGCCCCAGGTGCGCTGGCGCGAGATGCACCAGTCCGGGCGCGCCTCGACGGTGCCGTAGATCCGGTTGCGACCCCACGATGGCAGCCACTCGACTTGGTCGATCTGCTCGAGCGCCTGGCCGCGCAGGGTGTCGAGCGAGATGAAGAACTGCTCGACGGCGCGGAAGATGATCGGCGTCTTCGAGCGCCAGCAGTGCGGATAGGAGTGCTTGTAGACCTCGCGGCCTAACAAGTGGCCGCTTTCGGCGAGGATCTCGATGATGCGGTCGTTGGATTTGAAAACGTGAGTGCCGATCAGCTCGTCCAGGCCGACCTCGGCGGTGAACTTGCCTTCGTCATCCACGGGCGAGAGCACCGCCAGGCCGTTCTGCTGGCCGGCGACGTAGTCGTCCGCGCCATGACCCGGGGCGATGTGGACCACGCCGGTGCCGGTCTCGGTGGTGACGAAGTTGGCGAGGATGACCTTCGATGTGCGATCGAGGAAAGGATGTTGTCCTTCGAGACCCTCAAGCTCGCGGCCTTTGATTTCGGAAAACGTTTCGGCGAGAGCGAAGCCGGTTTTGTTGTGAAACTCGGCGATGAGCTCGCGAACGATGACCAGCGTTTCCTCGCGGCCTGCGATTTCGTTGGTGAAACGGCCGACCACATAGGTGAACTCCGGATGCACGGCCAGGCCGAGGTTTGCCGGGAGCGTCCAGGGTGTGGTGGTCCAGATCGGGATGGAGGCCTTGCCCGCAAGGTCGCCGGTCGCCAGCGGGAACTTCACGAAGATCGCCGGGCTTTCCTTGTCCTTGTATTCCACCTCGGCCTCGGCCAGCGCGGTCTGCGCGCCGTAGGACCACTGGACCGGCTTCTTGCTCTGATAGACGCAGCCGTTTTCCACGAGCTTGGCGAACACCCGCAGGATGTCCGCCTCGTAGCCGGGATTCATCGTGAGATACGGATTCATCCAATCGCCGAACACCCCGAGACGGCGGAACGACCCGCGCTGGATGTCGATGAACCGGCCGGCGAACTCCGCACAGCGGCGGCGGATCTCCGCGGGCTCGAGACCGGCGGTTTCCTTGACCACCTTGAACTCGATGGGCAGGCCGTGGCAGTCCCAGCCGGGCACGAAGGGCGCGGTGAATCCGGCCATCGTCTTGGATTTCACCACCAGGTCCTTGAGCAGCTTGTTGAGCGCGGTGCCCATGTGGACGTCGCCATTCGCGAAGGGCGGGCCGTCGTGCAGGATGAACTCCGGGGCCTTTTGCGCACGGCGGCGGGCGAGGATCCTGGCATACAAGCCCTCGTTTTCCCAACGCTCCAGGCGCTTCGGTTCATTCTCCACGAGATCCCCGCGCATCGGGAAAGTCGTTTGCGGGAGAGTCAGCGTGTCTTTGTAGGTGGCGGCGGAGTCACTCATGACGGGGCGCGGACGCTAGCAACGCCCTCCCCCGGGGTCAACCATGGGAAAAACCCACGATTCCCGGGCTTTCCGCCGGGCCTGCGGCTGCTACGCTGGGGCCGTGCTTCAATCGATCCAGATCCGCGGCTACCGGTCCCTGCGCGAACTGCGCCTGAAACTCGGACCCGTCACGGTCGTCACCGGCGGCAACGGCGTGGGCAAATCCAACGTCTACCGGGCGCTCTCCCTGCTCCAGCGCATGGCGGAAGGCCGCTTCGCCGAGGCCCTCGCCCGGGAAGGCGGCATGCCCAGCGCCCTCTGGGCCGGCAAGCGCCGCAACGATGAAGCCCGCCGCGTATCCTGGGACATCGAACACACGGACTTCCGCTTCAACCTGGAGTGCGGCATGGTCGCGCTGGGACCCGAAAGCCCCTCGCTTTTCCGCACCGATCCCGAGATCAAGAACGAGAATCTCCTCTTCTCCGGGAAATCGATGGCCCGCCGCAAGGGCCCGCATCTGGAGGCGAGAAACCCGGATGGCACCATGGAAGCCGCATCCCTGCCCATCCACGCGCCGGAATCGATGATCAGCGAACTGCGCGACGGCATCCGCCACCCCGCCGTCGCCGCCGCACGCGAGACCCTCCTCTCGTGGCGCTTCTATCACCAGTTCCGCACCGATGCCGATTCGCCGCTCCGCATGCCTCGCCTCGGCTCCTGGTCGCCGGTGCTCGCACACGACGGCACCAACCTCGCCGCCACCCTGCAGACGATCATCGAGGCCTCGCACGGCGAGACACTCCAGGCCGCCATCCACTCCGCCTTTCCCGATATGGGCTGGAGCCCTGTCGATGAAACCGGTGCCTTCCAACTCTGCCTCGAGTCCCCCGACCTCAAGCGCCGCATGCACGCCGCGGAACTCTCCGATGGCACGCTGCGCTTCTTCTGCCTCGCCGCCGCCCTGCTCTCGCCCAAACCGCCGCCGCTGATGGTCCTCAACGAACCCGAGGCCAGCCTGCACACCGGCCTGATCCAGCCGCTCGCAGACCTCATCGCCAGCGCCCACCGCGATACACAAATCCTCGTGGTCACCCACTCGCAGACCCTCTCGGATGCCCTCACCGCCACTTGCGAGGCGAAGAAAATCGAACTGGTTTCCCACGAAGGAGAAACCCGCCCGAAGGATCTCGCCGGATCGAAGCGCGCGTGGAGCTTCGAGTGAGAATGAAGGGAATCCGATCTAACAGATAACGCGGCCGAAGGAAGACGAATTCCACTCGGAATGAAAAATCGGATATTTTTCATCTATGGAGTTGACACATCGTGATCAAACCCATATCTCCTCAAAACCTTCAGCGCACATGATCACCAACGCGACATATCCCAAACATTCCCAGCAGGCCTCATGGTCGCCGGTCGTGGATATGATCCATGGCATGGAGCGGTCCATAAAGGGATGCAGCCCAGTGGCAAACCCGGGCCGACTTCGTTTCGGCAACGATCCCATGGTGGCAGGCAGGTAGTTCAAGATCCGAATCATTCATCGGTTTCCTTTTCGAACCCCGCCCGCTCCCGAAGCCGGCGGGGTTCTTGCTTTCCCCGAAATCACCCTTTTTTCCAGCGGTTTATTGGACCGCATTCCAGAATCCAAACCCCACAGATCCATCCCATGATGTTCCATCCATAACCCCACGGGCGTAAAGGCCCCGCCGCCGGCGGCAACCGGCGGCGGGGCGGAAACGGCCACCCATTCCACAAGTCCCTGCAAGAGGCGCATGCTTCCGGACGACCGCACAAACGGTCGCCCGACGGCGGCGAACTGTCAAGCGGACCGTCCCAGCGACGGCCCGCACGGGAGGAATGCGGCCCGTTTCCACGCCCTGGTAAAGATATCACAAACCAGAGGCTTGGCAGTCGTTTGATATGCCACGGGAGGTGTGCCTGAAACACCGAAAGATCCGCCGTGAAATCTTCCAGCGGGTGCGAGTCCTTCTACCGGACTGGCAGTGGTGTTTGTTTTCATTGGTTCAAACAGGCAGGGACGCATTTCCGGGGCGTCCGTGGGCATGCGATGCGAATGTGACGGCCGGTTCAAGGCTCTTCATTCACGCTACAAGCACACGGACCGCCCGGAGGTCGGTCCCTGCCATTCATTTTCCAAACCGCGGAGTCGCCAAGCGGTAAGGCAGCGGTCTCATACGCCGCGTATCGCCGGTTCGAATCCGGCCTCCGCAACCCATCTCTGGATCGTGGATGTCTGGCATCGAAGAGTCAGCCGCAGAAACCATCCGCAATCTGCAATCCACGATCCTACAAGCTCCCGAGGTGCAAGTCCTCGCGGGAGCGCCATTTCCCCATGTTGACCATGTTGTAACAGTAGCATCCCGCCCTGTGAAGGCGGCCGTGCCGGTGCAAGTCCGGTTGGTCAACCCAATCTTGAGAACGGAGCACTGGCTTCAGCCGGCTTTTAACCGGCGGAGCAGGGCGCATATCCCTGCGGGTTCACCAGTTTTCGAGCCACCGGGCACCACGGAGGGCACTTGCACAAACGTCAGTGCCTTCAGCGGTGCTCAGTGAACTCAGTGGTTTCTGAACGATGTTTCTTCCGGTAGATTCCGATGAAAACAAACACCACCGCCAGAGCGGGTTCCACTATCTAACAAAAAACATGAAAACCAAAGATCTCATTCATCTCGGCGTGCCCGAAGGGGAAGCCATGCAACATGCCCACGGGTTCATCCGTGAGTTCATCGCCGCCGGAAACGACGGCGCGGCGCTGCCGCAGGACATCTCCCGCATCATCGCCGATCCTTCGACGTTTTTCGACGATCCGCTCCGCGCGCCATTGGCCCGCGCCCTCGATCGTCCGGCCTTCACGCCCCGGGCGGAACTCGCTCCGTGGCGTCAATGGGGAAGCGACCTGGAAGCGGAAGCCGTCAAGCAGATGGCCAACGCCTGCGCGCTGCCCGTCGCCGTGGCCGGGGCGCTGATGCCCGACGCGCACGTCGGATACGGCCTGCCGATCGGTGGCGTTCTTGCCACGGAAAACGCCGTGATTCCTTATGCCGTCGGCGTTGACATCGCGTGCCGCATGAAGCTCACCGTGTATGATCGCAAGGCGAACCTCATCCCCGGCCAGCGCGATCGTTTGGCAAACATCATTGAAAGCGAAACCCGCTTCGGGATCGGCGCGGAGTTCAAGGATCGACGCGATCACGATGTGATGGACGAGGACTGGTCCGTTTCCCCGGTGACCAAGCACCTGCGCGACAAGGCCTGGAAACAACTTGGCACCAGCGGAAGCGGAAACCACTTCGTCGAGTTCGGCGCGTTCACCGTGACGGATGATTCGCTCGGGTTTCCGCCCGGCGAATACCTTGCACTGCTGAGCCACTCGGGATCGCGTGGGACCGGCGCGCAGGTCTGCGACGTTTACAGCAAACGCGCCATGGCCCGCCGCTCGAATCTTCCGAAAGAACTCAAGCACTTGGCATGGCTCACGCTCGATGAGGCGGATGGTCAGGAATACTGGAACACCATGAACCTCATGGGCCTCTATGCCGCCGCCAACCACGAACTCATCCACAAGCACATCGCGAAAAAGGTGGGTGCCAAGGTGATCCTCGATATTGAGAACCACCACAACTTCGCCTGGAAGGAAACGCACGTCGTGAACGGTGAGCGAAAGGAACTCATCGTCCACCGAAAGGGCGCGACCCCGGCGGGCGAAGGCGTGATGGGAATCATCCCCGGATCGATGGCATCGCCCGGATTCCTTGTGCGCGGAAAAGGCGAGCCGGCTTCCTTGAACAGCGCATCGCACGGCGCAGGCCGCGTGATGAGCCGCAAGAAGGCGCTGCAATCCTTCACCTGGAGCGGCACCAAAAAGCTGCTCAAAGAACGTGGCGTCGATCTCCTCTCGTCCGGCCTCGATGAGGTTCCCGGCGTTTACAAGGACATCCACAGCGTCATGGCCGCGCAGACCGACCTCGTCGAAGTGCTCGGCCGCTTCGATCCCAAACTCGTGAAAATGGCTCCCGCAGGGGAAAGGGCGGAAGACTGATCCTCTTTTCTTCCTGAAAACTGAACACTGAAAACTAGCAACTTCTTCCATGAGCGACATCCTCCACAAAACCACTGTGCTGGTGCTCAACCGCAACTGGCAGGCGATCCATGCCAAGACCCCGGCCGACGCCTTCTGCATGATGGCGAGCGGAGCCGCGACCGGACTCGATGTACGCGGCGAGGATTCCATCTTGCCGGTGAAATGGGAGGATTGGTTGAAGCTGCCCGTGCGTGAGGAGGATCTGGCCATCCAGACTCCGCGTGGTCCCATTCGAGTGCCCACGGTGATCGTGGCGGCGAACTACGCCAAAGTGCCCGTCTGCCGTCCGCGTCTTGGCGCGCGCGGCATTTGGGAACGCGACGGTGGCGTCTGCCAATACACCGGCCGCAAGCTCGCACCGCACGAAGGCAACATCGACCACATTGTGCCGCTCTCGCGTGGTGGCAGGACCACCTGGGAAAACTGCGTGCTCTCGCACCGCGAGGTGAACTCGAAAAAAGGCGCGCGCCTGCCCCAAGAAGCGGGCTTGAGCCTGCTGCGCAAACCCCGTGTGCCAAAGGCGATGCCCGCCACCGCGTTCATCCGCAATCCCCACGGCATCCGGGATTGGCGGATGTTCCTGCAATCGTAGCCCGGGACTTCAGTCCACGCTCACATTCGCTTCGACAAATCCGCGGCTTCGGTGGATACCCGCACTCCGTTCCGATGAAACCCACCACCACCCTCGCCTCCTGCCGCACGCCCGATGGAACGGCCCTCGTTCTCCAGGAGCACGACGGGCACTTCTATCTGAAGGTCGGTGGTGTGCAGTTGATGAGCACCACCGCCTCGTCCTCGGAGCAGCAGATGGCGGAGCTCGCCTGCGCGCGGATGCCGAAGAAACCACGCGTGCTCATCGGCGGCCTGGGCTTTGGTTTCACCCTGCGGCGGGTGCTCGAGCTCTGCCCGGCGGATGCCATCGTCGATGTGGCGGAACTGGTGCCGGAGGTGATCTCGTGGAACCGCGAGTATCTAACAAGCGTCAACGGCCTGCTGCTCGATGACCCGCGGGTGAGGATCCATGTCCGCGATGTCGGCGAAGTCATCGAACGCGTCGGCAAGGACCGCTACCACGCGATTCTCCTCGATGTGGACAACAGCCCGGATCCGCTCGTGCAGAAGGGCAACGCACGGCTCTACAACCGCGGCGGCGTCGCGAGGACGAAGGCCGCGCTGCATGCCGGAGGGCGCGTCGTGTTCTGGTCGGCGAATCCGGACAAGGACTTCGCCCGCTCGCTGGAACGGGTTTTCCAGAACGTCGAGTGCATCGGCGCGAAGGCCTACCCGAAGGCGAAACGCTTCACCCATACCCTCTTCGTGGCGGACAGGGATTGACCCGCACGGAGATCCGTCAAAGATATCCCCATGAAATGCCTGAATTGCGGAGGTGCGCTCGCCGGCACGATGACCTTCTGCCCGTATTGCGGCGTGAGGCAGGACATCGATCTGCGGCAGGTGCATTTCCGTGATCTTGGATCCGACGGCACGATGGCCTGCCCGGGCTGCGAGTCTACGCTCTCCGTCATCGAGTTCGATGCCGGCGCGCCGATCCGTGTGGAGCGCTGCGCGTCCTGCCACGGCATGTTCTTCAATCCGGGCGAACTGGAAGCCTTGCTCGACGCGCAGACCAATCCGCTCGTCTGGCTCGATCAGGTCCAGATGGCACAGATCGGCCAGGACTACGGGTTCCAACACGAGGTCGTGTACCGCAAGTGCCCGTGCTGTTCGGAGCGCATGAACCACATCAACTTCGCCGGGCGCAGCGGTGTGATCATCGACCGCTGCGGCACCCACGGCGTGTGGCTCGAAGGCGGTGAAGTCCGCCGCCTCACCGAGTGGTGGAGGGCCGGTGGAAAACTGGTTTTCCAGCAGCACCAGGCGGACAAGACCAAACGGCTCTATCAGGAATCCGACAATCGCGAAACGCGCTATCCGCGCGGGTCCGTCGAGTCCCCGCCGGAGCCAGAATCGCAGCTGCCCACCTGGCTCGCCATCCTGGCCGCCGCCGCCTCGGTGATCGTGGATTGATGTGCCGATGCCCGCTCTCGATCCTGCCGAAGTTTCCGATCCGTCATCCAGCGATGCGATCCTGAGTGCGTTTCTCGACCATTTGATCGAGGCCGGCATCGAGCCGTATGATCACCAGGAACAAGCGATCCTCGAATGGTATTCGGGAAACAACGTGATCCTCAACACGCCCACCGGATCCGGCAAATCGCTGGTTGCGCTGGCCGTGCAGTTCCGCGCGATTTGTTTGAAGCGGCGCTCCTACTACACCGTGCCGATCAAGGCGCTGGCCAATGAGAAGTTCCTTTCGCTGTGCCGCACGCTGGGGCCGGAAAACGTGGGCATGATCACCGGCGACGCGACGGTGAATCCGGACGCACCGGTCATTTGCTGCACGGCGGAGATCCTGGCGAACCTCGCGCTGCGGGAAGGAAGCCGGGCCCGGGTGGACGATGTGATCATGGACGAGTTCCATTATTACTCGGACACCTCGCGCGGCTTTGCCTGGCAGGTGCCGTTGCTCACCCTGCCGCAGGCGCGGTTCCTGTTGATGTCCGCCACGCTCGGGGAGACGGCGTTCTTTGAGGAGGGCATCACCCGGCTGACGGGTGCGCCAACGGTGCTGGTGAAATCCGAGCAACGACCGGTGCCGCTGGAGTTCGAATACAACGAGACGCCGCTGGAGGAGAAGATCCAGGAGCTGGTCGGGCAGGGCAAGGCACCGGTCTATCTGGTCCACTTCACCCAGCTCGCCTGCGCCGGCACCGCGCAGAACCTTCTGAGTTCCAACTTCTGCACGAAGGAGGAAAAACAGGCGATCGCCGAAGTCCTGCAAGGCGCGAACTTCCGCAGCCCTTACGGCAAGGAGGTCTCCAAGCTGCTGCGGCACGGCATCGGCATCCACCATGCCGGCCTGCTGCCGAAATACCGCGTGCTGGTGGAAAAGCTCACGCAACGCGGACTGCTCAAGGTGGTCTGCGGCACGGACACGCTCGGCGTGGGGGTGAACGTGCCGATCCGCACGGTGATGTTCACCCAGCTTTACAAGTACGATGGAAGCAGTACCAAGACGCTCGCGGTGCGGGATTTCAAACAGATCGCCGGACGCGCGGGGCGGCGGGGCTTTGACACGATCGGCACGGTGGTCTGCCAGGCGCCGGAGCATGTGATCGAAAACCTGCGCCTCGAACAAAAGGCCGCCAAGTCCGGCAAGAAGAGCTTCGTGAAACGCAAGCCTCCGGAGAAGGGCTTTGTGAACTGGGATGAGAAAAGCTTCCGCCGGCTGATCGATGCGGCGCCGGAAAAGCTGAGCTCCAGTTTCCAGATCCAGCACTCGATGCTGCTCAACGTGCTGGGCCGCACGGAGGAGGACGGTTGCGAGGCCTTGCGGAAACTGATCGGGGACTGCCACGAGACGGCGGCGAAGAAAAAGGCTCTGCGCAGGCGCGCGTTCCAGCTTTTCCGCGGTCTGGTGGAGGGCGAGGTCCTGCGGATCATCCCGCGTCACGAGCGGAGCGGACCGGCGAAGGTGGCGCTCCACTTCTCGCTGCAGGAGGATTTCTCGATGAACCAGGCGCTTGGATTGTGGCTGCTGGACGCGATCCCGCAGTTGGACGCGGAGTCGCCCGAGTATGCGCTCAACGTGCTTTCGCTGATCGAGGCGATCCTGGAAAACCCGGAGATCGTGCTGCGGCGTCAGGTGGAGCTGCTCAAGGGCGAGTTGGTGAACCGCCTGAAAAACGAGGGCGTGGAGTTCGACAAGCGGATGGAGCTGCTGGAGGAGGTCGAGTGGCCCAAGCCCGGGCGGGAGTTCATCTATCAGACCTACAACGCGTTCGTCGCCCGCCGTCCGTGGATGAAGGAGGCGGGGGTGCGCCCGAAGTCGATCGCCCGGGAGATGTTCGAGCACTGGCAGTCGTTCGAGGACTACATCAAGACCTACGGCCTTGAGCGCAGCGAGGCGGTGCTGCTGCGTCACTTGTCCGAGGTTTACAAGGTGCTCTCGCAGACGGTGCCACCCGCGGCGAAGACCGAGGAACTGATGGAGGCCGAGCATTTCCTCGAAGCGATCGTGCGCGGGGTGGATTCCAGCCTGTTAGAGGAATGGGAGAAGCTGCGGGACCCGGACTACGTGCCGGAAGAGGAGCGTCCCGCGCCCGAGCGCCGGGCGGTGGCCTTCACCCGGAACCGCCCTGCCTTCCTGAGGTCCCTGAGAAACGCGGTGTTCCAGGTGGTGAAGGACCTTTCCAACGATCATCTGGCCGGGGTGCTGGAGGGAATCGAACCTGCGGACAGCGCCGGAAACGCGTGGAACCGGGCACGGCTGGATCCCTTGCTGGACGCCTACTTCGCCACACACACCCGGATCCGGGTGGATCCCGCGGCGCGCGCCGCCGGGAACACGCTGGTCTCAGAGACCGGCCCGCGGGTTTGGAGTGTCGAGCAGATCCTGGTGGATCCGGATGAACTCAACGACTGGCTGCTCCGCTTCACGGTGGACCTGGAGCGCTGCGACGAGGCCGGCGCGGTGGTCCTCACGCTGGAGGACCTGGGCGCGATCGCCTGAGGATCTAACCGAGGGTGATTCCCACCGGGCAGTGGTCCGATCCGTGGATGTGGGGCAGGATGTCCGCATCCTTGACGCGCGACATGAAGGGCGAGGAAACGCCGAAGTAATCGATGCGCCAGCCGACGTTCTTCTGGCGGGCGCCGGCGCGGTAGGACCACCACGAGTAGGCGGCGGGCTTGTCCGGGTAGTGGTGGCGGAAAGTGTCGGTGAATCCCGCCTCCAGCAGTTTCCCGAAGCTGGCGCGTTCCTCATCCGAGAATCCGGGATTGCGGCGGTTGTCCTTGGGACGGGCAAGGTCGATCTCGTGATGGGCCACGTTGAGGTCGCCGCAGAAGATCACCGGCTTGCGCTCGGCATGGCGGGCGACGTGCTCGCGGAACGCCTCGTCCCAGGTCAAGCGGTAGTCGAGCCGGCGCAGTTCGTCCTGGGCATTGGGCGTGTAGACGTTGACGAGGATGAAGTCCGGATACTCGGCTGTGAGAACGCGGCCTTCGCGATCGTGATGCTCGATGCCGAGGCCTTCGGTGACCTCCAGCGGCTTTTCGCGGGTGAAGATGGCGACGCCGGAGTAACCGGGTTTTTCGGCGGAGCTCCAATAGTCATGGTATCCGCCGAGTTCGAGCGGCAGCTGGACCTGCTCGGGACGCGCCTTGGTTTCCTGAAGACAGAGGATGTCCGGCTTCTCGGTCGCAACGAATTCGGGGAATCCCTTGCCGAGCACGGCGCGGATGCCATTGACGTTCCAGGAAAGCAGGCGCATGGGCGGAGAATCGGGAGCGGCGCGCGGGATGGCAAGCCGCGTCTCGCCTGCGGAGGGGATTCCGTGCTGGCGCGGTGCGGCGGCGGCGGGCTAGCGTTCCGCCATGCACGGCCACGCCACGCTGGTGATCGAAACCTCCACGCCCCGCGCGTCGGTGGCGCTGGTGCATGCGGACGGACGAATCGACGAGCGCGGCTTTCAAAGCGACCGCAGCCACAACGCGATGTTGTTTCCGCCGCTCAAGGAACTTCTCGCGGGAGTGGACGTGGGGCTGGTGCTGGTGGGCAGCGGGCCTGGCAGCTACAGCGGGACGCGAGTGGGCATCGCCGCAGCGCAGGGAGTGGCGATGGCGATGGGCTGCCCGGCCGTGGCGCTGCCCTCCTTGCTCGCGGTGCCCGCGGCGGAGAACGGCGCGGCCTGCCTGGCCATCGGCGATGCGCGGCGCGGATCGTATTGGACGGCCCGCGTGGAGGCGCTGGGGCTGCGGCAGGTGCCGACGCTGTGCGAAGCGTTCGAACTGGAGCAGTCCGTGGCCGCCGCGCTGGAACGGGGATGCGCGGTGTTTTCCTTTGAGGCGACCGATCGGTTTCCGCTTGGAAACCTGGCGGGCCGGCCGCGGGTGGAGACTCCCGACGCAACACGCCTGTGGCAGGCCTGGCAGGCGGCGGACGCCGCCACGCGGCGTGTCTGGTCCGCGGAGATTCCGCAGCCGATCTACCTGAAACCGCCACACATCACGCCGGGGCGCAAGGGATCGATGGTGGACGCATGAGCCCGGCCTCTTGACAGGGAATGGAGAGGCACGCAGCCTTCCGCATCATGAAAAAAACCCTGTTTTGCCTCTTGTCGCTTGTCCTTTCGCACGCCCCGCTTTTGGCCGGGGACTGGATTTCCATGTTCAACGGCAAGGACCTCTCCGGCTGGAAGTCGAATGAAGAGGCCGAGAAGAAAAGCGGCGTCTTCACCGTGAAGGACGGCGAGCTCGTGGTGAACGGAGGCCGCGCGCACCTCTTCTACGTCGGTGCGGATGGCAAGGCCTCGTTCCGCAACTTCGAGTTCAAGGCCAAGGTGAAAACCACGCCCGGATCCAACAGCGGCATCTACCTCCACACCGAGTATCAGGACCTCAACTGGCCTTCCAAGGGCTACGAATGCCAGGTCAACGCCACCCACACCGACCGCAAGAAAACCGGCGGCCTCTACGCCGTGGCCGATGTGATGGACCAAGCACCTAACAAGGACAACGAGTGGTGCGACTACACCATCAAGGTGGACGGACGCCGCATCGTGATCACCATCGACGGCAAGGTGACCACCGACTGGACGCAGCCCGAGGATTGGGATCCGGCAAAAACGCTCAACAACATGCCGGGCCGCAAGCTCGGCGAGGGGACCATCGCCATCCAGGGACACGATCCGAAGAGCGTGATCCACTTCAAGGATCTCTACATCAAGGCGCTGCCCTGACGCTCAGTCCTTGAGCTGCTTGAGATAACTCTCGGCCGCCTTGCCGAGGTCCGATCCGGGATCCACGGCCCGCATGTCCTCCAGGGATTTGCGGGCCATTTCCTTTTTCTGAGGCCAGCGCTGATAGAGGGCGAAGCGGGTGGCGTGGAGCTCCTGGCGCTGGCGCTTGTCGAGGCGGGTGACGCGGTTCCAGCGGTCGAGCTCCGCTTCGGCGGCGGCGGGGTCGCCTGCCTTGACCTTTTCCAGCACGAGATCGAGCAAGGACCAGGGCGAGAAGGTGTACTTGCCGATGTAGCCCGACTCGTCCTTGGGATCCGCCTGTTTCATGTCGTTGAGCACGTTCTGATAGAGATTCTTCGGACCGAGGCCCTGGTTCATGAGATCGAGTCCGGCACCGAGCAGGGCGGCGCGTTTCGGCCCTTGTTCGGAGGTGGCGCGTTTCCAGAGTTCGTCGCGTTTGGCGAGCAGGCTCCGCATGCCTTTGAGCGTGGCGGGCAGGCCGCCGGAGGATTCGATTTCCGGCAGGCCGGAGCGCACGGAAACAAGGCGGCCGTCGGCATCATAGAAGGCGACCGCGGGCAGGCTGCGGACCGGCGGGTCGCACTTGGCATTGCGCTTGGCGGCCTCCGTGGCGGCTTGGTCCGGGTTTTCCATCCGGTCGATGGTGACGAGCGGGGTGGCGGGCCCGGCGGCATCGGCGATGCGGGGGTCTTGCCAGGTTTTGAGCATCGTCTCGCCCGCGGGATTCCAATCGGAGCCATGGAGGAAGACGGCGATGGGGGCCTGCGCGGACTTGGCGGCGGCGAGGGCCGCCTCGAAGTCCGCGACGGGAGCGGCGGTGGCCAGCAGCGGAGTGAGAAACAACAGGGAGATCGGGCGCATGGCGGCGTGAGGGTGCGGGGTCATTGGAGCCGACGGCCGTAGGCGTGGATGGCATTCAGGTGGAAGAACTCGCTGCGCTCGTCATCACGCTCGACGCGGATGAACTGGACACGGGTGGCGCGACCTTCGAGCGGGATGCGCCACGGATTCTGATGCTGGTCGGTGCGGAAGACTTCCTGCCATGAGGAGCCGTCCTCAGAGATGGACACCTTGAGCGGGAGCTGGCGGGTGGCGTTGTGGCCGCCGGATGGATCGTGGATGACGATGCCGGAAAGGTCCCCCAGCTTGCCAAGCCGCACGACGGCCCAGGGGCGGACCTGTCTTTCCGTGTGGAAGCCTCCGCCGCAGGCCTCCATGACGCCCCAGTGGTTCTCCGGATGGTCCCAGCCGGAGGTGCTGGAAACGGTGAGCAGTCCGCCCGAGCTGAGAAGATCGCCCGGGAAGGGTTCGGTCTTGAGGGCCTCGCTGTTCCGCAGCACGGCACCCGCCTTGCCGAGCGCTTGAAAGGCCTCGACGTTGCCATTGGCAGCGGCGGCGAGCACCGCGGGGCGCAGGGCGGCGCGCAGGCCATCCTGATTGCTCCCGGCGGCACCGGAGGAAAACACCCGGGCCAGCGCGGCGAAGAAGGCGGGCGAGTTGGCCGCATCCTTTCCAAAGGCCTCCTGACCCCAGGCGATGGTCGGCGCGAACCACGACTTCGACGAGGCCTGAACCGCGAGCACTTTTTCAAAGAAGGCAAGACGCTTGGACACATCCGAGCCAAGCCCGTCGGCCTGCGCCTTGAGCGCGGCGGAGAAATTCCACATCACGGGCCCGTCGCGCGGAGCGATCCGGCGGTGAAAATCTAACAAAAACGCCTCCGCATCCGCCCCGGGCATCAAGGCAAGGGCGGCTGGCTGGATATCGGAGACGACATCCCACGCGGCTTCCGGAAAATCCGCGAGAGCGTCGAGAGCGGAGGACTGGATGGCGGTCCATGCGGAGGCGGAGGGCTTGCGAACATCCCGCAGGAAGCGGACCGCCTCGCGCCAGGCGGGTTGGTGGATCGGCTGGGCCTCGAGGGCGAGGCGGTAGGCGGTCTCCGCAAGCTCCGGCTGGGACGAGGCGAGCGCCCGCGCCTGCCAGAGGTGGGCGGTGCTGCGGTCGTGGGCCTCCTGATCCCCAAGCGCCTTTTCCTGGAGGACAAGCTGCGTCCACGTGGAGCCCCAGAGGCTGGTGTGCAGACCACGCTGCCACGAGAGGCTGTAGGCGGGAGTCCATTCGCCGCGTTTGACTCGCACGGCATAGGCGCAGTGTCCGGGCTCTCCCATGGTGATCGCGGGAATGCCATTGGCCCGTGCGGCGTTGGCTCCGTAGTGGGAAAGCGAACCGCAGACTCCGCCGACATCGCGCACCCGGCGTGCGTGGACCATGTCGCCGAAGGGGGCGTAATACATCGCGCCGTGAATCGAGTCGCCTAACAGATTATGGAGGCGGTAGGGGGCTTGCCAGCACGCACCGACGTAGTCGGCGGCAGGCAGCTTCACATGATCGCGGAGCCATTCGAGGGAGGCATCGTCCCAACCGCCCTCGCCATTCCAGCTTCCGTTGCCGCCTGCGGAAACGACGTATCGTTTCTCCCATGGCCTGAGGCTGGCGAACTGCGGATGCAGCAGCCCCTTGCGCCGGGAGTCCCGAAACCAGGCGTAACGGGAATAGGCTTTGTCGGAGGGCCATTTGCTTTGGCCGAAAGTAAGCGCGACGGCGGCGGCGGTGCCGCGATCCTCGGCCTGGGTGAGTCCGGCGCGGTCCTGTTTCCAAAGATCATGGAGCACACGCAGCATTTTGCCGGGATCGTCCGGCAAGGGCCCGGAGCCCATCAAGTCCCCCAAGAGTCCGGGCGAGGCCATGAGTTCGCTGATGAAGCGCTTGCCCTCGGCCGACGCGGACAACTCGTCGATGACCGGCGCGGCCACCCTCCGGAGCTCGGCCGCAGCCAGAACCATGCGGCCCTGCGGCGTGGCGGCTGCCGCGCGGAGACTGCCTTCATCATCGGCGGCACGGGCGACGGGGACCAAACAGGCCAGCACGAAGAGCCCGAAGGGGCGGATTAGGGACTTGGTGGACATCGGACAAAAGGAACGCCCGAGAAACGACACGAGACGCGCCGATGTTTCAATCCGCAAATCCCGGGATCACAGCAGCAGCATGCAATCACCGTAGCTGTAAAAGCGATAGCGCTCCGCCACCGCCTGTCGGTAGGCCTCCATCACGAGCTCGCGGCCGGCGAAGGCGCTGACGAGCATGATCAAGGTGCTTTGGGGCAGGTGGAAATTGGTCAGCAATCCGCCGATCACCCGGAAGTCGAAGGGAGGATGAATGAAGATGTCCGTCTCGCCGCCATGGGGGCCATCGGCGATGCGGCTGGCTGCGCCGGCGTGATCTCGTCCCAAGGTTTCCAGAACGCGGGTGACGGTGGTGCCCACGGCAATCACCCGGCTCGCGGTGTTGACACGCCCGGCCACCTCCGCGGAAAGGGCATAGCGCTCGGAATGCATGACGTGATCGGTCACCACTTCGGCGCTCACCGGACGGAAGGTGCCCACCCCCACATGAAGCGTGAGGAAGGTGTGGGGCAGGGTTTCCAGCATCTCGGGGGTGAAATGCAATCCGGCGGTGGGAGCCGCGATCGCACCCTCCTCGCGGGCGAACACCGTCTGATAGCGGTCGCGATCCGCGGCTTCATCGTCGCGTCCCATGTAATGCGGCAGCGCAAGATGCCCGTGGGTGTCGAGGTCCACCGGTGAGTCCCAACGCACCAGACGATCGCCGTTGTCAAACACGGTCTCCACAGTGCCGGAGATGCCACCCACGGTGACGGAGCGGCCGGGTTTCATGCGCTTGCCCGGGCGCACCAGACAACGCCACTCCAGCGGCGAAAGGCGGTCGAGGCACAGCAACTCGACTTTGCCATCATCCGAGAAAACGCGTGCCGGAATCACCTTGGTGTCATTGAGCACGAGGAGATCGCCGGGTTTCACGTATTGCGGAAGATCGCGGAACATCCGGTGCTCAATGCGGCCCTCGGCGCGGTGCACCACCAGCATGCGTGAAGCCGCACGGTCCGGCAGCGGACGATCGGCGATCAATCCTTCGGGCAGGTGGAAATCGAAATCCTTGGTGCGCAAGGGCATGGCGGATGCATAGCCTCTGTGAGGAGATTGAAAACCGGAAAAAACCCCCGCGCTTGCCAAAGCGGCACGGCGGGCAAGACTCACTCATGCCAGCGAGCGATGACGGCGGCCCGTGCGATGTCTGCGGACGACCTGCCGTGGTCGCGATTCAGGGGGTGGCTTGGTGCGACTCCTGTTTTCACGAAATGGGCTCTTGCTGCGGCGAGTGGCATCCGGAGGTGGACGAAGCGATCACTCCTCGGTGCTCCGTTCCTTCACCGACGTGCCATCCCGCACCGTGTCCGGAGGGTGGAGCAACACCCTGTCCCCCGCCTTGAGACCGGAGAGGATTTCCGTGCGACGACCGTCGGAGCGGCCCGCATCCACCACCACGGCTTTCGCTTCGCCTTTTTGTTGAATGAAGGTTTTCCACAAGTTCCCCTCACGGAAAAGCGCGCCTGCCGGGGCCACCAGCACGTCGTCCCCGTGCCAGATGGCGACGCGCGCCTCCACCCGGTAGCGGTCACCGAGTGCCTTGGCGGATTCCGGCGGATCCAGCAGATCACAAAGCACGATGACCCGCTGCTCCTCCACGCCCAGAGCCGAGATCTTGGTGAACGCAGCTGGCTCCACACGGCGCACTCTCGCCTTCAGAGATGAATCCCCACCCCATTGCTCGACGTCCACCGCATCCCCGGGGCGGATGGTCACCGCATCCCTGGAAAGAATCTCCGCCTCGATCTCGATATCCTGCGGATCCCCCACTTCAAGAATCCGGGTGCCGGGCGAGACCACGGTTTCGCTTTCCTGCATCACACCGAGCACCTTTCCGGATACCGGAGACTTCACCTCTATCAGATTTCCCGCAGTCGAGACAGGCGGACGCTCCAGAGCCGCACGGGCCTGGGCGAGTTCGAAATCAATCACCTTGAGGGCGAATTCCATCGATCTCACCTCGGCCGCCTTCGCCGATGCTTCGGCCTCCATCCGGTCGCGGTCGGATTCTGATAGAGATCCATCGCGCTTCACCGAGCGCATCCGCTCACGCTCCGCTTCGGCAAGACGCGACATCGCCCGCGCCGCCTCCAAGGACTCTGCCGCGCGACTACGCGAGGCCTCGTGCATCGAGACCACGGCCTCGGCCTGCACACGCGCTCTCGGATCCAGCAATGGAGCCACCGCAGGCTCGATCACCGTCAACACCGTCACTCCGGCCTCCACCACATCCCCGGGCTTGAGCATCACCCGGCGCATCGTCCCCGCGACCGGTGCAGCGACGACGTAGCGGTTCCGCACCCGGGTTTTCCCCTCCTCCGAAACATGGACCGTCAACGCCCCGCGGGCGACCTCTCCGGTCTCGACGATCACCGGCTTCGGCCACAAACCCCAGCCTATCACCGAGAACAAGCCCGCCACTCCGATCCACGGCAAGGAACGCCGGATGAGATGGCGCCCGGTAGGCTCGCGCCTGGATTCCCAGGGAGCTCCCCCGCTTTGGCTTGTGGTGGTATCGGACATCAGGTCGCCCTCAGCATGGAGCCTTCCCGCCAAGTTTCAAGAAAGGGTCGGCAATCTCAGTCGCATCGATCGTCATCCGTTGGTCCTCGATGTCTGGATCCCGGCAAGCAGGAGCCAGACGGTCCCCGTCACCCAGGCCTCCCGGTCGAGTGCAGACAAACCCGAAGTCCGCCGCAACAATCCCCCCATCAAGGCACTGGTGAAGATCTCGGCAAACGCCATTCCGTCCAAATCTCCTCTCACCAGACCGCCCTCCTTCGCATGCTCCAGGTAGGTCGCGATGCTGCGGTGAAACGGATCCAGCACATCCCCAATCAATTCCTTGCACAAGGTCGGCCGGCGCCGCCCCTCCCCGATCAAGGCACGCGCCATGCCTTCGCAGCGCTGAAGCGATTCATCATACACCCTCGCAAACCGCACCAGGTCCTCCCTCAACTCCCCGCTGTATCCCCCCTTGCATTCGCACACTTCGCTGAATTCCACCGACACATCCTGAACCACCGCCGCCAGCAGCTTCTCCTTGGACTCAAAATGCCGGAACAAGGTCACTTCATTGCAGCCCGCCCGCTCCGCAATGCCACGCGTGGTCGCACTCTCGATGCCCCTATCGCTGAACTCCGCGCGCGCGGATTCGATCAGGCGTTCCTTCATCGTCGGCTTCTTCAAATCGATGGCGTCGCTCACTGGGTCGAAAAAATGCAAGTAACCACTTGCACGCAAGAAAAAAAGTGGTTGGATGCCCCGCGCCCATGCCGACCGAACCGTCCTTCCGCCGTCTGCTGAGTTACGCCCCCCTTGTGGTCCTGGGTGCCTGCGCGCCAGTGGGGCCGGATCACCATGCGCCCGCCATGGATTTGCCCGCCACGTTTTCCCAAGGCGGAGTGAAGTGGAAACGCCAATCGCCGGACTCGCAGCCGCAGCCGCGCGAGTGGTGGCGGCTCTTCGGAGACGGCACCCTCACCTCGCTCGTCGAAAAGTCGCTCCAGCGAAACCAGGAAATCGCCGGCGCTTCCGCACGGCTCAAACAAGCCCGCGAAATCAGCAATCAAGCCCGCTCGCTGTATTTCCCGGACGTCAATCTCGGCCTCGGCGCCGCCCGTTCCAAATCCCGCTACCGGGGGCCGGAAAGCGGATCCGACCTTTCCAACACCTTCTCGGTTCCCGCCGATCTCAGCTACGAACTCGACGTCTGGGGCAAGGTGCGCCGCCAGGTAGAATCCGCCACCGCCTCCGAGGCCGCCGCCAGGGAAACCGTGAACGCCATCCGCCTCAGCGTCGCCGGTGAGGTCGCTCAAACCTACTGGGCACTCCGCGCCGCCGATGCGGACCGCGCCGTGCTCGACCGCACCCTCGAAGTCCGCCGCAAGGCCCTCGACCTCCTCACCAAACGCCGCGACGCCGGAGCCATCAGCGGACTCGACCTCGCCCGCGCGCAAACCGAAGTTGCAACCGCCGAGGCCGACCGCATCAAGCTCGACCAAACCCGCGTCGAACTCGTCAATGCCCTCGCCGTCCTTTGCGGATCCGCCGCCACCGGGTCGTCCATCCCGCAAAACCCGGCCCTGCCCAAGCCTCCCTCGGTTCCTCCATCCGTTCCCTCCGAATTGCTGCGCCAACGCCCGGACATCCGCGCCTCAGAGCGCAATGTCGCCGCCGCCAACGCGGACATCGGAGTGGCCACCGCAGCCTTCTACCCCTCCATCTCCATCAGCGCTTCCGGCGGACTCGATAGCGAAACCCTCTCCAACCTCTTCCAATCCTCCTCCCTCGTCTGGTCGCTCGGCGCCAATGCACTCACCCCGGTCACCAGCCAGAAATGGCTGCGGGCCCAGCGCGCCGCCGCCATCGCCGCCCACGAGGCCGCCTCCGCCGACTATCGCCAGACGGTCCTCGAAGCCCTCCGCGAGGTCGAGAACGCCCTTCAAGGTTCCACCATCCTCGAACAACGACAGAAAGCACAGGACCTGGCCCTCGAAGCCGCCACCAAAACCTTCGACCTCTCGGCAAAACGCTACAAGGCCGGCCTCGCCAGCTTCCTCGATGTGGTCGACGCCGAACGCACCCGCCTCGATGCCGAACGCACCGCCAACGCCATCCGCGCGGAACGCCTCGCCCTCACGGTCTCCCTCGCCAAAGCCCTCGGCGGCGAATGGTAACCTCATTTCCCCACCCTCTCTCCGATGCAAACGATCCGATTCCTTTCCGCCACCAGCCTCCTCTTCGCCAGCGGCCTGCTCGCCGGCTGCGGGAAAAAAACCGCTCCTGCAGGCGCCGCCATGATGATGCACGGCACCCCGGAAGTCTCCGTCATCACCCTCCAACCACGCCGCGTCGAACTCACCACGGAACTCTCCGGACGCGTCGCCGCATCCCTCACCGCGGAAGTCCGCCCCCAGGTGGGCGGCATCCTCATGAAACGCCACTTCACGGAAGGCACCGATGTGAATGAAGGCGATCTTCTCTATCAGATCGACCCCGCCACCTATCAGGCCAGCCTTGCCGGAGCCCAGGCCGCCCTTGCGAAAGCCGAAGCCAATCTCGCCCCGGCCCGCCTCAAGGCCGCACGATACGAGGAACTCAAACAAAGCGAAGCCGTCAGCGTCCAGGATTACGACGAGGCCGCCGCCGCCCTCAAACTCGCCGAGGCGGAACTCCTGTCTGCACAGGCCGCTCTCGAATCCGCACGCATCCAACTCACCTTCACCAAGGTCACCGCCCCCATCTCCGGACGCATCGGCCGCTCCACGGTCACCACCGGCGCACTCGTCACCGCAGGCCAGTCCGCACCCCTCGCCACCATCGTGAATCTCGACCCGGTGTTTGTGGACCTCACCCAGTCCAGCACGGACATGCTCCGACTCCGCAAGGCTCTCGAAAGCGGACTGCTCGCCAGCGGCGCGAAACAGGCCGAAGTCGTCCTCACCCTCGACGACCAAAGCCGCTATCCGGAGACCGGCGTGCTCAAGTTCAGCGAGGCCTTCGTCGAGTCCTCCACCGGCAGCGTCACGCTGCGCACCCAGTTCCCCAACCCCAAACTCACCCTGCTCCCGGGCATGTTCGTCCGCGCCACCCTCGTCGATGGCATCAAGGAGGACGCCATCCTCGTCCCCCAACGCGGCGTTTCCAGAAACCCCGCCGGCGAACCCACCGTGATGATCGTCAATCCGCAGAACATCGCGGAACTCAAGGTCATCCGCACCGAACGCACCGTAGGCTCGGACTGGCTCGTCACCGCAGGACTCAAACCCGGCGATCAGGTGATCCTTGAAGGTCTCCAGAAAGCCCGCCCCGGCACTCCCGTCAAAGCCGTCCCGTTCGTGGAAAAGGCATCAGGACATTAGAAACGGGCAATCGGCTCAAAGCGCGAAGCTCCATCCCTCCATCTCCAGTTTCCAATACCCACTCTCTTTTTTCCATGGCCCGCTTCTTTACCAACCACCCGATCTTCGCGTGGGTCATTGCCATCATGATCATGCTGGCCGGGCTGCTTTCGATCAAGCGGCTGCCGGTCGCCCAATACCCCGCCATCGCCCCGCCCCAGGTCACCATCACCGCCAACTATCCCGGCGCATCCGCACAAACGGTGCAGGACACCGTCACCCAGGTCATCGAACAGAAACTCAACGGCATCGACAACCTGCTCTACATGCAGTCCACCAGCGAGTCCGCCGGCGGCGCATCCATCAACATCACCTTCAAGGCCGGCACGGACCCGAATGTGGCCCAGGTCCAGGTTCAGAACAAACTCCAGCTCGCCATCCCCCAACTCCCGGAAGTCGTCCAACGCCAGGGCATCTCGGTCGCCAAATCCACACGCAACTTCCTGCTCGTCGTCGGACTGGTTTCCCGGGACGGATCGATGGACCGCAACCAGCTCACCGACTACCTCGTTTCCAATGTCCAGGACATCGTCAGCCGCCTCGAAGGCGTCGGCGAGATGCAGACTTTCGGCTCCCAGAACGCAATGCGCATCTGGCTGGATCCGAACCAACTCCGCAACTATCAACTCACTAGCAGCGAGGTCACCGCCGCGCTCCGCAACCAGAACGCCCAGGTGTCCGCCGGCCAGTTCGGTGCCACACCCCACGGCCCGGGACAACAACTCAACGCCACCATCACCTCGCGAACGCTCATGCGCACGCCGGAGGAGTTCGAGGCGATCGTGCTCAAGACCCGGCCGGATGGCTCGGTCGTCCGCCTCAAGGACGTCGCTAAATGTGAGACCGGCACCGAAAGCTACGACACGCAGTCCTTCTACAACGGCAAACCCGTGGGCGCGATGGCCGTGCGCCTCGCCTCCGGAGCCAACGCCCTGGAAACCGCCACCCGCATCAAGAACAAGATGGCGGAACTCTCCCGCTATTTCCCGCAAGGCGTGGAGGTGGTTTACCCTTTCGACTCCACACCCTTCGTGAAGATCTCGATCCAGGAGGTGGTCAAGACCCTGCTGGAGGCCGTGGTCCTGGTGTTCGTGATCATGTTCCTCTTCCTGCAGAACCTGCGCGCCACCCTCATCCCCACCATCGCCGTGCCGGTGGTTCTGTTAGGAACCTTTGCCGTGCTCGCCGTCACCGGATTCTCCATCAACACGCTCACGATGTTCGCGCTGGTCATCGTGATCGGCCTGTTGGTGGACGATGCCATCGTGGTGGTCGAAAACGTCGAGCGCATCATGACCGAGGAAGGCCTGCCGCCGCGTGAGGCCACCATCAAGTCGATGGGCCAGATCACCAGCGCGCTGTGGGGCATCGTCATCGTGCTCACCGCGGTCTTCGTGCCCATGGCCTTCTTCCCAGGCTCCACCGGAGTGATCTACCGCCAGTTTTCCATCACGATCATCGCCGCCATGATCCTATCGGTGATCGTCGCGATGACCCTCACCCCCGCCATGTGCGCCACGCTGCTGAAACCGGTGGACCCGCACGGACACGCCACCTCGAAAACCGGTTTCTTCGGTGCCTTCAACCGGGCCTTCGACTGGTGCCGGATCCGCTACGAGGGCCTGGTCAGCCGATCCTTCCGCAAACCCGTCCGCTACCTCGCGCTCTACGCCGCCATCGTCGCATGCATGGGCTGGTTCTTCACCAAACTGCCCACCTCGTTCCTGCCCGAGGAAGACCAGGGCTTCGTGATGTGCCTCGTCCAACTGCCGCCGGGCGCCACCGAGGACCGCACAATCGCCGTCATGCGGCAAATGGAGGAACATTTCCTCACCGCCGAGAAAAAGAACGTCGAGGGCGTCATCACCGTGGCGGGATTCAGCTTCGCCGGCCGCGGCCAGAACATGGGCCTCGCCTTCGTCCGTCTCAAGGACTGGGACGAGCGAAAGGGCCCCGCCAACAAAGCCTCCGCCATCGCCGGCCGTGCCATGGGGGCCTTCGCCCGCATCAAGGACGGCATGGCCTTCGCCCTCTCTCCTCCGGCCGTCATGGAACTCGGCCAGGCCAACGGATTCGACCTCATGCTCCAGGACCGCGCCGGGCTCGGTCACGAAAAACTCATGGAGGCCCGCGGCCGTCTGTTAGGGATGGCGATGGGAAATCCCAAGCTCATGGCCGTGCGCCCGAACGGCCAGGAAGATACCCCGCAGTTCAAGCTTGATGTGGACGACCAGCGCGCCGGTGCCCTCGGCGTTTCCATCGACGATGTGAACCAGGTGCTCGCCACTGCCTGGGGCGGAGTCTATGTGAACGACTTCATCGAGAACGGCCGCGTCAAAAAAGTCTTCCTGCAAGCCGACGCGCCCTTCCGCAAAGTGCCCGAGGACATCGGTCTCTGGCACGTACGCAATCAGAATGGTGAAATGGTTCCGTTCTCCGCCTTCTCCAGCGCACGCTGGAACTACGGATCACCCCGGCTCGAACGCTACAACGGCATTCCCGCCATCCAGATCAACGGGCAGGCCGCCCCCGGTGTCAGCACCGGCGAGGCCATGGCGGAAATCGAGAAAATCATCGCCACCCTCCCGGAAGGCATCGGCTACGAATGGACCGGCCTGTCCTACGAAGAGAAAAACGCCGGAGCCCAGGCTCCCGCGCTCTATGCCATCTCCCTGCTCGTCGTTTTCCTGAGCGTCGCCGCGCTCTACGAAAGCTGGACCATCCCCTTCGTCAACCTGCTCATGATCCCGCTGGGACTCGTCGGGGCCGTCGTCGCCGTGAGCCTCCGGGCCCTGCCGAATGACATCTATCTGCAAATCGGCCTGCTCACCACCGTCGGCCTATCCACCAAAAACGCCATCCTCATCATCCAGTTCATTCAAGACCGCCTCCGACAGGGACATGACCTGATGGAAGCCACCCTTGAAGCCGTCCGCATCCGCTTGCGACCCGTCATCATGACCTCTCTGGCCTTCTTCTTCGGAACCCTGCCCCTCGCCCTCGCCACCGGTGCCGGTGCCGCCGCCCAGAATGCCATCGGAACCGCCGTCACCGGAGGCCTCCTCTCCGCCACCTTCATCGACCTCATCTTCATTCCCTTCTTCTTCGTCCTCGTCTCCCGAAAACTCGGAAACCACCCTCCCCCACCGCCGACCCCACCCCGGCACCCGGATCCCTCCCCCGCCTGATCCCCGGACACTCCCCGTCGGATCCAACTCAAAACAACCTACATAGTGACAGACAACTTGTAGGGATTCCTCTTGCCACGGGGCGCGGGGCATGCAGGATGGGGGCATGAGGCGGGCGCGCTGGTTGGCACCTTGGAAGGATTCGCGGGTCAAACCGG
>JAIXOR010000032.1 GCA_027486655.1 Verrucomicrobiaceae bacterium | reverse complement strand
TGGCCACCATGCTGCGGCGGCGTGTGAGGTATTTCACCGACGGCGCGGTGATCGGGAGCCGCGGGTTTGTGAACGAAGTATTCGTCGCCTCACGCCACCGCTTCTCCGCAAAGCGCAAAGACGGCGCGAGGCGGATGAAGGGAGCCGGCCGCGAAGCGGCGGGGGTTTTGTGGAGCGCGAGGGATTTGCGGGTGCGGGTGTGAAGGCAAGGATCCGCGGGGAGTTGACCGCGGTGCTTCAAGCGGCCGGATGTCGCCAAGGATCGCGATACTTCCGCGCAAGCATGGAATTCGCCTCCTCATCCGAGGTGATGCGGTGTGTTTGAGGCTCCCATGCAAGAGTGCGGTTCAGTTCATCTGCCAGATTGGCAAGGATGCAGCTGGCGCTGGAGATATGACCTTGTTCCACATCCGCCACCGGTTTGCCGCGTGAAGCGACCGCCTGGAGCCAATCGCGCATGTGGGCACGGATGGCTGGAGCGACATGTTTTTCCAGGGATTTCTCGGTGGCGTCTTCCGGATATCGATCGAGCTCCATGGTCACCTCCTGGCGGACGGGGCTTCCGGATCCGGATGGGATAAACTCATATCTCTGCACGCTGAGTTTCAGGGTGCCTTTGTCCCCATAGAGGATCGCGCCCCATGGGAAGTCACGGTCTGGTGTGGTTCCCCAGGTGCGATGGGTCCAGACTGCGGTGAGATTTTCGAATTCAAACATGGCCACTTGCGTGTCCTGAACCGTGGCAATCGACTTCGGGTCCACGAAGGATCCGCCGCTGGAGGAAATCCGGAGAGGCCAGCCGAGACCGAGCATCCAGCGAGCGGTATCGAGCATGTGGATGCACATGTCTCCGGCAATCCCGTTTCCGTACTCTTTGAATGACCTCCAGCCACGCGGATGGATGGCTTTGTTGAAGGGACGCAAGGGAGCCGGGCCGCACCAGAAATCCCAATCGAGGCCGGGAGGCGGAGCTTCATCGGGAGGATTTCCTTTCGCACGCATGTGATAGTAGGAAAACAGCTCGACATGTCCCACCTTGCCAAGAGCGCCTGAGTCGACGTAGCGCTCCTTGGCCTCCACCAGGTGGGGGGTGCTGCGGCGCTGTGTGCCCACCTGGACGACACGACCGAGCCGGCGCGCCGTATCGAGGATGGCCTTGCCCTCCGGAACATCGACGCTGATCGGTTTCTGGAGGTAAAGGTCCGCGCCTGCCTCCATGGCGGCGATGGCTGTTAGAGCGTGCCAGTGATCGGGAGTTCCCACGATGACCAGATCGAGGTCCTTCCCTGAGAGCATTTCCCGGTAGTCTGTGAAGAGCCGGGGCGTCTTTTTCGAAACCTGGCGGGAGGAGACCAAGCCGCCGGCCTCATCGAGCAGGCCGCGATCGACATCACAAAGGGCGGCCACTTCGACCGGGGCCACCTGGAGCAGGCGGAGGAGGTCGCATTTGCCATACCATCCGCAGCCGATGAGTCCGACCCGTTTGCCGGCACCTGCCTCGGCGGCCCTTGCGCCGGCACCGGTCATCCAGGCGGCGAGGGCGCCGGTGCCGGTGGCGAGGAATCCGCGTCGTCTTAGCATCAGGTTCATAGGCGTCCGCTACGACAGGGGCGGGGCTCTTCTTGCGTCTTGCGAGGGGGAGAGTGCCCGCTAGTCTCGGGTCCGATGAGCGACGCGTGCGAGGGTTCCGAGCCGGACAAGCGGCAATGGCTGGGGTTCTGGAGCATGATCACCCAGCAGACGCAGAACGCCTTCAACGACAAGATGGCGCAGTTCATCCTGATCCCGTTGGGGGGTGCGGTTGGATTCGCGGTGGAGTCCGAGGCCGGGCTGCTGATTTCGCTGCCTTTCGTACTATTCGCGCCGATCGCCGGTTGGTTGAGTGATCGGTTTTCGAAACGAAACGTTCTATTCGCATCGGCGGTGGCGCAGTTGGTGATTCTTTGCGGAATCTGTGCGGCGGTCATGATGCATCAGATGACATTGGCGCTGGTGGGGTTCTTCGCCCTGGCGGTGCAGGCGGCGTTCTTCAGTCCGGCCAAGATGGGCATCAACAAGGAGTTGGTGGGGTCGCGGCACCTCGGGTTTGCGACAGGCATCCAGCAAATGACCGCCATGCTGGCGATGCTGGCGGGGCAGATTGTGGCCGGGCGCTGGTTTGACGATCGGTATCATGCGCTGGGCGGCGTGCCTGCGAGGGCCTGGGAGGCGGCGCTCGGGCCCTTGTGGATTCTAACCATTCTGTCGATTCCGGCGTTGTTTTTCGCCTGGTTGGTTCCGAAGGTGCCGGCGCAGGGAGGCGGCGGTTTCACGAAGGCCCTTTGGTGGAGCCACATCAAAGGGCTTGGCGATCTCTGGGCGGACAAACCGTTGCGCATGGCATCGTTCGGGGTGGCGTTCTTCTGGGGATTTGCGGCGTATTTGAATCTATGGTCAGTGAAAGTGGCGAAGGTTCTGAGTGATGGCGGAGAGGGTTTCGGCACCTTGTCCTCGCTGTTTATGGCAGCGGCCTCGTTTGGGATGGCGTTTGGATTTGGATTTGCCTCCTGGTTGCTGAGGCGCGGGGTGAACCTCGGTTGGGTTCCCTTGGCCGGTCTGTTGATGGCGGGTTTCTCGGCATCGCTGGCGTTCGTACCGATGGGGACCCGCGAGGAGTTCCTGTCTCATCTGACGATGGTGCCAACGGACTTGGGCCGCGCGGTCGCGGCGGCTCCGCATTGTGCGATGTTCCTGTTGCTCCTTGGTTTGCTGGCATTCGTATCCGCGCTTTTTCTCGCACCGCTCAATGCGTGGATGCAGGACCGTTATCCGGCGGACAAACGCGGTGAACTCCAGTCGTCCGCAAATCTTCAGGACTGTCTCGCCGGGATCCTTGCGGTGGGATTGATCAGCGGCTTGGAGTTGGGAGCCTCGAAACTTGGCATCGATCCGCTTTCCGCGCTGCGTCCGCACATGGCCATGGTTGCCGTTTTCTGTCTGGTGGCGACGGTCCTGATCATCCGGCTGCTGCCTGCCGAGTTCGTCCGCCTGCTGGGCACGACGCTGATCCGCCTGATCTATCAGATCCGGACGGTCCATGACGAACGCATTCCGAAAACGGGTGGAGTGATGATTCTGCCGAATCACGTCACGTTCGCCGATGCGTTCTACATTGCCACTGCGAGCCGCCGGCCGGTGCGATTCGTGATGGACGAGGCCTTCATCGAAAACCGGGCAATCCGGGTATTCACCGGGATTTTCGAAACGGTGACCATCCGGCGCGAGCAGCCGCTGGAGGCGATCCGGATCGTCATTCAGGCGCTGAAGGAAGGGGATTTGATCTGCCTGTTTCCGGAAGGGCAACTGACGCGGACGGGTGCGTTGTCGCCGCTGCAGAGGGGGTTCGAGTTGATTGCGAAAAAGGCGGGGCATCCGCTGGTCCCAATGTGGTGTGATGGCTCCTGGGGGTCCATTTTTTCGTTTGAAAGGGGCTGTTACTTTCGGAAGCGCCCATACCGCGAGGTGAAAAAACTGATCATGGCTTACGGCGAGGTTCTCGAGCCGAAGCAGGCCACGTTGGAAACCGTGAGGGACGGCATGCTGCGAGCCTCCGCGGAGGCGATCTCACGACGGTTTGAAAACAAGCGTTGGGCGCAGCGCGCCCCATCTGCGGGTATTCATGGAGCGGCTGCATTCCGGGCGATCGAATCCAGAGATCGAAGAAGCGTTTGGGCAAACGCGCATCAGATCGGCCAGTTGGACGCGCTGCATTGGCATCAGCCGTTCTTGATGCTTCGGGATGATCCGGAGGTGGCCGGGTTGCTTGCGGTTCTTGCCGCCTTTGCGGAGTTGTTCGGGGCAAGGCCGAGAGTGATGGAGTCGTTCGACGGCTCGATTGCAGCCACCTGGGTGGGCGGTGATCACTTGCGGAGATGGATCCAGACTTCTCAGCTCACGGCGGAGATTGTGTTTCACGACTTTGGCGAGAAAGCACTCAAGCCGGTGGAGCGGGCGGGGCTCTGCCATTGTGCGGGACTGTCCTTGGGGGGCCGGGTGATTTCCATGTCGATGCCGCACCCGGTACCGGCAAAGGACAGCTTCGAGCCCCAGGCTGGCCACAAACTGAGGTCCCGGGGCAAGCTATTGCCCGGATGGTTTGTGGACACTTTCGAGGGTGCAGCGTTGGCCGTGCGCGGCCCTGCGGCACCGGAAGGCCTTCCGCTTCCGGATGGTGCGTCCCTGGACGCGGAAGGCTTCGTGATGTTTCCGGAAACTCCCGGCAGGCGACTTATTTGAGTTCGTCGACCGTCCACGGGGTGGCCCGGGAGGAATACTTGGCCCTCACCGGAGCGACTTCCGCCGCTTTCACCGGTGAAGCATCGTTGCTCCAGGACTGGCGCACGTAGGTGAGGACGTCCGCCACCTCGGCATCGGTAAGGTTTCCGAGCGGAGCCATGATGTTGTTGAACTTCTGGCCACCGGATTCGAGCGGGCCTTGCAGGCCGTGGAGAACGATGCGGATGGGCAGTGTGGGCTCACCGATAAGCCTCTTGGACCCGTCGAGAGCGGGGAAAGCCATGGGCACGCCCTTGCCCTCGGGGCCGTGGCAGGCGATGCAGGTTTTCCCATAAACAGCGAGGCCGCGGGCGTGGACGGCGGGGTCCGGTTTGTGCTTGCGGACGATTTCGGTTTTCGTCTCGGGGGCCGCATTGATTCGGGTGAGGAGAGTTTTCGCAAACTCGCCTGACTTGGCCGAGAGCTGGCTGGCGAGGGCGGACTTGGCCGCGGCATCGGCCGACGAGGAGAAGTAACCTGCGACCGGCATCACCAGGGAATCGATGCCCCCGGAGCCAACCTCCATCAGATAAACATCGTCCCAATAGGCGGTTCCAGTGGATCCTCCGTATCCCCCGAAGAGGCAGTGGATCGTGGCGCTGGTGGCGTTGCCGCTTTCATAGTCGGCGGAGACCTCGGTCCAGTCCTTGGTCCCGGTGACGGCAGCGGTGACGGCATCGGAGGCGTGGACGTTCATCATGGCTCCACGGCCGCCGGTGTTGACGAGGTTTTCGGTGCGCACCCAGCCACCGATGCGGTAGCGCGTGTTGGGTTTCACCGGGACGACTGCGGCGGCGCCGACATCGGCCCCTGCGTTCGAGCGGATCATGAGCGCGGCACTTCCGCCGCGGCCTTTGCCGGGGACCACCTCCATGGTGGGGCGGGCGTCCGGAGCGGCGCCATAGGTCCTCAGGTCCCAGCCGGTGGTCTGGTTCTTCGAGAAATCCGCATTTGGCAGGAGGTTGGGCGAGGGAGCCGGGGCGTTGACGCCGGCATCGGCTGCGGCGAGGATCACCCCCTTGGCATGAGCACGGGCGGCGATCTGCCATCCGTCCGCGAGGGTTTTATCGGCCAGGTTGATGTTCTTTGCCGAGGCGAGCACGAGCTTGCCGACTTCGTCAGACGGAGCGAGGCGCGAGAGTGCGGCGAAGACCTCGGCAAGTTCGCGATCATCCGAGGCCGTCAGTGCGCCGTCTTTGGAGAACGTGGAGACCAGCAGCGTGTCCGAGGATGGATCCGCGATGGCGGCGCGGCGGAGACCGCGATGGGCGGACTTGACGGCCTGGGCGGAGGTTTCCGCGTCGAGCGCGCCGAGTCCTTGGAGAGCGGAGAAGGCATGGAGCGAGGCGTGGGCCTTGTCCGCTTTGACCAGCTCCTTGAGTTTCGGGACCACGGCGGTGGCACGGCTTTCCACGAGCAAAGCCTGAGCCTGTTGGCGCCAGAACTGGTTGTGGTGGGAAAGGGCGTTGACGAGCGAATCCGGGTCCTTGGGATTGAGGCGGGGATTGGCATCATCGGCGCTGCCTTGCGGATAGACGCGATAGATGCGGCCATATCGCGTATCCCGGATGGGGGTTTCGTAGGCGTTGCCTTTGCCGGTTTTGGCATCCATGCCGGCGGATTTCACGCTCGGTGTGGGGTTGTGCTGGATGATGAGGTTGTACCAATCGCAAATCCAGACAGCACCGTCGGGTCCGCATTCGGCGAACACGGGCGAGCTCCAGGCATCCGCGCTGTCGAAGAGGTTGTTGGGAAGCTGGCGTGCACGGTATCCGGCACCTTCGCGGGTGATGTGGAAGCAGCCGACGAGTTTGCCGGTCGGTTCGCAGACAAGCGCGGTGCTTTCGCGCCAGGACTCCGGGAAGCGCTGCGAGGTGATGAACGCATGGCCGGCCGCTGCGGTGTATCCATCGTGCACGTCGACCTGGCGGATGTCGGTGGAAATGGGGAAGAACAGCGGATTGTCGTCTGCCCGGGGCGTGCGGGGTGCATCCATGCCAACCTTCTGATAGACGGATCCCGGGAAGCTGAGGTACCAGGACGGATTCGCGTTGGCGGTGGATCCCATGAAATCGAAGTCCGAGTTGAATCCGAGTCCCCAGGTGTTGTTGGTGGTGGCCTGAAGGAACTCCATGCGGCTGCCGTCCGCCTTGAAGCGGAAGGCTCCCTGGCGGAAGTCGTGATTCTGTCCACCGACGACGCCCTTGAATCCGGAGTATCCGACGGTGGCGTAGATCCAGTCATCGGGGCCAAGCCTGAGGTTCGAGGGGCCGGCGTGGGTATCGCCCATGCTGAAGCCTTCGAAGAGCACCTGGCGGACATCCGCCTTGTCATCGCCGTTGGTGTCCTTGAGGAAGAGCATCTGGGTGCCGTTGGTGCAGATCAAGCCGCCGTTGACCCAGATGGCCGCGGTGGGGATGGAGAGTTTTTCCGCGAAGAGGGTGAACTTGTCCGCCTTGCCATCGCCGTTGGTGTCCTCGCAGAGGCGGATGCGGTCGTGGCCGAGGTTTCCGGCTTGAAGGTTGTTCGGGTAGTCGACGGTTTCCACGACGTAGGCGCGGCCGCGGTGGTCCCAGGCGACGTAGATGGGATTGACGATATCCGGCTCACTGGCGAAGAGGCTCAGCTCGAAACCGGCGGGCACGTGGGCGAGCTTGATCGAGTCCTCGGGAGAGAGCGGTTTCTGTCCCTTGGTGATCGCCTTGCGCTCCTTGTATCCGGGGAGGAGCATTTCCTCCTGCTCAAGCTCGGGAAGTTTGAGCGCCATCCACTTCGAGCGGACCTCCTCGCCGACACTCCAGAGGACGGCGCGGCGCAGCAGTTCGTGGAAACCGGCCTGGCCCCAGCAGCGCATGTCGTGGCCGTATGCGGTGTAGAAAACGCGGCCCTTGCCCTGTTGGCGGACCCAGGTCCATGGCTCGTCCTCGCGGCGTTGGAGGATGGTGCGGTCGTCGCCGTGGCGGTCGTGCACGTAGGTTTCATCCCAGGTTTCAAAGCCTTCGTAGCCCCGCATGATCGGATGGTCCGGTGCGGTGATGGTGGTTTTGAAGACCCCGGCTCCGTGGGACTTGAAGCGGCCGCCCACGAGTTTGATGAAGGCGTCCGACTTGCCGAAGCAGGCGGAGGCGCAGTGGATCGGCAGGAAGGCCCCACCTTCCTCGACATAGCTGACGAGGGCTTTCTCCTGGGCGGAGTCCATCGGTTCATTCTGCATCCAGTTGCCGTACATCATCACGGCGTCGTAGCGGTCGAGCACGTCGCGATTGAGGTCCTTGAGGTCCTCGGTGTAGGTGAAATCAATTCCAGTCGCCCCGAGGTTCTTGCGCAGGATCCGGTAGCGCTCCACGGGGTCGTGGGCGGGGTGGTTCTTGGTGGGGGCTCCGACGAACAAGACCTCGACGCGCCGCGCTTCGGGACGCGGTTGCTTGAGGGATTGCGCGAACACGGCGGCGGCCAGCAGGCCGAGTGGAAGCAGCAGGATTTTTTTCATGCGACGGGGAATCACACCCGAAACAACAGCGTCCCGGGCGATCTTTCAAGCACAGCGGATGCGCGCGTGGATCGCTTGTAGATTTCCGGGCGCTTTGTGTAACATTCCGCCAGATGAGCATCGACGCACAGCGCCAGGAATGGAATTCGAACCTCATGCCGGGTCAGTTCAGGCACTTGTTCGACCACCTCCCAGGGACGCTTTTTTTCGCCAAAGACCGCGATGGGAGAATCATGGCGGCCAATCCCGCGTTTGTGAAAAGTTGCGGATATCAGACGGAGGATGAGATCATCGGCCTCACCGATGACAGGATTTTTCCGTCACGTCTTGCGGGGAAGTATCGCAAGGACGACGAAAGGTTGCTTCAGAGCGGCAAGCCGATGCTCGGGCTCCTCGAGCTGTTTCCGAATCGGGATGGGAAGCCCGAGTGGTTCCTGACCGACAAACTGCCGCTGATCGATCGGGCGGGCCGGGTTTGCGGGCTTTGCGGCACCGTTCGGAGCTACGAAGCCCAGAGGGCGGCGATGCTTCCTTATCTGGAACTGGCGGCCGTGGCGGACCACCTGAAGACCCGCTTTCGTGAGAAGCTCGACTTGCCGGCGCTCGCGGAAATGGCGGGCATGTCGGTCCGGCAGTTTGAGCGGAAGTTCCGAGCGACCTTTCAGATGACGCCGCGGGACTACATGATCCGGATGCGCCTGATCGCCGCATGCGGGCTGCTTGCGCGCAGCAATCAACCGCTCACCGCCATCGCCCACGAATGCGGGTTTTACGATCACAGCGACTTTGCGCGTCAGTTCCGCCGCCACATGGGGCAAACGGCCAGCCAGTATCGAGCCGAGCACCGCAAGACCGCCCGGGTTCCGGGATTGTGAACGCGGCTCAATCCGCCGTGAGGAACGGACCATCGCCCTCGGCCAGGCCCGGCTTTCGCGAGGTCGGCTGGGCGAGGAACAAGGCGAGCACACCGGACACGTGGCGTTTCATGAAAAAGCCATCGTCCGGCACGAAACGGAAGCCCAACGCCTTCGGTCGGATCCGGGCAGGGACGTTCGAAGTGATGCCATGCACTCCGGCACTGCGAAGGCGGCTCGCATCGGCGGGTTTGTCCACCGTCCAGACGTAGAGTTTCATGTTTGCTGCGCGGAATTTTCCGACAAATGCGGCATCGATGGCGAATGTGTGATCCAGGTCCAGGCCATCGAGTTTCCCCTCCCTGGCCCTGGCGATGAGTTCGTCCGCCGTCGGGCTCCCACCATCCCCATCCTTGCGGGGGCGGGTGATCCAGCAGACTTCGACATCAGGCAGCCTGGCCTTCGCCGCCTTCATCACATCGTAGCCGAATCCGATGATCGTGACGCGGGCCGTGGCGATTTTCGATGTATTCAAAACCCTATCCAGTTCCGGAAGGATCTCCACACCGCATTTCACTTCGATGAAGACCCTTTTCCCTTCCGGCATGGCGGCAAGGACCTCATCGAGCGACGGGATGCGCACGCCGCGCCAGCGAGCGCCTTTCCATGAGCCTGCGTCCAGAGCACGGAGGTCGGTGAACTTCGTCTCCGCCACCTTGAGATCCACGCCCGTCGTGCGTCGTGTGGTGGCGTCATGGATCACCACGATGCGGCCGTCGGCCGAAAGATGGACATCCAGCTCGATCGCATCCGCCCCCTGCTCCCAGGCAAGCTGGAATGCGGGGAGAGTATTCTCCGGAGCGTCCTTGGAAGCCCCGCGATGGGCGATCACCTCGGCGGCTTTCAGTGGAGTGCAAATGACCATGGCAAGGACCATGAGAGCACGGCTGGCATGAACGAACATGGCAGGATGGTGACGAAAAAAACACATCGCTCAATCGACGAGAGTGCCCTCAGTCACGCCGAGTCTCTCCAGCGCCTCCACCCGGCCGAGCACATCGGCCGATGAAACCGTGCCTTGGAGCAGGTCCTGATAGGCGCGGATCGTCCTGGCGGCGGCTTCCCCGTCTTCATCGAGCAGTTCCACGCGGAATCGGGCCAAGCCGGCCCGGCGGAGATCCTGATAGAAACGAACACCCGTCTGCGCCCTGCCGTTGAAGAGCGTGTTGCGGCAGCCCACATCCGCCTGGAGGCGGTGGAGTTGGCCAACGCGGTCGCGCAGGTGGACCACATGTTTTTCGCACGGCCGGCCGCAATCCTTGTAGCTGGTGCCCTTGCTGAGAAAGACGCAGAACACGCAGTGCTCCATGTGAAACATGGGCATGTGCTGGTGAAGCGTGAGCTCGAACCACTCGGGTGGCGCCATCTCCAGGAGATCGAGAACCTGCCGGATATTGAGGTCGTAAGAGACCGTGAGCCGGTCGAGGCGTGCGGCTTCCATCAACAGACGGGCGGTGACGGGATTGGCGGCATTGAGGGAAAAATCGCCGATTTTTGCCAGGTCGTGACGGTCTTTGTAAAACCGGAGTGCGGCGGGATTGCGCAAAAGCAGCCCGTCTGGCCCGGCCTTTTCGATGAGCTTGAGGTATCCGGTTTCACCGGGTTTGAGAATGCGTGGAGTGGCCAGATGGATGGCCGCATCTGCTCTGGCTTCGCTGCGGAATCGGGCGACGGCCTCGCGATATCGGCGCGGGTCCTCGAAATCGAGATACACGGAATCCACCCCGGCGGAGATGGCGGCGGACAACTGGGCGAAGTCCCGGCAAAGCACCGCGAGCGAGGCCCGGGGAGTCGCTGGCGCTGCATCCCGCGCGGGCAGCAGGTCACGGTATCCGGCGACGCTTGAAGGGGCGGGCCCGGGTTCGGCTCCAGCGTGCTCATCCAAGGCGCTTACCAGGTCGCGCCGCAATTGGTTGAGCGCGGAGAGTGGGAAATGGCAGTCGCCTTCCAACAGATTCTCCAGCGAGGCGAGTTCATACGCCGTATCACCGAGGCGGCCGAGCTGGGCCTCGAGAGTCTCCGCATCGAGAGGACGCCTCGCGGCAGGCTGAAGCGGGATCGAGGAACGCACGGCTTGTCCTCCGCCGCGCACTTCGAGGAAGTCGCCGGGTTTACCCGTCACGATAAGATGCAGCGGTGTCTTCTTTTCGCAGGGCCGCGCGTTTTTCCAAGCCTTCCTGAGCTCGGATTCCAGTTTGGGATCCGAGGTTTTGTAGAGCGTGTGACCAGGACGGATGCGGTCAAAGTTGATGCCACTGTAGGTCTTGTGGAAGACGATGCGCTCTCCCTCGATTTTCCAAATGCGTGCGCCTTGTTCCAGATCGCGGTTCTCACCGGCATCGAAGACCACACCGTCGCCCGCGGCGATCGGAGTGGCGCTGCGTTGACCCAGGCGGATCCATCCCGGCCCGCAGTCTTCGATGACGCCTAACAGCGGACCACGCTTCTTGCCGAAGCGGCCATGGGTGAGATACGGGTGATCGGTGCCTGCAAGCCAGCCGGTCGAAAGCCCCCGGGAAAAGGTCATCTCCAGTGCATAGCGGTCTTCCGGAGTGACCGGGGATTCCATCTGGGCCACTGCGGCATCGATGGCCTTCCGGTAGACACGGGTGACTGCAGTGACATATTCCGGAGACTTGAGGCGGCCTTCGATCTTGAATGACTTCACTCCGGCCTTCACCAGCTCCGGGATGAGGTCCACCGCCGCCAGATCCTGCGGGCTGAGGAGGTAGCGCACCTCGCCGAGATCCCGAGCCTCGCCATCGACCACGATTTCATAGGGCATGCGGCAGGCCTGGGCACATTCGCCGCGGTTCGCGCTGCGGCGTCCGAGCGATTCACTGGTCAGGCATTGGCCCGAGTAAGCCACACACAAGGCCCCATGCACGAACACCTCAAGCGGCGTCCGCGACTCTTGAAAACGGGCGATTTCCCGAACCGAGAGCTCGCGGGAAAGAACGGCACGCTCCAAGGGGAAGAGCGATTCAATGAACTCCAGGCCCTCGGGGGAAGTGATCGTCATCTGGGTGGATGCATGCAGTTCCACCTGGGGAGCGATCGACCGCGCCATTCGGGCAAGGCCGAGATCCTGGATGATGAGCGCATCCACTCCCGCCGCGGCGATCCTCCGCAACTGCGCCTCTGCAGCCTCAAGCTCGGAGGTGAAAATCAGCGTGTTCATCGCAACGAAGCCCTTCACTCCATGGCGGTGGAGATAGGCCATGAGCTCGGGAAGATCCTCGTCGGTGAAGTTGTCCGCACGCAGGCGGGCATTGAAGCGCGGCAGACCGAAATAGATCGCATCCGCTCCGGCGGCCACCGCCGCACGTGCGCAGTCCCAGTTTCCCGCAGGGGACAGCAGTTCGGGAAGGTAGGAGGCGTTCACGGCCGGAATCAATCACGGGACGCGGGGTTTGGACAGCGGGAAGCGAGACGGGTGATGCGCTCTTTCCATTTGCGGGGCCGGTGATCAAAGTCCCCTCATGCATTCCATGACAGGATTCGGCCGCGGCTCTGCGGCCACGGACACTTGGCACGCCACCGTGGAAGCCAGCTCGATCAACCGCAAACAGGCCGAGGTGGTCGTGCAAGCCCCACGCGAGCTCGCCGGGCTGGATGGCCGCGTCCGCAAAGTGGTCCTCGGCGTGGTTTCCCGCGGCCGCATCCAGGTCTCAATCCACCTCGAGGCCGCGGAGGGCGGCGATGCCGGGGTGCGCGTCGATGCCACGCTGGCCAGAGCCTTTCGCGACGCCTTCACCGAGCTCGGCAAGGTCGTGGGCCATCCGGTGGAACCCGCCGCCGCGGACTACCTGCGCCAACCCGGCATCATGAACGTCGGACTGCCCGAGGTGGACGAAGAGGAAGCGTGGAAAGCCATCGAGCCGGCCCTTGCCGACGCGCTCGCCGGGCTTGCCGCGATGCGTGAAAGCGAGGGACGGCATCTGAAAGAGGACTTCCTCACACGACTGGAAACGCTCACCGGCTTCCGCAACCGCATCGCCGACGATGCGCCCTCACGCCCCGCACGCCAGCGTGAGCTGCTGCTCAAGCGCCTCCGTGACGCCGGCCTGGAGCTGGACCCCGGCGATGAGCGGGTGGTGAAGGAACTCGCGATCTTCGCGGACCGCTGCGATGTTTCCGAGGAAATCACCCGTCTGGATTCGCACTTTGCGAAGTTCCGGGACTACCTCGACGCCGGCGATCCGCCGGGGCGTGCGCTGGATTTCCTCTGTCAGGAGCTCTTCCGCGAATTCAACACCATCGGTTCGAAGGCCAACGACGCGGGCATCGCCCAAACGATCGTCGAGGCCAAGACCGAGCTCGAGAAAATCCGCGAGCAGGTGCAAAACGTGGAGTGACCCCGGCTGCCCGGCACGCAACTCCGGCGAGCCTCACTGAAAACAAAAAACCGCCCCGGTTTCCCGGGGCGGCCTTTTGGAGGATTGGCGGCGGCCGATGAAGGCCACCTGCCCGGATCACTTCTTCTTCGCAACCTTCTTGGCGGCCTTCTTCGCCTTCGGAGCGGGAGCCGATTTGGCTTCCTCGATGGCGGCTTGGGCAGCGGCAAGGCGGGCGACCGGCACGCGGTAAGGCGAGCAGGAAACGTAAGCGAGGCCGAGCTTGTGGCAGAACTTCACCGAATCCGGATCTCCACCGTGCTCACCGCAGATGCCGAGCTTGATGTTCGGGCGGGTGGCGCGGCCCTTGGCCACGGCGATCTCCATGAGCTGGCCGACGCCAGTGCTGTCGAGCGTGGCGAAGGGGTTCTTCTTGAAGATCTCGGCCTCGGTGTAAGGCATGAGGAAGGCACCCATGTCGTCACGGCTGATGCCGAGGGCGGTCTGGGTGAGGTCGTTGGTGCCGAAGCTGAAGAACTCGGCGCCCTTGGCGATCTCGTCGGCGGTGAGCGCACCACGCGGCACTTCGATCATGGTGCCGACCTGGTATTCGAACTTCACCTTCTTCTCGCTCATGACTTCCTTGGCCACGCGGTGGACGATCTCGGCCTGGAGGTCGAATTCCTTCTGGAAGCCGACGAGCGGGATCATGACCTCGGGTTTCACCTTGATCTTCTTCTTGGCCACGTCTGCTGCGGCTTCGAAGATGGCGCGGGCCTGCATCTCGGTGATTTCCGGATAGGCGATGCCGAGACGGCAGCCACGGTGACCGAGCATCGGATTGAACTCGTGCAGGTCGTGCACGCGCTGGATGATGGTTTCCACCTTCACGCCGATCTTGCGGGCGAGGTCCATCTGCTGCTCCTTGGAGTGCGGAAGGAATTCGTGAAGCGGCGGGTCGAGCAGGCGGATGGTCGCCGGCAGTCCCTTGAGGGTGGTGAAGATGCCGGTGAAGTCCTCACGCTGATAGGGCAGCAGCTTGGCCAGCGCGGCCTTGCGGGCGTCAAGCGTGGTGGCGAGGATCATCTCGCGCATCGCGTCGATGCGGTCGCCTTCGAAGAACATGTGCTCGGTGCGGGTGAGGCCGATGCCGGTGGCACCGAAGGCCACGGCGATGCGGGTCTGCTCCGGAGTGTCGGCATTGGTGCGGACGGTGAGCTTGGTGGCTTGTTCGCACCACTTCATGAGTTGGAGGAAGCTCTTGAACTTCTCGGTCTTCTGGGCGGCCTTGTCGTTGCTGACGATGCCGGTGATGATTTCCGAGGGAGCGGTCTTGAGCTTGCCGCCGTAAACGGTGCCGGAGGTGCCGTCGATGGAGAGGAAGTCACCTTCCTTGAAGACCTGGCCGGAGATGGTGACGGTCTTCTTGTCGTAATCGATTTCCACGGCGGAAGCACCGCAGATGCAGACCTTGCCCATCTGGCGGGCGACGAGCGCGGCGTGGGAAGACACACCACCCTTGGCGGTGAGGATGCCCTCGGCGGCGATCATGCCACGGAGGTCTTCCGGGCTGGTCTCGTTGCGGACGAGCAGGACCTGCTCACCCTTTTCAGCGGCAGCGGCGGCACGGTCGGCATTCAGATAGACCTTGCCGGAGGCGGCACCCGGACCTGCGGGCAGACCCTTGGCGAGTTCCTTGGCTTTCTTGACCTCGGCGAGGTCGAAGATCGGGGCAAGCAGTTGGTCGAGCTGGTCGGCCGGGTTGCGCAGGATGGCGGTCTTCCAGTCGATGAGCTTCTCTTTGTACATGTCCATCGAGAACTTGAGAGCCGCGGCCGCGGTGCGCTTGCCGTTGCGGGTCTGAAGCATGAACAGCTTGCCTTCCTGAATGGTGAACTCGACGTCCTGGACGTCCTTGAAGTGTTTTTCAAGGATGGCGCGGACCTTCATGAGTTCCGCGTAGCTCTTCGGCATGGCCTTCTTGAGCTTGGCGACGGGCTCGGGGGTGCGCACGCCGGCGACGACGTCCTCGCCCTGGGCGTTGATGAGGAACTCACCGTAAAACTCGTTGGCACCATTGGCCGGGTTGCGGGTGAAGGCGACACCGGATCCGGACGTGTTGCCGGTGTTTCCGTAAACCATCGCTTGCACGTTCACCGCAGTGCCCCACTCGGCGGGGATGTTGTACTTGCGGCGGTAAACGATCGCGCGGTCGTTCATCCAGGAACCGAACACGGCTCCGGCGGCACCGCGGAGCTGATCCCACGGGCTGCTCGGGAAACCCTTGCCGGTGCGCTCTTTGACGAGCGCCTTGAAGCGCTTGACGAGTTCCTTCTGATCGTCGGCCGTGAGGTCCGAATCGACGATGTCCTTGCCATACTTCTCGTGCTTGAAGTGCTCGATGACCACTTCGAACGGCTCATGATCCTCACCTTCGCGCTTTTGCACGCCGAGAACGACGTCGCCATACATCTGGACGAAGCGGCGATAGCAGTCCCACGCGAAACGCTCGTTTTTGGTGGCGGCGGCGAGTGAAAGAACGGTTTCGTCGTTGAGGCCGAGGTTGAGGATGGTGTCCATCATGCCCGGCATCGAGTCACGGGCACCGGAGCGGACGGCAACGAGGAGCGGCATGCCCTTGGCGTCGCCGAATTTGCAGCCCATGATCTTCTCCATGTTGGCCACACCGGCTTCCATCTGGCCCTGAAGGGTGGCCGGATAGGATTTCTTGTTGGCGTAGAAATAGGTGCAGACCTCGGTGGTGATGGTGAATCCCGGAGGCACTGGCAGGCCGATACGGGTCATTTCCGCGAGGTTCGCGCCCTTGCCGCCCAGAAGCGCCTTCATGCCGCCGTCACCATCAGCCTTGCCGGCTCCCCAGGTGTAGACGTACTTGGTCTTGCTGTTGGACGCGGGTTTCTTGGCCGCGGACTTGGCGGCTTTCGGTGCGCTTTTCTTGGCGGCGGGTTTCGCAGCCTTCTTTTTGGTAGCCATCGTGGTGATTGGTATCGTGGGGTTCGTTGCGGAACGCCGGCACGACGGGAATTGGCCCCGGCCCCGGCGAAACGCGCGGGAAGCTATGCGGAGCGGCTGGCCAGTGTCAATCAGCCAGTTTTCGCAGGAAAACCGCGGTTTTCTCAGCGCAGACCTCGGAGCAGGAGCTCGGCGTTCGTCTTGGTTGCCTTGAGGTTCGCGAGCAGCGTCTCGATCGCATCGCCGATGGGCAGGCCCGCGAGCTGGCGGCGGAGGTCAACCACCCGCAGGAACTCATCGGGGTGATAGAGTCGGTCATCATTCCGTGTGCCGGACTGGGGAATGTGGATGGCCGGAAAGACCCGGCGCTCCGCGAGTTCCCGGTCAAGGCGCACCTCCATGTTGCCGGTTCCCTTGAATTCTTCGAACACAACGTCATCCAAGCGGCTCTCGGTCTCCACCAGAGCGGTCGCAAGAATCGTCAGCGATCCACCCTCCTCCACATTTCGAGCCGTCCCGAAAAACTTACGCGATTTCTGGAGCGCCACAGGGCTCACACCGCCGGAACCGATCGGCCCACCCTGCATCGCGGAATTGTGACCGCGGGCCAGACGGGTGAGGCTGTCCAGCAGGAGAATGACGTCCTTGCCGAGCTCCACACGCCGCTTGGCGCGCTCCAAAACCAAATCCGCCACCTGGGCGTGACGACGCGGAGACTCGTCAAACGTGGAGGCGAAAACCGGAGCTCCCACCGTCTCCTCGAAATCGGTGACTTCCTCGGGACGTTCATCAAGCAGGAGAATGATCAGCTCGGAATCCGGATGATTCTTGCGGATCGCACGTGCGATCTGCTTCAGAAGAATCGTTTTCCCCCCTCTCGGAGGTGCAACGATGATGCCGCGCTGCCCTTTGCCGAGCGGCGCTACCAGATCGATCACACGGACGCCGAGGAAATCATTGCCCTCCCCTTCCAAATGAATGCGCTGGTCGGGAAAAAGCGGCGTCAGGCGGTCGAACTCCTTCGGTGTTCGGTAATCAGCCACCGGGATACCCTCCACTTCGATCACCTCCTGGGCGGAGAGATACTTGTCGCGCTCCCTCGGAGCCCGGACCCTCACCTTGACCGATTGCCCCACCCTGAGACCCAAGTCCCGCAGCAGGTTGTTGCCAAGATGGATGTCATCAGGACTTGGACGGAAACTCCGACGCGGATCGCGAAGCATCGCGAAATTGTCCTTGGTCTGCTCAAGAACCCCCTCACAAACCAGTCCGGTTCCTTCATGGCCAAGGAAGCACAGCAATTCGTAAATGAGCTGGCTCTTCGGAATGCCGCCCTGAATCCGGGCCGGCAATGCCTCCGCCATCGCTTGCAACTCGGCGAGCGGTTTCTGGCGAAACTGGTTGATATCGATCGAAACCGGAGCCGGAGCACTGATGACGGGAGTTTCCACCGCGGCGCTCGCAGGGGTTTCTGGCTCTGAGGAGGAATTCATGAGAAGTGATTGGACGAATCGTCGGACTTGCGAGCGAAGCACGGACGGCGGGCCTTCATTCCAGAAAACCACATCCGCTTTCGCCATTTTTTCCCCGACCGGCAGCTGGGCGGACAGGACGGATTCAATCAAAGAATCCTCAAATCCCCCGCGGGCTTTCAACCGCTGGATCTGGGTGGAGCGGGAGGAGGCGACGACGAGCACCTGATCCTGGCCGAAGTCGAATCCCTTCTCGAATAGGAGCGGGACATCGGCGACGAAAAACTCCGCGCCACGCTTAGCAGCGTTTTGGAGCGAATCAAGACATTCCTGCCTCACGCGCGGATGGAGGATCGACTCAAGCCGGAGACGGGCACCCTCGTCCGCGAACACACGGCCCCTCAAGAAATGGCGGTCGATCCGCCCCTGGGCATCCAGTGACCGCCCGCCAAAAGCCTCGCAAATAATCCCGGCCACCTCCCCGTCGGATTCGAGCATCCGGTGAACCGCCGCGTCGCAATCAAAAATCACAACGGCCGGCATGTACTCGCGCAACAACCGGCAAACGGTCGACTTGCCCGAGGCGATCCCACCAGTGAGAGCCATCACTCGCATGACAAAGAAAACCGGGAATCCTGCCCGCGAATCAAATCAAATCCTCCGATGCTCGGTCAGCGGGAAGGTTCACTCGTCCCGGCATTGCCACCCTCAGGCTCCGACGGAGCAGGTTCCGGAGCCGGAGCTTGTTTCATCCTCTCCAGAAACTCGCGGGCTGCCACCTTCAGGCGCTCCGGGGACGAAGCCAACTCCTCATTCTCGATCAGGAAGGCAAGGCGGTCCACGGAATCCGTTCGAATCGACTCGGAAGGATGCACCATGAGATCCATCAAACCTTCCACCTGCTCGGATCGATGCTCGTTCTGATTGGTGAGCTCCGATAGGTATCTCTCAGCAACGGACTCCGGAAGAGTCACAGCGGAGGCAATGCCCTTGAATGCCATGAAATCCAGATTCAAACCATGAGCCAAAGCCTCGAGCCTCTCGCTCTCGGGTGCGGCCTCCGTCAGTACAATGTCCTTTAGTTTCAAGGCGGATTGCTGATTGGTCAGCGACTCATCCTCCAAAACCGCATCCACCAAAGGAAAACGAGGTCCCTTCTCGGGATCCGACCCGGTCCTGCGGTTCCCATCACCCTTGGTGCGGACACGCTCACTTCCACCGGAAGAGGAATGCGAACCCGCAACGGCATCTGAAGAGACTCCAGAAGCACCAGGCGATTTCTGATCCACGCCAGGCTTTGCGGCCCCGGATCCAAAACCTCCGTTCAAGGAAACCAACAATGCGATGAGGAACAGAACCACACCGCATGCGATCCACATCCTAGTGGAACTCCGATCATTCTGTCTGGCTGCCATCCGATCCGTAATCTGTTCTAATCATCAAAAAGCCCCCGGAGAAGATCTCCGGGGGCTCTGAGAGAGTTTCGGAATTCAGCGGAACTCCTGAGTAATGTTGTGAGTCTCACCAGCGATGGTGATCTTCGCCTCACGCCTCATGAACGAGGCGTTTTGCGCCACCGTGATACGAACCTGTCCATCACCACGGCCCGCGACGTCCTCACTGGAACCGGTCGGACCGTCAGCACTGGAGATCCTTGCGGTCACCCAGTCGACATCCGAAGGAATCTCAACCGTCCAGCGTCCGGAAGTCTTCACCGTGACGAAGTAAACGGTCTCGGCCGCCGGAACGAACTTGCCGCCGGGAGAAACCGATGTGACGTCCGGATCAAGCCCACCGTCATTCGGCTTCACCGAGAACGAAGCGGCAGAACCATCACTCACGTAGTATCCCTTGAAGGAATTCGACTTCTGCTGGACCACCGCATGAGCCTTGGATCGGGCGGCCCTGAGACCCTTGCTGGAATCGGTCAACACGTAGGTCAACGAGAGCAAACCAGTCGAACGATCGAAAGACGCCGTCGCGCTATCGAACTGATTGGTCGGAATGGTCACCTTGCCGTCAGAAGCCCAGGTGCCCACCTTGTCGAGCGGACCGAAGTCACCACGACGCCAGGCGAACACGGCATTGTTACTGGAGACATCGAAGCCCTTCACCGGCAGGGTTCCGGCAGGAGCCGGGCGGTAATAGGATCCGAGGAACTCGCGAGCCTGATCATATCCGCTCGGGAAGAAAGTTCCCGAAGATGCCTTCGCGCTGAAGAGACGGACAGATCCGTTGAAGTCGCTGGAAGCCAGATCCCTGAACTTCAGTGAGCCAACCAAAACGGCCTTGGAACCATCGTCGCTCTTCGCAAACAGAGCCACCTGATCTCCTGCCAAGGTGGGACCGGTGAAGGAAGCGCGGCTTCCATCCGGCATGTAGACACTGAGGGAAACGGTTCCCTTGGTGCTGACGGAACCGGTTCCGATGGCGCTGCCCCGGGGACCCTTGACATCGCCGGAGGCGGAGGCCTCGAAGGTCACCTTGAGGGTCGAACTGGAGGCCTTGGCGGCCGAGTTAGAAACCTTGCGGAGCTCGAAGTAATAGGTGCCGCCCTCGCGGGTCGTGTAGGTACCCTGGACCCTGTAGGATCCATCGTCCTGCTTGGCCACCACCATGCGCACCTCCTTGAGTCCCTCGGCATCTCCAGGTTTGCCAACGAAGGCTCCCTTGGAGGTGAAGGTTCCCTTGAACGAAGCATCCGAGCGCAATCCGCGAAGTTTCGAGGAGAATGATCCACTTCCGGACAGACGCAAGCTCTGCTTGAACGACTGGCTGCCCTGCGGACCGACCACAATGCCTTCGTAGTCGCCTTGGACGCTCTTGCTTGCGAACGGAATCGAAGCTCCGGAAGTGCCATTTCCACCGAAGGAGGGAACCGAAGGATCCGTGTTGGTCACGAAGATCTCGTCGTAGTCACTGACTCCGTCCGCATCCGTGTCACGGCTGAGCGGATCAAGACCACGATTGACCTCCTGCTTGTCAGTCAGGCCATCGCCATCGGTGTCGGACTTGCCGGGATCGGTGCCATAGATGAAACGCTCTTCGTAGTCGGTGAGTCCGTCACCATCCTCATCCGTGTTCTTCGGATTGTCGGAGTCCAGCGGATCGCTTCCCTTGGAAACCTCTTCACCGTCCTTGAGACCATCTCCGTCGGTATCCGCATTGGTCGGATTCGTGCCAAGAGTATCCTCGCGGCCGTCGGTGAGTCCGTCGCCGTCGGTATCCCGATTGAGCGGGTCCGATTTCACATTGACTTCATCGCCATCGCTCAGGCCGTCACCATCGGTGTCTTTCTTGAGCGGATCCGTGCCGGCGGCGATTTCGTCACCGTCATTAAGACCGTCCTTGTCGGTGTCTGCCTTGACCGGGTCGGTGCCGTAGGTCTTGACCTCATCACCGTCGATCAGACCGTCCGAATCGGTGTCTTTCACCACGGGGTTGGAGCCGAAGCTGCGCTCGCGCTTGTCGGAGAGGCCATCGTTATCGGTGTCCTTATCGGTCGGATCACTGAAGATGTTGCGCTCGGTGCCGTCCTTGAGTCCGTCACCATCGGTGTCGGGGTTCAACGGATCGGACTCTGCAAACTCAACAAGATATCCCTGGAGCTTGGACTTTTGAGCCATGGACCACTTCATCTGACTGGAGGGCCCAACCTGCATGCAGTCCGAGTTGTTCTGGTTGTTCGGCTGGAAGGCCACCCAGTTGGTCGGAGTGGTGACACGGGGACCGTCGAGTTTTCCAGAAGGCGTGAGCCAACGGATGTCCTTCTCCACCGTGATATCGCTGGCACCCACCCAGAAGCTGCTCGATCCGAGCTTGGAGCCGACGGCGAGCCTTGCCTTGCTGATTTTTGAGTCGCTGCTGAGCACGGCGAGGTTGCCTCCACTTGCGACTGCGGCACGGCGAGCCTGAGGCCAGGTGAATTCACCGCGAACCAGTTCGTAAGGACGAACCTCTTGGCCATCGAGAAGGCCGTCACCGTCGGTGTCCGGATCTCCGATGTCGGTGCCAAGGCGAACCTCGGCAAAATCGCTCAAACCATCCGAATCACGGTCCGCCTCACCCGGGATATCGAGCCTGTAGGTGCGGAGCAGGGCAGTGCGGGGCGCGGTCTTTTCGAAGGTGGTCAGGAACCAACCCTCGAGATCCGGCTCGGCACTTGCCAGAGGAGTGTTGAGAACAAAGTTGCCCTCGATGGGAGGCGTGAGCCCGGTGGTCGAAAGGCGGCCAGAATCATTCAACTGGAAGTGGGAGATCTGGGCCGGGGGAATGAAACCACCAGGTGCGACCGGTGCCGAACCATTCATCCATGCGACGGCCTCCTTGTTGGACACAAACAAAGGCTTGGACTGAGCCGACGAAGGAATTGCCTGCGGTGCGGCAAGACCGACCGTCCGACCCGTTTGCCGATTGACCCTTGAAGGAACCCAGATCATGCCGACCTCGACACTCTCAGTGTTGACCAGAATCGAACCATCACGCGGATTCTTGACGAAAGTGGGGGTATTTCCAATTTCTGTCGGAAGAGTGACTGCCGCACCGACATTCACCAAGGTGGCGTCAAGCCTGCTCAATTGGAATGATGTTCCGTCCACCGTGTATACATAGGGAGGAAGCCCCATGATCGTGTAGAGGTTGGTAGGAACGAAAGAGCCAGCGAACGGCATGTTCGAACTCAGATAGAAAAGCCCATCCGACCGAATACGGAAGTCATTGAGAGACGTCTGGTCATACTGGAGAAGCACAACACGGCTGTTGGTCGTATACGCGGAAATGATGTGGTCCGCGGACTGTGCGGGATCGAGACCACCGAAAGCCGGATCCCCTCTGAGATCCTGAACTTGGCGGATCGTCGCATCGCCAGTCACCCAATAGGTTTTCACATCCGACCAGTAACCAGGGTTCTGGTCACCAGCACCGGCCACGAAGTCCACACCAATACGGAGGTTGAACACAAAGGAACCGTCGGAACCGTAACCCAGGTAGTCGAAATTCGGATCGTCACCGCTTTTTGGAATGTTGGCGGTGAAGGTATCCACACGCTGCACGATACCATCCCAAGCCAAACGATAGATCCGCATGCGCATGCCGTCCCAGACATCCACGTCTTGTGGATTACCGACGGCAGGAACGGCCACGGATTCGGAACCGTTGTCGAATCTCTCGACCGTGCAGATGATGAATGAGTTGGTGGTTCCGGTCACTGGTGAGGAATCCAGGATGGACTTGCCTTGCAGGGGAACAATGGTGGAACTCGCGATCGTATTGCCGCCCGCCTCGCGACGATACAGCACGATCTCCGCCTCGGGCTTCTCGGCGTAATTGTCATAATCCGCGTAGCGATTGTTCCAGACTGCGCACTCGGTGCTCGTGACGAACATCGGGAGGGCAAGGCTTGCATTCGGAAGGCGAATGGCAACACCCGTATTGTCGGTCCAGATCAAGACGCCGTTGCGGTCACGAATCAGCGAGGCACCATCCTCACAGGTTTTCATGATGTCAGGGCGCTGGCCGAAGGGAGTGAAGCTTTGATCAATCGCCACGGTCTGGTCTGGCACATAAGTGACCGGAGAGATGTGAAGATTGCCCAGATCGCTGCTACCGGATCCTGTGTCGGGCGGGAAAGAGCGAGGATCATTCGGATCGGTGGGCGGAGCCGCGCTGGCCTCCTCACCATCCGTAAAGAGATCGCCGTCGGTATCGATCACGAGTGGGTTGGACTTGAAGCCACTCGCGGTGGTTCCGTTGACCTCATCACCATCCTTGAGTCCGTCACCATCGGTGTCATCGAGGAAAGGATCGGTTTTTCTCCGGAAGATTTCCGCACGATCGCTCAAACCATCGGAATCGGTGTCGGCGAGAGTCGGATCCGTGAAGTACTCGTTGACCTCATCACTGTCGGTAAGGTTGTCGCCGTCAGTATCCTCCACATTGGGGTTGGTGCCGAAGGCTGCCTCGTCTCCATCGCTCAGCGTATCCCCGTCAGAGTCTGGATTGAGGGGAAGAGATGTGTAGATATTCGGAGCGGTGCCGACACCATCGAGCTCTTGCTTGTCGGTCAGACCATCGGAATCGGAGTCTTCGAGAACGGGATCTGTGCCTGCATCCTGTTCCTGCTTGTCGTTGAGACCATCTCCATCGGTATCCACCACGAGAGGATCGGAGCCGAAGGTGGCTTCAGCGCTGTCCGAGAGGCCATCGCCGTCGGTGTCCGCAACCATCGGGTCGGTTCCATCGACCAGTTCCTGGTTGTCAAGAATGCCATCTCCGTCGGAGTCGGCGTTGGTAGCGGAGGTTTTGGGAAGCTCAAGAATGTAGCCACGCTCGGTATCGAGAGTCGCCGTGGACCAGGTGAATGCAGATCCAGCGGCAATGAAAACACCTTCTTGGTTGTTCACCCGGTTGCCGGGAAGGTTGACGCTCCAGTTGGAGTAGGAATCCGGTGCGGGCGAATAGATGCGGCCGGCGGAGACCTTGATGGTAGCTGTCACGCTGGCAGGGGTGGTTGCGACCGCAGTTGCGGCAGCACCCGTTCCACCTCCACCGACGAAGGCGACGGTAGGCGCACTGGTGTAATTATTGCCTGGATTGGTGATGGTCACACCGGTAACGACACCCGCGGTGACGGTTGCTGTAGCCGTTGCACCCGTTCCGCCGCCACCGGTCAGAGTGACATTGGGGGCTGTAGTGTATCCAGTGCCACCCGCGGTCAGGTTCACGGAGAAGACACCTTGACCACCACTGAAAGTCACGACGGGCTGGAACGTGAAGCCGGAACCTGGATTCACGATCGCGATACCGGTGATTTTACCGGTGTTGTCAATCGAGGCAACCGCAGTGGCACCTGTGCCGCCGCCACCCGTGATGTTGACGGTTGGAGTGGAGGTGTATCCACTTCCCGGGCTATCGATGATGATCTTGTCCAGATTGGCGTTTGCAGCGGGAGTCAAGGCTGCGGTCGCGATGGCACCACCTCCATTGCCACCAACGATCGCGACGGTGGGAGCGACGGTGTAGAAAGTATTGCCCTCATCGGTCACTGTGATGGCCCGGATTTTTCCACCGGAAAGTGTGGCGACCGCAGTGGGGCTGCTACCGAGAGACGAGGTAGCCGTTGCGCCGGAACCACCACCGCCGGTGATGGCGATTGTGGGAGCGGAAGTGTAGCCGGATCCACGATTGGTGATCGTAATCGCCGTCACCTTACCCGCAGAAATGGAAGCCACGGCAGTGGCACCCGTGCCACCTCCGCCGGTGATCGCGACAGTCGGGATTGTGGTGTAGCCGGTTCCTTGATTGCCGACGGTGATCGTTGAAATGCCAGGAAGCCCTCCACTGAATGAAACCGTGGGAACAGAAGTGTAACCAAAGCCAGGATTGGTCACAACAATCTCGGAAATCCTGCGGGAAAGCGTACCTTCGATGGCTTGGCTGAGGACCAGTTTGCGATCGGTAAGATTGATGCTGGAGATCGTGGTGCCCGAGGGAATACCCGAGGCGACCATGAGATGGCCAACGGTCATGGACCTGATATTGACCACATTATTGATCTCATTCGAGCCGGGAACCAGGTCGCCGAAGGCAGCGGCCCCGATTTCCGGGCCTTCAAGAAGCTCACTTGTCGACTTTGTGAGGTCGATGCCTTCCACCCACTGGTAGCGACCATCGACTATCCGGTCGTGTCCGCCCACCCAAAGAGCGTTGGCGAGAGTCACTGTGGGGTCGAAATTGTTGGGGAGCGGGGCCGGGAGTGGACCGGCAAAAAGCCCGCGTTTGACCTTGTAAAGGGCATCCGGGCTGTCGATCACAACAAGACGGCCACCTTTCGCCGCCGCATCGTCCATCGCCTCTTGAAAGGTGAAAGTGCCTGCAACGATTTGATAGGGAAACTCTTCCGCGCGGTCAGAAATACCATCACCGTCGGAATCGGTATCGAATGGGTCTGAGCCGATCACAAGCTCTTCGGAGTCCGAGAGGAGGTCACCGTCGGTATCCTGGGCAAACAGCGCGGGGCTGGTAAGGAATGCCGACGCGGCAAGTAGGGGCAATGATCTGGCGATGCGGGTTTTCATTGGCGAATGGAAAGTTGGGTTCCCTGCAAGAGGAGACTTTGAGATTGGAAAGTGGTTTGTCTTGAGAAAGGATGCTTGTGGAGGACGTGGCTGGCCAAGAAAAAATTCATGGAAAAGGGACCACAGACTGGAAGAGGATCGGTTTGAACGGAAAATCACGGATTTTTTCGATCAGGCGGAGTTTCTGAGACGATGATGAGGGGTTTGGGCTCCACGGGAGGGGCGATGATGGCTTCGAACTCGTCGATTCCCGAATCACGGGAAACCTTCCAGACATCGAGGATCAGAGCCTCTTCCCAGAGGACTCCGTCGGTGGAAACCCAGAAGGACTCGCCCTTGGCGGAACCTGAGGCCCGGTGGAAACGATAGCGGAAAAACCCGTCCGGAGAGACTGCGATCCAGGAAGATGAGACACCACCGAGCGCAAGACCTGCGGATTTTCCAACCGAGCCATTTTGGAGAGCCAGCGAGGCACCTTCCGAGACACCGCCCGCGAGTTTGGTCCGGGTTGCATTGCTGGAACCACCGACAACCCCCATGACACGGAGTCTGAAGGATCCGCTGGCTCCGCTTGCAGCGATTGCGAAGTTGGCGGATTTGAAGCCGGCAGAGGTGGACTTCAGAGTCACCTCAAACGAAGCGGACTGGCCGGGGTTGAGTGTGGTGCGAGAGGGAATCGAGGTGGTCCATGCCTCGGGGTGTGAGCCCGACTTGTTGATTCTCAGATTCTTGAGAGCGATTGCGCCATTATTGCGAACGACGAAGGTCCTTTTCACGGAGCCACCGGTTTCAACCACACCGAAGTCGAGGGGAGGGGTCTGGTTGTCCGCCAGTTCTTTGCCGCCGCCAGTCCTCACAGTCATCGTGCGAACGAACTGGGCGATCACATTCACGTGGGAGAGAAGATTGCGATCGGTTCTCGCGGGGGACTTGACCCCGTCACTCCAGCCAATGAAGGAGAAGCCGGTGGCAGGAACTGCGGAAACACGGCGAGCGGCACCTCCAAGGGGGACCTTCTGCTTCCGATCACCGCGGACACTGCCACCTTCGGATGCACTGTAGTTCACATCGACGAGGGTGGAGGGAGCGAAGGAAGAGGCGAGCCTGTAGGAACCGATCCCTTGTTTGTCGAAGTGACGGACCCTGACAAAATAGGTGCCGGCTTCGACGCCACGGGAGATCTCGAAATTGTCACCGTTCCTGTTGTCGTTGGAGTCGACCACAACCCCTTTCGAGTCGAGAAGTTCGCCAAAGGAGTCCATGGATCCGGTGGTTCCGACGGTTACGGTGCCGCTTGTGGCGAACTCCAATCGGAACATGTCCACATCGCCCTCGGAGTCGATCTCTCCGGAAACGCCTCCATTGACCGCAAGACGGGTGGCCTTGGAACGAGTGTCACCATGGTCGTCCGCACCGGCTGGCCGTTGGGTGATCCGGTGAGTCACGGATCCGTTTTCACTGCGAATGGTGATGACAGCCTCCCTTTCCTTTTCGGAGGTATTGGGCAACACTTCGTAGGCAAAAGGTTGTCCACCATTCTGTTTGGGCAGCTCGATCGACTTCACCCATGCCTTGTCACAGGACCACTCCCAGGAAGTGTTGGCGCGGACCCGGAAGTCAAATGCACCACCGGCAGCGGAGACCTGACGCTTGGAGGGATCGATGATGACCGTTGGGCTGCTTTCGAAACCACAAACCATCTGATACCCGCCGGTACCCCCTTCGACCGCGTGGCTCATGCGGACATAATAGATGCCCGCTTCGACGGGGCGGGTGATGCTGAAGTTCGGGTTCCTTGCGTTGTTGTTCGATGCAATGCGCTTGCCATAAGCATCAAGCAGCTCTCCGAAGGTGTTGGTGGTTCCTTTCGAGCGCACGTTAAGCTCTCCGAAACCGCGAACATCGATGCGGAAAACATCGTAATCGCCGCCCCCTTCGAACACACCCGGAGTCGAAGAACCAATGGCCACCAATGTGGCATCGTCGATCGTATCGCCGTGGTCGTCCTTGCCAACCTGAGTGATGGTGTGAGTCGCTGTGAGGAAGCGTGATTTGAAGGTGATGGTGGCGGTGCGGTCCTCACGGGTGGTGTTCTCCCCGACCGAGTAGTTGAACACCTGGTTTCCATCCTGATTGACGGCCTCGTTTGTTTCCACCCAAGTCTGATCGACACTCCAAGACCACTCGGAATCGGCGGATACGGCGAACTCAAAGTCCTGACCGGACTTTTCGATCAGAGCCGTGGGAGGTTCGACGGAAAGAACCCCGTTCTGGGGGATGGTGCCGGTGATCGTGTATTGTCCGACGCTGGCATAATCTGAGAAACCGGTGGTGAGGTCACCCTTGCCCACGCCGTCAACCTTCAGGTAGTACTCACCTTCCTCAAGCACTTCGCTGAGAGAGGCATCGATTGAATCGGCCGGATTGGAAGTGGCGATCAACTCACCCTCGCTGTCATAGAGCTCGAGGGAGACCGCGAGGTTCGCACCGCGCTGACGGGCATCGGTTTCGGGCGAATTCACATCGATTGCGCGGACGTTGAAGACAGCGGATCCACCGCTGGTTCCGACGACGAACCAGTCGACGTCATCATTCCGCTCGATGATGCCTGCGTCATTGATATCGCCTTTGTCGACGACAAGTGCGGTCGCTTTCTTGAGGGTATTCCCCTTGTCATCGGTGCGATATCCAAAACCGTTGTCCGAGGTGATGATTTCAAGGTCATCCTCGTCATTGGCGGCGCCCGGATACTCGCCGATGCTGAACTGGGTCAGGGCCTCATCGTAGGGCTCGACGCCATTGGCAAAGTCGGCAAAGTAAGCACCCATGATCGGCGCCCAGCTCGTGTTGCCGGTTCCGTGGCCGCCATAATACTCGTTGTATTGGCCGGTCACCGGGTCATTCTGGCTATCGTGAAGAAGGCCGAGAGTGTGGCCGACTTCGTGGGAAATCGTATCGGCGATCGAATCCTCGGTGGGATTGAAGCACCAGCAGACGCTTCCGGAACCAAAGGAACCAAGAATCGCGACGCCACCAGCACCTGGGGCGGCATCGTTCACATCGGTGATCACGCACTGCATGCGACGCTCCTCGGCGGTTGCTTCGAAAATCGAGATATCCGTGGTGACGTTGATGTCAAAACCGGCGAAGTCTTCCGACACCCGCTTCCAGATGCGTGTGATGAACTCCTCGTCATCCCAACGCTCGATGGGGGTTGCATTGATGGTTCTTCCGTTGTTCCAGAAAGGGTCGGTGACGGTCTCCCCGTCAAAGTCGCAGTAAATGACAAACTTCGAGGAAGGATTGCTACTGAGGAGGGGAAGAGCCTTGGATGGAGCGCGATTCTTTTTGTCACCCGCCCCTGGGGCCTTGAGCAGGGGCATGGCCATCTGGTCCCTCGCGATCGGGAAGGTCGAACCGAGCGGGGCGCAGAGGAGACGATCCACGGAGGATTCGGTCATCGTCCAGAATCCGTTCTCCGGAAGGCCACGGACCGAGAAAGCGTGGGACTCGCCGTTGAAGAAGACGTTGGCAAGAACCTTTCCGTCCTCGCGGAGGGAGATTTGAATCTGTCCGAGATCCTCGTCCAGCATGAGGCCCATCAGAGTGACCGACTCCTTGACCACCTTGCTATCCAAGGTTCCGGAGAACTCGATACCGGCGGCGGTGAGTTTGAAAGGTTTACCTACCTTGAGGTTCACCAGTTCGCGAACCGAGGCTTCGGAGACCTTTTTGTCGCTCTTTCTGAAGCTTTCCAGGTATCCGGCGATCTGCGGGTTGGCGGGATCGACCCGATTCGAGATGAATTCGGAGGCGAGAGGAAGACGGTCCAAACGACTGTCGCGGTGGTCTCTAACCTTCGACTCGACCCGTGCAGCGGTGGGCTTGGATGACTTCGCAACCTGGTCTTGGGGAGAGTGGACTTGATCGCTTTCCCCTTGGAAAAGGACCCATCCAAGCGTTCCCACAGCCAGCATGGAGGGAAGCACAAAGGGAGCCAGACGGCGGATCGGAGATTGACGCGGAGTCATTGGGAGCGGGTTTGATTTGAGAGAAGCAGATTGAAAGCGGGTTACTCAGGAGAGAGCAAAGGAAGCGGAACGGGTGGAAGCGGAACCGCCCTGGGGACCACCGAGAATTCGGATCGCGCTGCCTGACAGCTCCCGTGTGGAGAGTGGTCGGGAGATCGGATCAGGTCCGGTTGAGGTCATGGGAATGAGGGAATCGAGGGGCCAGAGGATTGGAGTCAGGGGAATCTACCGAATTTCCACCAAGAGTCCCGGCCTTCGGAGACTTTCAATAAAGTCCTTCCGAGGGCCGGGTATGGTGGATTTCCGGTCTGTGAGGACCTCAGAGTTCAGGAAGGACACCCGGATCACCCATCGGGGCACCAGGGGCACCGGCGGGGGCCGGGGCGGGGGCGGCACCGGATGCCGCGTCGGAACCGCGAAGCGGGCGACCGGTGGCATCGATGATCTGGGCGGTCACGAAGACGATCAGGTTGCTCTTGATGCGGTTTTCGGCCTTGGTCTGGAACAAGCGTCCGATGATCGGGATGTCTCCGAGAATCGGCACCTTGTCCTCGACGTTCTGGACGTCTTCGCGCATCAGACCACCGACTGCCACGGTGTAACCGTCATAGATGGTGAGCGAAGTATTGACGCGGCGGGTCGAGAAGACCGGCATTTCGATCCGGTTTTCGGTGATGACCACCTGGATCGGATTGCCGAGGGCGTCGGTTCCGCCGGAGGAGATCGGGCTTCCGTAGTTGATGAATCCTTCGAATTCGACGATCTCCGGCACGAAGCGAAGGTCGATCACGAAATCATTTTCACCGATGGTCGGCTCGATTTCGAGGGTCACACCCGTGTTGCGGGTTTCGAAGGCCGTCGGGGTGGCGGGTGTCACCGGGAAGGTGGAGATACCACCGGTGTTGACCACGCCGCCGCCACCGCCGTCGCCGACGTTGGTGGCACCCACCGAGTTCGGAAGTTCGGGGGGTTCGTATTCGGTCGGGTAGATGAATTCGCGGATGATTTCGATGGTGGCTTTCTGACCGGAACGAGCCGTCACGGAGGGAGCGGTCATGAGGTCGGCACCCTTTTTCTGGGCGAGGCCGCGCATGATCATCTTGACTTGGCCATCCGAGAAGAGGCCGGTGAGGGACATGATTCCGGGGGCCACGTTGGCGGTTTGCGCCGTGCGGTTCGGGTTGTTGAGAACGGCATCGATGCTGTTGCGGGAGATGGCCGAGTCACCCGAGCGGTTGCCAGCGGTGCTGATGTTGGTGACATCGTTTTGTCCCGGAAGAGCGCCGGGAATGGCTGGGCCGGAGAAGTCGTCACCGACGCGGGCCGAGCCGTTGCCAATGGTTCCACCGGCACCGAACACGTTGTTTGCCGAGAGGCCGAAAGGAGTGATGATCCAGTCGAAACCGAGCTCGTCGCTGTTCTCCTGGGAGATTTCAACGAACTTGGTGGTGATTTTGACCTGCTTGGGCTGCTTGTTGATGAAGGTGTTGACCAGCTGCTCGACCTTATCGAGCTCCGACGGGGTGTTGGTCACCAGCAGCACGCCATTCGGGCTGAGCGAAGCAGTGGTTCCATCCGAGAAGGTGATGCCGGAATTCTTGAGAAGTTCCTTGATGGGCTTCCGGGCTTCGAGACGCGGAGCGCCACTGCCACCTGCGGGCTCGGCAAAGGGATCAACTTCACCGCCACCGCCACCGCCACCGCTGCTGCCGCTCTCGAGGAGGGACTGGAAGTCGGGCGGCACCGAGAAGGTGCGGGTAAGGATGTCCTCGCCGGTCTCGGTCTGAGGAACGAGAGTCACAGCGAAATCGTCGACCTTGTAGCGGAGCTTCGTTTGGTCGCAGATGTATTTGAGCGCGACAGCCAGAGGCACATTGCGGATGCGGAGCTCACGGACGCGGAGGGATCCGGGATCGCCTCCTGCGGTCGGAAGGGCTTCCGCACCGGCGGCAGGAGCGGGATCAAGACCTGCATCGGCACCTGGAGCAGCGCTGGCGCGGGGGCGACGGACGACGAAGTTCACGCCTTTGCGGGCGGGGTCGAGTTCGAGGGTGTCGAGCTCGGTCGAACGAAGGCGAAGGAAGTCAATGGCTTCCTCAACGGTGGTGTCTTCGAAATCGATACGCGGAATGATGATGCGGCGGAGTTTCTCCGTGATGTAGGCCGAACCACCGGTATCCTGACTGGTGGTCGAGGTGCTGATGGGCATGTCCGGAGCATCGGCCGGAACCGCGAGTTCCCAAGCGGCGTCCACTTGCGAGAGGAGCTCGGCGCGGGTTTGATCGTAAGCAGCGCGATAGTAATCGGCCTTGGCTTGGGCGAGGCGCTCAAGACCGCGGCGGGCTGCGGAGTTGTAGGGATCGATGCGGAGCACGTTTTCGTACTCGCGCTTGGCATCGTCGTATTTGCCCAGGTTGTAGTTGCCTTCCGCCGTGTAGAGCGTGCGGCGCACCTTGTCGACATTCTGGGTGTGCTCGTAGGTGAGGGCCGGGTTGGTGCGGATCGGGTCATCGAGGTAACCGAGCTCGCGCTTGGCTTCTCCATTGTTCGGATCGACAGCAATGACGCCTTCCAGGAGCGTGCGGGCCTCGGCATACTTGCCGACCTTGCGGTGCTGCATGGCAAGAGCGACGCTGGCGTCGCTGAGGTGGGCGATGTAGCTTTGGCGGCGATCCGCGAACATCGGGGCGTCCGGGACCTTTTGAAGGGCCTGGGTGAATTTATCGACCGCCATCTGGTAGTCCCCCTTCGCATAGGCTTCACGGCCTTCGTTGAGGAGACGGTCGCCCTCGACCACCGCTTCCTGGCGGCGGACCATTTCACGTTGAGCGAGTCCGCTGTAGCCGTAGCTGCCTTCGCCGGCGTTCGCCATGGAGATGACGACGGGCATGGTGGAGGCCGCCGCCATCAGCGCGACGGCGGAGCGGCTGGTTCGATAAACTGGCGTTTTTTGCATAGTGAGCTGAGGGTTTCTGGCGATGTTTTCGAGGTTTGAAAAGCGATTTTTTGAAAGATCTATTCGTTGATGCGGGGCAGGCTTCCCTTGCTGATTTCGACGGTCTTACGGCCGCCTTTCCCATCGGGTGCTTCGATGACGACCTTTTCCGGAGTGACCTGTTTGAGGAGGAAGTCCTTCTTGGAAGAACTGGAGGGCAGGCCGAAGGTGGTGTTTTCCTCGACCTTGAATTCATTGGCAGCCTGGCCAAGGGCTTCGAGCGAGAAGATCGCGGTGCGGTCGAACTGGAGGAAGTCGTTCATGCGCTCTTCGGAGAGTGGCGCGGGAATCTCATAAACCCGTTTGTCCTTGTTGGGTTTCTGATCCTCGATGCGGACGTAGGTGACGTCCATTTCCACATTGATCTTCTTGTTGAGTTCCTTGCGGACCTCGGATCCGAGCAATTTGAAACGACCGACCATGGGTTCCTTGATGAAGAAGACGTCACCGGGCTTCACCATCTCACCCGCAGGCACCTTGTTGAGGCGGGCCTTGGAATCCTTGTAACTGAAGGGAAAGGCACCATCGGCACCGAATCCGGGACGGAGGGCCCAGGCGAGGCTTTCGTCCTTCACATACTTGAGCTTGGCGATCAGGTCCGGAGTGGACTTGCCGTTGTTCGGATCGGTTCCGCCTTTGAATTCCTCGATGTTCGAGAAACCGTCGCTATCCGGGTCACGATCCGGGGAATCCGCGTAGCCGAGGTCGATGCGGTTTTCGAGAAACCATTTGTTCGGGATGTCCGCGTGGACCGGCTCGCCCTTGTCAAGATCGATCGCCTTGTCGGGCTCGGCGCTCTTGATGAAGAGGGGGATGCCGGTGAAAAGATCGACGGCGCGCTCGCCGTCCATGGCTTGGGACCAGATGCGTTCCAGAGCGAGGGACTGCTTGGCCTTGGGAATGAGGTCGGCCCCTGCGACTGCGGTGGCGTTACCGCCGGCACCGCCGTTGTTAGGGACGAAGTCGGCTTCCACTCCGCCGAGTTTGCTGTAGCCGAGGTAGCCGAGGCCGAGGGCAACGACCACGGCACCGCCGAGAGCGGCTTTTTCGAAGTTTTTGGAGAACCAGGACATGGACTTGGGCTTGGGATCTGGATCAGGGAAGTTTTTTGGAAGGGAGGAACTGCATCAGGTCGATGCGCAGGAAGATCTGGACCTCCTCATTGCCGAGGACTTGGGCGAGAATCCGGCTGGAATCCGCCGGAGCGGGAGCGGCCGGAGCAGGGGTGGCGGCTTCGGCGGGCTTGGGCTCATCGCCCGGGAGGACGAATCCACCCCCACCGAAGGCACCTTCGGCCGGAGCCTTGGCATCCGCGGGTTTCTCGAACTTGGCATCGGCGGCGCGCGGGGGTTCCTTCTTGGCGTTGGAGATGCGCAGCGAGCGGATCACGAAATAGCGCTCGTCGGTCTTGGAGAGCGCGGACACAAAGGCACGGACAGCCTTTTCCGGGCCTTGGAAGGTGATTTCGAGCGGAAGAGGCCGTGCCACATCGGCATCGCCGGGCTTGTAAGGATTGCCGTCCTCCTCGGGAAGGGTCGGGCGATGAAGATTCTTGAGCTCGGTGGCACCGGACTTGGCGAGCGCGAGCATCAGATTCTGCACGGCGCCGAGTTGGTAGTCGAGAATGCCGGTGGCACCGCTGCGTGCGAGGTTGGTTTTGTAGCTTTCGAATCCGCAGAAGAAGGCCTCTGGCACTTTGGTTCCAGCGTCGTCGAAGGCCTTGCGGACCTCGTCATTGACGGACTTCAGGCGATTCGTGAACTCTTGGGGCGAGGTGTTCTTGAGTTCCTTCGGACGGAATGCGTCGAACGCGGACTGGAGTTTTTCGGTGGCCTCCTTGTAGTCGTTGAGCGCCTTCTTCTTGCCGTCGCGATTCGCATCGGACGGATAGAGCGGCATCTTTTTGTAGGTCGAGACTTCCGATGAAGCGGCATCGTAGCGTTCCTTGGCGGCATCGTAGCGGGAACCGCCTGACGACGCGAGGAAGTAGAGGCCGACGACTCCGAGCAGGGTTCCTCCGAGGAGTCCTGCGAGAAACTTGTTTTCCTTGATCCAACTCATGGTGTGGTGGTCGGGAGTTTAGGGATTGATCATTTGACGTTCACCTCGCGCGCCAGCGGGAGGGTGATTTCGAAGGGGAGGCCGAGGTCGCCGGGCTTGCCCTCCACGGTGATGGCGAGGATTTGTTCGTCACTGAGGGTGACGTTCGCGCCCTTGGCATCCTTGGTGGTGAAACGGAAGCTCTGGGACTTCTCACGAAGATTCTTGAGGAGCTCGGAGACGACGTTCTGGCTCTTGGGGTTCTCGCGCCAGAAGCCCTTGATGCGGACGGCGTTGGCGGTGACGGCCGTGGGAGCGGCGGGGCCGGCGGGCTTTCTGCCCGGAGCCGCCTGTGGTTGGGCGATCTGGATATCGGCGAGAGACGTGGCTCCGTAGAGGGTGTTGTAGAACTCCGGTTTGACGACCGGTTTGCCGTTCGCGACCTTGGCGGTGGCATTCGAGGTCTTGGGCTCGAGGGCCTTGTTGACATCGAATCCGTGGATGGGCTCAAAGTCGGTGATCCACACCGCGTCGCTGGCGAAGGCACCGCGGACCTCGGTGAGCAGGTCGAACCAGATCGCGTGATCGGATTCCGCGCTGACGTATCCGTCGGCGATCTGGCGCAGCGAGTTTTCGGTCTTGAGGAGGCCTTCGATCTGGGTTTTGAGCGGCGCGAGCGCATCGCGCTGCTCTTCCATGGTCCGGGCGAGATCCTCGGCTTTGGAGGCGGACATTCCCTTGAGGACGGCCCATGCGGCCATGCCGCCGAGGAGCACGGCGGCTGCCGCGATGAAGAAAGGCTTGCGGCGGTCCGCGGCACGCGATTGCTCGACGACGACCGGCACCAGATCGATATTGATCTCGGACTTGCCGACGCCGCGCAGGCCGAGGCCCACGAGTTCGCCCATGAGGTGGCCCTCGCGCTGGACGACCGAGGCGTCGACACCCTTGCCGACGGCCACGTTGCGAACCGGGTTGAAGTATTCGACCGGCAGGTTGAGCTTCTCCTGGAAGAATTCCAGCGTGTAGGGGAGGTTGGCGCCTCCACCGGCAAGGAGGATACGGCGGGGCGCGCTGCCGCCGTGCTGGCTGCGGTAGTAGTTGGTCGTGCGCGAGATTTCCGCAGGCAGGCGGCTCAGAGCGTTGCGGATGACCATGGCGAGTGCGGCCACGGCCTCATCGAGCTGCTCGGTGTGACCGCCGCCGAGGGCGACGAGTCCGTTGGCAACTTTCTGATGCTCGGCTTCCAGGAAGGAGATTCCGTATTCCTTGGCAATGGCTGCGGTGACGGAGGCCCCACCGATGGCGACACTGCGGGTGAAGAAGCGTTTTCCTTCGATGTAGAGGAGGTTGCTGGTCTTGGCACCGATGTCGATGAGCAGGATCGGCTCTTCCGGGTTGCCGTAGGTGGCACGGAAGGCGTTGTAGATCGCCATCGGGGCGACGTCGACCTCGGAGGTCCCGAGGCCGTTGTCATTGACGGAAGCATTGATCTCGTCGAGCGCATCGCTCTTGATGGCGACGATGACCACCTCCTTATCGGATCCGGTTTCGATGAGCTCGTAGTCCCAGACCACCTCGGCGAGGGGGAAGGGCACGTGCTGCTGGGCCTCGAAGGTGACGAGTTGCTCGATGTTGTCCTCCTGAAGCGGAGGCAGTTTCACGAAACGGGTGAAGACGGATTGGCCGGAGATGGCGTAGCGGGCCTTGCCCTTGCCAACCTTGAGGCGCTGGACCAGATCCCCGATGGCCACCCGGCTCTGGGCGATGCGCGAGGCATCCATCGAGGGATCGGCCACGATGGACTCGGAATCGTAGGATTTGAGCACCAATCCGCCATTCTTCGATGTCTCGAAAACGGCCATGCTGATGCGCTGGGAGCCGATGTTGAGGGCGACGGTAGTCTGATTTTCAGCCATGATTCAGGGCAAATGGAGATTGAGCGGTTGGAAACCGTGAGGAGGTATGAGGTGTGGCATCCGGTCACTTGCCGGGGACGGCCACCTCGGCGTAGCGGTCCCACCACATGGTGCTGAAGGGAGTCTCGCTCTTGTTGAGGAGAGGCACCGTGTCGGAGCGGGAGATTTTGTCGGAAGCGCTGGTCCACCAACCGACCTTGCCCTTGCTGGTCTCGGAGGCGACCTTCTCGCCATTGATGAGCACCTCGTAGCCGACGTATTCCACGGCGTTTTTGCCGCCTTTGTCGGAGCCGGTGAGACGCTTGATGGAAGCGGGAGAGAGGTAAACCGAGCAGTAGATCTCCTCATCGAGAGGGGCGTTGACGTGATCGATGTCCTTGGTGAGAAGAAGGAAGGTACCGGATTTCTCCGGATTCTTCACGGCGATGTACCACTTCACCGTGAGTTTCTCACAGGTTTTGGATGGCGGCTCGGGGCTGAGGGAAATCTTGAGCTTGGTTTCGATTTCGAGCCAATCCTTCGGTTTGAAGGCCTTTTGCTTGCCTCCGCTGAACTCCGGAGAGGGCAGATCATCGAAGGAAGGTTTCTCGCCGAGGACCTTGGCGGCCTGCCCGCTGGCGCTTCCCAGAGAGAGTCCGGCGACGAGCATGGCGGCGGCGACTGAAAAAGTTTTGCGAAAGATCGAGTGCATACGCGTGGGGTTTGAAAGAAACTAGGGAATCGCCTTTCGGGTTGGCCAGAGAAAAACCCGGAATCCCCAAAAATTCCGAGGATTGCGACGGCCGACTCACGCACATGCGGTTGACGGGCGGGATTGTCCGGCGCATGACTCGCTCATGAGCCTCTCGTCGATATTTCAGACACCCGAAAAACCTTGGGTGGCGGGCAGCATCGGAAACTCGGTGGATCTTGCGGCAACGGATGCGAAACAGGCGGCAAATGCCTGCGATCTGGTGGAAATCCGGCTTGATCTGTTAGATCCAGGCGATGGCGAGGCGGCGTGGCGGCATCTGGATGGTTTGCCGATGCTTTTCACCGCGCGTCGTCCGGACGAGGGGGGCGGGCGTGAGCTGGATGACGGCCGGCGCTCGGCGATGCTCTCGGCGGTCCTTGGCAGGGCCGCCTGCGTGGACATCGAGGTGGCCAGCATTTCCGCGATGCGTGGATTGATTGACGAGTTGGCTGCGCTCGGTCTGCCGTGGGTGGCCTCGTTCCATGATTTTGGCAAGCTGCCGGCGACCCGGGACCTGGAAGCTGCCGCGAAGCAGGCTTCGGATGCCGGGGCGGCGGTGTTCAAGGCGGCGGCGATGCTCCACAGTCCTGCGGATCTGGCCCGGCTGGCGGAGTTCCAGCTTGCGGACCAAGGGATTCCGGTGGCGACGATGGGAATGGGGGCGCTGGCCCCGGTCTCCCGGCTGCTATGCGCCCAATGCGGCAGCGTGTTGAACTACGGATATCTGGGCAGCAGCCCGACCGCGCCGGGGCAATGGGATGCGGCACTGCTCAAGCAAGCGATCTCCCGGCTTGCCCCGTGGCGGGCCTAGCCGATGACCTCCACCGGGGCGTCCGGAAGCGCTTGAAGGAAGGATTTTCCGTAGCGTTTCGTGAGGATCCGGTTGTCGAGGATGCAGACCAGACCGTGATCTTTGGAAGTGCGGATCAGGCGGCCGACCCCTTGGCGAAGCTTGAGAATCGCCTCCGGAACCGAGTATTCCATGAAGGGATTCCCGCCTGCGGCCTCGATGGCCTCCAGCCGCGAGGCCGTGAGCGGATGGTCCGGTACGGCGAAGGGAAGACGGGTGACGACCACGTTTGAGAGCGCTTCTCCCGGCACATCGACACCGGTCCAGAAGCTGTCCGTGCCGAAAAGCACGCTGTGCACGTCCTTGCGGAACTCCTCGATCATGCGGTGCCTGGGCATGCCCTCGCCCTGCATGAGGACGCGCCACCCTTGTTTGCGGAAGAAGGGCTCCAGACGCTGAGCGGCGTCGCGCATGGTCCGATAGCTGGTAAAGAGCACGAAGGCCCGGCCATCGCTCTCCAGCACGGACTGGCGGATGCCGTCGGCGAGGGCCTCGTCATACCGTGGCGTGCCAGGGTCCGGGACCGACTTGTAAATGCGCACCCGCATTTGTTTCGGGTAGTCGAAAGGACTGCCAATGCACAGGGCGCGGGCCTTTTCCGCACCCACGCGGCCGCGGAAGTATCCGAGCTTCGGGTCTCCCACACCGAGCGTCGCGCTGGTGAGCACCAGCCCGCGGCCGGGCCCGAAGAGAAGGGGCCGCAAACGGTCCGCAACGTTGACCGGGGCGGCATGCAGGCTGTATTGCGCTTCGTCGCGGCCTCCCCGCTCGACCCAATAGACGCTCTCGTCCTCCGCTTGATCCAGGAAGGCCCCCACCGCGCCGTGGGCCTCGCGCAGGCGCCGCGAAGCGTCGAGCAGCTCGGATTTCGTCGACTCCCCATCGACATCGGCGGCAAGCGAGTCGATCTCCTGCCAAAGCCTCCGGAGGGGCTCGGCGATGCTGTTAGGAACCAGTTCGGGCTGCCGGATGCGGCACTCCTTGGCGAAGTTTCCGAAGTTCGACACATCGCCAACGTCGTGAAAAAACCGGTCCGCGGCGAGGATCGCCTCTTCCACCGCGGTGAGAGCGGAGGCTTTGCGAAACGACTTGAGCAGGCCCTTGCGGGTCTTCGGATGGTAGAGCCGCTGGAGGTCAAAACGGAGGCCGGACTGGGATACTCGCAAGCCGAGCTGGACGGCGGCGACCTGCTCGATGGTGTGGGCCTCGTCGAGCACCGCGAAGTCGTTCGGGAAAAGAAATCCCTTGTTTTTCCGGGGTTCCTCATCGGATTCCTCGATCTCGGCATCCAACAGCGCGAAGAACAGGGTGTGGTTCACGACGATCAGTTTGGCGTCGGACGCGGCCTTCCTCGCCTCTTGAAAAAAACAATTGCCTCGCGGTCCGCAGTTGCGGGCGGTGCAAATGTGCGCCTCGCTGCAAACCTGGAGCCACACCTTCATCTGCGGTTGGAAATCCAGATCGCTCAAGGTCCCGTCACGGGTGCCCTCGGCCCATCTGCGGATGGCCTCCAGCTCCTCGTTTTCCGTGCCGGTGAAGAGGTCGCCGGATTGATCGAGCGCCCGCCGCAAACGCTGCGGGCAGAGGTAATTCTGCCGCCCCTTGAGCAGCACTGCGGGCAGCTCGTGATCGACGAGCTTGCGCACGATCGGGATGTCCTTGCGGACCAGTTGCTCCTGCAAGTTGATCGTGTGCGTCGAGATCACCCCCTTGCGACCGGTTTCCAGGGCAAACCGCGCGGCCGGAAGCAGGTAGGCCAGTGATTTCCCGACTCCCGTGCCCGCCTCCGCCACCAAGGGAGAGGAGGTCACCAGCGCCTCGGCCACTGCCACCGCGAGCTCCTGCTGCTGGGGCCGATACTCAAAATCGCGGGATTTCGCGAGGAGGCCCTTCGGCGAGAACGCGTCGCGCACCGAGTCGCAAAACCCGGGGATCGGCTGGCCTTCCGTGACGGAAATCATCGCCCGCCCATCGCATCCGGCATCCGGCCCGCTGCCAAGCCGCAAGTTCGGCGAAGCCACAACACGCTCGACACCCCCGGCACGGGCCAGCCAGTCTCGGCGGCGAGCGATCCCCCATGGATTTCACGCGCAGTCACCTGAATCGCATCCTCCTCGTCCTCGCGCTCGCCGCCGCAGGGGCGGGATTGTACGCGCTGCTGCTGCCCGGGGAAATGCGTGCCATCGAACAGCAGTTGATCGGCTTTCCGGATTCGGACATCCCCGCCCACCAGGCTCGCACGCTGGTGCTGGCGGCACTCTGCATGCTGCCCGCGGCGGCCGGGCTGGTCTATTCCCTCGGCGGCACGCTCGACCGCTACATCACCCGCCAGTTTCTCGGCATTTTCGGCATCTGCCTTTCCGCGCTGTTCCTGATCTGGTTTCTGATCGATCTGAGCGACAAGATCACCGACTTCAGGAACTCCTCCAACATCCTGCTCACGATCCTCACCTTCTACGCCACCCGCTCGCCGGCCATCGTGCTGCTGCTGCTTCCCTACAGCCTGCTGCTGGCCCTCCTCTACGCCCTCGGCAAACTTTCCTCGCAGCGCGAAATCATCGCCGTGATCCAATCCGGCCGCGGCGTGGTCCGCACGACCCTGCCGCTCATCATCGCCGGGTTTTTCTGCACCCTTCTCAGCGTGGGCCTCAACTACCAATGGGCCCCCACGGCCGAGGGCAGGCAGGACGAAATCCTCGCCGAAGCCGCGGGCATCCAGGCCACCGAGGCCTCCAAAGTGCTCTTCCGCGACCCCGAGAGCCGCCGGCTTTGGATGATCGGCGCCTTCCCTCCCGACTACGAAAAAGGCCGACCGCTGCTCAACGTGGAAGTCACCACCACCGGAGAAAACCGCGGAATCGTTTCCCGGATTTCCTCTCCGGAAGCCCGTTGGGATCGTTCCTCACGCACGTGGATCTTCGAGAAACCGCTCATCGGCCGTTACACCGAAGACCAGCCGCCCGTGTTCGAATCCAAGGATTCCCCGCTCGTGATCGACTCCTGGCCGGAGACTCCCTGGCAACTCATCAAGCCCGGCCTCAGCGCCGCCCATCTCGGCATTCCCGACCTCAGCACCTGGATCAAGGCCAACGCCCGCCACCACCTTTTCGCGGACCCCTCTCCCTATCTGACCCATTGGCACTACCGCTGGGCGCTGCCCTTTGCCTGTCTGGTCACCGTGCTGCTCGCCGCCCCACTCGCCATTCACTTCTCGCGCCGCGGCCCCGGCGGCGGCATCTTCCTGGCCGTGGTGCTCTCCGCCCTCATGCTTCTCGTCAGCAACATCTCGCTGGCCGTCGGCGAATCCGGCACCCTCTCCCCCGCCCTGGCCGCCTGGCTCCCGAATCTTTCCTTCTCGCTCCTCGGTCTCTACCTCTTCCACCGCCGCGTCTCCGGACGCCCGATCTATCAGCGGCTCCGGAAGATCCTTCTCGGCGGAGACTGATTCCTCGACCCGTTCCACCCAACCCTTCCCCATGGCTCTTCCAGAATCCTGGCATGTCCGCTCCCGCTCCCGCGAATGCGCCGCCACCCAACGCGCGTTCACCGATGGCGAAACCCTGGTCACCGCCCTCTTCCCGGACCCCGAGTCCTCAGGCTACATCCGGCGCGACTTCTGCATCGATGCCTGGAAGCAGCGTGCCGAGGACGCGGAGAAACCCTTCTCGTTCTGGAAATCCGTCTTCAGCGCACCCTCCGGAAACGATGCCCCCGACCCCGTCGAGAAACTCTCCGCCGAGGAAATCCTCCGGCGCCTCGTCGAAGAGGACGAGGACCACACCGAAAACACCCGCTACATCCTGGCCGTCATGCTTGAACGCCAGAAAACCCTCCGCGAAACCGACAGCCAGCGCACCCCCAACGGCATCCTCCGCGTCTACGAACACCGCAAGTCCGGCGAAATCTTCCTCGTCCGCGACCCGGACATCCCACTTTCCCAGGTCGAGTCCGTCCAAAACGAAGTCATCGTCCTGCTCGAAAACAACGGCCGTGTCCCGGACCCCGTTACCGAACCCGAACCCGGGCCAGACAACGCCGCGGAAAACCCCTCCGAAAACCCAACGGAAAACCCGAGCAACCCGGAATCCACCGATCCCGTCCCGGATCCATCTAACAGCACGTTAGACGACGAAGACGACGAAGACGACGAAGACGACGAAGACGACGAAGACGACGAAGACGACGAAGACGACGAAGACGACGAAGACGACGAAG
>JAIXOR010000002.1 GCA_027486655.1 Verrucomicrobiaceae bacterium | reverse complement strand
CTCGCGTTCGAGGTCCTTGAAGACGAAGCGGCGGTCCACCACGCGTGAAATGCAGTGGTAGATCGCCGGTTTGACCCGCGAATCCTTCCAAGGTGCCAGCCAGCGCGCCCGCCTCATGCTCCCATCCTGCATGCCTCGCGCCCCGTGACAAGAGGATTCCCTACAAAATGTCTGTCACCATGTAGATTGTTCTACTTGCCTTGCCTTGTGTTTTGAGGCTTTGTCGAGATAGGGGGCGTGAGGGATCGGGTCTGATCGGTCCAGTGATCCGTCAAAGAATGGCGTCTCTCGATGTTGAGGCGGAGTTCCAAGGCAGTTCCTGAGGTCCTGACGTCCCGACGTCCCGACGGGGACCGCTCGCGATCGGAATCACGGAGTTCCCTGAGGGTTTGGTGGGCCTCAGGGATTTGGCGCTTGCTGGCTCAGCGTTTGTGAGCCGGGCGGATGGTGGGCTTGACGCTGCTGTTGCCGGAGGAGGCGGAGGATGCCGGGGAACCTTGCTTTTGGAGCGATGAGCTTCCGCCCTTGCCTTTGTCGTCCACGCGTTTGATGTCATCCACGCCGGGGAGGACGCCGTCGCCATCGGCGAAGTTGCGGGCGTCCGGGGAGATCTTGTAGCGGTAGTCCATGTCGTTCTGGACGGCGCTCATGGAGCGCTCGTTCTTCACGATGGAAGGCTGCATGAAGACCATGAGTTCGGAGCGGTCGTTGGTATTGGTGGTGCCGCCGAAGAGGTTTCCGAGGTAGGGGATGTCGCTGAGGATGGGGATGCCGCTCTTGTCCTTGCCGGTGCGGCCGACGATGAGGCCGCCGAGCACGATGGTGTTGTTGTTAGGGACGGTGACGGTGGTGAGGATTTCGCGGGTGGAGATCTTGGGCACGGAGAGGTCCTCGCCGTTGGAGCCGGCGCCGGAGATGATCTGGGTGCCGTTCTGTTCGTCGTTGAGCAGGGCGATCTGCATGGTGATCTCGTTGTCCGAGTTGACGAGCGGGATGACTTCGAGTTTGAGGACGACGTCCTGGTATTCGATGTTGGTGGAGGCTCCGCCGTTGGAGAAGCTGTTGCTGTTGGTGGGGATGGCGATGCGTTCCCCGGAGGAGATCGAGCCCTTCTGGTTGTTGGAGGTGAAAATGCTCGGGCGGGAGAGCACGGTGAAGTCGGTTTTGGACTGGAGCGCCTTCATGAAGATGCGCATGTCGCCGACGGTTCCGAAGGCGCGCAGGCCGGAGCTGGTGAGGACGCTGCGGTCGAACTCGGGGAAGCCGTTGGAGTTGCTGTTATTGTTGTTGTTATTGTTTCCGGTGACCGGGGTGAAGCCGGGGAAACCACTGCCCCCGCCGCTCAGGACATCTTCTCCGCGGAAGAGGTAGCTGACTCCGGTTTCGAGGTTTTTGTTGAGTGTCAGCTGGCCGATGACGGTGGAGATCATGACCTGGTCGGGCTTGACGTCGATTTGGTCGAGGAGGCGTTCGATGATTTCGAGAGCGGAGGGTGGGCCTTGGGCGACGATCGAGTTGGTGATGTTGTCGGCGACGAGGAGGGTGCGGCCGACGAGGATGGATTCCGGAGCGGAGCTGATGTTGGGATCGCCGAGAGCGGCACCGCCGCCGCTGCCACCGCCGCCGCCGAAGCCGGAGGAGCCGCCGCCGCCGAAGCCGGAGGACGAGTTGTTGCCGAAGCCGGAGGAGGAATTGTTGCCGAAGCCGCTGCTGGATGAGGAGCGCGAGCTGCGGCTGCTGGAAGACGAGCGGGAGCTGCCGGAGGAGCGGGAGCTGGTGGATTGGCCACCGGTGGCGGCTGCGCCGCCGCCTGAGGCGGCCCCGCCACCGTCGCCGGTGCCGGAGAAGGCGCGGGTGAGGGCATCGCCGGCGATGGGGAGGAATTCCGAGACGGTGAGGAAGCGGAGTTTGCGGCGGAGGAAGGTTTTCTCACTGGAAGGCACGTCGAATTCCTTCACGAGGCCCTCGATGAAAATGAGGTCGACCGGGCGCCCCATGCAGAAGATGCGGTTGGTGCGTGGCTCGGGGACGATTTGGACGGGGGTGTCCTCGCCTCCGCCTGAGGATCCGCCGCCGGGGGCAGCGGGAGCGGCGGGTGCACCGCCTGGAGCGGGAGCGGCGTTGTTGGTGCGTTGGACACCGGCGGTGGTCTGTGCGCTTTGTTGGGCGGTGATGAGTTCGGTGAGCGTGGTGGCGATCTCGGTGACGTCCGCGTATTCCACCTTGATGAAACGGGTGGACTGGACCGAACCGGGGACGTCGATGGTTTTCTGGAGATCGATGAGGCTCTTGATGAGGGAGGCCTTTTCGGTGATGACCACGGCGGAGGCGTTGGGCACGGCGGAGATCGATCCGTAGGCGCCGAACTGGCCGATGATCTGGGTGAAGATGTTGAGTGCCTGGTCCGGCTTGATGTGGCTGAGGGTCATCACGTAGGTGATGACGACGTCGGTGGTGGGAAGCGGGGTGTTTTCGTTGTAGACCGAGATATCGACGTTGGTGGGGCGTGGGCCGCCGGTGGCGAGGGTGAGGATATCGAGTTTGGGATCCTGCGGGTGTTGGACGAAGACGAAGTTTTCGAGCACGGCGGCCTTGCGGAGCAGTTCGGCGGCCTCGGCGTAGGTGAGCGGATCGGCGGGGCTGGCGTTCTGGACGAAGCGGAACTCCGCGGTGGCGGCGGCGGAGGTGACGATCACGCGGCGGCCGGTGTATTTCTGATAGAGTGAGGCGAGGGCGTCACCGCTGAGTTTGAGTTCCTCGATGGGCTCGGTGATTTTGGTTTCCCCGAGTGGAACGACGGCGGCACCGGGTTTGTTTGGAGTGGCGGGCCGCACATTGGTGGCTGCGGCGGGAGCACCGGTGGGAGGCTCGGCGACGGCTCCGGGAACCGGGACGCCGGGTGGGGGAGGGGTGATGGGAGCGGGCGTGACGGGAGCGGGCTCTTGAGCGAGAACCGAGGACCAACCGGCGAGCAACAGAACGAGGGAACGTGGAACGGACATGGAAAGGGATTTCGGAATGACGGTTGGGATGGAGAACTAGCGTGGGCCGCGGCGATCGGCGCGGTTCGGGTTGTTGAGCGGTTGAGCCTGGGGCTGGAGCTGAGGTTGGGGAACGGGAACCTGCGGCTGGATTTGTGGCTGGACCTGCGGTTGCGGCGTGGTCTGGCCCGGAACGGGCGGCGGGACGACGCGGGGGCGGGGTTGGCGCATTTGGCCGGGTTGAAGCTGGGCGGGCTGCGGTTGACCCGGCTGGGCCTGGGGCTGGCCGGGTTGGTTCGGCTTGGGAGCGGGGGCCTGGGCGAGGGTGAGCAGCTTGTCGTCGTAAGACACCGTGCCGGTCTGGGAGCCGGAGGAAAGCCGGACCACGGTGCCGAGCGGGTCGCCATCCTTGCGGGTGACGGCGAGGATCTTGAATCCGTGTTTGGGATTCGGATCGTCCGAGTAGATGAAGATGCGTTCCTCGGGCTTTTTCTTGTTGAGCACGGTGACGCGGTATCCGCCGGAGATCGGGGAAACGCCGGCAAGGGCGTAATCATCGAGCGGATTGGGCGGAGGCGGGCCGCCCTCGACCACCGGCTTGGTGGTGAAGGGTGAGTTGGTCCAGAGGCCGGAGTATTTCGACTTCGGGACCTTTCGCGGCAGATCCGCGGCCGCCCAGCCGGCGAGGGCGAGGAAGGCGAGGAGGGTGCGGACGGAGGCGTTCATGGTGGAGAGTGGAAGGGGATCAAGCCGAGGGCGGGGCGGGGACGAACCATTGTTCGACGACGGCGGTGCAATCGATCTTGGTGTCGTCCTCTTTGTCGGGCGCGAGCTTGATCTGGGTGGCGATGCGGAACTGGGTGGGGTCGTTCAGGCTATCCAGCCAGGTGTAGAGGGCTTCCTCGGTGCCGGTGACGCTGAACTGGAACTTGGCGCGGTGGAAATGGAGGCCCTCGGAGGTTTCCGAAGGCATGGGTTTCTGGGTCTTGATGGTGAGGCCGGCGGTTTTGGCCTGGCGTTCGCAGAGTTGCTGGAGCTTTGTCTGGACGTCCTGGTTGGCGGCGGGTTCGGGTTCGTGCTCGACGAGCCAGTCCATTTCATCGGTCACCTGGTCGCGGCTTTCGCTGACTTTCTGGGCGAATTCGAGTTTCTGCCGGGCATCGGCGAGGCCGCGTTCGACGGCGAGTTTCTTGTTTTTGAAGAACCCGACGGCGAGGAAATTGAGCACCAGGAAGGCCGCGGTACCGAAGAAGATCAGGAGGTTTTTCTCGCGTGGAGACATGTTGGGGAGCTCTGGAGCTGTGGAAGTAATGCCGGACCTGGCGGGATTTGTCGGTCAGGGTTGGGTTTCGGCGGTGGGGACTTCTCCGGTGAAGACGAACTCCCAGCCGCGGGTGGACTGGCTGGGCTCGGGGGTTTGCCAGGTGAAGTTGGCGAGTTCGTTGTGTTTGGTGAGGCGGAGGCTGAAGGTATTGACGGCCTGGAGTTGCTGGGCCTCGCCGCGGAGTTTGATTTCGGAGGCGCTGATATCGGCTTCTTTGAGGCGGAGGCCGCTGTTGGGCGGGATGCAGGTGGCGATGCGGTTGAGGATGTCCACCGGGGAGTTTTTCAGGTCGATGGCCGGGGCGAGTTCGTCCCATTTGGCGAGGTGGAGGTTGTATTCCTCGGCATCGGGGGCGGCTTCCTCGGCGGCGGCGAGCAGTTTCTTCGTTTCCGAGACATCCTTCCAGAGGCCGTATCCGAACCAGCCGATGATGCCGAGGTAGGCGATGACGGCGGCGGCGATGCCGGTGATGAGGTTGCGGCGTTGCTGGGCGGCGCGTCGGGCGGCGCGGACGTCGGCCGGGAGCAGCTTGCTGAGGGGAGAAGGGGTGAGCGGGGCGGGGCGGGGTGTGACCTCGACCTGAATGCGGAGAATATCGCGGAGGGCGGCGGGGTTGAGGTCGGTGGCGGAGGACCAGACGACGGCGCGTGAGGGCTCGATTTCCATGCCCTGCATGGCGAGCTGGATGAGCGAGAGTTTGATTTCGCGGGCCAGTGAGGCGTCGGGCTGGGAGGCATCCACCGAGGTGGCCTGGCAGTAAACGAGTTTCCCCTGATGGTAGAGGCCGAAGACCCAGCGGCCGAACTCCTTCCAGAGGGTCAGGGTGTCGCCGGTGACGGGGAAGGCGCGGGCGGAGAGATCGAAGGCCTTGGGGCCTTTGGGGGGCATGTCGCCATCGCCCGGGGGGCGGAGGAAGACAGAGAGCAGGGCGGTGTTTTCCTCGGCGCGGGCGACCACGAAGACATCGGTGAGCTGGCCGGCCATGGGATCCGGACGGAGGCCGAGGCGCTCGGCATGGAGGGCGGCGAGGTCCGGGAATAGGGCGTCATCATCGCTGGTGACGCGCATTGGCACGGCGGTGAGGGCGCGGACCGGGAAAAGCAGGGTGAGGTCGCCATTGGGAATGGCGGTGAGGTCACCGGCGCGGGGAATGCCCGTGGCGTTGGCGAGTGTGAAGGGGCCGTCTCCCTGGCGGGTCCAGATTTCCCAGCCGGTCTCGCCGGGGACGAGGAGGACGTTTTCGGTGGTTTTGCTCACGGGATGATTTCTTCGGTGCGTTCGAGAAGGGCCGGCTTGCCGGTGCGGTTGCGGACGATGACGTTGATCTTGCGTTTGGCACCGTCGGCGTAGCCGATGCTCTCGATGCGGGTGGTGGCGTCGTTGGCGGTGAATCGCCGGGCGATGTCGGGGCGACCATTGACGTCGATGCCCAAAAGATCAAGCGCGGCGGCGGCATTCTGGAAGGGCGAGTCGTCGTCGGTATCGCGCTGTCCGTCGGTGCCGCGGACGGTCTCCGGGATGATTTCCGCCTGATCGACGGGGATTTCCGCGGCGGCGGCGATGAGTTCGGCAGAGGCTTCGTTCACATCGAGGGCTCCGCCGCTCCAGATGGTGAACCAGTCGCGCCAGTCGGGTCGGACGGCCTCGACGAGGTCCATGCCGCGGACGAGGCGCATTTCGCCGAGATCGTAGAAGGGGCGGTTGAAGGGTTGGTTGATGCGGCCGGCTTTTTCGTAGTCGTCCTTCTCGGCGCCGTTGAGGGCGACGTTGTCATCGGAGTCCACCCAATCGCCGAGGGCGTCGGCGATGGCTTGGGCGTCTTCGAGTTCGAGGCCCCATTTGGAGAGGATCTCGCGCATGAGGGCCTTGTCGTCCTGGAGGAGGATGGCGTTGATGTTGAAGCGTCCGCCTTCGGAAACGATACGGACTTCGAAGCCCTCGCCGGTTTCCTCGTTGAGTTGGCGGAGGATGGGGTCGCTGCGTTTGACGATGGGGTTGGAGCCGACGGCGACGCCCATTTCGGCGATTTGCCGGGCGCGGGAGCCGTGGATTTTGGCGGAGGCGATTTCCGCATCGAAGGAGATGACGCGGAGTGCGGCCATGCAGGCGAGGGCAAGGATGGCGATGAGCCAGATGACCGCGAGGAGGGCGGCACCGCGCTGGCGGGCAGGGATGGAGGGGGAGAGGGTCATGGGTTCACTGGCCGCCTCCCTTGCCGCCTTGGGATCCGCCGCCGGGGACTTGGCCGCCGGGGATGGTGATCGAGTTGTTGCCGCCGTTGTTGGGATTGCCGCCGCCGGGGATGCCTGCGCCGCCGTTTCCGCCGCCTTGCATGAGCTGGCGCATCATGACCTCCGGGTTTTGCTTGGGCGGGATCCAGAAGATCTGGCGGAATTCCTCGCCTTTGGCTCCGATGGCCATGGTGAGCTCGACCTGAAGGGGCAGGCGGCCCTGGACTTCCCAGTCGAACTGCCATTCCATCGAGCGGCCGTCGAGGACGCGCCATTCGAAGTAGGCGACGTCGGTGAGGAGGACGATTTCCGCGAAGGGCTCCTCTTTCATGGCGGACGAGCTTCCGAAGTCGGATTCCGAGCCTTCGAGGATTTCGTTTTCGTAGTAGCGCAGGACGATGTCGAGGTAGCCGCTGCGGCGTTTGACGGTCGAGAGCTGGACGGCCTTGGCGATGCGTTCCTCGCCGCCCCAGGTGAAGGCGAGGGGGACGTTTTGAAGGGTGAGGTCGGAAATGTAGTGGGAACCTGAGTCCTCGACGGCGAGGTTGAAGCGGGTGTTGCCGGGCAGGGAGGAGAAGCGCTGGCTGAGGAGGTCGAAGAACGCCTGGTGTTCCATTTCCTCGTTCTGGGTGGCGACGATCGTGTTGCCCAGGGCGAGGGAGGTGCGGGCGATGCCGAAGACCATGCCGCTGATGATGGCCATGAGGCCGATGGCGACGACGAGTTCCAGCAGGGTGAAACCCGCCCGGCGGTGGGAAGTGGATGGGCGCGACTTCATGGCTGGTACATGCGGCCGTAGCGCCACGTTTCGACCGAGCGTTCCTGGCGCTCGCCGTTTTCGATCCAGGTGGCCAGCACCTGGATGTGGTACATTTCCTGGAGGATCTGGCCGTCCTCGTTTTCCAGGTCTTCGAGCAGTTTCACGGTGGTGAGAAATTTCACCTCGTTGCCGGCCTCGCCCATTTCCGACTCGACCTCGCCTTCTTCGAGCACCGGCATCGAGAGGGCTTCGTCCAGGGCGCTGTCCATGAAGCGGGTGACGCGCATTTCGCTTTGGGCGAGAGCGGCGACCTTGGCCATCTGGTGCAGGGCGACCGTGAAACCGGTGGCCGCGATGCCAAACACGGCAAGCGCGAGAACCATCTCAAGGAGAAGGAATCCGCGGCGGCGATGGGGCGTGGCAGGTTTCATCGGGCTTCCAACTGGCTTTCCTTCACCGTGGCGGTGAGCGGGTGGTAGATTTCCTCGCACCAACTTTTCTCCAGTACCATGCGGATTGAGAGGGGTTCGCAGAGGCCGTTCGGGTCGAAGCGCCAGACGTGGACCGCTTTTTTGGCAGCGGGCAGCCAGGCATCCGAGTTCCAGCGGCGGACGGCGAGTTCCATGCCTCCGGGGAGGCTGAATTCCCTGCGTTCGCCGGGCCGGGAATCCGCCTCATCGCCGCCGATGTCATGTCCACCGACGGTTTTCTCCTCGTCCCGCCCGGCCTCGGCCAGGGGCATGAGGCGCACGATTCCCTCGCGGAACTCCAGGGCGTAGGGAGTTTGCTGGAGGATGGCGCTGGTCCTGGCGCGCTTGGCCATCATTTCGATCTCGGCGGAGGTTTCCCGGAGCGAGCGCTCGTCGGACGAATAGATCATCATCCCGAGGGCTCCGCCCATGATGATGGCGGCGATGGCAAGCACCAACACCAGCTCGATGAGCGTGAAACCCGCGCGTCGGTCAGTCGTCCTGGCTGCTGAGGTCATCTCCGGTGTTTTCCATGCCGTCCGGCCCCTTGCTCACGATTTCAAACTCGTTGGCGCGTTTTTTGCCGGGGAAACGGTAGCTGTAGGGGGCTCCCCAGGGGTCGTTCGGGATCTTGTTCATCACCTGCACCCAACGACGTGGAACGGGGGTGGTGGAGGGCTTGTCCTGGAGGGCTTTGAGGCCCTGCTGGGTCGTCGGGTAAGTACCGGCGTTCAGCTTGTACATCTGCAGGGCGCTTTCGAGGCTCTTGAAGTCCGCTTCCACCTGCTTGAGCTTGGCGGCGTCGCCGATGCCCTTCATGGCGAAAATCGCACCGCCGAGGATCATGGCGATGATGCCGAGCACGATGACCATTTCGAGGAGGGTGAAGCCGGCGCGGCGGCGGATGGCGGTGGTGGAGTGGATTTTCATGAAAAGAAGAGGGAGTGTTTCGTCGGGCGTCAGCCTCGCAGACAGGTTAACACCGTGCGACCCAAAAGTTGTCGGGAAAAATCATCGCCGCCGCGGTCCGGCTGGTGCGCGGCGCATCCGGGCATGTTCCGTCTTGCCAGTCCCGCTGCTTTCCCGCACCCCTTGTGGCAGCAGCATCATGAACAAGGTCCTCATCATCGGAGCCGGCGGAGTCGGCAATGTCGTCGCCCACAAATGCGCCATGGTCCCCGGAGTTTTCGGCGAGATCACCCTGGCATCGCGCACGCTTTCCAAGTGCGAGGCGATCGCCGCCGAGGTGAAACAGCGCACCGGGCGCAGCATCGCCACCGCCCGGGTGGATGCCGACAATCCGGAGGAGACCGCCGCGCTGATCCGCAGCACCGGGGCCACCCTGCTCATCAACGTCGCCCTGCCCTATCAGGACCTCAACCTGATGGACGCCTGCCTGCTGGCTGGCTGCGATTACCTGGACACAGCCAACTACGAGCCCCGCGACGTCGCGAAATTCGAGTATTCCTGGCAGTGGGCCTATCAGGAGCGTTTCGAAAAAGCCGGTCTTTCCGCGCTTCTCGGCTCCGGTTTCGACCCTGGTGTGACCAATGTGTTCACCGCGTGGGCCCTCAAGAACCATTTTGACGAGATCCACACCCTGGACATCATCGACGTGAACGGCGGCAACCACGGCAAGGCCTTCGCCACCAATTTCAACCCCGAGATCAACATCCGCGAGGTCACCGCCCCCTGCCGCCACTTCGAGAACGGGGACTTCGTCGAGACCCCGCCGATGTCCCTTCACCAGTCGTTCGATTGTCCGGATGGCGTGGGCACCTACGAAATCTACCGGATGTACCACGAGGAGCTCGAATCGCTCGTCAAACACATCCCCACGCTGAAGCGCGCCCAGTTTTGGATGTCGTTCTCGCCCAACTACTTGAAACACCTCGAGGTGCTTGGAAACGTCGGCATGACCCGGATCGACCCGGTCGTTTACAACGGGGTGGAAATCATCCCGCTCCAGTTTCTCAAGGCCGTCCTGCCGGACCCCGGAGACCTCGGCAAGTCCACCAAGGGCAAGACCTGCATCGGCAATGTGATCACCGGCCTCAAGGACGGCCGATTCAAGGCCATCTACGTCTACAACATCTGCGACCACGAGGCCTGCTTTGCCGAAGTGGGCTCCCAGGCCATTTCCTACACCACCGGCGTGCCCGCCATGATCGGCGCCAAACAGATGCTCGAAGGGGCATGGCGGAAAACCGGCGTCTGGAACATGGAACAGCACGATCCGGACCCCTTCATGGCCGATCTGAACGCCCACGGACTGCCCTGGACCTTTGCCGAACTCTCCGCCGAGCAGGCTGCCGCCCTCCGGGTGGTCTGAGGGCGGTGGTTACAAGGTATGGCTTTTTTCCGGCGGACTCCCCAGTTTCCGCTTGTCAGCCATCCCCCGCGCATCCCACGTTTTTCCAGTGATTCCCGTGGTGCCGCGCAAGTGGTCCGATTCCGGATGCGAGGGCGCGGGGGAAACGGGCGTATAACCTCAAGATGATCGATTCCACCGAGCGGCTGATAGAACACCTCGACAAGGCCGGACAAGCCTCACCGCAGCCTGTCTGCGCGGTTGATACCGAGGCGGACAGCCTTCACCGCTACCGGGAATCGCTCTGTCTGATCCAGTTCGCCGTGCGTGGCGAGTCGGTGCTCATCGACCCTCTTGCCATCGACAACCTCGATCCGCTGTGGAGCTACCTCTCCAAGGCCACCGTCTGGATGCACGGCGCGGACTACGACATGACGATGTTCAAGCGCCAGTTCGGCGATTTGCCGGCCGTCGTTTACGACACCCAGATCGGTGCCCGCCTGCTCGGCGAAAGGCGCTTCGGCCTGGGGGACCTGGTTCAGCGCTACTTCGGCGTGGAACTCTCGAAATCCTCGCAGAAGGCGGACTGGGGCCGCAGGCCGCTCTCCGAAAAGATGATCGAATACGCGCTCAACGACGTCGATTACCTCTTGGAAATGGGCGACATCATCGTGGGCAAACTCCAAGAAACCGGGCGGTATGACTGGTTTGAGGAAAGCTGCGAGGCCGCCCGCCGCCGCGTGTTGGAACGGGACGACACCAAGGAGGAAACCTGGCGGGTCCAGGGCTCCGGCAAGCTCGACCGCTTCGGCCTCACCTGTCTGCGGGCTCTCTGGCAGTGGCGGGACGGCGAGGCCAAGGCCTGGGACCGCCCGTCCTTCATGGTGGTCACCAACCGCCAGCTCCTCGATTGGGCCATCGAGCTTTCCTCGGGCCGCAACATCACCCTGCCGCACCATTTCCGCCCGGACCGGGTGAAACGCTTCCGCGCCGCCGTGGCCGCCATCGAGGCCATCCCGGAGTCCGAGTGGCCGGAGCGTCCGTCCACCAAGCGCCGCAAGCGCGACAAGGACTTCGACCGCCGCGTCGAGGAATTCCTCCGCACCCGCGAGCAGGCCGCCGCCAAGCTCGACATCGAGGGCTCCCTCATCGCCCCGCGTGCCGTTCTGGAGACCCTCGCCGCCGGTGAGGCCCAGCCCGGCGACCTGCTCCTCAAATGGCAGTGCGCCTGCCTCAACCTCGCCTAGGCGGAACCCCGCCCCCCCGGCGATGGTCCCCACACCGCCCGTGCATCCCTACCGCCCATCGCCCGAATCGCCCCGGGACCGGAAGATTCAGTTCTCCTGCTCCTCCTGCGGCACCACGCTGGCCATCGACGCGGGCCTTGCCGGCACCAGCGGCCCTTGCCCGGTCTGCGGCACCGTCATTTCATCCCCCGGCATCCGCAGGCGCAGGTCGATGAGCGATGTCCCCGCCCGCTCGAAGGCGCGGATCGCCCCGGACGCCATCGTCGATCAAACCCACCAGCTCAACCGCGAGTCGGTGAAGTCCATCAAGGTTGTCGTGCTTTTCATCCTGACCCTTTCCGTCTGCGTTGCCGCGGCCTGGATCCTCAAGCAGCACCTCGCCCGTTGAGGTCCTCGCAAACCCGGAAAAACCAGCGCTTTCCGAAGCCGCCACAGCCCTCCGGAGGGCCTGATTTTCCGGAAGAAGTTCCTTGTGCCCCCAGCCCGGATTTCGGACCTTTCCCCAGCTTTATGTCCGAGTCTCCCCACGAGCCCCAGCAAGCCGAAACCAAGGTCGCGTCCGAGCAGCAATACGGTGCCGCGCAGATCGACAAACTCGAAGGTCTTGAGGCGGTCCGCAAGCGACCCGGGATGTACATCGGCGACCCCGACGAACGCGGCCTTCACCACTGCGTCTTCGAGGTGCTGGACAACTCGATCGACGAACACCTCGCCGGCTACTGCGGCCGCATCAAGGTGGCCATCCATGTCGATGGATCCGTTTCCATCTCCGACAACGGCCGCGGCATCCCCGTGGACATGCACCCGAAGTTCGGCATGCCCGCTGTCGAACTTGTGCTCACCAACCTTCACGCCGGCGGCAAATTCGGACAAGGCGCCTACAAATACTCCGGCGGCCTCCACGGCGTCGGCGCGAAGTGCGTCAACGCGCTTTCCGACTGGTTCCGTGCGGATATTTCCCGCGATGGCAAGGTTCACCGCATCGCCTTCGAGCGCGGCAAGACCACCGAGCCCCTCCACGTCGTCGGTGAGGTGGACCCGAAGAAGACCGGCACCACCATCACCTTCTTCCCGGACGCGACCATCTTCGTCGATACCATCGAGTTCAAGTTCGACCGCCTCGCCACCCGCCTGCGCGAACTCGCTTTCCTCAATCCCGGACTGACCATCGATCTGGAAGACGAGCGTCCGGAGTCCGCGAAGAAGACCTCGTTTTTCTACGCAAAAGGCATCGAGGAGTTCGTCATCCAGCTGGGTGAAAACAAGACCGTCATCCATGACGATCCGGTCATTCTCACCGGAAAACGCCAGATCGAGCTGGATTACGACGGCAAGAAATCCACGGACGATGTTTTCGCCGACGTGGTCTTCCAATACAACGATTCCTACAACGACCAGATCCTCTGTTTCGCCAACTCGATCCCGAACGGCGACGGCGGCACCCACCTCACCGGCTTCCGCACCGCCCTCACCCGCGGCATCAACCAATACGCCAAGGCCAACAAGATCCTCAAGGACAAGGATCCCGCCCTGTCAGGCGACGACGTCCGCGAAGGCCTCGTCTGCGTGATCTCGGTGAAGATGCCGAACCCGCGCTTCAGCTCGCAGACGAAGGACAAGCTCGTCAACACCGAGATCGAAGGCGTGGTTTCCTCGATCGTTTACGAGGGCATCATGCAGTACTTTGATGAGAACCCGGCGCTCGCCCGCAAGCTCATCGAGAAATCCGTGAACGCCGCCCGCGCCCGCGAAGCCGCGCGCAAGGCGCGTGAGACGGTTAGAAAATCCGCCCTCTCCGGCGGCGGACTTCCCGGCAAGCTCGCCGACTGCTCGGAGCGCGATCCCGCGAAGTCCGAGCTCTACATTGTCGAAGGTGACTCCGCAGGTGGCTCGGCCAAGCAAGGCCGCGACCGCCGCACGCAGGCCATCCTGCCGCTGCGCGGAAAGCTCATCAACGTCGAGAAGGCCCGCCTCCACCGCGCGCTCCAGAACAAGGAAATCCAGAACCTCATCACCGCCATCGGTGCGGGCATCGGCGATGGAGATCAGGAAGGCTCGTTCAACATCGACAAGGTCCGCTACCACAAGGTGGTGATCATGACCGACGCCGACGTGGACGGCTCGCACATCCGCACCCTGCTGCTCACGTTCTTCTGCCGCCACATGCCGGAGCTCGTGAAGCGCGGCTATCTCTACATCGCCCAGCCCCCCCTCTATCTGGTCACCCGCAAGAAGCGCTCGGAATACGTCCAGGACAACGATCAGCTCAACAAGATCCTCATCGAGCTCGGCGCAGGCGAGGTCGTCCTCCGCACCTACGACCAATCCCGTACTTTCGCCGCGGACCAGTTGAAGGGGATTCTGGAAACGCTGTCGTCGCTTTCCCGCTACACCCGCTCCATCGAGGGCAATGGCGGCAATTTCCGCGACTACCTCGCCGCACGCCCGGAAAGCGGGCACCTTCCGGAATTCATGGTCCGCATCCGCGAGGGCAATGACGAAAGCGTACTCTATTTCACGGACGAAGAGGCGCTGCGCGCCTACGCCGCCGCCAACCGCGACCTCCGCCTCTTCGATGAGGTGCTGACCGACGAGGAACTCGGCAACAGCTCCGGACAATCCCGCCGCGCCGTACTGCACGAGCTCCACGAGTCCCACGCCATCGCCAAGCTATTCGCCCGCCTCACCGAGGCCGGCATCGACATCCGCAACTTCCACTCGGATGATACCCCGCTCTTCGACCTGCTTGAAGGCGAGGGCGACAAACAACACGCCACCCCGCTCTTCTCGATCCCGGAAATCCTCTCCCGCATCCTGGAAATTTCCAGCAAGGGCGTGCAAATCAAACGATTCAAGGGTCTCGGCGAAATGAACGCCAAGCAGCTCTTCGAAACCACCATGGACCCGGAGACACGCCAGTTCCTCCGCGTCCGCCTCGACGAGGACAACATGGTCGAAGCCGACAAGATGTTCGACGTCCTCATGGGCGACATCGTCGAGCCGCGCAAACGGTTCATCGAGGACAACGCGCTCAACGTCAGGAATCTGGACGTGTGACGTCCAAATTCCGTCAGCGGTCATTGGTCAACAGCCATCAGGAAAGAACATGAAAAGCGCAATCAACGATCTGGAGATCTATCGCGATGCGATGGAGATCGGCGAGGAAGTATGGCGCGTGGTTCTGAACTGGGATTTCTTCGCCAAGGATACGCTCGGAAAACAAATCGTCCGCTCGGCGGACTCCATCGCAGCGAATCTCGCCGAGGGCTATGGCCGCTATCATTTCAAGGAGAACCAGAAGTTCTGCTATTACTCACGTGGGTCCGCAGAGGAAACACAGACGTGGATCGAAAAAGCCGCCCGCCGCGCTTTGGTGGAACGCGAGACCGCCCGAATGCTCTACGACCGCGTCGAAACCTACAAAAAACGCCTGAACGCCTACATCCGGTCCATTGGCCCTGCAGACTCTTCATCCTGCTGACCATTGACCGCTGACCATTGACTTCCCCATGTCCAACGACTCCATCAAGCCGATCAACGTCGCCGAGGAACTCTCCCAATCGTTCCTGGAATACTCGATGTCCGTGATCATTTCGCGGGCGCTTCCCGATGTTCGTGACGGCCTCAAGCCTTCCCAGCGCCGTGTGCTCTATGCCATGCGCCAGCTCGGCGTCACTCCCGGCAAGGCTCACGTGAAGTGCGCCAAGATCGTCGGTGAAACGATGGGTAACTTCCACCCGCACGGCGACCAATCGATCTACTCGACGCTCGTCAACATGGGCCAGCCGTGGTCGATGCGCGAGATGCTCGTCGATGGACAAGGAAACTTCGGCTCGGTGGAAGGCGACGCCGCGGCGTCCATGCGTTACACCGAGGCCCGTCTTCATCCGCTGGGCATGGCGATGATGGAGGACCTCGAAAAAGCCACGGTCGATTTCCAACCGAACTACGACGGCTCGCAGGAAGAACCCACCGTCCTTCCCTCCGCGTTCCCGAACTTCCTCGTCAATGGCGGCACCGGCATCGCGGTCGGCATGGCCACCAACCTCGCACCGCACAACCTCGGCGAGGTGATCGACGGCATCTGCGCGCAGATCGACAACCCGGACATCACGCTCCCCGAGTTGATGCAGCTCATCAAGGGTCCGGATTTCCCGGTTTCCTGCGAGATCCGCGGCATCCGTGGCATCGAGGAATACTTCCGCACCGGCCGCGGTTCGATGCGCCTCCGCGGCAAGGTGGAGATCGAGGAAAACGAAAACGGGAAGTCCCTCATCGTCATCCGCGAGGTGCCCTACGGCGTGAACCGCGCCGTGCTTCAGGAACGCATCGCCGAGCTCGTCAATGAGAAGACGCTTACCGGCATCTCCGGCATGCGCGACCTTTCCGACGAGGAAACCCGCATCGAGATCGAGTTGAAACGCGACGCCCGCCCGCAGGTGGTCGTCAACCAGCTCTTCAAGCTCACCGCGCTGGAGACCTCGTTCAGCGTGAACATGCTGGCGATCCATCAGAACCGCCCGAAACAGCTTTCCCTCAAGGAGGCGATCGACGCCTACATCGAGCACCGCCGCGATGTGATCATCCGCCGCACGCGCTACCTGTTAGGAAAAGCCGAGGAACGCGCCGAGCTGCTCGAAGCCTTCCTGCTCGCTCTCGGCCACCTCGATGACTTCATCAAGATCATCCGCGATTCGAAAAACCGCGACGAGGCCCGCGAGCGCCTTGCCGCCTATCAGTTTTCCACCGCCACCGCGGAGAAACTCGGCATCCTCATCCGTTCGCAGGCCGCCGTGCAGGGCGACCGCTACGTGTTCAGCGAGCGCCAGGTGAACGCCATCCTCGAACTCCGCCTCTATCAGCTCACCGGAATGGAGCAGGATAAGGTGAAGGGCGAATACGACGGCATCCTCATCGAGATCAAGGACCTGCTCGACATTCTCGCCCGCGAGGTCCGCGTGCTCACCATCATCAAGGACGAGCTGCGCGCGATCCGCGACAAGTACGCCACTCCGCGCAAGTGCCCGATCCTTGCCGAGGCCGGTGAAGTGGCCATGGAAGACCTCATCGCCAACGACGCGATGATCGTCACGCTTTCCCACCGCGGTTACGTGAAACGCACTCCCGCCACCGAATACCGCCTGCAAGGCCGCGGCGGCAAGGGGCTCAAGGGCATGGAAACGAAAGCCACCGGCAAGGACGAGCCGGACGATTTCGTGGAGCACCTTTTCTCGGTGCAGGCGCACGATTACCTGCTGTTCTTCACCAACACCGGCCGCGTTTACGTCGAGCGCGTGTTTGAACTTCCCGAAGGTTCCCGCACCTCCACCGGCCGCAGCATCAAGAACGTGCTCAACCTCAAGCCGGACGAGAAGATCGCCGCGCTCCTGCGCCTCGAACGTGCGACCGATGACAACGGCAACGACGTCACCTTCCGCGAGGATGCCGGCTTCGTGTTCTTTGCCACCCGTTCCGGCAAGGTGAAGAAGACCGCCCTCAACGACTTCCGCAACTACCGCAAGGACGGCATCATCGCCATCATCATCGAAGAGGAGAACGAACTCATCGGCGTGCGCCTCACCTCCGGCTCCGACGAGATCGTGCTCGTCACCCACGAGGGCATGAGCCTGCGTTTCCACGAAGACGACACCCGTTCGATGGGCCGTTCGTCCGCCGGTGTCATGGGCATCCGCCCGGTCGAGGGCGACTTCGTCGTCGGCCTCGCCAAGGTCACCCAGGGCTCGACTCTGCTGGTTGCCTCCGAAAACGGCCTCGGCAAACGCACGCCCTTCGATGACTACCGCATCCAGTCGCGCGGCGGCAAGGGCATCATCACCATGAAGGTCACCGACAAGACCGGCCCGGTCGTCGGTGCCGTCACCGTGACCGAAGAGGATGAACTCATGCTCATGACCTCCACCGGCCAGAGCATCCGCATCCGCGTCAACGAGATCCGCGAAACCGGCCGCAATGCCCAGGGCGTGAAACTCCTCACCCTCAAGGAAGGCGAGAAGCTTCAGGACATCTCACTCGTCATCCCGGATGGAGATGACACCTCAGCGGATTCCGAGACCGGAGAAACACCGGTCAATCCCGGTGACTCATCCGAAGAAGGCAGCGATGCTGAGGCGTGATTCTGATAGAAAGGACGATCATGCCCGGCGAGCATCTTTCCACCGCCCTCTTTCGGGAGACGCGTGGAGCCGGGTTCTTCCGCATTCTATCAGGAACAAACGCGCCGTTTTATGTCGATGTGCTGGATTCCCTCGAACGTGAAGCATCCGAACGGGCGGAAGGCATGGCGCGGGAGGAAGTCGTCGCATTGATTGGTGAGGTGCTGGAGCATCACCCGGGATTCGAGTTTGACGGTGAACTCGGCGGGAACCCGGAAATGCAGTTGGCAGGGACGCGTGACAAGGCGCGTCTGCTGTTGGAACACCTGTTGAAATGCCACTGGTTGGAGGAACCGCCGAGGCGTGACTGGCGGCGGACCATCCACTTCGACGCGCATGGTGCGACCTTGATCGCTGCCTTGAGGAAGATGGCCTGGCCGGAAGCGGCGGTTTTCACGGACAAACTCATTGCTGTTTGCGGGATGCTTTTCGACGAGACGGAGATCTCCGCGCGCCCCTGGCAGATCGTGGAGAACTGCCTGTCGAACGTCCGCGAGGGCCTGAACGAGCTCTGGTCCATGCAGAAGTCGGTCCAGCGCTTCACTCGCCGGCAGTTGGAGGAGGAAACGCTCGGGGGCAACCTGGCGATGGTGTTCGATGATTTCTCCGAGCAGATGTCACACGCTTGTTACGCGGAACTGGTACGCTCGCGTTTGCCGTTGCGCCTGCCGGAAGCGGTCCAGCGCATCCACACCCGGCTCATGGACGACGCCGGGACACTGGCCGAGATGCAAACGGAAGTTCTGCGCCGCAATCCCGGCATGTCTGCCGAGACGGCGCGGGCAAAAGTCCATCAGTCGCTGGATGATCTCGTCAATTTGGTAGAGCGGGTCCTGCCCATGGCCGACGAGGTGGACCGCCGCACGGCTGACTTCACCCGTCGCTCGCTCGCGCGATTCCGTTACCTTCAGGATGTGACCGGCGAGAGACGCACCGAAGTGAAGGCCCTCTTTGAAACGGCCAACCGCCTTCTGGCGAGAAAGCGTCTTTCGCTCCACGCGGCCGACCTGCCGGAATTGCCTGCCTTGCGCTTGCCCGCCGTCAAGCTGCCTGCGGGTAGGGATTCCCTGTATGCGCCACCGGTGCGCAGGACGCCACTGGAGCAGGAGCCTTTCGAAGACACCACTAGCGACAGCGATCGCGACGACGGGCTGCGTGACATGCAGCGCTCGTTGCGTGATTCGCTTTCCATTCAGCGTGCGAACAAATTCGTGCAATCTCTGCCGGGAGGAAAGGGCGACCGCATCGGAAGCGGGGATCTTTCTATCAGCGGTGAAGCCGGTTTCACCGATCTCATTTCCCTGTTGCTGCACTCCGAATCGCCGGAAGCCCGTTACCGGCTCGATGTCGAACGAGTGCTGCATGAGGAATCCGAGCCGCCTGTGGACACGCTGGAAGGTTGTGCCGTGGAGCGGTTCTCCATCATCAAGAAATAGAATTTTCCCGATCCGATGACTGAAGAAACGGACAGCGCGTTTGAATCCCCGAAGAGCGGAGGCCTACTGGCCTTGCCGGAAGGGGAACGCGCACGATTGGGCGAGGCTCTGCAGGAGCTGCTCGCCGCAGGATCGATCAGCGGATTGGAAAACAGAAGTGCGGCACTCTATCACTGGTGCCGGCAGTACATCGAGTGGTTGAAGGAAGCCGCGCGTCTGGCGGGGCTGGAAGTGGTGCTCTTGCACGAGGAGCGGCTGATCCAGGCGATTCCACAGACAGCTTCGCTGCGGCTCCGGTTGCGGCAGGATGCGACGCTCGTCTGGCTCGCGCTGTGGTATGCCGGGGATGTCCGTTGGCGGGACGAAGGGCAGGATCAGGCATTTCTAACGGTTTCCGAATTGAACGGCCTGATCCAGGACCAGTTGCTGCCGGACGCGGTGGGAAAGTTTCCTACCGGCCGCCTGAGGGAAATCCTGCGGCAGGCGGCCAGGTTCAATCTCATCCGTTTCGAGTCCGCGGAGCCCTTTGAAGAATCCGGCATTGAAGTTCTGCCGGCCATCCGGCGGATCATGCCCTTCCGTGATCTAGCAGATTGGACGACGGCTGCAGCCGCATTCGGAAGCGAGACGACCACGCAGGATGGTGGAGCGGAGTTGGAAGAGGATGAGGGAGGAGAGGAGGAAACGTCATGAACAACCGTGCCATCCAGCTTTCAAAGATCCACGCCCTCAACTGGTACGGATACCGGGATTCCCTGCCGGTGAAGGGGAACCTGGTGCTGGCCGGAGTGACCGGTTCCGGAAAATCCATCCTCATGGACCTCCTGATGCTGGTGCTGGTCGGCCCGGAAAAGGCGCGCCACCATTTCAACCGCAGCGCGACAGGAAGCCGGAGCGACCGGACCATCAAGGGCTACTGCCTGCTGGACACCAAGCGCGAGGAAAACGGCCAGCCACAGTATTTCCACGACAAGGGAGTAACCACCTACATCGCAGCGGAGTTCACCTGGCCTGCGAAGGACCGTATCGAAACCTGGGGCCTGCGTTTCGAGTTTCACAACGTCTCGGAAACAGACGGACATTGCATTCCTTTCTACTGCCCCGCGCCGCTGGAGCGGGAGGACTTTCTGTCCACTTCGCCTGAAGACGGAAAATCGAGGCCGCGTTCGATGGCGGAGTTCAAAGCTCTGATCGACTCCAAGGGAGGCCGCCTGTTCAGCTCTACCCGCGAGTATCTGCGGGATATGGCGAATGCAAGCCACCTCAATTTCAACAAGGATGTGCTGGAACGCCTTCTGCCGAGCGCGATGTCGTTCACGAACCTGAAGAGCTTCGATGACTTCTGCCGTCAGTTCGTCCTTCCCGGCGAGGCGGTGGCGGTGGACGACGTCATCTCCAGCTTCCGGGACTACGAATCCTACGAGCGGGAACTGCGCGAGCTGCGGGCGCAGCTGGAGATGCTGCTGAAGATCCGTGCCTTGTCGGTGACCTTGCGCGACGCGCTGCGCGACAAGGATGTGGCAGGCTATCTCGCCGCGGAACTCGCATGGGAATTCGCCTCGGCCGATGCCGCAGCGAAGCGGGCGAAGCTTGAAAAACTCCGCGAGGAGAATGCCGGTGCGGAACTCCGTCTCAAGGAGCTGGCCGATCTAACCGATAGTGCCCGCCTGGCCTGCGAGCAGGCTGCCGCTCTGCTCAACGAGTCCACCGAGGGGCGTTTGTATAAAAAACTCGCTGACGAGATCCGGGAGCTGGAAATGGAAATCGACCGGCTCAAGGGCATCGCCCACAAGATCGAGGGTGGCCTCGGCAAGCGGGTGAAAATGGCGCGCAACTGGATGGCGGAGGTAGCGAAGGCCCCGCTTCATCCTTTCGTGGATGTGTCGCGCATGGAGGAGGCGTTGAAGTTTCTGGACTCTTGCGACCGCAATGAGACCTCGAACACCTTGTCCATGCTCGCGTCCGAAGCGGACCAAATCTGCAAGCAGCTTCGCGACCGGTTCCGCAACGACCTGATCGAACTCAACCGCCTCCGCTCTGAGAAAAGCGAGCTTGAGGTCCAGGTGGATTCCTTGAAACGAGGAATCTCACCGGGGCCACAGCCGCTTTTATCCGCGCTGCTGGATCACCTGTCACTCATGCCAGGTGAACCGGGGCCGCGGGCACTGCGTGAACTCTGTGAGGTGGAAGATGAAACCTGGCGCGCCGCAGCGGAAACAATGCTGGGCGACAAGTTTGCGGTCTTCGTTGCCACAGAACAACATGCCCGGGCGTTGGAAATCCTTCGCGGGCTTGCCGCACATGAGCTCTCGAAGAGCGGGCCTCAGTATTTGTTAGATAGCGGGTATTTCGCCGACTTGAAACCGAAGCGGCTCAAGGGCTCGCTCGCGGAGGTTTTCCAATGCGCCGATCCTGCGGCCTCCTCCTATCTCGACAGCCGCTTCGGGGAAATCATCCGCGTTTCATCGCCCAAGGATTTCGACAAACATGACTCCGCCGTGATGCCCGATGGCTTGTGCAAGATCGGTGGCAAGGTGACGCGCCCGCGTCCGTATGACGGGCTTCCCTTCATCGGCAAAAACGGACTCAAGAAGCAGCTTGAACTCAAGCAAGAGAGGCTGGCCGACATCGAGGTGACCCTGCGACGCTTGGAACCCGTGGAGCGGGAAATCGACCGGCTCATCGCAGCAAGGCAGCAGGAGATTCCAGATCATTCCGAGATCACGCGGGAGTTGGTGCGGGTCGAGGAGCTTCCCAAGCTTGAAGCCCGACACGAGGCACGCATGGCCGACTATCAGGCGATTTCCACCGACGAGTTTGAATCGCTTGGATTCCGCATCGAGGAGCTGAAGGAGCAGATCAAGGCTTACGAAGGGGAAACGAAGACGATTCTCAAAAAGGGCGCGCACATCGAGATCAGCCACGCGGAGAAGGAAGCCGCCGAGGCGGATGAAAACGCATCGCGCCGGGAGGACGAATTCTCCAAGACCAAGCTGAAGATCGATATCGTGCGCTATCATGATCGATACCGGAGCTGGAAGGCGGAGGCGGCGGAATACACTCCGGCCCTCGATGCCCGTGCAAGGGATTTCAAGGGTGCAGCAGCCATTGCCGAAAATGATGCCCTGAGGGCCACCGGTGATCTCAAGGTGGCCATGCTGGCTTTCAAGACACGCTTCCAACCGAAGTTCGACGACCTGCCGGAGGACGGCGTGGACACCACGCCCTACGAGCGGATCCTCGGCGTCATCGAGGGAGCCAACATTCCCGAATACGAGAAGAAGTCCGCTACAGAACGGAAGCGCTGGGAGACTTTGTTCCGCACCCAGGTGTTGAGCCGGATGCAGCAGGCGATCAAGAACGTGGAGAACATCATCTCCCTGCTCAATCACCAGCTCAAGCGCCCCATCGGCCATGATCGTTACAAGATCGAGAAAAAGCCGAATCCGGAGTTCCGCGTCTATCGGGAATTGATCGATTTGAACGCGATGCACCACGAGGACGAGCTGTTCTTCTCCAGCATGGCTGGCGATCTGAAGGACGCGTTGGAGAATTTCCTGGGGACCCTCGTGAAAAACGCAAACAGCCCGGACGCCGCTCGGCTGCTGGACTACCGCCAATACTTCGACTATGACTTGCTTGTCACCGATATCCGCGATCCGGATGGCAAACCGGTGAGTGTTGACAAGCAGAGCGGCAAGATGAGCGGGGGTGAAAATCAAAGTCCCTACTTCGTCGCCATTCTTGCGAGCTATTTGCACGCCTATAACCGCCACGAAACGCGCCGCAAGGAACCGTCGCTCGCCCTGGTGCCTATCGACGAGGCGTTCTCCAAACTCTCCGGCGAGCGGATCCAGAACTGTCTTCAGGCGATGGCGGAACTGGGTCTTCAAGGGATGTTCTCGATGTCCAGCGGCAACATTCCCTATGCCTTCAGCCAGTGCGACGAACTCATCGTCATCTCGCGCAAGGAAGAGCGCCGCGGCAGCCGCGTCGGCGTGCGTAACGTTCCCGCGGTCCTCTACCGCGACTCGCCTGAAGGACGGAAGTGGATCGCCGAAAGTGAGCGGCAGGCGACCGAAGAATGAATACGACCATCCAAAGGTTCGCAGCGTTTTACCGGCAATCCGTGGCGGCGCGGACCGGCATGGTGAAGGACTACACCTTGGACTGGGAGAAATTCCTCAGGGCCACGGGCCTGGATGATGGCGATGCCCGCGAATTGGCGGAGCAGGAGTTGGTCGCAGCAGAAAGGGTGGCGGACGGTCTCTTCACCATCGATCGAAACGCGCGGACCGGCATGAAGGAGCGGCTTCGCCTGAAATGCGGTGTAGGCGAGGCATGGCTTTTCGCAGCGGTCGGCCAGCCATCGCCGCACGATGAGCGCGAAAGCCTCGCAAGATTCTTCCAGCTCGCCGCACTGACTCCGGTTCCTTGCGCGGACGAGTGGCGGATCTGGTGCGAAACGCAGGCCCAGTTTGCCCGCAACGGAGATTCTGTGGCACCATTCAAGCGAGAGGACATCGCTGGAAACACAATTTTGTTAGAGGCGCTGGCCGGCGTGTTGAACTGGCGGGAGGAATCACTGGTCCGCTATGCAAGCGCGGTGATCTGCCGCAACTCAAAGGCATTGGAGAATCTCCGCCCGCGCCTGTTAGCGGCGTTGCGTCAAATCACCGGGCGTGAGAATGTGTCCTTGGAAGACTTTGGTATCTCGGAAAAACCGAGATCCGCACTCATCCACGGCCCGCTGGCCCTCGAGTTTGCGAACGGGCGGATCGACTTCGGATTGTTATCCGGCCCAGTGTCGGTCTCCGCTGGCGATCTCGCCAAAGCCAACTCGTTGGATTGCCGTGCACGGCTTTGCCTGACCGTGGAGAACGAAAGTGTTTTTCTGGAACTCGCGAAGCGGAACACCGCCGCACTGCTCATCCAAACCAGTTTCCCCGGAGCGGGCACGCGGCTCTTGTTAAACCGTTTGCCGGCTGGGTTACCATGTCATCATTTCGGCGACAGCGATCCAGCGGGATTCGATATCTTACGCGATCTGCGAGAGAAAACCGGCAGAGAGTTTAAACCGGTGCTCATGGATTTCCGGCCGAATTCCGAAGCGCCCCCTCTTACTGCGGACGAACGGAAAACCATCGAAAGGCTGCTCGCGTTGCCAATTATGGCGGACGTTCGCACCGAACTTGAAATGATGTTGGGAGCAGAATCGAAAGGAGCGTTCGAACAGGAACTCGTGCCGCTCACCGACGTCAACCGATGGCTCCGAACGAATTCGGAGGCAGCTCCATTCAAAGAGACCCACTGAAGCCAGCGCTCCGTTTCATCACCCGATCGGAGGAAGGCGAATGGAGTGACACCCACGGTTCAGCGAGTAAAATCAAGCTCATGATTCGCTCGCTCCTGTTATCCCTCATTTCCACGGGAATCTGTGCCGCCGCGCCGGTTCAGTTTGATTTCGGGGGAAACACTCCGGTTGAACCCTTCAGCCGGGAACGGGGCAGCGGTTTCGAAATCGGCGCGCTTCCTAACAAGTCCGATGGCTTCATCACGGCGGATGCTCCGTTTCTGTTTTCCGTCGTGCTTCCCGAAGGGAACTACGATGTCGCGGTCACGCTTGGTGATCCTAAGGGAACCTCAGACACCACCATCAAGGCGGAGTCTCGGCGGCTGATGTTGGAGAGCATCGTCACCTCGCAAGGCCAACAGGTGACGAAAAGGTTCACCGTCAATGTGCACCGGCCGGACATCACCGGAGGCGGGCATGTGAAACTCAAGGACCGTGAGAAGGACTACCTGCACTGGGACGACAAGCTCACCATCGAGTTCAACGGCCCGCGTCCCTGCGTGTCCCGTTTTGAAATCACGCCCGCGCCTGAGGTTCCGACGGTTTTCTTGTTAGGCGACTCCACGGTCACCGATCAGGCCTACGAGCCTTGGAACTCGTGGGGCCAGATGTTCACGCGGTTTTTCAAACCCGGGGTCGCGGTGGCGAACTTCGCGGAGTCCGGTGAGTCGCTGCGCAGTTCGCTGGGCGCATTCCGCGTGGCCAAGGTGCTGTCCATGCTGAAGCAGGGCGACTACGTCTTCGTCCAGTTCGGTCACAATGACATGAAGGACAAGCGTGAGGACGCGCTCGCGCAGTATGAAAAGAACCTCACCGAGCTCGTGAAAAACGTCCGGGCGAAGGGAGCGACGCCGGTGCTCGTCACTTCCGTGGAGCGCAAGGCGGGCGTGACTCAGAACACACTCGCGGGCTATCCGGAGACGGTGAAGCGTGTGGCCGCTGTGGAAAAGACCCTGCTGATTGATCTCCACGCCACCAGCCAGACGCTCTATGCCGGGCTCGGCGGGAACCTCAACGCCGCCTTCCAGGATGGCACGCATCATAATAACTTCGGGAGTTATCAAATCGCGAAATGCGTGGTGGAAGGCATTCGCAAGGAAGTGCCAGCTCTCGCGAAGTTCATCGCGGATGATGTGAAGCCCTTCGATCCCGCGAAGCCGGATGATCCGGCGGCGTTCAAGGTGCCGGCCAGCCCGATGAAGGATCCGGCGAAGCCGGACGGGAACTGATCATTCGCCGCGCAGCCAGGCGTCGATGCCGCCGCTGACGTTTTTCACGCGCGTGAAGCCGTTCTCGATCATCAGGTTCACCGCCTTGGCGGAGCGCATGCCGGATTTGCAATGCACGTAGATGTCGCGATCGCGCGGCAGCGATTCCAGTTCGCTTTCCAGCGTTCCGAGGGGAATGAGCCGGGCTTGTGGGATGTTTGCCATCGCATGTTCGTGCGGCTCGCGGACATCGATGAGAAGATCATTGAAATCGCCGGCTAACAGTTCGCGGAGTTCGGTGGTGGTGATGGATTCCATGGAGTCGTGGGAGGTGGAGCAGGTGGCTTGGGTGGTGGTTTCCGCATTCGAGACGGAGTGGATGTCCGGATGATCCCCGCACAGTCGGCAATGCGGATCGCGGTTGAGTTTGATCGTCCGGAACGAGCTGCGGAGCGCGTCGTAAACCGTGAGTTTGCCTAATGGAATCTCGCCGATGCCGAGGATGAGCTTGAGGGCCTCCATCGCCTGGATGGATCCGATGATGCCTGGCAGCACGCCGAGCACGCCGGCTTCCTGGCAGGACGGCACACTGCCGGGCGCGGGCATGGCGGGCAGCAGGCAGCGGTAACAGGGGCCTCCCAGATGTGGCGCGAAGACGCCGGCCTGGCCGTCGAAGCGGTGGATCGCGCCGTAGACGAGCGGCTTGTTGAGGAGGAAGGCGGTGTCGTTTGTTAGAAATCGGGTGGGGAAGTTGTCAGAGCCGTCCACGATGACGTCATACGACGAAGCGATCTCCACGGCGTTCTCCGGCGTGAAGCGCGTTGGGTGGAGCTCCACCCGCACGTAGGGATTGATTTCACGGAGCCGCGCGGAAGCGCTCTCGAGTTTGGGTTTTCCGATCCACGACTCACCATGGAGAATCTGCCGTTGGAGATTGGTCGCATCCACCACATCGGCGTCCACCAGGCCGATGCGCCCCACGCCGGCTGCGGCGAGATACATGGCGGACGGCGAGCCAAGGGCGCCGCTGCCGATGAGCAGGACGGAGGCGTTTTTGAGGCGGAGCTGTCCGGACTCGCCGACATCCGGAATCATCAGATGGCGTGAGTATCGGAGTCGTTCCTCGCGGGTCAGGGAGCCGTCCATCGCGGCGGCAGGCTGTCACGTGAATCCGTTCTTGTCCAAGGGTGAAATCGGTTTTGATCCCCGGCGTTTCGTGATAGATTGCGGGCATGTCAGAAGTGCTCTCCACCTTCCGTCTGCACTCCGGGGACGTGGCACCGGATTTCAACCTCGCGGATGCCGCCGGCGTCCGGATGTCGCCCGGCGATCTTCGCGGGCCGAAGGGGCTGCTGGTCGTGTTTGCGTGCAACCACTGCCCGTTCGTGATTCATCTGGCGCGGGAGCTTGGCGAGCTGGCCCGCGGGATCGTGGATGCCGGTGTGCGGACCGTGGCGATCAATCCGAACGATGCCGCCCGCTATCCGGGAGACGCGCCGGAGTTGATGGAGCCTTTCGCGCGCGAGCATGGCTGGGAATTTCCCTATCTGGTCGATGAGACGCAGGAGGTGGCCCTGGCTTATGGGGCGGCCTGCACGCCGGATTTCTTCCTGTTTGATGGAGATCTGCGCTTGTTCTATGCCGGACAGTTTGACGACACGAGGCCGCGAGGAGGCCAGCCCGCCCATGGTGGGGATTTGCGCGAGGCGGTGCGCAGGATGGTTGAAAACGAGGCACCGTTCGCCCGCCCGTATCCGAGCAGCGGCTGCAACATCAAGTGGAAGGAAGGCCGCCAGCCGGAGTGGTGGAACGCCGGCGGCTGAGCGCGCGGGGTATTTGCTGGAAGAGCGGGTGCTTTCATGGCGTTATGGAGGGCGTCATGTTTCGTTTGTTTGTCCTGAGTGTGTGCGTTTCTTCAGTCACTGCCGCGCCTTTGCCGGTGGGGGGCTTTGAGGAGAGCGGGAAAGCCGTGAAGCCCTGGCCGCTTGCGGGCGACGGAGGATTTGAGATCGCCCCCGGTGCCTCGGCGGCCTTGCAGGTGAATGTGCCCGCCCTTGGCGACAAGGAGAGGGAAGCAGGCGGCGGCTGGCGCGGCGTGCTCTCGGTGGACTTGTATGGAACCTCCGGAAAAGGCATTGGAGCGCTCAAGCTCCAGGCCCTGGACCCGGCGACGGGCGAGGTGTTTGCCGAGGGAAGTGCCACGATTTCCAAGGCGGCTCCGCGTGCGGCTTGGGTGGTGATTTCCTCATCCGGCCACCCCGGGTCTGAGGCGGACAAGGCGTTTGATGGCGATCCGGCGAGCGACTGGCATTCGAACTACAACGGTGGTCAGGACAAGCCGCCGCACTGGCTGGGCCTTGAGTTTGGCAAGCCGACGCGGATGACGGCCGTGCGCTTCACACCGCGCAAGCAGGGATTCACCAATGGCGTGCCGCGCAAGTATCGCCTGGAATCGCGCCTGCCCGGCGGGGATTGGAAAGTCGTGACCGCGGGAGAGACCAGCGAGGCCTTTGCCCGGGACCGCAGTGTGCTTGAAGTGGCGTTTCCCGCACCGGAGGTGGTGGAGGCGTTTCGTTTCGTGATCGAAAGCGACTGGAGCGGCGGTGGATTCGGCACGGCGGCGGAAGTGGAGGCGGTGGGTGTGAAACTCGATCCCGTGAAACCCGTGGCCGCCGGATCGCGTGCCTGGGCCTCGATCCCCGCGGAGATGATGAAGCTGTTAGAGGGGAAATCCTTCGGCCTGCGCGTATCCAACAGCCCCTCCACCGGCGTCGTGATCGGCACTCCCCGGCTTGCGCGGGTGCATCTTGAGCCATCGCCCAAGCTTTTCGGCCGCTCGAATGGCGGGCTTGGTCCCGACAAGCTGGGTGCCGGGCTGCTCGGTTTCGACGCCCTCACCGAGCACGATCAGACGGTGCTCACGCTCATGGAAGTCCATCCGCGCTCGGCCGCCGCCAAGGCGCGCCTCAAGCCGGGTGACGTCATCCTCGGTGTGGCCGGCCGGCCGCTCCCGGTGAACGATCTCAGCCCCGGATGGCAGTGGTTTGAGCAGAGCCATGAAGCGGTCATCGGCCGCGAAACCGAGGCCGCCCTCAAGGCCGGGCGCACCAGTCTGGCGCTCGAGGTTCTGCGCGGCGGGACGGTGGAGACCGTGGAGCTGCCCCTCGATCGGAAACGCGCCTTTTCATCGATGAATCCGGCCAACGATCCGGAAGCGGCGCGTCTGCTGGAGGATTGCATCGGGTTTCTGATCCGCACGCAGAAGGAGGATGGCAGTTGGTCCGGGGACATGATCCGCACCTGTTATTCCGCCCTCGCGCTGATGGCCACCGGTGAACAAAAACACAAACCACGTGTCCGCAAGGCCGTGGAATGGGCCATGGCCAAGTACCCGAAGCCCGAAAACTACGGCAATCTCGGGTTCTGGTCGGGTGCCTATGCCGGCATTCTCTACAGCGAATGGCACCTCGCCACTGGCGACAAATCGGTGCTGCCCAACCTGGACGCCCTGCGCGACTGGGCGGTGAACGGACAGCACAAAAGCGCCTGGGACGTGCCCGCACTGGGCCATGGTCCCGATGGACTGCCCTATGAAAACAAGGCTCTGGTGGCGCCAGCCTGCCACCTGTTGGTCTTTGAGGCCCTGGCCATGCGCTGCGGCATGAAGTCCGGGATCTGGGAATTGCTCGCGCCCTACATGGAAATGTCCTGGTCCGATCCCAAAGAGGGCGGCCACGGCGCTCTCGGCTACAACCGTTCCTACAAGGATACCGAGGAGTTCTGGTCGCGCTCCGGTCTGTTTTCCATGGCCTGCCATCTCCGGAAGCAACGGCCGGACATGCGGGATGCGATGACGCGCTTCATGGCCGCCAATCACCCGTGGATCCGCAACAGCCACGCCTACGGGGAGCCCGGTGGATCGCTCGGTTTGTTAGGCCTCAACCTGGCCGCGCCCAAGGCCTATCAGGAAATCATCCCTCAGTATGCCTGGTGGTTCTCGCTCGCGTGGGAACCCGGATATGGCCTGCGTTTCACCACCCCTCACATGGGTGCCCCCTACATGGGCGAGGAGGATCTCATCAATGCCACCTATGCCCTGGTCCTTCAGGGGCCCATGAAGTCGCTCCAACTGACCGGCAGCACCAGCACCGGCCAGTGGGAAGGACGCTGAGCGGGCGTGACCTTGACCTGACCGGCGCGCCGCTCCAGCCTGTGCCGTGCGATCGATCCTCATCACCGGCGGCAACGGCGGGCTTGGCCTGGCCATGGGAAGCCATTTCCTCGAACAGGACCCGCAGGCCCGCGTCTGGTTGGGAGTGAGGAAAAACCGGGCTGCTGCCGAAGCACTTGCCGCCGCCCACCCGGAGCGCTGCCGCCTGCTCGATCTCGACGTCACCGATCCCGCCGCCTGGGAGACCGCCGTGGCCGCGGTCCTGGACGCAGACGGGCGCATCGACGTGCTCGTCAACAACGCCGGACTGCACCAGGACGGCCTGCTCGCCACCATGGATGCCGCCACCTGGAGCCGGGTGATCTCGACCAATCTCGACGCAACGTTTCATGGCTGCCGCGCCGTGGTCGTACCGATGATGCGGCAGCGCTTCGGACGCATCATCAACATCGCCTCGCTGAGCGCCATCCTGCCGCCACTCGGCCAGACCAACTACGCCGCGGCCAAGGCCGGCGTGGTCGCACTCGGCCGCACCCTGGCCAAGGAAGTGGCCCGGTCCGGCATCACCGTGAACTCGGTGCTGCCCGGCTACATCGAGACCGAGGCCCTCGGCGGCATGGATGAAGAGGCCCGCAAGCAGGCTCGCATGACCATCCCCATGCGCCGCTTCGGCACAGCGGACGAGGTCGCCGCCGCGGTCTATTTCCTTGCAAGCCCGCAAGCCGCTTATATCACGGGTTCCGCCCTCAAGATCGACGGCGGTGTTTTCTGAATCCATCCATCCTCTTTCCAGCATGCAAGGCGAAGCGCTCCGGTCCCGAATCAAGGAAGTCATGGTGGACGAACTGATGCTCGACTCCAAACCGGAGGAAATCGGCGACACGACCGCCATTTTCGGTGCTCAAGGCCTTGGTTTGGACTCGGTGGACGCGCTTCAACTCGTCGTCGCCCTGGAAAAACACTTCGGCCTCAAGATCGCGGACGCATCCGCGGCCAAGGGGGTTCTTGAAAACGTGGAAACGATCGCCACGGAGATCGAAAAGTCCGCTTGAGCGGCATCCGCGCCCGCATGAAGGCGACCGCGGTGTTTCTCCTGAAGCTGGCGCTCACCGCGCTCTGCCTGTGGTGGGCTTTCTCCAAGGTCGAGATCGACCACCCGCTCTTGAGCCGGCCCGGGGCGCTGCACCCGGGGTGGTTGGCCGCCGGGCTGGGCTTTGCCGGGCTTACCGTGGTCCTGCAAGCGCTCCGTTGGTGGTGTTTCCTCAAAGGGCAGGGGCTGGAAGTCCGGCCCTCGCGGACGATTGAGCTGACGATGATCGACGGGCTCTTCAGCCTCGCCTCGGTGAGCGGTATCGGCGGGTCCGCCGCGCGGGTGATCCTGCTCATGCGCGAGCAGCCGGGCAGAAAGCTGGTCATCGCCATGGCGGTCACCGCGGACCATCTTGCCGGCTTGGTTTCGATCGCCATCCTCTTTTTTGTGATGTCCGCCGCGCGTTTCGACGCCCTTGCGGATCCCAGCGTGCTCGGCCGCGGGGTGATCGAGTTCGCGTGGTTCTATCTGGGCGGCGGGCTGGCGATGGTGGCCCTGATTTTTGTTTTCGCCTCCCCCCCCTTGCATCGGCGCATTCATGCCGGAGGGCGTTTCGACCGCTGGCCGATGATGAAGAGGATCCCGGAATTGTACGATGTTTATCGTAGAAACTGGCGTCATGCGCTCGGCGGGCTCGGGTTTTCGTTTGTGATGCTCTTCAGCTTCTTCACCTCGTACTTTTGCGGGCTGCGTGCGGTGGGCGGGACGGCGTCCTACGCGGATGTGATGTCGGCGATGCCCGTGATCGACGCGGTGAGCGGCATGCCGGTTTCGATCGCGGGGGTGGGTGTGCGCGAGAAGCTCTTCCAGGTGCTCTTGCATGACCTTGCCGGAGTGCCTGCGGGCACGGCGGTGGCGGCCTCGCTGGCCGGATTCGCCTGCAACACGTTCTGGGCGCTGTGCGGTGCGTTTTTCTTCCTCAGGAAACAGGACCGCATCCGCAGATCGGATGTCGAAGAAGCCGGCACCCCCTGAAAAGGCCCCGGCAATTTCAATCCCGGCCACCCGCCGCCGGACTGTGGTGGGACGGGTAGATGCCCACGTTTCCGCTGACAAGCCGTGCGGCGAAACACGCGGCCGCCAGGTGCAGGCCGTGACCCGCGCCGAACAATTCCATGCCGAGCACCGTGGAGGCAAGGGGTGCTTTGGTGGCCCCCGCGAAGATGGCTGCAAATCCCAGCGCCGCGAAAAGATCCACCGGTGCCCCCATCACCGGGGCCAGCGTGTTGCCCAGCGCCGCACCGATGAAAAAAAGCGGTGTGACCTCGCCGCCTTTGAAGCCCGCACCCACGGTGACAACGGTAAACACGAACTTCCACAGCCAGGCGGATGCCGGAATGTCCCCGGCACCGAACATCGCGGGGAGTGTCACGGCGTCCGGGCGGTTTCCAAGCACGCCCAGTCCGAGGTAGTCCGCGCTTCCGCAGCCTAGAAACAAAGCGATGACCAGCAGGCCGCCCGCCACAGGCCGCATCTCGGTGCGTGGAATCAAACGCCGGAAACCCTCCGCAACGAGCCGGGTGGAGCCCGCGAAGGCTGCTCCGGCCAGACCGAAGGCCGCGGCCGCCATCAGCACCTTGCCGAAAAGCAGCGGATCCAGCGGAAACTCAAGGGCGGCCACCCGATAAACCGCATGCCCGGCCCCCCACCCGAGGCAGGTCCCATGCGCCACCATTGCCGCCAGCCCACACGGAAGCAGCGCCCGGAGGCGGAATCGCCCGCTCACCAGAACCTCCAACGCAAACACCGTGCCCGCCAGCGGCGTGCCAAACACCGCACCGAAGCCCGCCGCCACGCCTGCCATCAGCAGCAGCCGCACCGCCACCGGGTCGTCCTTTCGAAACCGCGCAAAGGCCGCCGCGATCCCACCACCCATCTGCAAGGCCGTGCCCTCGCGCCCGGCGGACCCGCCGCAAAGATGGGTCACCAGCGTGCCCGCCCAGACCAGAGGAGCCATCCGGACCGGCACCCCGGGCCCCGGCCCCGGACGGCGGATTTCCTCGATGAGCAGCGCGTTTCCTCGCTCGGCGTGCAGGCCCCATTTCCGATAAACCCAGCCGACCCCGAAACCCGCGGCCGGCAGCAGCCACAGCAGCCACGGATGGGAAAACCGCAGCCTCGTCACCGCGTCCAGACTCCACAGGAATCCCGCGGATGCCGTGCCCACCGCCACGGCCATCGGCACCAGCACCGCCAGCCACCGCCAGGCGGCCCTCGCCATCGGAATCACACGGGTCATCGGCGCGGAGGCTGACGGAAAACCCCGGCCATGGGCAGCTGGAAATGCATCCGCCGCTCAGTCCCGTCCGAGATGCCGCTCCACCGCCAGGCGGATGCCCGCCGCCTTGTGCAGGGTCTCCTCATACTCCTTCTCCGGATCCGAGTCCGCGACAATGCCCGCGCCAACCTGATAGACGAGCTGCTCCCTGTTGCGGACCAGCGTGCGGATGGCGATGTTGAACGAGGACTCGCCATGATACCCCAGGCACCCCACGGCCCCGCAATAGATCCCGCGCGGGCGACCCTCCAACTCATGGATGATCTCCATGGCCCGCGCTTTCGGAGCCCCGGTGATGCTCCCTCCAGGAAAACACGCCGCAAGCGCCGCAACCGCATCCACCTCCGGACGCAGGCGGCCTCTCACCGTGGACACCAGGTGGTGCACCTGCGCCAGCGATTCGAGCCGCAGCATTTCCGCCACCTCCACACTCCCGAACTCGCAGACCTGCCCCAGATCGTTGCGCAGCAGATCGGTGATCATCACCAACTCGGCGATCTCCTTGGCGGAGGTTTGCAGCTCGTAGGCCGAACGCAGGTCTTCGTCCGGATCACTGAAACGTGGCCGCGTCCCCTTGATCGGACGGGTCTCCACCACAGGCCCCGAAAAGGTCAGGAAGGTCTCCGGCGACGAGCTGAGGACCTCCCGCCCGTCCAGCGCAAGCCAGGCGGCCATCGGCGCCGGAGAAGCCTCCCGCAGCGCCAGATAGAGAGGAAACAACGAACCGCCCGCCACCTCCGCCTCGAAGGCCTGCGAGAGATTCACCTGATAGATGTCGCCTGCCGCGATCCATTCCTTCGCCCGCTTCACGCGCTCCAGAAAGTCCTCCCGCGAGGCCGCCGGCCGGAATGGCGAGATTTCGATTTTCCCGCCATCCGCCGGCTCCTCCACCAACTCCCGGGACAAATACCCGCTCTCCCACCAGTCGCCGCTCGTGTGGCAGAACACCAGCATTTCCGGATACACGCCAAAGACAAATCCGCCCTCGTAGTCCACCCACCCGCAGAGCCCGCCGAGCGGGAACCCGTGATCGGCCGCCGCAGCACCGCCCGCGGCCAGGGCGGAGCGCAGCAGCTCCTGATCCGCCGCCTCATGGATCGAGCCGCGCAGCACCCGGACCGGCCGCGCTGCAACGATCGATACCGGCGGCCGCGGGTTCGACGGCAGGTTCCCCGCCGTGTCGAAAAACACCAGCCCCGGCAAGTGACGCAACGCGCCGGCCACCTCCACCGGTGTCCTGCCTCCAAGCCGGCCGATCCTCACCGGCCGATTCTCACTCGTTTGCGCCACGGCGGAAACCAAGGCCCGCCGCCCCCCGGAAGCAAGCGGGAATCCCGGCCGCCGCCCCTCGAAACGCCCGCCAGCCCCGAAAAACTCCGACTCTAGGATTGCCAAAACCGATTCCCTGACTAGAGATGCGCCCCCCGACCCATTCCGGATCGGGAAAACCGCAGCACCATTCCAGGCATGAAGGACCTCTCCAAATACCGCAACATCGGCATTTTCGCGCACGTTGACGCCGGCAAAACCACCACCACCGAGCGCATTCTCAAGCTCACCGGCAAGATCCACAAAATCGGCGAGGTCCACGACGGCGCATCCACCATGGACTTCATGGAGCAGGAAGCCGAGCGCGGCATCACCATCCAGTCCGCCGCCACCACCTGCTTCTGGAAGGGTCACCAATTCAACGTCATCGACACCCCCGGCCACGTGGACTTCACCATCGAGGTGTACCGCTCGCTCAAGGTGCTCGACGGCGGCGTCGGCGTGTTCTGCGGATCCGGCGGCGTGGAGCCCCAGTCGGAAACCAACTGGCGCTACGCCAACGATTCCAAGGTTTCCCGCGTCATCTACGTCAACAAGCTCGACCGCATCGGAGCCGATTTCTACCGCGTCGTCGCCCAGGTCAAAAAGATCCTCGGCGCGCACCCGCTCGTCATGGTCCTGCCGATCGGCACGGAGTCTGACTTCGTCGGTGTGGTCGACCTCCTCACCATGAAGGCCCACATCTGGGACGAGTCCGGACAACCGGAAAACTTCAAGGTCGAGGAAATCCCCGCCGACATGGTGGACAAGGCCAAGGAATACCGCGCCGCCCTCATCGAAACCGCCGTCGAACAGGACGACGAAATCATGGAGGCCTACCTCGAGGGCACTGAGCCGACCATCGAGCAAATCAAGAAGTGCATCCGCAAGGGCACCATCGACCTCGCTTTCTTCCCGACCTATTGCGGTTCCTCGTTCAAGAACAAGGGCCTCCAGCTCGTGCTCGACGCTGTGGTGGACTACCTTCCTTCCCCGCTCGAAGTGAAGCCGCTTCCCGAAGTGGACGCCGAGGGCAATGAGACCGGCCAATTCGCCAAGAGCGATCCGAACGCCCCGCTCCGTGCGCTGGCTTTCAAGATCATGGACGACAAGTTCGGCGCGCTCACCTTCACCCGGATCTACTCCGGCACCGTGAAAAAGGGCGACACCATCCTCAACTCCTTCACCGGCAAAACCGAGCGCGTTTCCCGCATGGTGGAAATGCACGCCGATGACCGCAACGAAGTCGATTCCGCCCAAGCCGGTGACATCGTCGCCATCGTGGGTCTCAAGAACGTGCAGACCGGTCACACCCTTTGCGACGAGAAGAACCCCGCCACCCTCGAGCCGATGGTGTTCCCGGATCCGGTGATCTCCATCGCCGTCGCCGCCAAGGACAAGGCCAACGCCGAGAAACTCGCCAACGCCATCGGCAAGATGGTCCAGGAAGATCCTTCGTTCCGCGTCGAAACCGACGAGGAAACCAACGAAATGATTCTCAAGGGCATGGGCGAGCTCCACCTCGACATCAAGATCGACATCCTCAAGCGCACCCACAAGGTCGAGGTCAACGTCGGCGCACCCCAGGTCGCCTACCGCGAAACCATCACCAAGGCCGTCACCGACAGCTACACCCACAAGAAACAGTCCGGTGGTTCCGGTCAGTTCGCGAAGATCGACTACACCATCGAGCCCGGCGAACCCGGCTCCGGCTTCGTCTTCGAATCCAAAGTGGTCGGCGGCAACGTGCCGAAGGAGTTCATCCCCGCGGTCGACAAGGGCTTCAAGACCTCCGTCGACAAGGGACCGCTTGCCGGCTACCCCTGCTTGGACTTCAAGGTCACCCTCACCGACGGTGGTTTCCACGCCGTGGACTCCTCGTCCATCGCCTTCGAAATCGCCGCCAAGGCCGCTTATCGCCAGACCATGCCCAAGGCCGGTCCGCAGATCCTCGAGCCCATGATGAAGCTCGATGTCTTCGCCCCCGAGGAAAAGGTCGGTGACGTCATCGGCGACCTCAACCGCCGCCGCGGCATGATCCAAGGTCAGGAGCCCACCCCCGGTGGTGTGCGCGTCAAGGCCGAGGCCCCGCTCTCCGCCATGTTCGGCTACATCGGCGACCTCCGCACCATGACCTCCGGCCGCGGCCAGTTCTCCATGGAGTTCAGCCACTACGCGCCCTGCCCGAAAAACGTCTCGGACGAAGTCATCGCCAAGGCCAAGGCCCGCGAGGAAGCCCTCAAGAAGTAAGCGACCTCCAGGATCCTGTTTCCAAAACCCCGTCGTCCTCCATGGCCGGCGGGGTTTCTTTTTTTCGGGCGCTGAATGGCGAATGGGACGGTTTTACTTCGATTGCAGTAGCGAGATGAAGCCCCGCGGTGGGGTAAGCTCCTGCCGATGACGCACAGGAAAAGGATTTCCGGCAAACCCGCGCTAACAGCCTGGCTGTTCCTCGCGGTGCTGCCGGTGACGGCTGACGAGGGACGGAGGATCGGCATCGTATCCGAATCCGCAACCGGCTTTCCCCTTGTCACCGGTGGCAACGCAGCTCCCATCCTACTTCCTGCCGGTGCGCCCGAAGTGGTGGAAATCGCCGCGCGTGATCTGGCGGCTGACATTTCCGGAGTCTCGGGTTTCAAACCCGAAGTTCTAACCGCCCCGCCCGCCGACAAGACCTGTCCGCGTGTCGAACTGGTGCTCGCGCCCGATCTGGCAGGCCGCTGGGAGGCCTTCCGGCTCTCCGCAACGCCCGGCGTGTTGACCATCGCCGGATCGGACAAGCGCGGCCTTGCTTTCGGCATCTACGAGCTTTCCCGCCGCATCGGCGTCTCGCCCTGGCATTGGTGGGCGGATGTTCCGGTGGCGCGTCACTCCGAGTTGCGCCTGAACATCGGCGAGGAACCGATCGACCAGCCCGCCGTGAAATACCGCGGCATTTTCATCAATGACGAGGACTGGGGTCTCCATCCGTGGGCTGCAAAAACCTTCGAACCCGAAGTGAAGGACATCGGCCCGAAAACCTACGCACGGGTGTTCGAGCTGCTCCTCCGCCTCCGTGCCAACACGATCTGGCCCGCGATGCATGAATGCACGAAGGCGTTCCACCTCATCCCGGGGAACGCCGCGATGGCGGACCGATACGGCATCGTCCTCGGCTCCAGCCATGCGGAGCCGATGCTCCGCAGCAACACCAGTGAATGGAAAAAGCCCAAGGACGATTACAATTATCTCAAGAATCGCGACGGGGTCCTCGCTTACTGGGAACAACGCGTGAAGGAGAGGACGGCCGGCGAAAGCCTCTTCACGATCGGCATGCGCGGCATTCACGACAGCCCGATCGTCGGACCCAGGACCCAGGTGGAGCGCATCGCCACCCTTGAACGGATCTTCACGGATCAGCGCGATCTGTTAGAGCGCCATCTCGGCTCGGGAGACGCGGCCCGGGTCGGCCAGGTCTTCGTGCCCTACAAGGAGGTGCTCGATGACTACGACGCCGGACTGCGTGTGCCCGACGATGTGCCCATCATCTGGCCGGACGACAACTTCGGATACGTCCGCCGCTTCGCCAGCGATGCCGAGCGCCGCAGATCCGGTGGCTTCGGCGTGTATTATCATGCCTCCTATCTCGGTGCGCCGATTTCCTGGCTTTGGATCGACACCCTGCCCCCCGCACTCGTTTGGTCGGAAATGATGCGCGCTTACGAACATGGAGCCCGTAGCGTCTGGATCGTCAACGCGGGCGACATCAAGAATACCGAGCGCTCCACCGAGTTTTTCCTCGATCTCGCCTGGAATGCCGACCGCACGGTTCCTGAAGCTCCGGCGCGGTTCCTCTTGGAAACGGCGGCGAGGGATTTCGGACAAGAGAACGCGGAACCCGTGGCGGACATTCTCGCCCGATTGCATGCCATCAACTTCGCCCGCAAGACCGAACACCTCCAGTGGCATCTTCCGCTCACTCCCTATCAACCGACGCAGCTGCATGAGGCGGAGATCTTGCAGCGGCTGGACGATGTCGCCCGGCTCCTGAAGGACAGCGAAGCCATAGCCGCCAAGCTGCCCGCCCAAGCGCGGGATGCCTTCTTTCAGCTGGTCGGCTATCCGGTCGCGATCACAGCCGCTGCCAACGAGGCCTGCTTCCGCGCTGAACTCGCCCGTGCCGATGCCGCCCGCGGTCGCTCTCCGGATGCCAACAGCCGCGCTGCCGATGAAGCGAGGGGCCGCATGAACGCACTCACCGATCACTACAACCTGGAGATCGCCGGTGGAAAATGGCGGCACATCGTGACAACCGGTGGCATCGGCAAACAGTGGAAACGTTATCAGGCAGACCCTGCCGCACCACGACCCGAGCCGGGCGGGGACCATGTTTGCCCGCCCGCGCCGCCCTTGGTATCGGCGCTTTCCAAGCCGCAGGGTGCCGGGCCGGGTGACTTCATGGAACGCGATGGCTTGGTCTCAATCCATGCCGGCCACTTCGCCGCGAGAAACGATCTGCCCTGCGGTGCGGGCTGGCGCAGCATTCCAGGCCTCGGTCGCAGTGGGGCGGCGGTGACGGTGCTGCCTTCCACCGTCACCCTCACGCCGGATGCCGCACCATCGCTGGACTATCGTTTCCATACCACCACCGACCACGCAGCAACCCTCCGCGTCCGATTGCTGCCGACCCATCCACTGGTCACCGGCCATGGCCTACGTCTTGCCGTTTCCATCGATGGCGGCCCGCCGCTTTCTCTCGCCGTGACCACCGGCTTTCATCCGAAAAGCAAGGAGTGGGCGGACCGCGTCCTATCCAATGCCACCGAAGCCACGCTCAAGCTTCCCAATACCCTCAAGCCCGGCGCGCACAACTTGCGCCTGATCGCCGTCGATGCCGGTGTGGTCGTGGACAAGATCGTCATCGACCTCGGAGGCGTGAAACCTTCCTATGACGGACCGGCGGAAACGCGCTTGCCCTGAAATCTTCAATTCCCATGAGATCCACTCACTGCCACGCAGTCCTATTGATACTCGGCTGCGCCATCGTCACTGCCGCCCCTCGCGTTACCTACAACTTCAATCCCGGCTGGCTCCTTAAACCCGCCGACGAGAGCGGCGCGGAAGCAGTGTCTTTCGCTGACACGGACTGGAAGAAAGTCACGCTGGCGCACGCGTGGAACGAAGACAGCTCCTTCAAGGTGACGAACAAGAAGCTGCCATCCGGGATCGTTTGGTATCGCAAGCATTTCAAGCTGCCGCCCGAAGCGGCGGGCAAGAAGGTGTTTCTCGAATTCGAGGGCATCCGGCAGGCCGGTGAGTTCTATCTGAACGGCGAGTTCATCGGGCGCAGCGAGAATGGCGTCATGGCGTTCGGATTCGACATCACGGACAAGGTGAAATCCGCCGGAAATGTGCTGGCAGTGCGGATCGACAACTCGACGAAATATGTCGAGAAAGCAACGGGATCGGGCTTCCAGTGGAACGTCAACGACTTCGCCGCCAACTACGGCGGCATCCCGAAAAACGTCCGCTTGCACGTCACGGACAAGCTCTATCAGACGCTGCCGCTCTACTCGAATCTCGGCACCACCGGAGTTTACGTTTACGCGCGGGATTTCGACATCAAGGGCAGGTCGGCCAAGGTGACTGCGGAAACGCAGGTGAAAAACGAATATCCCGTGCCGAAGAAATTCAGCTATGAAGTCATCATCACGGGCCCGGATGGCAAGCTGGTCCAGACAATCCAAGGCGGTGAGCAGACGCTCGGTGTCGGTGAAACCAAAACGATCAGTGCGAGCGCCAAGGTTTCCGATCTAAATTTCTGGAGCTGGGGCTATGGCTATCTCTACGACGTGTCCACGACGCTCAAGGTGGATGGCAAACCCGTCGATACCGTCACGACCCGCACCGGTTTCCGCAAACTGGAGTTTGCTAACGGCATGGTGAAGCTCAACGACCGCACGCTGCAGATGAAAGGCTACGCGCAACGCTCGACCAACGAGTGGCCGGCGGTCGGGGGATCGGTGCCGCCGTGGCTGAGCGATTTCAGCAACGAACTGATGGTGGAGAGCAATGCCAACCTCGTGCGTTGGATGCACGTCACCCCGGCGAAACAGGACATCGAGTCGTGCGACCGCGTCGGTTTGTTGCAAGCCATGCCGGCGGGGGACAAGGAGAAGGACGTCGAAGGCCGCCAATGGGACCAGCGTGTGGAACTCATGCGCGACGCCATCATCTACAACCGCAACAACCCGAGCGTGGTTTTCTATGAAGGTGGCAACGAGAGCATCAGCGAGGTTCACATGACCGAACTCAAGGCGCTGCGCGATCAATACGATCCGCATGGCGGTCGTGCCTCCGGTTCACGCGAAATGTTGGACAGCAGGGTCGCCGAGTATGGCGGCGAGATGCTCTACATCAACAAGAGCGCGCGCATTCCTTTCTGGGCCACCGAATACTGCCGCGATGAGGCGCTGCGCAAGTATTGGGACGAGTGGTCGCCTCCCTATCACAAGGATGGCGACGGACCTCCGGCGCCAAAAGGCGAGAGTGGTGCGCCGTATAACCGAAACCAGGATACGTATACGGTGGAAACCGTCGCACGCTGGCATGACTACTGGCGTGAGCGGCCCGGTACCGGCATCCGTTCCAGCGCCGGAGGCGTGAATATTGTTTTCTCTGACACGAACACCCACGGCCGCGGCGCGGAAAGCTACCGGCGCTCCGGTGAAGTGGACGCCATGCGCATCCCCAAGGACGCGTTTTACGCCCATCAGGTGATGTGGAACGGCTGGGTGGATGTGGAGAAACCCGCCGCCTACATCGTTGGCCATTGGAATTATGAGCCATCGGTGAAGAAGCCGGTTTACGCCGTTTCCTCCGCTGACAAGGTCGAGTTGTTCGTCAACGGAAAGTCGTTGGGATTGGGCGAGCAAAGCAATCGCTTTCTTTTCACTTGGAAAGAGGTGCCGTTCCAGCCGGGGTCGATCAAAGCCGTCGGCTACGATCTGAAGAACCGGAAGCTCTGCGAAACGGAAAAGAAAACCGTCGGCGCCCCCGTCGCGCTCAAGCTGACTCCGCTCACCGCCCCCGGTGGCTTGCTCGCTGACGGGGCGGACATGACGCTTGTTGAGGTGGAAGTGGTCGATGCAAAAGGCAGTCGCTGCCCGACGGCCTTCAATTCCATCAACTTCGATCTAACCGGCCCTGCCGAGTGGCGCGGCGGCATTGCCCAAGGTGCCGACAACTGTATTCTGTCCAGACAGCTCCCCGTCGAGTGCGGCGTGAATCGGGTACTCATCCGCTCGCTCCCGCAAGCGGGAAAGATCTCCATCAAAGCCAGCGCCGATGGTCTGAGGTCCGCGTCCATCGAACTCGTTTCCAAGCCCATAGTCGTGATCGACGGCCTGGCCAAGGTTCTTCCCGCCGCGACCCTGCCCGCCTCGCTGAAACGGGGCCCCACACCGCCCGGGGATTCCGTCACGCCGACCCGCAAGCCCGTTGGAATCACCAGTGCTACTGCCGGAGCGAAAGCGGATGAGGCCGGAAGGACCTTCGACGATAATGAGAACTCCGCTTGGAAAAACGACGGCAAGCGCGAAACAGCGTGGATTCAATTCGAGTTGGAGCGATCCGCGACCGTCAGCGAGGTGACGCTAAAAATGGGCGGTTGGCGCAGCAAATCCTATCCGGTCCGCATCATGGTCGATGGCAAGGAAGCCTATGTCGGCACCACGCCGAAAAGCCTCGGCTACGTCACCCTCCCGCTCAAGCCGACGCCGGGCAAATCCGTCCGGATCGCACTTGCGGGAGTGATTGAAGAAAAGGACGGATTCGGCATGGTCGAGGTCACCGGCAAGAAACTCGATGATGCCAAGGCAGGAGGAGGGAAAGGCACACTTGAAATCGTCGAAGCGGAGATTTACGAGCCGGTCGCTCATCCCTAACACCAGCAAGCAATCCGCATGATCCTCCATCCCGTTTCCAAGAGTCCGCGGCGCGCCTTGCTGTCATTCGCGTTTGTCCTCATCTGCCAATTATCGCCCCACGCCTGCTTCGCGGAGCCGGTGTTGCAATTGGTCGAACTCAAAGGCGATGCCGGCGGCAGACTCTTCGAAGGCATCGGCGTGGTCAATGGAGGCGGCGCGACTTCCGTGTTGCTCAAGGACTACCCCGAGCCGCAACGGAGTCAGATCCTCGACCTCGTTTACAAGCCAAAGTTCGGTGCGTCTGTGAGCGCTTTATTAGTGGAAATCCCCGGTGATGGGAATTCCACCCAAGGTTCGATGCCCAGCCACATGCACACCCGCGACGATCTCGATTACACGCGCGGCTACACTTGGTGGATCATGCGCGAGGCGAAAAAGCGTAATCCTGAAATGACCCTCGACGGTCTGGCGTGGAGCGCGCCGGGCTGGGTGGGCAAGGGCAAATTCTGGTCGCAGGACGCCGCGGACTATTATGTGAAGTGGCTGGAGGGGCTGCGAAACGTTTACGGTTTGGAATTCGACGCCATCGGCTGCCGCAACGAAAAGGGATACGACTACAACTTCGTGAAATCGCTCCGCACAACGCTCGATGCGAAGGGCTTCGACAAGGTCAGGATCCACGCATTCGACCACTTCGTGAAGGACAAGTTCGACTTCGTGAAGGACATGCTCACCGATGAGAAACTGCGCGACGCCATCGACATCATCGGCGGCCACACGATGAGCGGGATGCAACCGAAGCATTTCACCGCGACTCCTGAGGTTCAGGCGATGGCGGCGAAGATGGGCAAATCGATCTGGGATACCGAGGATCACGTTTATCTCAAAGCATTCGATTGCGCGCTCGGCGTCGTGCAGGCATTCAACAGGAATTTCATCATCAGCGGCGCGACGCGCACCGTGCTCTGGTACGACATCGCGGGTGTCTATCCGATGGAGCCGTATTCCGAGGATCCCGCCATGCTGTTGGCGCGTTCGCCATGGAGCGGCAGCTATCAGGTCCGTGAAAACCTGTGGGGCTATGCGCACTACGGGCAGTTCAGCGGCGTCGGCTGGGAGTATCTGAACGGCGGATGTCAAACGCTCGCGGGCGGCGGAACGCTCGTCACCTTGAAAGCACCCGACAACAATTACAGCATCATCATCGAAACCCGGGAGGCGAAATCACTTCAGACACTCAGGTTTCAAATCGGTGGAGGTTTGGCAGCAAAGGATCTCTGCGTTTGGCGAAGTAATGCGGACGAGCAGTTCATCCGACAAACCGACATCAAGCCGGTGAACGGAACGTTTTTCATCACCCTCGATCCCCAGTCTCTCTATTCGATTTCCACGACCACCGGACAAAAGAAAGGTTCCTTCACTAACATTCCCGAGCCCGAGTCGTTTCCGTTTCCCTATTACGAAACCTTCGACTCATACTCCTCCCCCAAGCAGTGGGGACAACTGCCGCGCTACACGGCGGATATCGCGGGCGCTTTCGAACTCGCCGAGCGCCCGGACAAGCAGGGCAAATGCCTGCGTCAGGTCGTTCCCAAGCCGACCATCTCGTGGGCACCCGACTGGCAACCCTACACGATTCTCGGTGACGACCAGTGGAAGGATTATGAAGTCAGTTCCGACATCTATCTGAACCCGGGCGACTCCGCGGCCGTCATGGGACGGGTCAATCACGTCGGCACCGGTTATGGATTCATCCCGAAAGGCTACTTCCTGGAACTCGGCGACGATGGCGAATGCCGCCTCGTCGTCATTCGCGGCAAGAAGGACAAAAAGAAAGCCACCGGCGATGCCGAACAGCAGGCCATCATCCTGGCTTCGAGAGACAACGGCGAGGGTGGTGAAAAAGTGTTGGCCAGCGTCAAGCTAACCCACATCGGCCCGAACCAGTGGCATAATCTGAAACTCCGTTTCCAAGGTTTCATGATCACCGGCCTGGTCGATGACAAGCCGGTCCTGAAGGCGGAGGACTCGCTTTATCCGCAAGGCATGGCCGGCCTGCTCACAGGTGCGGAGAAAAAGAAGCTCAGCACGCCTTGGTTCGATAACCTGCTGATCACAGCCGTTGACGCACCCGTGCCCAAACCCTCGGTGGCAGCACCCGGACAGTCGCCCGTTTATGAAATTTCCCCGGTCAAATAATCCTGTCATCGTTTTCGACATGATCCCTCCATTCATCAGAGTGCTGTGCGCCGCGTTCGCGCTGTCGGTGGCTCAGGGACAGACGAACGCCATTCGGTACGAGGAATTCCGGGTGAAAGCCCCGTTTGAGATGCCGGTCATCAAGCTGCCGGTGTTCCCGGACCGGGATTTCCCCGTCACGCAATACGGGGCCGGGAAGGGGACTGAGATCACCGAAGCGATCCGCAAGGCGATCGCCGCCTGCCATGAGGCCGGGGGCGGCCGTGTGGTGATCCCCGAAGGCGAGTGGCAGACCGGGAAGATCCATCTCAAGAGCCGTGTGAACCTGCATGTGGCGAAGGGCGCGACTCTGAGGTTCAGTGACGATCCCGAGGACTATCTGCCGGCGGTGCGCTCAAGTTGGGAGGGGTGGGAATGTTACAATTACTCGCCCCTGATCTATGCCTACGAGTGCGAGGACGTCGCCATCACCGGAGAAGGAAAGCTCGAGGCATCCATGGGCACTTGGAAGAAGTGGTCCGGCCGGCCTGCCGCGCACATGGAGGCCTTGAAGCAACTCTACCACACGGCATCGAAGGGAGCGCCCGTCGAAAGCCGGCAAATGGCGCAGGGAGAGAACAACCTCCGCCCGCAGTTCATCCAGTTCAATCGCTGCAGGAACGTGCTCATCGAGGGCGTGCGCATCCGCAACAGCCCGTTCTGGACGATTCATCTGCTGCTCTGCGATGGCGCCGTCGTTCGCGGGCTGGACATCCACGCCACCGGCCACAACAACGATGGCATCGATCCGGAGTGCACCCGCAATCTGTTGGTGGAGAACTGCCGCTTCGATCAAGGCGACGATGCCATCGCCATCAAGTCCGGCACGAACCATGATGGCTGGCGGCTTCATACGCCCTCGGAGAACATCGTGATCCGCCACTGCACGGTGCTGCAGGGGCATCAATTGGTCGCCATCGGCAGCGAGCTCTCGGGCGGCGTGCGCAACGTCCATGTTCATGACTGCCGTTTCGAAGCGAAGGCCGAGCCCTATCACCTGCTCTACATCAAGACCAACCGCCGCCGCGGCGGCTTCGTCGAGAACATCACGATGGAAAACGTGGAGGCCTCCGGCGCGAAGTTCGGGGTTCTGGGGATCGAGACCGATGTGCTCTATCAGTGGCGGAAGCTCGTTCCGGCCTACGAAGAACGCCTTACCGCCATTCGTGGAATATCGGTGCGCCAGGTGAGGATCGGCAGGACCGCGACGCCTTTCCGCATTCTTGGTGACAAGGACAAACCGGTGCGCGATGTCCGCTTGGAAAACATCACGATTGGCGAGGTCAAGGGCCGCAGGAATTTCTATCAGAATGCGGAGAACGTCCGCGAGGAGAACATCCGGATCGAGCGCTTCATCGAAGCTCCGGAAAAGATCAACAGGAACCAATGAAATCGAACCTCATCCGATCCCTCTCGATGGCCGCGTTTGCCATGGCCTCCCTGGCCTGGCCGCAGGTGCGTGGCGCGGAAGCCGGCACCGCCGCGGTGGCGCGGGTGGTTCTGGTTGGCGATTCCACGGTGGCCTCAGGCGGTGGCTGGGGCGATGCATTCGGCCGGCTTCTCGCCGATCGTGCCGAGTGCCTTAATCTGGGCCGCAACGGCCGCAGTTCGAAAAGCTATCGCGACGAAGGGCATTGGCAGAAGGCCCTCGAGGCGAAGCCGGATTGGGTGCTCATTCAGTTCGGTCACAACGACCAGCCCGGGAAAGGACCGGAGCGCGAAACCGATGCGGCCACCAGCTTCCGTCGCAACCTCGAACGTTTCGTCGATGAGGCCCGTGCCATCGGAGCGCGTCCTGTTTTGGTCACTCCGCTCACCCGGCGGAACTTCAACGCCGCGGGCAGGATCGAGAGTGGCGGTTCGGAGTCCCATGACGACGCCAGGGCTGGCCCCCGCCGCGCGAATGACCTGTCCGACTATGCCGCTGCCGTGCGCGCCGTTGCCTCCGAGAAGAAGGTTCCTCTGATCGATCTCAACGCCCGGAGCATCGACCAGATGAACCGGCTCGGGCCTCGTGCCGCCGCCGTGTTTCATGCGCGCGGCCGTGAACCGGGAAAACCGGACACCACCCACCTGTCACCCGAAGGCGCGGAGAAAACCGCGGCTCTCGTGGCGGGTGAAATCCGCGGCCGCATCCCCGGCTTGTCGGACCTCCTCGCACCCTGAGAGGAAACCCGGCAGAGCCTGCGGCATCCCAGTCCCGGACCTCCCTGGAGGCCTCACCGAGTTGAAGCCCACGCCGCAAACCCCGCCTTCGCCGACATGATCCGAGCGCTCGTTTCCTTGAATCCCGAGGGCCTTCCCGGGAAAGCCAAACGCCTCGTCATCTCGCTGCTCGGACGAGTTGTCCGCCGCATCGACTTGTCTGCGGAACAAAATTGCGAAACACGTTTTGGGTTCCTCGCGCGGATGGCGCTGGAGAGGGCGTCAGATGCGACGTTTGATACAAAATCTGAATTCCCATCTTCTACTTTCGCCAGGAGTTTCATTCACTCGTCCCGATGCCTGACAACAATCCGATCCTCAACAATCCTTATGAGGAACCACGCCTGCACTACGCGACCAACGTCGAAGGAGAGTTGGATTACGAACAGGTGATGGAAGGTCGGCGATTCTTTAGCGGGCAAGTTGCGGCAATGCCGGTCACGACCGGGCCCCAAAAGGAATTCATTTCCGTCAATGAGGACATCATCCAAGGTCAGGCAAAATTGCTCGTCAATCTGATCCGCCGCGAAGTAGGTACATGGCGCGAAACCAATTATCCCAACACCACACGCGTTACCTCGGAACTACTCGGTTTTTGGTTCCTCAATCCCGAACGCCACGCCAGCGCCCGCCTCTTCTTCGCCCAGCGCGAGGCCATCGAATCGGCTATCTGGCTCAATGAAGTGGCTGAAAAATCCAATGCCGGTACTCACATCCTCTCCCGCCTTGCCGAAGCCCGGTCCACCATCGGCGACGACCCCGCCGACCACCTCCCGCGCATCGCTTTCAAGATGGCCACCGGCACCGGAAAAACCGTCGTGATGGCCGCGCTCATTCTCTATCACTTCCTCAACCGCCAGGAATACACCAGCGACACCCGCTACGCCGACAACTTCCTTGTAGTCGCACCGGGCGTCACGATCCGCGACCGTCTCGCGGTCCTCCGCGTCCAAACCAACCGCGACGCCCTCGAAGCCGATTATTACACCCAGCGCACGCTCGTCCCGCGCCAGTTTGCCCACCGCCTGCCGCTGCTCAACGCCCGCCTCGTCATCACCAACTTCCATCAGTTCGAACCCCGCATTCTATCAGGAAACAAGCGCGGCGCCCTCGATGGCAAACTCGGCCCTGACGGCAAGAAGAGCGAACCCCGCGAAGATTTCTCCCTCGTCCTGCGCCGCCTCATGCCCGCCTTCAAGGCCGGCACCCGCTTGCTTGTCCTCAACGACGAGGCGCACCACTGCTACCTGCCGAAGCCCGGCGACAAGACCAAGGCCGACGGCGAAAACACCGCCGAGGAAAATGCCCGCGCCGCCGTCTGGTTCTCAGGCCTGCGCGAACTCCACCGCCGCTTCAAACTCCGCTCGGTGTATGACCTCTCCGCAACCCCCTATTACCTCACCGGCTCCGGCCACAAGCCTTACACGCTCTTCCCTTGGGTCGCCTCGGACTTCGGGCTCATCGACGCCATTGAGTCCGGCCTTGTGAAGATTCCCTACCTGCCCGTCCGCGACGACACCCAGTCGCTCAAGCTCCCTGTCCTCCGCGACCTCTACGGCCATGTGAAGGACGACCTGCCGAAAGCCGGCATCACCCGCCAGCGCAAGCGCGCCAAGGAGAGCGGCGAGGAACTCAAGGAAGCCCCGCCCAAGATCCCCGACCTCGTTCAGCAGGCGCTCGACCAGTTCTATCAGCACTACGAGGAGGAGTTCAAAAGCCGCGCCCACACCGCCGGTGTCCGTGGTGACAAGCAGCTCACACTCGAGGACACTCCGCCCGTGTTCATCGTCGTCTGCAACAACACCGGCGTCTCCCGCGAGGTGTATAAATTCATCGCCGGATACGAGTTCGAACAAAACGGCGAAACCCACGCCATCTCCGGCCGCTACGACCTGTTTTCAAACTACGACCCGCACTCCCGAGTCGCGAAATCCAAACCGCCTACCTTGCTGATCGATTCCGATGCGCTCGAAAACTCCGGGCAGATCGACGAATCGTTCCACAAGATCTTTGCCCCGGAGATCGCCCAGTTCCGCAAGGAGTATGCCATCCGCCACGGCCAGGGCGCGGCCGAGGACATCGGCGAGGCGGAAATCCTCCGCGAGGTCGTCAACACCGTCGGCAAGCGCAACTCGCTTGGCTCCCACGTCCGCTGCGTCGTCTCCGTTTCCATGCTTACCGAAGGCTGGGACGCCAACACCGTCACCCATATCACCGGCCTGCGCGCCTTCGGTTCGCAGCTCCTCTGCGAACAAGTCGCCGGCCGCGCCCTGCGGCGGAAATCCTACACTCTGCTGCCATACGACCCCGTCACCGGCGAACGGCTAACAGAAAAACAGGCAAAGGCACGCAAAGAGGGAAACGTCCTGTGGAAATTCCCGCCGGAATACGCCCACATCATCGGCGTCCCCTTCAAGCTCTTCAAAGGCGGCTCCGCCTCGCCCGTCGATCCGCCCGCCACCACGCGCATCCATTCGCTCGATGACCGCGATGCGCTCGAACTGACGTTTCCCAATGTCGAAGGATACCGCGTCGAAACCCGCGAGGGCGAGCTCACGGCGGACTTCACCGGCATCGACGATTACGAAGTCCAGGGCCACAAGATCCCCACCGAGACCGCGCTCGCCACCGCCTTCCAGATCCACGAGATCAAGCTGTCCATCGACGAGATCCTCGAACAAACCCGCGACCAGGAAATCATCTACCGCATCTCGAAGGACCTGCTCCGCGATTACTTCCAGGACGAGAAATCCGGCGCGCCCTCCTTCGAGCACTTCCACGGCGTGAAAGCCATCGTCGCCGATTGGTATGAAAACCGTGTCCGCGTCATCGGCAAGGACATCCGATACAAGAAGCTCCTCTACTACGGGGACCGCGACGGCGGCCGCGCCCGCATGGTCGCCCACATCCACCGCGCCATCTCGCAGGGCAGCGCCCGCGCGGACACCATCCGCCCCATCCTCAACCACTACAACCCGCAGGGTTCCACCCGCCACGTCCAGGGCATGACCTCCAAGGACACCTGGGCCACCCGCTTCTCCCACGTCAACCGCATCGTCATGGACTCCGGCTGGGAAGGACTCGCCGGCAAGACCCTCGACGACATGTGCGACGAAGGCCATGTCCTCGCCTGGGTGAAAAATTCGTTCCTTGGTCTGGAGATCCCCTACATCGACAAAGTCGGCGAACAACGCCGCTATCTGCCCGACTTCCTCGTCCGCCTGAAAAAGCCCGACGGCTCCCTGCTCAACCTCGTCATCGAGATCACCGGCATGAACAAGGACAAGGCCGAGAAAAAACACACCGTCGCCACCCGCTGGCTCCCCGCCATCAATGCCGTCCGCCACCTCCACGCCCGCCCCGGCCAATGGGGCGAGCACCCGTGGTCCTTCCTCGAACTCGACGGCGAAGCCGCCCTGGCAGACCTCAGGAACCGCGTGCTGGAACACACGGGTTTTATTTAATCGGAAAAATGACAAAATCTTCAATCGACTGATTTACAACGACTTCTTATTTAACGAGAAAAACGACACCGTGAAAATCTGGGTCCATCACTGCCAGGAACTCCTCGATCACACCTTGGGATTATTGCCCCAGGAGATCGACGCACTGGATTGGAAACAGGACATTTCACCGAACAAGGAGCGACTCAAGGAGCATCTCTCCGCCTTCGCCAACCTTCCCGGAGGAGGCTACCTGGTCTTCGGGGTCTCGGAACCGAGTGGTGTCGTTACCGGAGTGACGCCGGAACAAGCCAGAACCATCGTGGATCGGCTCACCAATCTCGCCCGCGAGGCGCTTGAGCCGCCGGTCCACATCGACCACTCACCGTTGGAGTATCAGGGAGCCGCGCTCCAGTTGGTGCAGATCAAGGAAAGCCCGATCAAGCCTGTCGGCATCCGCGGCCGGGGCTTGGAAGAAGCTTATGTCCGCTCCGGCGGTTCCACCCGCAAGGCCACCCGGCAGGAAATCGCCGGGCTCATGCTCAACAGTCACACTCCCCGCTGGGAGGATCTCCGCGCGGGGCCGCTCCGCACCAAGGAAGAGGCACTCGCCCTGCTGGACGTCGAAAAAGTCGCCAAACTCCTCGGCAAACCCCGCCCGGTGGATTCGGATTCCGCCATCGAATGGCTTCTCGGGCTGCGGTTCATCGAGCGCTACAACGGCCAAGGCTTCTACATCACCCACCTCGGCGCCATTTCCGCCGCGCGGAATCTGGAGGATTTTCCGGACATCGCCCGCAAGGCGGTGCGCATCATCCAATACCAAGGCACCTCGAAAACCTCCGGCAGCAAGGAGCTTCCCTCGCGCTCCCGGGGCTACGCCGTGGACTTTGAAGAACTCATCGCCTTCATCAGTGCCCTGCTTCCCTCCTCCGAGCATTTCCCCGGTGGTATCCGGAAAAACATCCCGCTCTATCCGGAAATCGCCCTCCGCGAGCTCATCGCCAACGCCCTGATCCACCAGGACTTCTCCGTCAGCGGCGCTTCGCCGATCATCGCCCTTTATTCGGACCGCATTGAAATCACCAACCCCGGCGCGCTCCTCCCGTCCAAGTCCATCCGCCGCCTCATCGGCACCACCCCGGAATCTCGAAACGAACGCCTCGCCAAGCAGTTCCGGCAGTTCGGACTCTGCGAGGAACAGGGCTCCGGCCTGCTCAAAACCCTGACGGCCATCGAAGACGCCGGCCTGCCGCCCTTGATCCTCCAAAGCACGGACAATTCCTTCCGCGCCATTCTCCAGTCTCCCCGGGATTTCTCGAAAATGTCCCCGCAGGAACGCATGGAGACCTGCTACCAACATGCCGTCCGCCTCTGGTTCGAAAGCCAGTCCCTCACCAACGCCAGTCTCCGTGAGCGCTTGCGGCTTTCCGAGCGCCAGCGCCCCCAGATCAGCGTCCTCATCCGGGAAACCGTCGCCGCCGGACTCCTGAAACCCAAGGATCCCGAAAACCGCTCCACCAAGTTCGCCGAATACCTGCCTGCGTGGGCCTGAGGGGTTTTGTTTAACGAAAATCGTGACGAAATTCTCAACCTTCACATTTTCAATGACTTCTTACTTACACACAAACCGACAAGCCCTATCGAACGCCATTTTGCAGTGCCTGTAATTCAGACACCCCGAATTCTTCACCGCTCCGCATTTTTTATTTAACGAGAATCGTGACGAGAAATACAACCATCACATTTTCAACGACTTCTTACTTGCGCGCAAAACGACATCACCTTCCAGATCCCGAAAATAATCTTATTTTTCCGTCCCTTCCGCTCCAGACCCTCGTGAACACGTGTTCAAGATCATCCTCAAACCCGGATCTTGTTTAACGAGAATCGTGACGAAAATCTCAATCCACTCATTTTCAAAGACTTCTTACTTAACGAGAAAAACGACACGCCCCTGAACACGTGGTCAAATCCACTCCCGGTGCAACATGTTGCACCACCCGCCCCTCTTCCACTTCTCACTTCCCACTCGGCACTTCTCACTTCTTCCACCCATGCCCAAGCCCCCGAAAGACATCAAGGCCTTCAAGCACTCCGCCGCCAAGCGCGCCCACATCCCCAGCGCCGAGGAGGCCGGGAGCGAGGCCGCCAGCCCGGCCGTGAAATCCGGGCCCGCCAAGGTGGAAATCCCCCTCAACCCCGTCGTCCACCGCGGCCAGGACCCCGAACTCTTCTGGCTCGGCAAATACGGCGACCAATCGGCAATCGAAAATCCCCAATCGACCATCGACCTCCGCTCGATCTACCGCCACGAGCACATCGCCCCGGAGCAGATCATCCGCTCCCTCCACCGCACCGTCGAGGCGGACGCGGAACAGCCGGACCTGCTCGGCCACACCACCGGCGACCTCTTCGGCAACGCCCTCTCCCACGACGAACTCGAAAAAATCGGCCACTACTACACCCACTCCGACGGCTGGACCAACCGCCTCATGCAGGGCGATTCCCTGCTCTGCATGGCCTCCATGCTCCACCGCGAGGGCATGGCCGGCCAGGTCCAGACCATCTACTTCGATCCGCCCTACGGCATCAAATACGGCTCCAACTGGCAGATCGCCCTCCACGACCGCACCGTCACCGATGGCAAGGACGAGCACCTCACCGGCGAGCCCGAGCAGGTCAAGGCCTTCCGCGACACCTGGGAACTCGGCATCCACTCCTACCTCACCTACCTCCGCGACCGCCTCCTCGTCGCCCGCGACCTGCTCACAACCTCCGGCTCCATCTTCGTCCAGATCTCGGATGAAAACGTCCACCTCGTGAGAAGCCTGATGGATGAGGTGTTCGGGAGCGGGAATTTTGTGGCGCAGATCTTTATCAAGAAAGGCGGCGGCATGGGTGGTTCGCGAATGAAGTCAGTGGCCGATTATCTCATCTGGTATGCGAAGGACATCGAGCAGGTAAAATATCGGCTGATCTACACACCGAAGGTTCTCGGCGAAGGAGAAACTACGGGAGAGCGCTATGATCAGCTCGAATCTCCGGACGGATCTGAGCGACGCCCAATGACGCCCGAAGAACGGGCGAATCCGAAGCTTGTTCCAAAAGGTTGGCGCGCATATCAGTTAGACAATCTGACTTCAGGGGCATACCGGCCGAACACAACAATCGACTACGAGTTCGAAGGTAAAATCTACCACCCAGGAATGACTTCTTGCTGGAAGACAACAAAGGAAGGCCTTGATCGTCTTGCCGCTAACAATCGACTTGTTCCAGCGGGTCGAACTCTTCGTTACAAGCGATATCTCGATGATTTCCCAGCGGTCGAGGTAACGAATCTTTGGGCTGATGTTGCTGGCGCAGCAAACAAGCTTTACGTGGTTCAGACGAGCCACTCCATCGCGGCACGCTGCCTCCTCATGACCAGCGACCCCGGCGATCTCGTGTTGGATCCCACCTGCGGCAGCGGCACCACGGCGTATGTCGCGGAGCAATGGGGGCGGCGTTGGATCACCATCGACACCTCGCGCATCGCCCTGAACATCGCCAAGACCCGGCTGATGACCGCCGTTTTCCCTTACTACAAACTCCACGATCAGGAACGCTGCGACCTCCGTCAGGGCTTCGTTTACAAGAAGGTCCCGCACATCACGCTCGGCAGCATTGCCAATGGCGAGCCGCCCACCACGGAAACGCTCTACGACCAGCCGGAGGAAATCAAAAGCAAGCTGCGCATCGCCGGTCCCTTCACCGTCGAGACCCTGCAATCCTACGAGCCGCTCAGCCCCGAGGACCTTGCCCACCAGCGCGAGAGCGACGAAGGCCTCGCCGCCTTCGAAGACCTCGTCTTCTCCTTCCTCCAGTCCAGCGGCGTCATGACCGGCGACAAACGCGAACGCGCCGTCTTCACGAGAGTGGACCGGCTGGCGAGTCCGAGTTTGCACGCGGAAGGCTTCTACAGCGGACGGCGCACGGAGATCGGAGATCGGAGATCGGAGATCGGAGATCGGAGATCGGAGATCGGAGATTCAGCGTTGCAAGACACAACTGAAGTCGAAAAGAAAGCCTATCTGCATCTCGGTCCCAAGTTCGGCACCGTCAGCAAGCAGGCTGTTTCCGATGCCATCAAGGAGGCCCGCCGCAAGGGCGATGCCGAGTGGCTTCTCATTCTCGGTTTCTCCTTCGAGAGCAACCTTCAGGACATGCAGCTCGATCAAGGCAGCTTCCAGGTCTCCATCGTCCGCATGCACGACGACCTCCTGCAGGAAGGCCTGATGAAGAAGGACAAGAAACACGCCAGCTTCGTGACCATCGGCGAGCCGGATATCGGGATTGAAGATTGTGGATTGAAGATTGCCGATTTGAAGAAGGGCGAGCGGGCGGTGCAGGTGGAGATCCGTGGCTTGGACATCTACGATCCGATCAAGGACGAGGTGAAGAGCCGCGCCGCGCACGACATCGCCTACTGGATGGTGGACGACGACTACGACGGCACCAACTTCGTCGTGAGGCAGGTCTTCTTCTGCGGCGGCTCGAAGGACGAGTTTTCCAAGTGGAAAAAGGGCCTCGACGCCCTCGCGCTGGCCGCCACCAAGAAGAAAGCCGAGCGCACCCTGCGCATCGAGATCGACGAGGAAGCCTTCGAGCGCCTTTACGGCACCGTTTCCCACCCGATCAAAGTCAAGCGCCCCGGCCAGAAGATCGCCGTGCGCGTCATTTCCCAGTTCGGCGAGGAGACGACGAAGGTGGTGGAGGTGTGAATCTGTCATACCAGACTGTGCTTGGTGAGAGATGAATCCAACTCGATTGCACTTCGCTGCGGACGGCACGCCTTACTGGACGGGGCGTCCCATGACCTCAGCAGATTTTCACCAGGTTCTGAAGGTTTTCGATTCGCTTCTGGCCCACCAACTCACTGCATGGTGGGAGCGCAAGGTTACGGGAATTCGGCATGGAGTTCTGCCGGAAACCGGAGTGCTTGCCCAAATGGCCGGTATGGAGCCGCTTCATCGGGTGCTTTCATTGATGGAGGATCATCTTGAACCTGAGGATTTCTTTGCCGACAGGCTGGACTCGGTCCCCGAGCCGCCTGCGATGCCCAAGCCTCTTTTTACCGGCTTTCGCTTCGCTCCGAACACGCAAGTAGGGGAGATGGAACGCCGCCAAGCCGCAGGTCTCCAACAGCATGATGAGCAAGCCCTGAGACATTGGGAGCGAAGAATGGGCGAATACCAGAGGGAAAGTACATCATTCGGGCCGAGAATCGAAAAGGGGCGACGTTATCCGACTTGGCGGGCTGAACGAAAACTCCTGGACCATGCGATCAACACCTTGCGATTGTGGTCCGCGCGAATCAGTGAGGCGCAGGACTCGGGCAACTGGGATTTCCTTCCGCCGGGACCGGATCTAGCCTACTCGATCAGTTGGCTGAAGCCTATCCTCATGCGCCACGACCCGGAAGCCAGCTATGATTTCGGAAGGATCAACCAACTCATCCGCTTGCAGCCTGAATCACTTCGCATGGGAACGGTGGGAGGGACTGAAGGCTATCTGGCATTCATTTTTCGCGGCAATCGTGTGGCACTTGAAAGTCCACGCATCGGCAATGCGCTCTACCTTTTTCGGGAGAACTGGCAAAGTTTATGTCAGCTTCCAAAATCGACCTTGCGGACCATGATTGCCGAAGGAGACCGCCGGATCGCAAGGCACTGTCATACGGTGTCATCGGATGTCACCGAGTGGGTGAGCCATCATCTGCTGAGGTGACTCTGTTTCGAAAGTTCGTACAACAGCCGGAGCATCAGCCCCGGAATCCCTAACAAGCCTTCACCCCCGCACCTGCCCGTTACCCCGCACACGGTATTGATAGCTCGTGAGCTCTCTCAGCCCCATCGGCCCTCTGGCGTGGAGTTTGTCGGTGGAGATGCCAATCTCGGCGCCGAAGCCGAATTCGCCGCCGTCGGCGAAGCGGGTGGAGACGTTGTGGAAGACGCAGGCGGAATCGACACTGCGGAGGAATTGTTCGGCCGCGGCTTGGTCCGCAGTGACGATGGTGTCGGTGTGGTGGGAGCCGTATTGGTTGATGTGGGAAACGGCTTCCTCTAACGAATCGACGATTTTGATGGAGAGGATGAGGTCGAGGTATTCGGTGGACCAGTCTTCCTCGGTGGCGGGGATCACCTGAAGGCAGGGACCGACCTCCGGGCGGTCCGTGAGAATGGAGTGTGAATGTGTGCCCAAGGTTGGATCGCCGAGCCCTTCTTGGGCGGATTCATTCTCCGCGCATTCGCCGGACCGTTGCGGAGAACGGTCCCTGCCACCCAAGATTGAAATGGTCCGCTCGCAGCCGCGGAGCTGGACGTTCTTTTCGCGCAGTGCGGCGGCGACGTTCGGCAGGAAAGCCTCGGCGATGTCGCGGTGGATCAGCAGCGTTTCGAGCGCGTTGCAGACGCCGCATTTCTGGGTCTTTGAGTTGACCGTCAGAGTGATGGCCATGTTGAAGTCCGCGGCCTTGTCGGCGTAGAGGTGGCAGATGCCGTCGTAGTGTTTGATGACGGGCATGCGGGCGAGCGAGACGACCGTTTCGATCAGGCCCTTGCCGCCGCGGGGGATGATGAGGTCGAGCCATTGATCCATGCCGGCCAGAGCAGCGACGCTTTCCCGGTCGGTGAAGGGGATGAGCTGGATGGCGTGCTCGGGAGCGCCGGCCTTGCCGAGGGCCTTGGCGATGGCGACGTTCGAGTGGATGGCCTCGCTGCCGCCGCGGAGGATGGTGGCGTTGCCGGTCTTGAAGCAGAGCACGGCGGCGTCCGCGGTGACGTTGGGGCGGCTTTCGTAGATGATGCCGATGGTGCCGATGGGCACGCGGATCTGCTCGATCTCGATGCCGTTGGGGCGGGTCCACTTTTCCATCACCTGGCCGACGGGGTCGGGCAGGGTGGCGACCTGGTCGATGCCGGCGGCCATGGCTTCGATGCGTGATTCATCGAGCTTGAGGCGGTCGAGCATGGCGGACGAGAGGCCCTTCTCCTTGCCTGCGGCGAGGTCCTTGGCGTTTGCCTCCAACAACTCCGGCGTCGCCTCGCGGATGGCGGCGGCCATGGCGCGGAGGATGGTGTTTTTCTCCTCGGAGGAAAGCTGGGCGAGCTGATAGGCCGCGGCGCGCGCCTGGCGGCCCATGAGGTGGATGGTTTCCTGGATGGTGGACATGGTCTCAGGATGCAATTGCCGCATGGAAGCGGGTGGAAATCCCCTTGCCGGCGACGATGTCTGCGAGGCGTTCCGGGTGGCGGCCGTGGGCGATGTGAGTCTCGATTCCGGCCTCGACGGCGAATTTGATCGCGGAGAGTTTGGAGGCCATGCCGCCCATGGAGAAGCGGCCTTTGTCATCGCGCACGTGTTTGAAGACATCATCGATGGCGGGCACTTCGGGGATGAGGGCGTTGGTTTCCGGATCGAGCAGGCCGTCCACGCTGGTGAGCAGGATGACGCGCTTGGCTCCGGCGAGTTTCGCAACGCGGACCGAGAGCATGTCGTTATCGCCGAACTTCAGTTCCTCGACGGCCACCGAGTCGTTTTCGTTGATGATGGGAAGGATGCGGGGTTCCGCGAGGAGGCGGCCGAGGGTGTCCGAGACGTAACCGGCGCGTTCCGGGGTGCCGAGGTCCGCGGCGGTGAGGAGGACCTGGGCGATGGTGACATCGAAGTTGGAGAACAGGCTGCTGTAGGTCTGCATCAGTCTGGCCTGGCCGACGGCGGCGCAGGCCTGGCGGGTGGCGGTGTCCTTGGGATACTCGGAGAGGCCGAAGGCGGAAACGCCGGATCCGACAGCCCCGGAGGAAACGAAGAGGCAGCGGTGCCCGGCATCGACCAGAGCGGAGATGGCGGAGACCAGGTGCACGAGGGCCGCGCGGTCGAGCGTGCCATCGGCGGATTTCGTGAGCACGCCGGTGCCGGCTTTGATGACGGTGAGATCGGGAGTCATGTCGGGGAGCGCCCATGGCGCGGGCCACGGCATAACGCCTTGCCGCCGGGCATGCCAGCGCGGGCTTGGAAAAAGTCAGCGTGCGGCGATGCCGTTCTCTTTGGCGCGGATGATCTTCACCGGGACGGTGCTGGTGGCGTCCTCGAGCATCCGGCGGCGGGCCAGCAGTCCGACGCGGGCGTCCTTGGGCGGCACCCAGCCTTCTCCGGCGCTCACGCTTTCAGCGGGGCTGAGCAGGGCGACGGCGGATTTTTCCAACCAGGGATGCAGTTTGAGCATCTCGGCCGGGCTGAAGCGCAGGAAGACCGGATCCTTGAAGGTGACGATCAAGTCGCCTTCGTTGGTCGGTTCCGAGACGAAGCGTGCGTTCGGGTCCTTGCAGCGGGCGAGGATCTGCTTCGCTTCCTTGAGCGGGTCCTCGCAGGGTTCATTGATCACCACGCAGGTGCCGCGCTTGAACACCACGAAGCTGCGCTTGTCCGTGACGTGCTTGGAGCAGAACGCGACCAGATCCTCGGACTTGGGCGCGGGTCCCTGATCCAGGCTTTCCTTTTCCGTCTCGGCCACGGCAGGCTCCGCCCGGGTCGGCTCGGGGGCCGGGGCGGGACTCTGGGCGACCTGCGGCGGCTGCACCATCGAAATGGCCAGCCCGAAGATGCCCGCCATCATCAGGGCGACCGGAAGGGCGATTCTCGAGGAGATCGGACTCTTGGAGGATGCTTGCGGATTGAGCATGGCGAAATAATTACAAAAATATTGACACTTAGGCAATCTTAATTTTTAAAGAACTCGTTACATGTTCACACCCACATGAAAACGAACCACCTACCCACCCACGGAGGCCGGAAATCCCGCCGGTCCTTCGCGAGGGCAGTGCTGACAGGGTCCCTCCTGTCACTGCTGCCTTCCGCCGTATCGGCGGAAGCGGTCGACAGCGAGATTGTTCTGCTTGTCGACATCACCCGGCCCGGCTTGTCGAACACGCAGTTCAACCAGCTGATGAACGGATACGCCACGGCGTTTTCGAGCACGCAGGTCATGGATTCGATCCAATCCGGTTCTTACGGACGGATCGCGGTATCGATGATGTTCTATGGAAATTCCTCCACGCAGTTGGTGGGCATTCCGTGGATGATGATCGGCAACATGACGCAGGCCCAGCAGTTTGCGGCGTTGGCGCGGAATCTGACCATGCCGTTTTCGGTTTCCACGGCGAACGTCGGTGCAGCGATTACGGCGGCGACCTTGTCATTCGGCACCGAGACCGGGGGCACGAGCAACGGATTTGAGAGCACCGTGCAGATGATTGAAGTGGCGACGGCCAAGAACCAGCCGAACAATACGGCGAGTTCCACTCGGGCGAGCAGCTCCGGAGCGCTTGCCTCCGGCGTGGACGTGATCAACGCCCTGGCGCTCGGCAATCAGGCCAACGCGATCAACAACTTCTACACCGCCAACGTGATCGGCAGCACCCTGAGCGGGGTGACGCCGACGAGCACGACATCCCCGCTCAACGGCACGCTGGCCAGCACGGTGAGCAGCATGTTGAGCGAGACGGTGCAGACCGGGGCGACGGCCTCGATCAACGCGGTCCCGGAGCCCGGGGCCTTCTTCGGGCTCATTCCCGCCACCCTGATTCTATTGAAACGACGCAGGCGCTGATTTTTCCACCACCCCAGCCTCCCCCGGCAGAATGAAAACACCGAATTTTCTCTCGCAGAAAGCGGCGCAGGATCCCCGCATGCTGGCGGCGGCCCAGGAGGTCGCGGAGCAGGTGGGTCGTGAGATCCTGGATTCCAGGCTGGAGCCCGGAGCGTGGGCGACCGCGCTTTCCGAGTGTGGGGGGAAGCGGCAGGAGGCGCTGGCGGTTTACACCCGGATCCGGGTGAGGCAGCTCACCCGTCTCAACCGGATGCAGCGGGCAAAGAACCGGTCGTTCGAGTGCCGCCGGATTGCCAAGTGCATGGGGGACCAGGAAACGCGCGAGGCGATAGCCAAGACGATCCAGGACATGCTGGTGAACAAGCACCGGGGAAAATCGCAGAACTTCCTCAAGCCGCGCATTTCGCTGATGTGGCTGACGATTCTATTCATCGGCACGTCCGGGACGGTGGCGGCGATGGGTCGCTTGTGGTCGCATCTTTTGCCGGAAAGCATCGCCCATCCGATGAGCCTCATCGCCCTGCTGTGCGGGGTGGCCGCGGTGTGGATGGCGCTGGTGCTGCGGTATTTCCTGCCAAAGCCCTGGGTGATGATCGGCTGGAACACCGGCCTGGTGGTGATTTGCAACATCATGTGCCTGAGCTCGCTGTTTCTGGGCACCAAATTGATCAAGCGGGCGATCGCCACGGACAGCGTGGTGCTGCCCTTCCATCAGAATGCTGGATCCGCGGCAGGGAAGACCGCGGCGAAGTCCGGCGACAAGGAAACGCGCTATCTGGTTTCCACCCGGGATGGTGCCAAGGCGGCGGTGGTGGCGGATTGAGAAAACCGGAGCCATCGATGGATTCCCGCTTTTTCCGTGCCGTGGGCTTGGTAGCTTCGGAGCCGAGATGAGTGCTGCCTCTGATGCCGCCGATGCCGCCCTGTTGGGTGTCTTGCAGGAGTCCATTCCCTTTGTCCGTCGTCCCTTTGCGGAGATTGGCGCGCGTTGCGGCCTTGGTGAGGGCGAGACGATCGAGCGGGTGCGCCAGCTCAAGGCGGCGCGGGTGATCCGTCAGATCAGCGCGATTTTTGACACGCGGAGCCTGGGTTACGCGTCCAGCCTGGTGGCCGCGCGGATCGCACCGGAGAAGCTCGAAAGCGCGGTGGCGGTGATCAATTCCCACCCGGGAGTGAGCCACAACTATCTGCGCAACCACGATTTCAACCTGTGGTATACCATCGCGGTGCCGCCGATCAGCCGGCTCGGTCTCGAGGGCACGGTGGACTTGCTGCATCGCTTGTCCGGGGCGGAGACCACCCGCTTGTTGCCAACGTTGCGCTTGTTCAAGATCGGCGTGCGCTTTGACACTGAGGGGGTGACCTCGCCGGAAGCGCGGAGCACTCCGGCCTACACCGAGGCGAACCGGGGTGAGGCGCGGCCCTTGGATGAGCGGGAGATCCGCTTTGTGCGGCTCATGCAGCGGGATCTGGCGGTGGATGAGGAGCCGTTTGTGGCGCTTGCCGGGGAGCTCGGGCTGACCTTCGAGGAGGCTGCCGCGATGCATGGCGGGTTTTTGCGCAACGGGCGGATGCGCCGTTTTGCCGCCGTGCTGCATCATCGCAAGGCGGGATTCGGCGCGAATGCGATGGGTGTCTGGGCCGGTCCGCAGGACGATCCCGAGGGATTGAGAAAACTGGGGGAAACGATGGCCGGTTTCAGCGCGGTGAGCCACGCCTATCAGCGCCCGAGTTATCCGGACTGGCCTTACAACCTCTTCACGATGGTGCATGGCAAGTCCGAGGATGAGTGCGAGCGGACGCTGGACGCCATTGCGGAAGCCACCGGCATCCGGGACCGGCACGCCTTGTATTCGACCCGGGAGTTCAAGAAAGTGCGGGTGCGCTATTTCACCGACGAGGAGGTCGAGTGGGAACGCAGCCATGCGTGAAACGAAAACGCAGGCCTGGTTTCCTGCGGTGGCTCAGTCGTTGCCGAGACGCTCGACGAACTCGTCCAACAACGATTTGAGCCGGCGTTCCGGGGCGATGGCGGTGGGTTTGTCGAAGCCGATCCAGATGGCGGTGGCTCCGGACGGGCCGAGGCGCAGCGTCCAGGCATCGCGCTCGGAGCCGGTGGCACCGGTGAAGACGCGGGTGCCCTTGCGGCGGGACAGCACGCTGGTGGCATCGAGCGCGGCGGACTGGCTGACTGCCTGGGTGATCTGCGGCCGTGCCTGATAGATGACTTCTCCGGAAGCGGTGCGGATTTCGCGGATGAGGAAGGGCTTGGGGCGCTTGCCCTGGTTGCCGAGGGTGGCGAGGCCCACGGACATTTCCTGAGGCGTGGCGGCGACGGCTCCGCGGAAGAGGTCCTCGGTCTGGAGGAAGGGGCCGTCGAGGCCGCAGCGGCGGGCGATGCGCTCGACTTCCGCCGGGCCGATCTGGCGGCCGGTTTGCACGGGTTTACCGGGGAGCACGAGTTTGCCGCGCTCGGCGGCGGCGGCGGCGACAAAGGGCTCGAAGGCGGATCCGAGATCGCGGGTGGAGCGGGTGCAATCGACGCGGGAATGGCCGTAGTTCCGGCCGCCGATGAGGGCGAGAGTGGCCCCGGTCTTGATCTCCGTGGTGATGGCCGCGAAGAGCACGTAGGCGGGTTTTTCGCCGGGGAGGTGGCTTGCGAGTTTCGGGTGGGGCCAGGATTTCTCGTTTTCGAGGGCTTCCACGGCGTGGTTGAGCTCGGTTTCCAGACGTTGCTGCCAGGCGGCGTCCAGTGTCGTGTGCACCTGGAGGCCGGCGGTCTGGAGTTCGCTGTCGTCGAGGATGTTGTCCAGTTCTCGGCGGATGGCCTGGAGGGCGTATGAGGTCTGGGTTTCGCGCTGGTCCTCATCGACGAGCCGGAGCGGCTCTGCGGCGATTGCCTCGCGGCGGGCCTTGTCGATGAAGCCCATGGCGATCATGCGGTTGAGCGTCTGGCCGCGCTGGTTGAGGGCTTTTTCCGGATTGCGGATCGGGGAGAACGCGTGCGGTCCGCGGATGATGCCGACGATGATGGCGCACTCGCCGTCCGTGAGATCGCGGGTGGTTTTTCCGAAGTAGGTGCGTGCGGCCTGTTCGATGCCGTAGGCTCCGGCGCCGAAGTAGATGCGGTTCAGGTAGTGGGTGAGGATCTCGTCCTTCGAGTAGCGGGCCTCGATGCGCAGGGCGAGGGCGACTTCCAGCAGCTTGCGGTGGATCGACTTGTCCTTGTTGTCGAAGGTGTTCTTGGCGAGCTGCATCGTGAGCGTGGAGGCGCCTTGGGTGAACTTGCGGTCCTTGAGGTTGCGCAGCGTGGCCCGGGAAAATCCGCGGATGTCCACGCCGGAGTGCTGGAAGAAGCGGGCGTCCTCGCGGGCTTGCAGCGATTTGACGAGAAAGTCCGGGATTTCCGCGCGGGTGACGAGTTTGCGGCCGGAGGCTCCCGGTGCGGCCAGTTCCACGCCCTTGCGGTCGAGGAAGGTGGTGCCGGTGGGCAGGCGTGCCACTTCCTTCAGATCGTAGCGCATCGCCAGTGAGAAGTAGAAGAACGCGATCCCCGAGAAAACGACAGCCCCGCACACGGCGGTGAAAAACAGGGCGCGCACCGGTCCGTGCAGCCATTCGGGAAGCCAGCGCTTCCAGAACGGGGGTGGGGGAATCGGGCGCCAGGTGGACATGGGACGGAACGGATGAGTGGACGGATCCTGTGCGGGGGATGTTCGATGGGATTTCCTCGGGGGTTCACTCGACCGGAAGCGCGCGCGGTGCGGATTCCTCGACGGGCAGGGCACGCGCCGGGGCCTCCGGCTCCACGGGCAGGGCTTTCAAAGGAGCGTCTGCCGCTGTCTCGGGCGTGGGAGACGCATCGGGAAGCACCGCCACGGCACGCGCCGGATGGATCGGGCAGAAGTCGGTTTCCGGCGGGGCGGTATCCGCCGGGATCTGATCATCGTAGGCGGTGTCTGCGCTCCGGCAGCCGACGGTGGCGCGTTTCCCGGAAAGGCGGCAGAGCTCGACGGGGAGCAGGTGGGCGCGGGTATGGAGGGCGCCGGCCTTGTAGCCGAGGCGGTCCGCGGTCTTCATGATGTCCACCCAGACGGGCAGAGAGAGCACGGATCCGAAGCCCCGGTTGATGGTGGTTTTGGGGGTGTCGAAGCCGACCCACACGGCGCAGGACAGGGTGGAGGTGTATCCGGCGAACCAGGCGTCCTTGAAGTCGTTGGTGGTGCCGGTTTTGCCGCCGCAGGGTTTGTCGAATCCGAGGCGGCGGATGGAGGCGGCGGTGCCCCGGGTGGTGACCTCGTTGAGGATGCGGGAAACCGACCACGCGGATCCGGCTTTGGCGGCCTGATAGGAAAGCGGCAGGGTGGAGTAGAGGATGTTCCCATCGCGATCCTTGATCTGGGAGATCAGGTAGGGCCGGTAGCGAGTGCCGTCGTTCGGGAAAATCGTGTAAGCCGTGGCCACTTCCCAGGGCGAGGCTTCCCAGGAACCGAGGAAGGACGACGGGTTCTCCGGCATGGGTGTGGTGAATCCCGCCATCAGGGCGACTTCCTTGACTTTGGGGATGCCGGCGAAGTCGCCGACCCGCACGGACATGGTGTTGCGGGAACGGATGAGGCCGTAGGAGGCGGGCTCCACGCCGCCGTACTTGCCGTCCGAGTTGTGAGGCCGCCAGGTGCCTCCCTTGGCGATCTCTCCGGGTTGGATCGGGCCATCGCTGACGGGGGTGCCGGGGCCCATGCCCTTGTCGAAGGCGGAGAGGTAGACGAAGGGTTTGAAGATGGATCCGAGTTGGCGTTTGGCATCTTTGGCGCGGTTGAAGCGCGACTCGTTGGCATTCCGCCCGCCGACCACGGCGAGGACGGCGCCCGTGCGGTTCTCGACGACCACGGCGGCACCCTGCACATACTTCGGCTCGCCCCGGTCGGTTTCAGCGAGGCGGTTCCACGCGTCGCGGGTGGGATGGGCGTATCCGGAGAGCCGCTCGATTTCCCGCAGTTTGCGGTCGAGCGCCTCCTCGCCCTTTTGCTGGACGCGGAGGTCGATGGTGGTGGTGATTTCCAGCCCGCCCAGCTCGATGTCCTGTTTTTCCAGGATGATTTCCAGGTCGTTGCGGATGGCGTCCATGGCGTAGGATTCACGGGCCTCGCGCCGCCACTTCGGACGCACCTCGATGGGCTCTTTCTTGGCCTCCGCAGCCTCCTCGCGGGTGATCACTCCGGCGGTGACCATGCGGTCCAGCGTGGTGTCCCGCTCGCGGGTGGCGGCTTCCATCGACTTGAACGGGTTGAAGGAATCCGGACCGCGGACGATTCCGGCAAGCAGGGCGGATTGGGAGAGGGTGAGTTCGGAAGGATGCTTCTCGAAGTAGATCCGCGCGGCCTCGCTCACGCCCTTGATCTGGCGGCCCCAGTTGATCTGGTTGATGTAGGCCTCCAGGATCTCGTCCTTTTCGAACGCGGCCTCCAGGCGGATGGCGATGGCGATCTCGAGCAGCTTGCGGTCGATCTGGCGCAGTGTGTCGCCGCGTTTTTCACCGCGTTTGAGTTGGAAGATGTCGGAAACGAGTTGCTGGGTGATGGTGGAGGCACCCTCGCGCTTGCCCTGCAGGTTCTTGAGCGCCGCACGGCCGATGCCGATGGTGTCGAAGGCGCCGTGCTGATAGAAACGCTCGTCCTCGCGGGCGAGGATGGCTTTGCGGAAGTTCTCCGCCACCTGGCGCAGCGGGATGATCGAGCGCTTTTCGCCATGGATGCGGCCGATTTCCTCGCCCAGGCGGTCCCGGATGATCGAGCGCTGGGGCATGGCGTGGATCCGCCCGAGATCGTAATCGCTCGCGCGCCAGCCGTAGAGGATGGCCAGCACGACGAGCCCGTAAAGCCCGGCCACGGCGGGGAAACCGGCGAGCAGCACCAGAAATCGCAGCGGCTGGCCCAGCGGTCTGGCGAGCAGTGCGAAAAGGTGGAAGGGCCAGAACAGGATCAGAGACCCCGCCCCCGGCAGGCGGGAGGGCGCCGGAGATGCCTTCTCCTTGCGGCGGTTCCTGCTGTCCGGTGGGTTGCTCTTCGCCATGCGCGTGCGGAAACTAGAACAAGCCGGGCCTTTGATCCATCACCGATTCACCTGCCTTTCCGCGTCAGAGCCCGCGGTGCGCGGCGGCGAGCCGCTTGGCCGTGGCGATCGTGTTGCGGTGGATCTTCGCGGTGAACTCCGGCTGCCGGTTGTAACCGCCGCCGTAGAGCACGGCCACCGGGATGCGGTTGCGGATGAACGCGCCTAACAGAATCTCGTCGCGCCGCTGGATGTCCTTCAGCGAAAGATGCATCTGCCCGAAGCGGTCGTTGCGGTGGTTGTCTGCACCGGAAATCCAGATGACCAGGTCCGGGGAAAACGCGTCGAGCGCGTTGGCGAGGCTGGTGAACAACTGGTTGAGGTACATGTCCCCCTCCACGTAGCGCACGGTTTCCACGTCCAGCGTGCCATTGACCTTGCGCGTCGGATAGTTGCGGCCGACGTGGATGGAGTAGGTGAACACCCGCGGATCGCCGGCCAGCAGCGAAGCGGTGCCATTGCCCTGGTGGGCGTCCGTATCCACCACCATGATGCGGATGTTCGGTTGCTTGTCCTGCAGGTCGCGGATCGCAATGGCCACATCGTTGAAAACGCAGTATCCCTCGCCATGCTCGCGGAAGGCATGGTGGGTGCCGCCCGCGAGGCAGACGCCCACGCCTTCCGCCAAGGCGGCGTGGCAGGCGAGTCGTGTGGCCTCCACCTCGATCACGCTGCGGCGGAAAAGCTGCGGCGTGGCGGGCAGGCCGAGTAGGATCTGCTCCTTCCGATCCAGCGAGGCGCTCTCGATGCGCTGGATGTAATCCGCTTCGTGCACCCGGCGCAGCAGGTGGTGGTCGGCCGCGCGCACCTCGATGATTTCATCGGGCCGCAGGATGCCGCCCTGCAACAGCATGTCCTTGGAGACACGGAATTTATCCATCGGAAACGGATGTCCCGACGGCAGATCCAGTTCCAGTCCCTCCGAGTAAAAGCAGCGCATCTTCCCGCCCCCAACCAACAGCGGAAACCCGCCGCTGGAAAGGGGAAACTCACGCGTGGCCCGCCCCGGTGTTTTCCCGTGGCCTGCCCCGCCCGATCGTGCCAAGCTTCCCCCGCAATCCCATCCCACGTGGCCGATTCCATTTCCAGACAAGCCCCGGCCGGCATCGCCCTTTTCGATCTCGACGGCACACTGCTGCCTTGGGACTGCCAGTTGCTTTTCCGGCACCATGTGTTGCGCCGCGAGCCCTGGCGGGTGGTTTTCCTGCCGGTCTTCCTCGCGCTGCTGCCGCTGGCTCCGATTCTGGGTGCCGAGGGCATGAAGCGTGTTTTCCTCAGCTTTCTCTTCCGCATGCCGCCGGAGACGCTCGCCGCGCACTCGCGTGAGTTCGCCCGCTCCGTGATGCCGGTGATTTACGCCGAGGCACGCGCCGAGATCGAGCGCCACCGCGCGGCCGGCCACCTGCTGATCCTCGCCTCCGCGAGCCCGGAGTGCTACGCTGTCGAAATCGGCCGTGAGCTCGGCTTCGACCTCGTGCTGGCCACCCGGATCGACGAGCCCGGGCTCTTTCCGGATCTGGTCAACCACAAGGGGGCCGCCAAGGTGCGCAGGCTTCACGAAGTACTGCCTTCATCGTACTTTGAGGAAGGCCGTCTGTTGCATTGCCACGGTTACACGGACAGCCGTGCGGACCTGCCCATGCTCGCCCTTTGCGGCGAGGTCACCCTGATCAATCCCTCCGCCTCGCTCACCGCGCTGGGCGAGTCCTCCGGGTGGCAGATCCTCCGTCCGCTCCGCCCTTGGAAATCCCGGCTCGGCTTTGTCTGGCGTGCCCTCGCCCTGCTCACCGGCATCGGCAGCGACCCCGCCCGCCTGCTCGGAGATCCGGTCACAGCTCGATCCGGAAAAAATCCCGCATCACCTGGCGATACACATCGCGTTTGAAGTGCGGCAGCCAGTCGAGGTCGAATTCCTCCGGCAGAATCCAGCGATAGGCCCGGAACTCGCGCGGTTTCTGGTTCACGTTCACCGCAGGAGCCCCTTGTTTGAGCTGGCACAGGAAATACGTCTGCTCCTGCCCGTGGTTGCCGTGCTTGCGCAGCTTCTTGCCGCGCACGTCGTGCGGATAGAGATAGCGGTAGCCCTCGCGCTTCAGGATCACCTCGTAGTGCTGCGGGGACAGGCCCACTTCTTCACGGACCTCGCGGTAAAGCGCCTGTTCCAGGGTTTCGCCGTTGTCCACTCCGCCCTGGGGGAACTGCCACGCGCCCGGGATGGTCGCCCGCTCGCAGATCAGCAGGCAACCCGACGGATCCACCATCAGCGCGGCGACATTCGGACGGTAGCGCACCATGCCGTGAGTCTGCGGATTCAGATGCTTCATGACAATCCTTAACTTTTCCGAAGGAGTTGCCCTCGCGCTCGCCAAATCCCGGAATCCCTGCCAGCCTCATCCATTCCCATGAAAACCCTGCTCCTCTCCGCCGTGCTTATGGCCGCCTTTGCCCCCGTCCTCCCCGCCCAGGAGGCGGGTGGCAACTCCGCAAACGGAAATGCCAACGACGTCGTCCAGAACAACCGCTTCTGGCAGGCCAACGTCGCCGGCGGCCAATACATGGTCGCCCTGGACCGCATCTCGGCCATCAGCCGTCACAAGTACGTGCTCAATGGCAACGCCGTGGTCGATGAAGTCACCGTGGACTCCCTCGGCCAGGCGCTCGTCCGATTCTACTTCATCAGCCCGCTCAGCGATACGCTCAAGGGCAACACCGGATCGATCGCCTCCGGCATCGTCGACCGCGGCCGGGAGCTGGTGGACAAGGCTGCGGCCACCGTCGGCACGGACGCGCACAACATGGTCATCAAGACCTATCCGGACACCACCCACGCCCGCAGCATCGAGTACCGCCTCCAGTCCGCGACCGAGCTCGGCGCGCTCTACAACAGCGTGCGCACCGCCTGGGAATCCGGCAAGGGCCGCCGCTTCACCCTCAAGTGAGGCGGGCCTCCTCCACCATCGACAGCAGCGGTCGCGGCGCTATCCTTGCCGCCATGAAATCGCTGCTCGCCGCCGCCGCCGTGGCCGTTCTCCTCGGCACCGCCTGCACCGACTCGGAGGTCCGCTCCGGTCCCAAGCCCCCACCCGCCGCCGCGGAGTGGGCCGCCGCCGATCCCGCGGACATCGATTTCACCTCGCGGGCCGTTCCGGGCGGGCTGGAAATCCTCGAAAAGGACAAGCCGGTCTCCCGCATCATGAGCGCGCGGCCCGTGGTCGAGCGCACCGCCTTCGTCAAGGAGGGCCGGCAATTCATCGTCCGCTCGCGCGCGGCGGATCCCATGGCGGGCCCGGCCATCATCGAGTTGTTCGACAGCCGCAGCGGCACGCGCCGCGCGGTGATCGGCGCCAACGAGATCTTCCACGGCCGCCCGGCCTGGGCCGCGGCTTTTGCGGATCCGCTCCGTTGAGCCAGGTGCAAGCCGCCGCTTGCGCCGTGAGCGTTTGCATGGACCTTGAGCGATGATCGCCCGCTTCCTCAGCCTGATTCTCGCATGCACCGCGGCCGCTTCCGCCGCCGGGTTCACTGTGGAGGCACGACAACTCCGCAACGACCGGGGCGTGGTCCGCGCGCTGCTTTTCCAACAGTCCGCCGGATTTCCCGATACCCCCGCGGCTGCCACGGCGCGCAGCGAGGCGAAGGCCGTGAAGGGAACGGTCCGCCTGTCGTTCAAGGACGTGAAGCCCGGCCGCTACGCCGTCTCCATCCTCCACGACGAGGATGGCGATGGAAAGGCCGCCACCAATTTCATCGGCATCCCCACCGAGGGCGTGGGTGTCTCCGGGCCGCTGGGCAACTCAAAGCCCGTCTTCGCCAAGTGCCTCATCGACGTCGCTCCCGGCGGAGCCGTGACCGTCACCATGAAGTACTGGTGAGCCACCGCACCCGCCAAAAGAATCCTTGGCAGCACGCCACCGGGGGATAGCGTGCAAGGCGAATCCTCGCCCCCCTGCGGATGAAACTCATCGTGATCCTCCCCATCGCGGCCTGCCTGCACATCGGCACCGCGGAAAGCCGAGCCAATCCTCCCGGAGTGGGGGTGAGCCTCAAGGTTTCCACCGCCAAACCGCAACTCGCCACCGGCGGCGTCGAGGAGGGCGAGCCGGTGGACGCCTTTCCTCGCATCGCCTATGCCGGTGAACCGGAGGACGGCCTGCTCAAGGTCACACCCCGCCTCGTGTTCGGGGAAAGCAAGACCGATTATCTCGCTCTGTTAGGCTCCGGAAAACCCGTCGAGCCGATCCAGAATGGCGGCACGGAATACGACGTGTTCTTCCCCGCCATCGATGTGCGGGTGGTCAACAACGGCACATCCGCCCTCCATCTCAGCCGTGCGGAGATCCGCGTGGTGGAGAGCAAGCCGGATCCCACGCCGCTGCCGCTCCTCTTCGGCGGATATGATGAGGTGCACTACATCAAACTCGTCAACGAGGGCTGGGGGCGCATCGAGAAGGCGGAGTTCGAGTTTGATTTGTTAGACAGGCGTCCGAAGGGGCCGCCGAAAGGTGAGTTGCCCTTCAAACGTGTGCTGAACCGCATCACCGAGAGTGCCGAGCTCGGCTTGACCGACGAACTTGCGAAAAAAGGTGTTTCTTCCGAGTTGATCGCGATGGCGAAGAAGTATCGCGACAGTGAACGGGAGATGTACGACGCGATGATTGCGGAAAAGGATGGCGCCGCGCTCGAAGAGGAGCACCTCAAGCTTTACAGTAAATTCCGGGCGATGGCAGGCCCGGTTTGCGGGCCGTTCTGGAAGGGCAAGGATGAGTTCGGCGAACCGTCCATCCGTTGCTGGCTCCATGGCTGGCTGAACATTTCATGGCTCGTGGGAGCCGAAACGAAGACCCTGCGTTTTCCGATCGCCAGCGATGTGCTCATCATCCCGCCGGAAGGGCTCGGCGCGGGCGAGCCGGTGACGGGGCGTTATGAGGCGATGCTCCAAAAGGAAGGCAAGGACTACGCGTTGCAGGTTCCCGTTTCCCAGGTGGTGAAGCCGGGTGGCGTCGGCCGCTTCACGATCACGCTTGGCGTGCCGCAAACGAGTCATCACGAATTCGCCGTGCAGCTCGTCGGCACGGATGGAAGCGTGATCGATGGAGGCCGTGTTTCGCTTCATGGATTCCTGCCGCGCGGCGCGGTTTCCGCGTTGAAAAACGCCGCGAAAACGCCCGAGGAGTGATTCATGGCCCACGATGTCTTCATCAGCTATTCGTCGAGCAACAAGCCGGTTGCGGATGCGGTCTGTGCCGGACTTGAGGCGGATGGGATTCGTTGCTGGATCGCTCCTCGCGATGTGTTGCCCGGGCAGAATTACGGCGAATCCATCGTGCATGCCATCGCTGCGTGCAAGGTGATGGTGCTGGTGTTTTCCGAGGCGACGAACGTCTCCCAGGCCGTGATCCGCGAGGCGGAGCGGGCGATGCACAACAGCAAGCCGATCATCCCGTTCCGCATCGAGGACGTGCCGATGTCTCCGGGTTTGGAGTTCTTCCTCGCGTCCTGCCACTGGCTGGATGCGATGACGCCGCCGCTCGATGCACACATCGGCTCGCTCGCGCATTCGGTGAAGCGGCTGACCGGCGAGGAGGTTGTTAGAGAGACGCCCGCGCCTCCGCCTCCCGCGCCGGTGGACCGCCGGCCTTGGTGGATCGTCGGCGCGGCCGTCGTGGTCCTCGCCGGCGCGTTTCTCGCCCGGCCGGAAAAGAAGTCTTCGACTCAGGCTCCACAAGCTCCGCCGCCCGCGGATATCCGAACCGGGATCGACCTGGGTGTTTCACTCGCCGGCGCGGGAAGCGGTGTGATCGCCAGCCATTTTTCCGCGGATGAGGCACCGCGCTATCTGGCCGTTGAATCCGGTGGCCTGCTCACGTTGGAAGCCCGTGGCTTGCCGGAAAGCGGCAAACTCACGGTGATCCGGCCCGCGTCGAAGGAGCGCTGGTTCGAGGCTCCGCCACTCGATCTGGAGCTGAAACTCCTCAACCGGGGGACGAAGACCGCGTTTGTCCAGAGGGCGCTGTTGGAAGTGAGGACGAGCCGCGCGGCGACCGGGACGCCATGGCTGGTTGACGGCACCCGCCTCGACAAGGTGTTGGCGTTCCGGCCGCTGGGCGCGGCACCGGAAACAGCGCCGAAGGTTTCACTCGGCATCGCCGGACCGGAGGATGCGGCCGATGAGGGCTCGCTCGAGCCAGCCCGCGTCCTTGAGGAGAACGAAGCGGGTGAGTTCGTGATGCCGCTTCCCCGCGGACCGCGGGCCGGGATCGAAGAGGTTTTGTTCGGCCGCCTGAATGGCGAGCCGTTCGAGCTGCCCTTCAAGGTGCTGCCCGCCGCGAAGCCCCGGTCCGCGACCAGGCCTCCGGAGCCGTTGTATGAAGTCGAGTTGCGTTCCGATGGTGCGGACTACGAGGTTTCCTGCGATCTTTCGCAATCCATCCGCGCGGGGGATGGCGACCGTTTCTTCCTGCGGCTTCACGCGGCCGATGTCTCGCACCACGAGTTCAAACTGATTCTGGAATACGACGAGGGTTCCGGCAGCGTCGGAAAACTCGCCGGGCCGATGGTGAAGGCGACGATCCTGCCCGGTCGTTAGATTCCGTCGAGACCTGCTTCGTCCTTGTGGGTTTCCTTTCCCTCGTTGCCGATCGCCCGGTGGTCATCCTCGCGCTGGCCGCCTGAGTGCGAATCAAAACCGGGCCTCACTCCGTGCGTTTGATTCCCAGCGGATTTGCATCCTGGAGTTCCGCGGGCAGTGCGGCGTCCGGGAAGTTCTGCCAGGCGGCGGGGCGGGTGAAGCGGTGGATGGCCATGGTGCCGACGGAAGTACTACGACCATCGGAGGTGGAGGGGAAGGGTCCGCCGTGGACCATGCTCGAGCACACCTCGACGCCGGTGGGGAAGCCGCCGAAGAGCAGGCGGCCGCAGCGGTTGCGCAGGGCGGTGACGAGCGCGGGGTTTGCGGCGAGCTCCTCTTGAGTGGCGTGGAGCGTGGCGGTGAGCTGGCCTTCGAGCGCCGCGATGGCCGCGGTGATCTCCCCGATCGAGCCGCGCACGATGAGGGTGGCGGGGCCGAACATCTCGGCCTGGAGCGCGTGGTTGGAAACAAAGTCTCTGGCGGAGACGAGGAAGGCGACGGGCGCGCTCTGGCCGTGGCCGCAGGCATTGGCGGAGCGCGCCAGGGTTTCCACTCCGGCGATGGAGCCGATGGCGGCGGCGGCTTCCTGATAGGCCTTGCAGATGCCCGCGTTGAGCATGGTGCCGGGCGCTCCGGATTCCACCAGGGATTGGAGTTTTGCGAGAAAGGCGTCCCCGCTTCCTTCCGTGAGGAAGACGAGTCCAGGATTGGTGCAGAACTGGCCCACGCCCATGGTCAGGGATGCATAAAATGCCTCGGCGAGGGCCTCCTCACCCTTGGCGAGCGCGCCGGGCAGGATGACGAGCGGGTTGATCGAGCTCATCTCCGCATACACCGGGATCGGTTGCGGGCGCGCGGCGGCGCTGGCCATGAGCGCGGTGCCGCCGGCGCGGGAGCCGGTGAAACCGACGGCCTGGATGGCGGGATGTTTCACCACCGCCTGGCCCACGCTGCGTCCGCCGCCGAAGAGCAGCGAGAACACGCCCTCGGGCATGCCGGTCTCGCGGGCGGCTTCGACGATGGCGTTGCCGACCATTTCCGCGAGGCCCGGGTGCGAGTGGTGGGCCACGACCACGACCGGGCATCCGGCGGCAAGCGCGGAGGCGGTGTCGCCACCGGCCACCGAGAAGGCGAGCGGGAAATTGCTGGCGCAGAACACGGCCACGGGGCCGAGCGGCACGTGCATGGATCGCAGGTCCGGCTTGGGAACCGGCGGGCGGTCCGGCTGCGCACGCTCGATGCGGGCGTCCACCCACGAGCCTTCTTCGATCAGGCTGGCGAACAGGCGGAGCTGGCCGGTGGTGCGGCCGGTCTCACCGCGCAGGCGGGCCTCCGGAAGCCCGGTTTCCAGCGGTCCGCGGGCGGCGATGTCCTCGGCGATGGCCTCGATGCGCGTGGCGATGGCACGCAGGAAGCCGCCGCGCTGTTTTCCTGTTAGAGACGAGTAGGCTGCAAACGCGCCGGCCGCGAGTTGAACCGCGGTTTCCACTTCGGAGGCGCTGGCGGCGAGGATTTGCGGTGCGAGCGCCTCGCCCGTGGCGGGGTTCACGGCGTGGCCGCACGGGGTGGTGCTCTGGGAGCGGGAGAAGCCGATGATGGAAGTGCCGAGGAGGTTCATGGGTGAGGGTCCGGTGGAATCTTGAAGGGGCGAAGTGTGGCGACCACCGGGACACCGGGCACCACTGAGTTCACGGAGGAAATGGAATCCATTCTTCTCCGTGTCCTCGGTGGTTCTCTGTGTCTCTGGGGTCGATTCGACTGCCGCGGGGCGGCGTGGGTCAGAGGGCCGGCGCGGTAGCGAGGGCTTTCTCGATGATGGCGGTGGCTTCGGCAAGCTCGCTGCCGACGAGTTCAAGGCGCGGCGGGCGGACGCGGTTGTTGCCGAGTTTGCCACCGGTGGCGAGGTTCTGCTGGAGTTTGATGAGCTGCACGAACTTGACGACGGTGTCCATGCGCAGCATCGGCAGCATCCAGTGATAGAGCGGCATGGCTTCCTCGATCTTGCCGGCCATGGCGAGTTCCAGAAGTTTCACGTTGTAAGCCGGGAAGGCATCGCCCACGCCGGTGATCCAGAATTTCGCGCCCATGGCGAAGCCTTCGAGCGCGCAGTCATCCACGCCCACGCCGAGCACCACGCGGTCCCCGCAGACTTCGCGGATGCCGGCGATGCGGCGCGCGTCGGTCGAGGATTCCTTCACGGCGGCCACGTTCGGCAGTTCGTCGGCGAGTTCCTTGATGTGCGCCGGGGTGAAGTCGGTTTTGTAGGCGACGGGATTGTTGTAAATGATGCAGGGCAGATCGGTCGCGCCGATGACGGCCTTCATGTGGGCCTTCATTTCACGCCAGTCCGACGAGTAGAGATAGGGCGGCAGCACCATCAAGCCGCGGCAGCCGTTGTCCTTGGCGGCCTTTGCGAGGTCCACCGCTTCCCGTGTCGAGAGTGCGGCCACGCCCGGAATGATCGGGGTGTCCGGCAGCGCCTGCACATAGGTTTTCTGCAGGGCGAGTTTCTCGGTGAAGGAGAGCGTGGCGCCCTCGCCCAGCGAGCCGTGCACCACGATGGCGCTGCAGCCGTTTTCGATCAGCCATTTGCCGTGCTCGGCCATCAGGCCGTGGTCGATGCTCAGGTCCTCGTTGAACTGGGTGAGGGTGGCGGGCATGACGCCCTTCCATTGGATGCTCATGATGGTGGATTGGTGGTTTGGTTAGAGGGTCGATGGGATTCCGAAGCGGAATGGATCTTCAGGATGGAAATGGTAGGTGCTCTCGCCGTTCACCCAGGCGCTCCCGGAAACCCGCGGGATCACTTTGCCATCGGGGAGCTCTTCGACGCTGCCTTGGAACACGGTGTCCAGGATGCTGGCCTGGCGCCAGGTTTCCCCGGGTTTGAGTTTTCCTGCGGCGTGCAGGCAGGCGAGCTTGGCGCTGGTGCCGGTGCCGCAGGGCGAGCGGTCGTAGGCCTTGCCGGGGCAGAGTACGAAATTCCGGCTGTCCGCCACGGCGGGGTCCGAGGGCGGGCCGAAGGACTCGATGTGGTCGATTTCCATGCCGTGCTCGCCGGTGATGCCGTGTTTGCCGAGTGCCTCGCGGACGGCCCAGGTGAAGTTGGTGAGTGCTTCGAGATGGGAGAAAGCCACTTCAGGTCCCTGGCGGTCGATCAGGAAGAACCAGTTGCCACCCCAGGCGATGTCGCCGGTCACCTTGCCCCAGCCGGGGACTTCCACTTCGACGTCCGCGGCCATCCGGTAGCTTGGGACATTGGCCACTTCCACCGAGCCGTCTTCGCGCAGGGTGGCGGAGACCACGCCCACCGGTGTGTCGATGCGGTGGGTGCCCGGGCCGATTTTCCCGAGGTGGGCGAGAGTCACCGCCAGGCCGATGGTGCCGTGGATGCACATGTTGAGGGTGGAGACGTTGTTGAAGAAGATGACGCCACAGACGCAGTCCGGAGCATGGGGCTCGCAAAGCAGTGCGCCGACCATCGCCTCATGACCGCGGGGTTCGTTGCAGACGGCCGAGCGCAGCCAGTCATGTTCTTCGCGCAATCGTGCCGCGCGTTCCGCAAGTGGTCCGTTGCCGAGATCGGGTGCGCCGGAGATGACGACCCGTGTGGGTTCGCCTCCGGTGTGGGAATCGATGACGCGTAAGGACGTGCGGCTCATGGCAGGCCTTTGTTTTATCATCCGGGTCTAGGCGAATGCGCTAGCACGGACTTCCGTTTTCGCATAAGCAAAGCCCGACACGCCGCATGAAGACCGCCAGCACGCTCCGGAACGCGTTTCTCGAAAGCACGGGCGGCATGTTGCCTGTGGACCGCTTGTTTGACGGCGTTCCGGACATCGTTTTTTTCATCAAGGACGCGGCGGGGCGCTACATGGCGGTGAACGACACGCTGGCCGCACGTTGTGGTCTCGCCGGTCGCGAGGAGGCCATCGGCAGGACCGCCGAGGAGCTCTTTCCCCCGCCCTTCGGAGACGCTTTTGCAGAGCAGGACCGCGGCATTCTCCAAGGTGGTCCGGCGATCCGGGATCATCTGGAGCTCCACCTTTATCCGGGCGGCCGCAGCGGCTGGTGCCTCACCTTCAAGGAGCCGATCCCCGGGAAAAACGGCGGCGTGGCCGGCATCTGCGGGATTTCCAGGGACCTTCATGCCCCGGGCGCGCAGGATGGGGATTTCAAGGCGCTCTCGGACGCCATCGAGCACATCCACCGCCACTATGACGAAGCGCTCCGGCTCCCCGCCCTCGCGGCCATTGCGGGGATGTCCGTCTATCAGTTTGACCAGCGCATCCGCTCGCTCTTCCGCGTCACTGCCGGGCAGTATCTGGTGAAGGTCCGCATCGATGCGGCGTGCAAGCGCCTCGCCGCCACCGAGGAGCCCATCGCCCAGATCGCGCTGTCATGCGGATACTCGGATCAATCGGCGTTTTCCAGACAGTTCAAGCAGGCTGTGGGCATGAGTCCGATGGCCTATCGCAAGCGCCCGGACACCCGGGCCGATGCCTAGAAGCGCCCGGGAGCCATCGCCTCGATCGGCCGGAACGGCATGTCGCCGGCGATCAGGCCCGCAGCGAGGCGTCCGCTCACGGGTGCAAGGCTCAGGCCCATCATCGCGTGGCCGCAGTTGACCACCAGGTTGTCGATTCCCTTGACCTTGCCGGTGTAAGGGACGCCGTCCGGAGAGACCGGTCGGAGACCTGCCCAGGGATGGACTCCGGCGAAGTCGTTTTCCGAAAACTTCGGGAAATACGCGTTCACCGAGCGCACGATTCCCTGAACGCGCATCGGGTTCACCGAGAGATCGAGGCCGCCCACCTCCATGGTGCCGCCGAAGCGCAGGCTGGATCCCATCGGCGTGATGGCCACCTTCGCCTCGGCGAAGATCGAGCAAAGCTGAGGAAGTTCCGGCGGCTTCGGCAGGGTGAGCGAGTAGCCCTTGCCCGGTTGCAAGGGCAGCCGCAGGCCCACGGATTTGAGCAGCCGCGCACTCCATGATCCGCCCGCGATGACGAATTGGTTTCCATCGAAACGACGGCCCGCCCCGCTCACCGCGGTCACCCGGCCATGGGACGTCTCGATGCGGTCGATGGCCACGCCGCTTTCGATCACTCCGCCCAGCTCCAGCACGCGCCGCCGCATCGAGTTGAGGAATCGCGCCGGATCCAGGTGGCAGTCCTCGGTGAAGTGGATGGCACCCTCGATGCGCATCGTCACGCCGGGGTCCAGCCGTGCGGTGGCGGCGGCGTCCAGTACCTCGGCGCGCAGGCCGATCTCACGGGCCTCCGCAGCCACCTCCGCCTCCTCGGCAAGGCCTTTGGCGGTGTTGCAAAGCATCAGCAGGCCGCGCTGGACGAGGCCGAAGTCCTCTTCACCCGCCAGTTCCGCGAACAAGCGGCGGCTTTCCAGGTTCAAATCGCGGAGCAACTCGCGCGAGGCGGCCACATGCCGTGCCGTCGAGTGCCGATAGAACAACCAACCCCAGCGGGCGAGTTCGAGATCCACGCGCGGCCTCACGAAAAACGGGCTGCGGGGATTGAACATCCAGCGCAGGCCCTTGGCCATCATGCCGGGTGCGGCCAACGGGATGAAATGGCTCGGCACGATCATGCCCGCGTTGCCCGTCGAGCAGTTGTCTCCCGCCGGAGTCTCCCGCTCCACGATGGTCACCGCGAATCCGCGCTTCAGCGCATAGTACGCCGAGCACATGCCGATCACTCCACCGCCGACGATGACCACGCTGCCTTTTTCCATGGCCCGAGCATACGCGCCGCGTCTTGTCCGTTAATCCAGTGATCGCCGCGAAAACCGCAGGATTCTCACGCCACGGGCCTTGAATCCGCGCGATGGCCCCCCATCATGCGCCCGGCCATGAAACCGAAGCCCGATCCGGACATCGCGATGCGAGAAGTGCTCGCCATCTACGCCGAGTGGGAACGCCGGCCCATCGAGAGATCCTGCACGGGTCTTGCGGACTGCTGCCGTTTCCGCCTCGTCGGCCACACGCCCTACCTCACCCGCGGCGAGGCGCTCGTCGCGGCAAAGGCCTGGAAGGCCGCGGGGCGCAGGGAGGTCGTCATGCCCGCGGACGGCGGTTGTCCATTCCTCCATCCCTCCACCGGACGTTGTGGAATCTATCAGGGCCGCCCTTTCGGCTGCCGCACGCATTTCTGCGAAGCCGCCGGTGGCCCTGCACGGCGGGCGGAGGTCCGCGACCTGATCGCGAGGCTGGAGGAGATCGACCACCGCCTCGGCGGCAATGGAGCGGTCAACCTGCCCGTGGCTGTCAGGCAGGCGATGGGCCGCTAGCGGGAGAAGCGCTGGGCCACGGAATTCGGCACCTGGTTGGAGGCCACCCAGTTTTTCACCGCGGCGGGATCCCTGCGGGCCCATTCACCGAGCATGCGGTGATAGAGCCTCGTCTGCTGTGCGGGATCCGAGATGCCCTGGATCCAGGCGGCGGATTGCTCGGGAGCGCGTTGGTCGCAGCTCCACACGAATTCCTCGACCACGCGGTCGTAGTTCGGGATCCCGGCAAGCGTGGAAACCCACTTGGCGGTGCCGGGGATGTCCGAGGTGGACATCGGGAGGATCACGCCGCGCGCGGCCTCCGCCTGGGCGGCGGGATCGAGCTTGCGAACCCAATCGGCCGCACGTGAGACGTCCTGCCGGGCGAGTGCCTCCGCCACGCCGCGGGCCCCGCGGCTTTGGGCGGCAGGGTCCGCGATGCCGGCGAGCCAGGTGGCCGCCTTGTCCGCATCGTGCCGGGCGAGCCGGTCGGCGATCATGGCGGTGTATCCGGCGCGCAGTTGCGGATCCTGGATGGTGGCGGGATAGGCCATGGCGGCCTCGGCTCCCTGGACGAGCAGGGCTCGGGTCACGGACTCCATCGCCTCGCCGCGCTCACGACTTCCGGGCATGGACTCGGCGATACGGGAGGCGTTGGCGATGTCATAGGCGGCGATGCCACGGACGATGGCGGCGAGGTAGGGATTCGCCTCATCGCCCTGGTGGTGATCGAGGGCCCAGCGCTCGGCGGCCGCAGCGTCCTTGCCAGCCCAGGCGGAGAGCACGAGCGAAGTCTGGCCGATGTCCCTGAGGGTTCCGCTTGTGTAATCCAAGGCGGCGAGTGGGTCTGCCTTCGCCCAGCCGCGGAGGATCATCTCGAATTCGTCGCCCGCGTTTCCAAAGTGCTCGGTGGAGCGGTGCAGCTCGGCCACGGCTTGAAACTCGCCGGGACCGAGGCGTTGCAGCAGCTCAAGAAGCGCCTCCTGCCGGTCCAGTGGATCGCCGATCCGGTTGATCTCGCCAAGGCGCGTGGCAATCGCCTCGGGGCCGCGCACGGACTTTTCAGCGGACTCCCGGTGCCCGGCCACGCTGCGGGTTCCGGTTGCGGATGCGTCTTCGGCGGAAGCACCCGCTTTTGAGGCCACCGGGCCGCGCGGCGCGTGCCCGCTGGTGGCCCGGCTTTCCTCAACCGTCCCGGAGCGGGGTGCGAACAAGGCCACGGCGGCCCCGCAGGCGAAGACCGCGCTGTGGGTGATGAGGAGTTTTCGGGCGGTCATGAGGGTGATTTCAACCGGATACGTGCCGATTCCCCCGGGAATTTCCCTTTCTTTTCCATCGCCCGCTTCGGTGTGGCCGCTAGCATCCGCCGGACCATGAAGGAAGCGCTCCTCGCCCTCATCGCCACCGCCTGCGTCGGGGTGGCTTCGCCGATCGATGACTTCATCACCAGCGCGGCCAAAGCCCACGGACCCGCCGGTGAGCGCGCCGCACGTTTCCTCGCCGGGAACATGCCGGTGGAGGATCGGGAAAAGGCCGATGCCGCGCATCTAACAGCCAACCTGGATGCGGCCTTCGCGGCGCGGAAGGAATTCCCGTGGGCGGCGGCGGTGCCCGAGGAGATCTTCCTCAACGACGTGCTGCCCTATGCGGTCTTCGATGAAACCCGCGAACCCTGGCGCGCGGACTTCCTCGCGAAGGCGCGTGGCATCGTGAAGGAATCCAAGAGCGCCAGCGAAGCCGCGCAGGCCCTCAACCGCGATTTTTTCGAACTCATCCACGTCCACTACCACCAGGGCCGCAAGGCTCCCAACCAGTCACCCTCCGAGTCGATCGCCAGCGGCCGGGCCACCTGCACCGGGCTCTCGATCCTCCTCGTTTACGCCTGCCGCTCGGTCGGCATCCCGGCCCGCGCGGTGGGCACGCCGATGTGGACGAACCAACGTGGAAACCACACCTGGGTGGAAATCTGGGACGGCGCATGGCATTTCACCGGGGCGGACGAATACGACGCCAAGGGCCTGGACCGGGGATGGTTTGTCGAGGATGCCGCCCGCGCGGATGCGGATCACCCGGCCCACGCGATCTACGCCACCTCATGGAAACGCGATGGACTTTCCTTTCCACTCGTGTGGTCCCCAGCCTCGAAACGCGTGGCCGCGGTCAACGTGACGCATCGCTACGCCAAGGCTCCGCAGCTGGCCCGTGCCTCGCTCGGCATCCGCTTCTCCGAGGGACGGGAGCGGGTCGCCACGGTCTTCCGCGCCGTCGATGAAACCGGCCGCCACCACCTGCGGGCGACCACGAAAGCCGGCACCGCGGACCTCAATGACATGCCTCGTTTCCAAGCCGCTCCGGGTGCCAAGGGGTTTGTTTACTTCCTCGCCGGCGAGCAGGTTTTCGAAGCTCCCTTCGGCCCGCTTGCCGAGGGCGATGCCACCCTCGATGCCCGCGTGCCGGATCTGAGGCCCGCACCGCCGGCGCTGGCATCGCTCGTCCGCTGGTTGGAAAAAGACGCCGCCGCCCGCCGCGATTCCGCCGCTTCCCTGATGGAGGAACTCGATGCCGCGTCCGCCACCAAGGCCACCGCCCTGCTCGTTGCCGATTTGTTCGAACGCCGCAGCGACTCCGCAAAAAGCGAGCTCGATGCCAGATCCATCACCCTCGATGGCAAAACCCTGCGCTGGCTCGAAAAATCCTTCGGCACCCCGCCCCAGGACGGCCGCAGCCTCTGGATCTCGATGCATGGCGGCGGTGGCGCCCCCGCCCGGGTCAATGACGACCAATGGAGAAACCAGATCCGCCTCTATCAGCCGAAGGAGGGCATCTATCTCGCCCCCCGCGCGCCCACCGATACCTGGAACCTCTGGCACGAGGGCCACATCGATCCGCTCTTCCAGCGCCTCATCGAGAACCACGTCATCCACCGCGGCGTGAATCCGGACAAGGTCTATCTCATGGGCTACTCGGCCGGTGGTGATGGCGTCTGGCAGCTCGCCCCGCGCATGGCGGACCGCTTTGCCTCCGCCGCCATGATGGCGGGCCACCCGAACGAGGCCTCACTCGACAACCTGCGCAACCTCCCCTTCGCCATCTTCATGGGCGGGAACGACGCCGCCTACGACCGCAACCGCATCGCCGCGGAAAAAGCCGTGGAGCTCGACAAGCTCTCCGCCGCGGATCCCGGCGGATACATCCACATGGCCCGCATCTATCCCGGTCTCGGACATTGGATGAATCTCCAGGATGCCGAGGCCCTGCCCTGGATGGCCGGATTCCGCCGCAATCCCTGGCCCGCCAAGCTCGTCTGGAAACAAGATGATATCACGCACGATCGATTCTACTGGCTCAAGATCCCGGATCGCGGCAAGGCCACTGCCGGGCAACGCATCACCGCCAGCATCGAGGGCCGCCGCATCCGCCTCCAGGGCGATGTGCCCGCAGGCACCGAGGTCCGCTTGTCCGACAAGCTCGTCAACCTCGACCAGCCCCTCGAATGGGAAGTGAATGGAAAGCCACTGCCCGCCGGCAAAGTGCTGCGATGCGCCGATGTGATCCGGCGGACGCTTGAAGAGCGGGCGGACCCGGAGGCGGCCGCCACCGCGGTGAAGGTGGTCCCTTGATCCGCGGGACTGCTGTATCATGTTCTGTATAATGTTCTGCATAAGTTAAGTGGTTTCCCACAGCCTCCGGAATCGGCCCGGGAGGCTCTGCGGCTTTGTCAGCAAGGCTTTGTCAGTGTTTCGCAAAACCGATTTGGGAATGAACTTGCCACCGGGGGAGCATTTCCCGTGGTTTGATACTCCTTGATGGATCTTCAGGCACCAGCCGTTTCCATCGATGCGATCCCTACCTCCCCATCCATGAAAACCACACACATCCGATGCTCCCTGCCCGGACTCGCCGCCCTGCTGGCGCTTTCGGGAACACCAATCGCCGCGTCCGCCGCGGAACCAAGCACCACCCCGCCGCAGGGCGTGAGTGCGTCCGACTGGATCGGCATTCGCGCCGCACATGAGGCCGCCACCCATCGCGTGGTGCCCGCCGGCGATGGCCTGCTCAAGGCCTGGAACCCGGGCCAACAATGGACCACCGGCTTCGACGGCCGTGGATTCACCACCCATCCCGCCCACTCGCGATGGACATGGGGCCTTGAACTGGAGCGCTACGGCTTCGGAAACAAGGCGACCTCCCTCTCGGGGACCGCTCCGGTTTCCCATCAGGAAAACAAGGTGACCTATCAGTGGAATGACTCGCTTGCCGAGTGGTTCATCAACGACTCACGCGGTGTCGAACAAGGATGGACCCTCAGCCAGCGCCCGGAAGGAGCTTCGCCGGATGTGCCGCTTCATTTGGATCTCAAAGTGCGCGGCCAACTGAAGGCCGAAGTCGCTCCCTGCGGCGCTTCCGTTTCGTTCACCCAGGACTCTGGTGGCACCGCCCTCACTTACAGCGGACTCAAGGCCTGGGATGCCGATGGCAAAGCCCTCGACGTCCGCTTCGAGGCACGCAGCGCCGACGCCTTGCGCATCACGGTGCAGGAAACGCAAGCCCGCTACCCCATCACCATCGATCCGATCGCCCAGCAAGCGTATCTCAAGGCCTCCAATACGGAGACGAATGACCGCTTCGGCTTCAGCGTGGCGGTCTCCGGCTCGCTGGCTGTGGTCGGAGCGCCTGCGGAAAAGAGCAATGCTTCCGGTGTGAATGGCAACCAGGGAAACAACTCGGCTGTCAATGCCGGTGCGGCCTATGTGTTCGTTCGCAACGGAAACTCCTGGTCCCAGGAAGCCTACCTCAAGGCCTCCAATTCCGAAACGAGTGACGTATTTGGAATCTCGGTGGATGTATCTGAAACCGGACAAACCATTATCGTCGGTGCAAGCGGCGAAGACAGCAATGCCAACGGCGTGAACGGCAATCAGAACGACAATGGAGCCAGTGGTGCAGGCGCGGCCTACATCTTCGTCCGCAACGGAGGCACCTGGAGCCAGCAGGCCTACCTCAAAGCCTCCAATTCGGATGGAAGCGACCAATTTGGCGAAAGCGTGGCCGTGAATGGCGATACCTGTGTTGTCGGCGCGCGTGCAGAAGATAGCGCCTCGGCATCCAATCAAAGCGACAATGCGGCGGGCAACTCTGGTGCGGCCTATGTTTACACCCGCAATGGCAGCACCTGGATCCAACGGTCTTATCTGAAAGCCTCCAACGTCGGAGCCGGGGACTTGTTTGGCGACTCCGTGGCTGTCGGCGATGACACCATCGTGATCGGTGCTCCACAGGAGTCGAGTGCCGCCACGGGAGTGAATGGAAATGGAAGTGACAACACCGCTCCGCAGTCGGGCGCAGCTTATATCTTCACCCGCAGCGGAAACACGTTCGTCGAGGAGGCCTACGTGAAGGCCTCGAATACGGGTGCGAACGACGGTTTCGGGAACTCGGTCGCGGTCTCCGGTGCATCCGTGCTCGTCGGCGCACCGTTTGAAGACAGCAGTGCCACTTCCGTAAATGGCGATGAGAACAACGATGGAAGCCCGAACGCCGGTGCGGCTTATGTGTTCACCAAGACCAACGGGGATTGGCTGCAGGAAGCCTATCTGAAGGCTTCCAATGCGGAGGCCGAAGATTTCTTTGGAAGCTCCGTCGCTTTGTCTGGAAACATCGCCGTTGCCGGAGCGGTCGGCGAAGACAGCGTGGCCACGGGCGTGAATGGCAACGAGGAGGACAACAGCGCTACCAGTTCCGGAGCTGCTTATGTCTTCCAACGCAAGGATGCCATTTGGAACAAGATCAACTATCTCAAGGCTTCCAATACTGGAGCTAGTGACAACTTTGGCTTCTCCGTTTCGGTCTCACGAGGAACGATCCTCATCGGTGCCGATCTTGAAGACAGTGGAGCCACCGGGGTGAATGGCAGCCAGGCCAGCAACTCGGCCTCCGGTTCCGGAGCCGCCTACACTTATGTGATCAAGGTGCCGGAAATTGTCGTGAGGGATCGCAACAACATCTCCCTGGTGGACGCCAGCCTGCTTGCCCAGGACTTCGGGTCGGTCAAGGTCGGCAAGACCAGCGCGCCCTTCTCCTTCACCGTGATCAACCGAGGCACGGCGAAGCTCAAGGTATCGAGCATCGAGAAATTCCTCAAAGGCAGGCTCGATTTCATCGTCTCGAACCAAGGCGGCTTTGACATCCCGCCCGGTGGTTCGCGGGATTTCACCATCCGCTTCAGGCCCACTGCCGCCAAGGTGCGCAACGCCCGCATCGAGATCCTGAACAATGATGAGGACGAGGATCCCTTCGAAATCCTGATCACCGGCAAGGGAACTCCCTGAGCCCCGGACCATCACCGCAACCGCCATCCGCCCGGAGCCCTCGCGCCCGGCCACGGATGGCGGTTGTGTCGCGTTCAGGGCCTGCCTCAGTCTTCCATGCCGGGACCGCGAACTTCGTTCCGCCCGGCTTCATCCGGAACCAAGGCCGGGATCGATGGATTTCCCCATGCCGGCGATGTCATTTTCTCGTCGCAAGGCCATTCCCCGGTGGTGGTTTTCAGGGTTTGCTCATTGGGATCCGCCGCCGCTGTGGAGTGGGAGGATCTCGATGTTTGAGGCCTGCCGGATGAGCTCGGCGGCGGGCGGGAGGATGCGGTCGACGCGGGAGATGGCGGCGCGGGCGAAGGCACAGGCGAGGCGGGCGCGTTCGGCGGGGGGCAGGGAGCGGGAGAGCCCGGCGAGGTATCCGGCGAGCAGGGCGTCTCCGGCACCGACAGTGCTGACGACTGCGGTGGGTGAGGGGGTGGCACGGAGGGCGGCGTCCGGGCTGAGGAAGACCGCGCCCTGGGCGCCGAGCGAGAGGATGAGCGATGGCACGCGGGTGCGTTGCAGTTCGCAGGCGGCCTGGATGCAGGCGTCGGTGTCGGCGGGGTCGCATCCGACGAGTTGGGCGAGTTCGTCGTGGTTGGGTTTGATCAGGTCCGCGCCGTTGTGGATCACGGCGGCGAGGGGTTCACCGCTGGTGTCTGCGGCGACGAGGGCTCCGGCGGATTTGAGGAGGCGGACGATGCGGCCGAAGACATCGGCGTCGAGTCCGGCGGGCGCGCTGCCGGCGAGGACGAACCAGCGTCCGGGGCGGGCGAGGGTGAGGAGTGTTTCTTCGAGGGCCTGGAGGTGTCGGGGCCCGGGGCTGAGGCCGGGGAAGTTGATGTCGGTGGTTTGATCGAGGGATTGATCGATGATCTTGATGCCGGTGCGGGTTTCGCCGGGGATGCGGATGAAGGCGTCGCGGATGTCGAGATGGAGGAACCGTTCTTCGAAGAGGCGCGGGTTTTGGTCGCCGAGGAATCCGGTGGCGGTGGTGGGGATGCCGAACTGGCCGAGGAGGGACGAGACGTTGACGCCCTTGCCGCCGGGCTGGAGGTGGTGGCGGGAGCAGCGGTTGACGCAGCCGGGGCGGAGCTGGTCGAGGAAGACCGTTTGGTCGATGGCTGGATTGAGCGTGATGGTGATGATGTCCCGGTCTGGATCCATGGTGTGTCACGGCAGGATGGCGCAAGGCGGGAGGGAGGGCGAGGGGGAATCGGGGGCGGGTGCGGCTTGCCCCTTGCGTCCGATGGCAATCCGCATAGGGTGGCGGGCATGAAATCGTTGAGTTTTCTGGTTCCTCTGGTGTGGGCGGCAGTGGCACATGCCGCGGATCTCGGCTCGATCCCGTTCAAGACGATCGAGGGCAAGCCGGCGAGTCTGGCGGACTACCGGGGCAAGGTGGTCTTGGTGGTGAACACGGCCAGCAAGTGTGGATTGACGCCGCAGTATGAGGCCTTGGAGGCCTTGCAGAAGAAGTATGCGGAGAAGGGATTCACGGTGATCGGGTTTCCGTGCAACGACTTCGGCGGACAGGAACCGGGGACGGCTGGCGAGATCCAGACGTTTTGCCGGACGAAGTATGCGGTGAGTTTTCCGCTGATGGAGAAGGTCCACGTGAAGGGAGCGGAGCGGCATGCGCTGTACACGGCGCTGACGGGTCCCGAGGGGGCGTTTCCGGGCGAGGTGAAGTGGAACTTCGGGAAGTTCCTGATTGGCAAGGACGGCAAGCCGGTGGCGAGGTTCGAGCCGCGGCAGGCGCCGGACTCGGCGGAGGTGACCGCGGCGATCGAGAAGGCGCTGGCACCGTGAGGTGGGGCGGATGAGTTTTCAAAGTGGACCGCGGGGCGGCCGCTGTGGATGTTTGCGGCATGGCAGATCGCAGCGTGTGGTGGAGGATCGTGGCGGCGGTGGCCAGCGGGCTGCTGGTGGCGGGTTTGTTTCCTCCCTTCCGCGCGGGGGTTCTGGTGTGGGTGGCGCTGGTCCCGCTGTTGCTGGCCTTGTGGTCGCTGGACGGGAAGCGGGCGGCTTGGAAGGGGTTTGCGCTCGGATGGCTGGCCGGGGTGGTGAGCTGCCTGGTGCAGTTCCGCTGGTTGGCGGTGGTTTCCACGCTGGGGGTGGTGGTCCTGCCGCTGTATCTCGGGTTGTTCTGGGGGATCTTCGGGGCCTTTGCGGCGGGGATCGGCCACCCATGGCGAAACGGGGCGGGCAACGGGACGTCGGTCCGTGCGGAGGTGATGGGCAGCCTGGGAGTGGCCTTCCGGACGGGCGCGGTGTGGGCGGGCCTGGAGTGGCTGCGTAGCTGGTTGTTCACCGGGTTTGGCTGGAATCCTCTGGGGGTGGCGTTTCACGAAACCCCGCTGGTGGCGCAGGCGGCCGACCTGCTCGGAGTGGCGGGGCTCTCGCTGCTGCCGGTGTTTTTCCAAGCGGTGCTGGTGCAAACGGGCCGCCGGGTGCGGCAGGGCGCCCGGGAAGGCAGGATGCGCACGCGGCTGGACTTCGTGGTGGCGGCCGGTGTGGTGGCGATCGTGGCGGCATACGGGGCGATCCGCCTGGCGACCGAGCGCGCGGGGGATTCGATCCGGCTGCGGGCGCTGCTGGTGCAGCTGAACATCCCGCAGGAGGCGGCGCGGCCGCTTTGGGATGCCTTGGACATCCACATGGCCTACGAGGAGGAGACCGGCAAGGCGCTGGAGGCGCTGAAGGCGGCCGCGGGCAAGGAGCCATGGCCGGATTGGGTGATGTGGCCTGAGACCGCGCTTACCGGCCGGATCCTCCGGACCGGGGACGGGGCGTGGGGCACCTGGCAGGAAAACATCAACACCGTGGCTCAAGTGCGCAAGGCCGGGCCATTCCATCTCATTTACGGAGTGAACGAACTGGAAGCCGAGGCCACGCCGGACGGCCAGCTCGCCATGAAGGAAAACGGCCGCGCGTGGAACTCGCTCGCCGTCATGTCTCCGGAAGACAAGTTGCAGACCTACCGCAAGCACCACCTGGTGATCTTCGGCGAAACGATTCCGTTCGTGGACCGGATTCCGCTGCTCCAGCGCATCTACGAACAGCAGGCCGGGGTCAAATACGGTGGGTCCTTTTCTCCGGGCGAGTCATTTGACCCGCTGGCCATACCCACGCTCAAGGGAGCGGAGATCGGAGCCGTGCCGACGATTTGTTTCGAGGACAGCGTGCCCCGGCTGGTCCGGAGGTTTGTGCGGCCCGGGCCCCAGGTCATCGTCAATGTGACCAATGACGGATGGTTCAAGGAGAGCGCGGCGGCGGCCCAGCACTTTGCGAACGCACGCTTCCGGGCCATCGAATTGCGGCGGCCGATGCTCCGTTGCGCGAACACCGGGGTGAGTGCGGCGCTGGACTCCACCGGGTCGACCGCTCACCCGGACAGCGGAAAACCGCAGGTGCTCACCGATGCGCGGGGCAGCCACTTCACCCGTGGATCCTTGCTGGTGGAGCTGGACGTGCCCAAGCAGCCCTCGTTCTCCCTCTACGCCTGGATGGGCGACTGGGGGGTGATCGCCCTCGGGATCGGCGCCTGGATCGCCGCGTGGCGGTCGCAGCGGGCGAGAAAGCTCGGGGATGCGGTTTAAGGCATTGATAATCGGCGATTTGCGGGAGCCTCAGGGCCGCGCTGGGTCGGCTCGCCGGGCACGCATTTCCGCTGCAAGGCCATAACGGTTAGGGACTCCGGAGGCTTTTTTCCTTGCCGCACCGGTGTGATCTGGTTTGGTCCACCCGGTTTTCACAGACCGACCGACCGAAAAAATCCATTTCCCGGCACGCCATCCGCTCTTTCAGCGCGGCGTTCCTTTCCCTTGAGCCATGATTTGTCCCGACGCAGCGCAATCCCACGAAGCCCCCGATTCCCGCCTGACCGACCGCCGGGGAGTGCTTGGCACTCTCGGCCTCGCCGGTCTGGGAATGATCGCCGGCAGTGTCAGTTCCGAGGCTGCCAGCCCGGGCAAAGCCACGCCGCGGATCACGGTGCCCACGTCGTCCGGCACCTCCGTTCAAGGTCCGGCATTCCGCTACCAACCCGCTCCGGCCCGCTCGCCCTTGGCCGATGTGCCGCAGGAATGGGCTGCGGTGAACGGCCGCATGGCCAATGAGTATCTCCGTTATCTGAACAGCTTCCGCCTCAAGCGAGTCTGCCCGGAGCAGGTGATCGCCGCCCACGCCAAGAAAAAAGGCGATGTCTGGAACAGCATCCCGCCCAAGCAGTGGTGGAACCGCATGAGCTACGTGCTGCGCGTGGTGGATCGCATCGCCCTGGAGATGAATGTCAACGAGGTGGAGATCATTTCCGCCTATCGCAATCCGGGCTACAACGCACGCTGTGCCGGCGCCCGCACCGGATCCTGGCATCAGGCCAATGTGGCGGCCGATGTGAAGTTCCCCGTCCGCGCCTCCCAGGTGACCCGGACCGCCCGTGAGCTCCGCGACCTCGGCCTGTTCAAGGGCGGAGTGGGTGGATACTGGAACTTCACCCACATCGACGCCCGCGGCGAGAACATCAACTGGTGAGCCCCGCTTCGCCCGCGTTGCCTCCCGGAGGCTCCGGAGGCTTCAGGTTTTGAAATCCCGTGTCTGGAAGGCGAGCCAGCCGATCACAAAGAGGGTCACGTTGAGCCCGCCGAGGAAGGCGTAGGACTCGATCAGCTTGGGCCAGGAAAGGTGCTGCTCCATCAGGAACACCCAGGCGCTCATCCGCCAGGTGACGAACCAACTTTCGTAGGGTTTGAAGAACGGGAAGTTCTGCAGGATCATGTCCACGAAGAGGACCGTCAGCGTGATGATCGTGGCGGCCGCCGGCTTGATCCGGAAGCAGGAGAACATGAAGGCGATGGAAGAAAGCGTGATCATGCTCAGGCCGATCCCGGCGGCGGACATGGCCAGGCGGAAGGCCCCTTCACCCCATTGCGGGTAGGCGGCGAAGACCTTCATTTTCGGCTCCATGACAAAAAGCCCGCCTTCCCAGCCGACTGCGGCCACCGCCATCAGATAGCCGGACACCCCGACGAAGAACACGAAGCTGAACGTGTAAAGCGAGACCGCCACATACTTCACCAGCAGCAACCGCAGCCGGCTGATCGGCCGGGCGAAGACCAATCGCAGGTTCCCATCCTCGTTTTCCTTGGCGACGATGTCCCCGGCGACCAGCGCAAAGTAGATCGAACCCAGCAGGAACATGCTGAGCAGCATGATCGTGAAGGTGATGGTCAGCGAGCTGTAGTAGGTGCCGAACTCCAACCCGTTTCGCTCCATCAGGCCGCGCATGTGGCGCTGGCTGCGCTCGAGCTTGTAGACAAAAAGGATGACCGCCTCCATCAGGAAGAACGCGCCGTATCCCATCCACGTCCGGGGCCTGGCGAAGAGTTTGCGGAGCTCGCCGCGGAGTTGTTGGAGGAAAAGCATGTGGGGAACGATCGCCGCGCAACTAAGCCCATGATCCACCCGATTCAACAAGCGGGAACCGGTTTTCCGCCCCATGACCTGCTTTCAGCCCCGTTCGGTGCGGTGGATCCCTACATGGGGACAGACAACTTGTAAGGAATCCCCGTTGTGCCGAGCTTGCAGGATGCCGGCGGGGGAATGGGAAGGAACGGCGTTGCTATAAACACATGGGGACAGACAATTTGTTGGAGATTCAGGAAGTTCGGGGATTGCGAGGGGAGGCGGGGGAGTTGGCGCAGGGGATTCACCGGGGCGGGAGGATTCCCGCTTGTGGGGGAGACGGGATTTGATTTAAGCAAGGACAGGATGAACGCATCGAGATCATGGGCATGGGCCGTGGTGGGTTGGTTGGCCGCGTTTCCGGGCCTGCGGGCGGCGGATTTCGTGATACCAGCGGAAGGGCCGGTGGCGTTTCGGAGGGACAAGTTGCCGATTGATCCGGATGCGATGGTCCATCTTTCCCGCGGGGTCGAGTCGCTGGCCCGGGGGTTGAATGCCGAATCGGCGGCCGATCTGCGTGGCGCCGCGCAGATGATCGCTTTGGCATTGGCACTCGATCCGGCAAACACCCGTGCGAGGGAGCTGGCGGAGGCCTACCGGACCGAGCAGCATGAGCCGGATGCGGACATGGATCGCCTTGAACGAAGCCGGGCACGTATTTGGCAGAACATCGGTTGGCTGGAGACCGCGGAAGCGGGAGCGGATGGTCAGGCGCTGGCCGCCTGTTTGAAGGATGTGATTGTGATTTCCGATCCGAAGAACCCGAAAGCCGCGGCCATTCGTGCCGCCGGTGAAAAGGGCGCCTGGTCCGGCTGGGTGCCGGCGCTCGCCGCGTTCGAGGGCGGGGCGGTGGCCGCGAATCCGGAACCCGCGCCCGAGAGTCCGGAGGACACGCCGGCGACGCCGCCGTCGTCGTTTCTGGAAAGCGCTTCGATGCCTGTGCTTTTGTGGCAGAACGCTGGCAGGGAGGATGCTCCGAAGTGGGTGCTGACGCCGGCTGTGGCGGAGATGAGCGCGACGCGGGCGGGAGCGGAAGCGGCGGCCACCGGGGAGAAACCGGGTTTTGCCCTCAAGATCGGTGAGGGTGAGGAACATGGCCCGCTTTCCGCCACGGCGAGGATGGTCACGGGTTTTCTCAGGAAGGTCCATGGCAAGCTTCCGGAAGACCTGCGGGTCGTGATCCGCAGCAAGGGCTTCGAGAGTTCGTCGAATTCCAAGAAGCGCCAGACGGTGAGCGCGGTTTGCGCTGTGCTGGCGAATGCGGCGATCACCGGAGTGGAGCCGGATGCCGTGGTGATCGGTCAGGTGGAGGAAGACGGATCCTTCAAGCTGCCGACCTCGTTTTGGAACCAGATCCAGTCGCTGGGCAAGGGCACGGGCCGTCGGCTCATCCTGCCTGCGGAGGCGGCCTCGGTGCTGCCTTCCCTGCTGGCCTTGGAGAAGCCCGAGTTTTTCATGCAGTATGAGGTTCTGCTGGCCAAGGACGGCGCGGAGCTGCTGGCCCTCTGCGCAAAAACACCCGCGGAGGCGCTGGCATCACCGCTTGGAAAGTTCCGCGAGATCCGGGAACGGATGGGAACCCAGGACGTCCGCCAGTACATCGGAAACAGTTTCGTGAAACAGCGGCTGATGGCCGTCCAGCAGGAGGCACCCTATCACTTCTCAGCCCGTGCGCTGCTGGTGCAGGCCTCCGGCAACCGGCCGACGCTGGTGGCCCGCAGCGTGCTGGCCTCCGAGTTGCTGCGGGCGATGGAGCCTCTGCGCCCGATTGTGGCCATGCAGGACCACAATGCGGATGAGAAACTCATGGGCAGGGTAAGCCAGATTTACGACCAATCCCGCACCGCCGTGGATGCGCTCGAACGTTACACCGACAAGGCCGATCAAGCGCTTTTCACCGAGGCCCGTGAGGCGGTCGGCGCCCTGCGGAACATCGAACGCGCCGCCCGTGCCCGTGGCGAGCAGTGGAATGTCGCCGAAGCGGTGCGTGCCGCGAGGCGGGAGTTTGTGAAGCTGTTCCGGGAGTTCGAATACACCGCCATGGAAGCCATCGGCGAGCCCATCCCCAGGCCGGAGCAGTGAGATCGGGTGGCGGAGGATCCCTTTCCGGGGAGCCGCCGCGTCCCTACCTCATCAGGGGTGGCTTTACAGGTTGCGCTGCCGCGGTGTTCCCGCCAGATTGGGTGGGTCGTTTAGGCTGAAAATCCATGTTTCGCATTCTATCCCCCTTCTTCTGCGCGTTGGTGCTGACGGGCTCCACGTTGCGTGGCAACGTGATCCTTTCCGAATTTGTCGCCGACAACCTCACGGGCATCGAGGATGAGGACGACACCCGGCAGGATTGGATCGAGCTCTTCAACAGCGGATCCAGCGCCGTGAGCCTCAACGGATGGTGGCTCACCGATTCCTCCACCAACCCGACCAAGTGGAAGTTTCCCGCAGTCACCCTCCCGGCAGGTGGCACCCTCGTCGTCTGGGCCTCCGGCAAGGACCGGCGTGTGGTCAACCTGCCGCTGCACACGAATTTCAGCCTCGCGAGAACCGGCGAATACCTCGGCCTCTACAAACCGGCGGCCGCCACCGGACTGCCGGAGCTGGTTCATCAATTTTCGCCGGCGTATCCCGCCCAGGCCACCGATGTGTCGTATGGCGCGTCGATCTCCCAAACCAGCGCCACCCTGGTCGCCTCGAACCAGGCGGCGAAGTTCCGCGTCCTTTCCACAGCGGACGGTGCCACCCAATACACGGGCACCAACTACGCGGCTGGAAACGTCGGCACCGGCGCACCGGGCGGCTGGAACGTGAGCCCTTCGTTCTCGGACACTTCTTGGAACTCATGCACCACCGGTCTCGGATACGATACCGGCACCGGCCTCGATCCGTGGATCGTCACCGATTGCCAGAGCCTCCTTCAAAACATCAACACCTCCCTGCTTTTCCGCCGCACCTTCAACGTGGCCAACCCTGCGACCTATTCCACCTACAAGCTGCGGATGAAGTATGAGGATGGCTTCGTCGCCTACCTCAATGGCACCGAGATCGGGCGGGCGAACTTCAATGGCTCGCCCGCATTCAACTCCGTCGCCGCTTCCTCTCTGGATGAAACGATCGTCAACAACTGGACCGAGTTCAACATCCCGCCCGCCGCGGTGCTTGCGGGAAACAACGTGCTCGCCATCCAGGGATTGAATTCGAGCATGGGCAGCTCGGACTTCCTTCTGCTTCCCGAAGTCACTGCGACCACGGGCATGGTCGCCGGAGCCAACGCCTATTTCAGCACGCCCACTCCCGGCGCGATCAACGGCTTGGGAACCTCCGGCCCGGTGGCCTACGGTGCCACGCCCGCGGATCCCGCCGTGCCGCGACCCACGGGCACGGTTTCCAGCCCGCCGCTGACGGTTTCGGTCCGTGCCATCCAGACCCAGTATCCGATCACGGCGGTGCGGGTGATTCCGCGCGTCATGTACAACGCGGAACTCGCCGCCATCACCATGACCGACAACGGCGTGGCGCCGGATCTGGTGGCCGGTGACAAGGTCTTCACCGCGAACATCCCCACCAACTCGCTCTCGTACGGACAGATGCTGCGGTGGCGCTTCGAGGTGCAGGACAGTGCCGCGAATCTCACAAAGCTCCCCGCCTACCTCTCCACTACGGATTCCCCGCAGTATTTCGGCACCGTCTCGCAGCGCAACGACCTCTCGCTCACCCAGCTCCCGGTCATGGATTGGTTTGTCGAGGGCGCGCCCGCCACCGGACCCACCGCCGCCGCCTTCCGTGGATCGATGTATTTCCTCGGATACTTCTATGACAACATCGGCCATGAGATCCATGGCCAGTCCACCGCCGGATTCGCGAAGAAGAGTTATGACTTTGACTCCAATACCGGATACCGCTTCATCTGGGAACTCGGGCAGAACCGCGTCAAGGACCTCAACCTGCTCAGCAACTACGCGGACAAGACCAAGGCCCGCAACACGCTCTCGCAGGAGATCATCAAGCTGATGGGGGCTCCCTATCACTTCTGCAAGCCCGTCCGCATGCACCTCAACGGCTCCTTCCACGGAGTGCTGGACATGCTTGAGGATGGTGACGACCGCATGCTTGAGCGCAACGGGCTCGATCCGGAAGGTGCCTTCTACAAAATCTACAGCGAGACGATGAGCAGCGGCCCGGAGAAGAAAACCCGGCTCACCGAGGCCAATACCGACATCAACACGCTCACCACCTCGCTCGATCCCGCGGTGGACCTCGGCACCCGCCGCACCTACGCCTACGACAACGTCAACATCCCCGCCACCATCAACTATCTGGTCGCCCGGCAACTCAACTCGGACGGCGACCACGGGCACAAAAACTACTATCTCTACCGCGATACCAACGGCACCGGCGAATGGATGCCCATCGTCTGGGATGTGGATCTCTCGCACGGCCACCAGTGGAACGGAAACAACAACAGCGGCGGTTATTTCAACGACATGCTCGTGACCGACAACCCGCTCAACCGGCACAGCTCCGCGAACCGTCTCTACAATCTCATTTTCGACGCCCCGGAGTTCCGCGAGATGTTCGCCGCGCGCATGCGCACCGCCATGGACAAGATCATGCAGCCTCCCGGAACCGTGAACGGCTTTCTGGAGACCCGCATGCGAGCCATCGCCGCGAGCGTGGACCCGGATCCCGCCAACCCCTCGCCCTTCACCGATGGCGATCTCGACCGCGCGAAGTGGGGGATGAGCACCGCGTTCATCGACAACAAGCCGCGCGAGGAGGTCGAGCGATTGGTGTCCGGCTATTTTGGCGCGCGTCGCAGCTTTCTCTTCAACCAGGGTGCCAACCGGCCCTTGGTTTTCAAACCGCTGCTCACCCCGGATGCGAGCAACTCGACGCCTCTCCCTAACAACCCGCAGGTCGCGGGACTGAACTCCGTGATCGTCGATTCCGTGGATTTCCTGCCTGCCTCCGGCACCCAGAATGCGGAATACATCCTGCTGAAAAACACCAGCTCCTCCGCGCTCGACATCACCGGATGGACGCTCGATGGAGCCATCAACCACACCTTTCCCGGCGGCACCGTCATTCCCGCCGGAGCCGGCACGGTGGCTGTGGACTACAAAGGGCTTCTCCACCTCGTCAAGAATGCCGCGGTCTTCCGCGCGCGGACCAGCGCTCCATCCGGCGGCCGCAAGCGCTTCATCCAGGGCAACTACTCCGGCCAGCTCTCCGCCCGCGGCGAGACGCTCAACCTTCGCGATGCCGCCGGCCAGCTCATCCACACCTTCACCTACGCCGGGGCTCCCACCGCCTGCCAGCAGGCGCTCCGGATCAGCGAGATCCAATACCACCCTGCCGATCCAAGCCCCGCTGAAATCGCGGCCATTCCCGGTGTGACCGACAACGACTTCGAATACATCGAATTCACCAACACCGGCACTTCCTCCCTCGTTCTAACAGGCGTGACCTTTTCGCGAGGGCTTTCCTTCACCTTCCCCTCCTTCACCCTTGCCGGCGGCGGCCGGGTGATCCTTGCGAAGAATCCCGTGGCCTTCGCCATGAGAAACCCGGGGATCAGCGCCCAAGTGCTCGGCCCCTATGAGGGCGACCTCGACAACGCCGGTGAGCAACTCGAACTGACCGATGCGGTGGGTGAGAACGTGCTCGATTTCACCTACAACGACGGCTGGTATCCCGCCACGGACGGCGGTGGTCGTTCGCTGGTTGTCCGCAGTGCCTCAAGCACGCCCTTCGATGCCTACGGCGACCCGCTTTCCTGGGCGATCAGCTCCGGTGTCCAGGGCACCCCCGGTGCGGCCGAGGTGTCGGTGGCGCAGGCCTATTACGGATGGGACAACTTCCACTTCACATCCATCGAGCGCGACAATCCGCTCGTCTCCGGTCCCGCGGCGGACCCCGATGGAGATGGCCGGAAAAATTCGGAGGAATACGCGCTCGGCACCAATCCCCGCGCGGCGGATCTTCCGCAGCTCGGGTTTGTCTGGTCGATGGACGGCCCGATCCGCCGGCCCGCGCTTTCGTTCCGCCGTCCCGCCGGTGCGCTGGATGTGACCTATCAGCTTTTGGCGGGCGACGATCCGTCGAATCTCTCGGTGGTGGCGACTGTGCCGGTCTCCACCACCGCGGCTGCGGGTCAGACGGAGCAGGTGGTCTTGCGGGACACGGCGGCCTCCACGGTTCCGCGTCGTTTCCTGAGTCTGCGTTACACGGTCAACCCGTGATTTCCTCGCCGCGCAGGGCCTCCAGTACCAGATCCACCGGCAGGCCCATCACGTTGTCAAAGCTGCCGGAGATTCCGGAAACGATGCGTTCGCCGTGTTCCTGGATGCCGTAGGCCCCGGCCTTGTCGAGCGGGTTGACCAGGGCGAAGTAAGCGGTGATGTCCTCATCGGTCAGCGGGTGGAAGCTCACTTCGGTGAGTCCATGAAAAGTGCGGGACGGACCACCGGGAAGACAGAGGCACACTCCGGTGCACACGCGGTGCACTCTGCCTGATAGACGCCGCAACATGGCCTTTGCCTCGGCCAGATCCGCCGGTTTTCCGAGCGGAACGCCATCGATGAAGACCAGGGTGTCCGCGCCGATCACCGCGGCATCCGGGCGGATGGAGGCCACCGCCTCGGCTTTGAGCCTGGCATTGAGTTCGCAGAGTTTTTCCGGATCCATCGAGGCATCGTGCACTTCCTCGGCTGGAGAGACGGCGACTTCGAAGTCCAGTCCGGCGGCGCGCAGCAGTTCGCTGCGGCGCGGTGAGCCGGAGGCAAGCACGATGGGCACGGCGGAGGGCATCTCAGGCCTTCGGATAGAACCGCGCTTCCAGCCGCCCGAGAAACTGCTTTTCGCTGTAACTCAGACCATCCGATCCCAGCACCCGCGAGAGCCAGGTCAGTGCGGCGCCTTCTTCGCCATCCGCAAGGATCACCGTGGCGCGCGCGTCCATCATGTCGCGTGTCTTGATCTCGCAGGCGGCGGCTTCACGGGCTTTCGAGAAGGCGCGCCAGATGTGTTTTTCGCGTGGCTCGGCGGACTCCCAACCCAGCGAGTCGAGGGCCGTGCCGAGCACGTCGTCCTCTGCCAGGGAGAGATGGTTGTCCAGATAGAGGGAGAGGAAAAGCAGGTCGATGAGAGCCTCGCGCGAGCCTTGGGTCATGGTGCCGCAGACTAACCGGCGGTCCGGAAATGACAACGCGCATTTTCCAGGCAAGCCGCGTCCGGATTTTCCTTTCCGCCCCGCCCGGGATGCGGAGAATCGGCGCGTCTTCGTTTTGTCTTTTTCCAAGCCTTGCCACCATGCACTCCCGATTCATTTGCCTGTTGAGTTTGTTCGCCGCCACTGCCGCATTTGCGGAGCTCGTCCCGCTCGCCGGGAACGCCTATCTCACCGCATCCGCCGCAGGCTCTCCGGACGGAGTGGGCCGCCAGGGCACGCGTTGGCAGGATCCCGCCAGCGTCATCTCCGTGTTCTTCCATGTGGACCGTGCCTGCTCGCTGGATCTCGCCTTGAAACTGCGCGTGCCGGAAGGCCGGTCCTCGTTGCATGCGGAAGTCGCCGGAAAAACCTTCCCCATCACCGCCACCGGTGCCGATTTTCAAACCGTGCCGATCGGGCGTGTGGAAGCCGCGGCTCCCGGATACGTGCGTGTGGACCTCAAGGGCCTGACCAAAGAAGGCGCGGTCTTTGCGGATGTGGCTTCACTCGAGGTGAACTCGGACACGCCGGAACTGCGGACTTCCTTCGTCCGCAACAACGAGGGCAACATGTTCTACTGGGGCAGGCGCGGGCCTTCCGTTCATCTCGGCTATCAGATGCCGAAGGGCGTCGATATCGAGTATGCCTACAGCGAGCTCACGGTGCAGCCGGGTGAGGATCCACCGGGTTCGTATTTCATGGCCAACGGATTTGGCGAGGGCTACTTCGGATTCCAGGTGAAGAGCCCGACCGAGCGCTGGGTTTTGTTTTCCGTGTGGAGTCCCCACGCCACCGATCGTCCCTCCGAGATTCCGGAGGACAAACGCGTGGTGCTTCTCCGCAAGGGCGAGGGCGTGCGCGGCGGAGAGTTCGGCGGCGAGGGTTCCGGCGGGCAGAGCATTCTCGTCCATCCCTGGAAATCCGGCACCACCTACAAGTTCCTCACCGCCGTCCAACCGGATGGCAAGGGCAGCACGGTTTACACCGCCTGGTTCGGCGAGGCCGCCTCTCCGGAGTGGCGGCTCATGGCCTCGTTCAAGCGTCCGCAAACCGATACGCACCTCACCGGTTTCCATTCCTTCCTGGAAAACTTCTACGATGCGGTCGGCCACCTCGGCCGGCGTTCCGTTCATTCCAATCCCTGGGTGCGCGACACCACCGGAACCTGGCACGAGATCACCGCGGCCCGCTTCACCGGTGACGGGACCGCAGGCGGCGGCCACCGCCTCGACTATGCCGGCGGCATCGCCGATCACGGCTTCTTCATGCGCAACGGCGGCTTCTTCAACGAGCGCGTGAAGCTCAATACGATCTTCACCCGCGCGGCCACGCCGGATCGGAAACCGGTCATCGATTTCGGGAAACTCGGGCAGCCCTGACCGGCTCAACCCCGTGCTTCTAACAGACGTGCGAGGCTTCTTCCCGTGGCAAGGCCCCGTTCGTAACAGCACGGGGCGAGGCGATGGCGGAAGAGCCCGGGAAAAGGCGTCACGGTCTCCATCTCCACCACCGTCTTGCCGCGGGTGCGGGCGAGGTCCAGGCGCAGCCGGTGGACCTCGTCGCAGACCGTGCGGCGTGTGACACCGATGGCCAGTCCCGCCGCACTGCGGAAGAGGCCCGGGGTGGATCCGTTCTCATGGCGGATGCGGTGGAGGATCAACGTGTCGATCCGCTCGTCCTCCAGAAGATGTTCGAAAGGCAGATCCCCCGCGATGCCGCCGTCGAGATAGGATTTCCCCCCGACCACCTGGACGGTGAAAAGCAGGGGCACCGCGCAGGAGGCCATCACCAGCGGGGCGAGCGGCCCCTCGCTGCGGATCTCCGGAAGCGAGGTGTGCACCTCCGTCACCGCGATGTCGAGGCGCGGGCGGGTTTCTAACAAATCGATGTCCTGCAGGGTGGCTTGCAGCCGGGCCACGGTCTTTTTCCCGCTGAAGAGCCCGGTGGGGCCGAGGCCGCAGAGCAGGCCCGGCAGGCGGAGAAGGACACCCGCATCGAGGAACGAGCGGCGGAGTTTCCGGTCGAGCGCGGCCACCTGCAAGGCGTCGCCGCGCAGGCCGGAGGCGAAGAGGGCCCCGGCGAGGGCTCCCGCCGAGGCTCCGGCGATGCGCGCGGGAACCAGGCCGGCTTCCTCCATGCCGTTGAGGAACCCGGCGTGCGCATACACTCCGAGAAACGAGGAGCCCAGCACCAGGGCCGTGCGGGATGGATCGATGGCGGTCAAGGACGGCAGTGAGTTTGCGGCCGCCGCGCCGGGCTCACAAGCGGAACCTCCCGGGGTCCGGAAGCACGTTGCCGTATCGGTGCAGGGTCTCGCTCACCGATTGCTCGCGCAGCAGCCAGAGCATTTCGAGGCGGCCGTTCCAGAGGACGGGCGCATCGACGAGCCGCAGCCCGGCCTCGATCGCGGCGGCCTTGAGCGAGGGTGCCGCTCCCGGCGCTCGCAGACCCTGCCAGGGGAGTCTGGCGGAACGCAGGCGGTGCACGAAGGCATCGTCCTCCTCGACGAGAAAGGCCGCGCCCACGGTTGTGAGAAAGGCGCGTGGTTTGGAAACCGAGATTTCGAGATCCGTTCCGGCAAGGGCCGCTGCTAACAGAATGCGGGCCAGCATGGCGTCGTCTGTAGCCTCGTCGGCACGCACGATGCCGCGTGAAAAGGGCCGGTAGCGGAAGCGGTTGGACTCGCAGGGCAGCGCGCTCGGATCGTGATCGATGCCAAACTCGGTCTCCCACGCCGCGGCATCGCTGGCGGCAGCCGCGCGCAGGATATCGGCGGCATGCGGCAGCGCGGCGGCGAGTTGATCTAACAAAACCGCCTGGGCCTGCCGGATCGTTCCTGTTGCGGCGGGCGTGCCGGCGTTGCTCCAGGTGCCGAAGAGTGCGCAGTAGTTCGGACCGCCGGCCTTGGCACCCGGGCCGAAGGCGGAGTCCTTCCATCCGCCGAAGGGCTGGCGTCTGACGATGGCGCCGGTGATGGGCCGGTTGATGTAGGCGTTGCCGACCTCCACGGTTTCCCGCCATTTTTCGATTTCCCGTGGATCGAGCGAGTGGATCCCGCCTGTGAGGCCGAAGGATGACGAGTTCTGGATGGAAATCGCGTGTTCCAAATTGTCCGCGCGGATGATCCCCAGCGCCGGGCCGAAGCATTCGTGGGTGTGATACCAGCTCCCGGGTTTCACCCCGAGGCGGATGCCCGGCGACCAAAGCTGCGGGTTGCCATCGAGAGGCTTGGGCTCCAGCAGCCAGGACTCGCCGGGCTCGAGGGTGGTCAGCCCGCGCAGCAGGTCGCCGCCCAGTGGCACGGTGACCGGTGTGACGAGGCTGTCGTATCGCCATGCCGGGCCGCTGGTGAGAGACGCCGCGGCATCGCGCAGTTGGCGAAGGAAGCCGGGGTGGTCGTAAAGTTCCGCCTCGACGATGGCGAGCGAGGCTGCGGAGCACTTCTGGCCGGAATGGCCGAAGGCGCTTTTCACGAGGTCCTTGACCGCCTGGTCCGGATCCGCAGCCGCGGTGATGACGAGCGCGTTTTTGCCGGAGGTTTCGGCGAAGAGCCGCAGCTCCGGTTTCCATGAAAGGAAGAGGCGCGCGGTGTCCCAGCCGCCGGTGAGCACCACGCCGCCGCAGCGTGGGTCGGTGAGCAGTTTCCGGCCGGCATTGCCCTTGCAGCAGAGGAACTGGAGCACCTCCTGCGGGATGCCCGCCTGCCAGAGGCATTCGGCAAGCACCCAACCGGTGAGGGCGGTGGCGGAGGCGGGCTTGAGGATCACGGTGTTGCCCGCCATCAACGCGGCGAGCACACCACCGCAGGGAATGGCGAAGGGGAAATTCCACGGCGGAGTAACCACGATGCTGCCAAAGGGCTCGAAGGACGATCCATCGAAGAAGGCCGGATCGGAAAAACGGTCCGTATAGTAGTTGGCGAAGTCGATCGCCTCAGACACCTCGACGTCCGCCTCTGCGATTGCCTTGCCGGCATCCATCACCATGGTGGCGATGATCTCGCCACGGCGCGAGGCGATGACGGCGGCTGCCTGGCGCAGCAAGGTGGCGCGGCCATCCATGCCAAGCGACCGCCATGCGCCGCGGGAGTCATCCGCCGTCTGCAGCGCGGTTTCGATCATCGATGCATCCGCCAGCGCGTAGCGATAGGCTTCCGCTCCCGGGCGTGAGGGATCGCAGCCGACGGCCTCAGAGGCCCCGCTTTGTTTGCGGCCACCGATGCAGAGCGGCACGACGGGTGGAGCTGCGTTCTTGAGGGAGTCCACGGTTTCGCGGATCCAGCGGACGTTTTGAGGCAGGGACCAGTCGGTATCCGGCGCGTTGTGGAAAGGCGTGTCCGTGGCGGATGGCTGTGGATTTTCCATCGAGCGGTTCTGGCTGCGGCGCGGTCCGGCAGCCACCTCGTCCTTGCGGGCGCAGGCGCGCAGGAAGCGCGATTTCTGTGCACTCCATGAAGCCCCCCCGGGAGTCATGCCGAAGAGGTCGTGCAGGAAATTTTCCTCGGCGGTGTTTTCATCGAGCCTCCGCACGAGATAGGCGATGGCGCTGTGGAAATCCTCCCGGCCGACGACCGGTGCATAGAGCAGCAGTCCGTCCGCGGCTTCCCGAACGACGCGGGCCTGGTGGTTGGCCATGCCTTCCAGCATCTCGAAGCCGACCCGGTCCTCCACGCCCTCGCGGACCCGCAGCAGCATGGCATAGGCGAGATCGAACAGGTTGTGGCTGGCAATCCCGAGGCGGACGACGCCCGCGTTTTCCGGTCGGCATCCTTCGTGGAGCATGCGCTTGAAGTTGGCATCCACCTCTTCTTTTGTTAGATACGGAGCTTGCGGCCAATCGTGCAGTTGAGCCTCCACGCGTTCCATGGCGAGGTTCGCCCCCTTCACGAGGCGGATCTTGATGCCTGCTCCACTGCGGGAAACGCGGTCCCTGGCCCAGGTGTTGAGATCCTTTTGCACGGGCCAGGCATCCGGCAGATAGGCTTGAAGCACGATGCCGGCCTCCAGCGTGAGAAACTCGGGCTCCTCCAGCACCTGGATGAAGAGTTCCTTGGTGAGATGGAGGTCGCGGTATTCCTCCATGTCGAGGTTGATGAACTTGGCGCGCGTCCCCCCCTTGCCGTCCGGCACCGGATGAGCGATGGCCGCACGATAGAGGCGGCGCATGCGCTGCTTGAGTTTTTCCAGCGTCTCCTCGTGCGCGATCAGGTGGATCTGGCTGAAAATGGCGGAGATTTTCACCGAGAGGTAGTCGCAGTCCGGGCTGGCGATGCGGGCCAGCACGGCGAGCAGGCGTTTCTCCGCTTCTTCCTCGCCGAGGATGGCCTCGCCGAGCTGGTTGAGGTTCATCGCCATGCCGGCGCGGCGGCGTTCTTCAAGATGCGGACGGAGGCGTGCGTCCTCGCCGGGGAGGATGACCGCTTCGCTCTCGCCACGCAGCTTCGCGGTGACGAGTGGCATCACCAGTCCGGGCGCAATCACGGAGGCCGCGGCTCCGATCCGCATGCCGGCGCGCTCGAGGGTCGGCAAGTATCGTGGCACGCCATAGTCCGCCACCAGATCGCGGAATCGCCGTGCGGAGCGCCGCGCCGTGGGCGGCCGGAATACCTGGTCCGCGAGAGCGAAGGTGAGTGCCTTGCCCGCGGGATCCTCCATCATCCGTGCGAGTTGTGCGGCTTGTTTCTTCTCCGCGGAGCGCATGCCGCGGCGCGCCTCTTCCAGCCATTCGGAAGCCAGCTCCACGGCCTCCAGCGACAACGATTCATCATCGGGGCGGATCCTGCGGATGCGTTCGAGACGTCGGTCGGTCGATTCACGAGTCATGCCTCCAGCCTAACCCGCGTGTCTTGACCGAAGCGCACGCCGCCTGCGGAGGATGCGGCAAAAAATCAACGTCGGCCGTTCTCGAGGGCGTCCATTTCCTCGCGCATGTGATCCATGAGGCGTTGCATCTCGGAAAGGTGGCGGCGCATGCGTTCCTCGGAGGCGGCCGGTGGGACCATGCGCGGGCGTGGTTCACCGCGACGGCCCTGGACGGGAACGGCGGCGGTCTCTTCCGGTTGGCGCACCGAGGCGAGCGATGGATCGGTGCCGGGTTTTTCTAACAACTTCTCCACGGCCTCGGCGGGCATTATGAACGAACGGGTGCGGTCCGCCCGGGCGAGGGTGATGCCGATCACGCCTCCCTTGAGATCCGCGACGGGGCCGCCGATCTGGTCCGGGCGCGGGCGCATGTCGCTCTGAATGGCATTTCCGAAGGAGTCGCGGACGCGGCTGAGCGGGCCGCCCATGCGTTCCATCACGCGCAGGCGGTCGCCGAGGAAGTCCGGGAAGTCCGGGCGGCTGCCGAGCACGACATCGAAGGTTTTCTCGCCATCCGCAGCCTTGGCGATGACCTTGACGGTGGTGCCCGGGGTGATGCCGTTGAGCGAGTTCTTGAGTTCTAACAGCCCGGACACCGGCCGCTCGCCGACCTTGAGGATGATGTCGCCGCGGCGCAGGCCGGCGGCGGAGGCGCCGGAGGGCTCGGCGAAGCCGGTGATGCGCACGCCGGGGCCTTTGAAATCCGGGTCACCCTCCACGCCGAGGAAGGCCTGGTCGGTCTCGCGCAGGTTGCGCTCCAGCACGCTGACCACACCGAAGGCGGCGGGGCGGCCATCCGGCTGGGGAGCGGCGAGGAAGCTGCCGAGCGCGGGTTTCTCAGGGCTCCAGCGGACGGGAGTGAGCGGCGCACCGGCAATTTCTAACAGAGCGAGGTCTTCATCCTCGTAAACCCCTGCGACCTTGGCGCTGCGGGTTTCGCCATTGCCGGCCTCGACGAGCAGGCTGCCACCGGCGCGGGCGACCTCGCTCCACTTGGTGAGGATCTTCGAGCCATCGGTGACGACGGTGCCGTAGGCGAGCCTGCGTTTTCCGGACCAGATGCGCACGGCGGACTTGGATGCCTCCGCGAGTGCGGGCTTGATGGCGTTGTTGAATTCATCGGTCTGGGCGTCCACCTTCTCGCGTTCCTCGGGGATGAGGAGCGGAATGTCGTCCTGGGCGGAGGCGGCTCCGTGGATGAGCAGGGATGAGGCTAACAGAATGAGCGGACCTTTCATGGCGTGGCGTGGGATGGGGCGCATCAGCGTTCTTCGAAGAGCTCGTTGCGGCGTTTGAGGGTGACGGTGACGTCGATTTCACGGCTGTCGCGCACGATGCCGAGCTTCACCTTGTCGCCGGCCTGGCGTTTGGCGAGCAGCTGGAGGAGTTCGCCGCCCTCGGTGACCGGGCTGCCGTCGAGCGAGGTGATGAGGTCGCCGGGGCGGACTCCGGCGGCGGCGGCCGGAGACGCGGGCACGACGCTGGGGACGAGCACGCCCTTTGCTCCGCGGAGCACGCCGATGCCGATGCCGAGCACGGGCATTTCGGGATTGGCGAAGGGGTTGAGGGAGAGTTCACCCCAGGTCTCGCCGGCGATGAGGCGGTCCCAGTCATCGCGGAAGCCGCTGATGCCGGCATGGTTGTTGTTGGCGAGGGTCTTGCCGATGGACGAATGGATGCCGATGAGCTTGCCATCGAGATTGAAGAGCGGGCCGCCAGAATCACCGCCGATGAGGGTGCAGTCGGTGGTGAGGAAGGTGCCCGGGCCTTTCGAAATCACGCGGCCGAAGCGGACCGGCGGCGTGCGTGCGGGATCGAAGCCGGCGGAGTGCCCGAGCGCGATCACCCAGTCGCCCGCTTCGAGTGACTTGGACTCGCCGAGATCGACGTAGGGCCATTTCCCGGGATCGGTGATTTTGACCATGGCGATGTCTCTGGAGTAGTTCGCGCCGAGGACCTTGCCTTTGACCTGCTTGCCATCGGGGAAGACGACGAGCAATTCATCCGCGCCCTGGACGACGTGGGCGGCGCTGAGGATGAGTCCCTCGGCGGAGGTGATGACCCCTGATCCGGATGAGCCGGTTTTCTCGGAAATGAGGGCCACGGTGGAGGGCAGGACGCGTTTCGAGACGTCCTCGACCTGCTGCTGGAGGCGGGTGAGATCCTTGAGATCGCGCGCGGGCTCGCGGCCGGCTGCGGGAAGCGCGGCGGTGAGCAGGCAGGCAGCGAGGAGGGTGAGACGGGGCGCTTTCATCGTTCGGAGACGGAAGCGCCGCGGATGGAGGGATTTGTCTGCCGCGTGTGGCGCTGTCACCGCACGGCGCTGGGCGGGGCGAAGGGTTGCTCGGAGATGGTCCAGTCCTCGTTTTTGTCGGTGAAGGTCTTGAGCGCCCATTCGCTGGGCAGCAGGGCGACGAGCCAGCCGTTGGCATCGCGGGCCAGTGTGGTGCCGAGTGAGAGGGACGGCCGTGCGTCGGGCGCGAGTGGATCGCCCTCCTTCGGCTTGAGCCAGCGGGCGAGCGACCACGAGGCGGGCTCCAGCCGGGTTTCCGCGGCGTATTCTCCCTCCAGCCGGTATTGCAGCACCTCGAACTGGAGCGGGCCCACCGCGCCTAACAGAGGCACCTGGGACGGGCCGGCGTCGAGAAGCTGGAACTCGCTGGCCACACCTTCCTTGAGTAGCTGCTGGAGACCGTCGCGGAAGCGTTTGTATTTCGCGGTGCTCTTGTTGTGCAGGTAGGAGAAACACTCCGGGGCGAAACGCGGGATCTCGTCGAACACGACCCCGGCCGAGGAGGCCAGCGTGTCGCCGATGAGCAGGTCGTAGTTGCCAACGAGGCCGACGACATCACCTGCGTAGGCGTCATCCACCGTTTCGCGATCGCGGGCGAAGAGGCGTTGGGAGTTGCCGAGGCGCATGCGTTCGCCGCTGCGGGTGTTGAGCACGTTCATGTCCCTCTCGAATTTTCCGGAGACCACACGCACGAAGGCCACGCGGTCGCGGTGTTTCGGGTTCATGTTCGCCTGGATCTTGAAGACAAAGGCGGAGAACTCCGCGGAGGCCGGATCGATGAGCGAGTCCCCGCCGCCGCGTGGCAGGGGAGGGGGGGCGAGTTCCAGGAAACGGTCTAACAAAAGCTGCACGCCGAAGTTGTTGGCCGCGCTGCCGAAGAAAACCGGCGTGAGTTCCCCGGAGAGCACCTTTTCCACATCGAAGTCCGCGCCGGCTCCCTCCAGCAGTTCGAGCTCGTCGCACACCTGCTGATAGACGCCGGGATCGATGGCCGACCTCACGGTGTCATCCTCGATGCCGCTGACGGCCACCGGCGCGCGGAAGGCGCCGTGGGCGGTGCGTTCGAAGAGGTGGACCTGGCGGTTCTCGCGATCGTACACGCCCTTGAAGCGCGGGCCGTCGCCGAGTGGCCAGTTGACGGGGAAGGCATGGATGCCGAGCACGTTTTCCAGCTCGTCGAGCAGGTCAAGCGTGGGCCGGGCCGGGCGGTCCAGCTTGTTCATGAAGGTGAAGATCGGCACGCCGCGGCGGCGGCATACATCGAAGAGCTTGCGGGTCTGGCTTTCGATGCCCTTGCCGGCGTCCACCACCATCACGGCGGCGTCCACGGCGGTCAGCACGCGATAGGTGTCTTCCGAGAAGTCCTTGTGACCGGGTGTGTCGAGGATGTTGACGACGCAGTCCTTGTATTCGAACTGGAGCACCGTGGAGGAAACCGAGATGCCGCGCTGTTTTTCGAGCTCCATCCAGTCCGAGGTGGTTGCGCGCTGGTTTTTGCGGGCGGTGACGCTGCCGGCGAGCTGGAGGGCTCCGCCGTAGAGCAGGAACTTCTCGGTGAGCGTGGTTTTCCCCGCGTCCGGGTGGGAGATGATCGCGAAGGATCGGCGGCGTTTCACCTCGCGCTGGAGCGCGGGCGAGGGGATGGCGTAGGAGGAGGCGGACATCGGCGGCCCGCAGGGCTAGCCGCCGCGGCGCGCCCGATCAAGCACCGATGGCCCGCAGCCCGCTGGCCGGAAATGGATCGGCGGATGAAAGAGGGGGGAGCCTCCTTCATCCGCCGACCGTTGATTGGGGGGAGTGTGTCGTTGGTTCCGCGGGACCCTTCGGGGGGGGGACCGGTCCTCGCGGCGACAATTCCTTTGTATCCCATTTTCGGCCACAGGCCATGCCGTGATCACGTAGAAAGCGGCGGCTTTGCACTTTGCGGGCCGGAATTTACCCCCTAGTCTCGCGGCATGGCAGACTTCCCCGAAGCGGACCCCAGATTCAGTGAATTCGTGATTCTCCAAGCGCAGAATGCCGGGTTGTTCCTCGGCCAGATCCCCAATCCGGCCAGCGGGGTGAAGTCCGTCAACCTGCGCGCCGCGAAATCCGTGATCGATTCGCTGGAAATGCTGGCTTCCAAAACCCGCGGGAATCTCACAGCTTCCGAAACGAAACTCCTCGATACCGCGATCGATAACCTCAAGCCGCTCTACCAATCCGCCCTCGCCGCCGAGCAGGCCTGATCCCGATTTTTCTCCCTGATTTTCCCACATCCATGTCCTTCGAGCCCTTCAACATCGGCAATGTCCCCGTCGGCGGCCCCGTGCCGTTCTTCATCCTCGGCCCCTGCGCCCTCGAATCCGAGTCCTTCGCCTGGGAAATGGCGCGATCCCTCAAGGAAATCGCCGACCGCACCGGCATCCACTTCCTTTTCAAGGCCTCCTTCGACAAGGCAAACCGCACGTCCGTCGATTCCTTCCGCGGCCCCGGCATCAAGGAAGGCTGCCGCATCCTGGGGGAAATCTCCAAGGAGCTCGGCGTCCCGGTGACCACCGACATCCACACCGAGGAACAGGCGGAAATCGCCGCCGAACACATCGACCTCCTCCAGATCCCCGCTTTCCTTTGCCGCCAGACCGACATGCTTGAAGCCGCCGCCAAGACCGGCCGCGCCGTCAATATCAAGAAGGGCCAGTTTCTCGCCCCTTGGGACACGGTGAACATCGCCGGCAAAATGCGCGCCTTCGGCTGCGAACGCTTCCTCATCACCGAACGCGGCACCACCTTCGGCTACAACAACCTCGTCGCTGACATGCGCTCGCTCTACTGGATGCGCAAGGAAGGCCTGCCCGTCATCTTCGATGCCACCCACTCCGTCCAGCGCCCCGGCGGCCTCGGCGGGGCCACCGGCGGGGATGGCGAACTCGCCCCCGTCCTCGCCCGCGCCGCCGTCGCCACCGGCGTCGACGGCTTGTTCATGGAAGTCCACTCGGATCCCGCCAATGCCATGTCGGACGGGCCGAACCAGATCCCCCTCGAGTTCATCGAGGACCTCCTCATCAAGCTCATCGCCATCCATCACGCGGCGCACTGATCCGTCATTTCCCCCTCGCTCTTGCGCCCCGCCCTGCCAGTCCTGCTCTTGCTCCTCCCCGCGCTCCACGCTGCGGAGGACGACCTGCCGCTGCTCAGGAAGAAGAAACTCCCCGCCGTCTCCATGCTCCCCGAGGGCAGCGAGCTCCACGAGGTGATGTTTCCCCGCTACGATGAAAACCACCGCCTCGTGGGCGCCCTCAAGGCCAAGGCGATGAAACTCGTCGATGCCGAGAAATTCGCCGGCTCCCACATCGCCATCGAGTTCTTCAACGACGACCAGACACCCCGCGGCCGCGTCGATCTCACCTCGGCCACTCTCGATCAGGCCCGCAGCATGATCGTCGCCCGCGAGCCGGTCACCCTCCGCAGCGATCGCCTCAACGCGCTCGGCGCAGGCCTCCACTACGACTTCGAATCCGGCGAAGGCTTCCTCGTCGGACCCGCCACCACCTGGATCCAGAACCCCATCGAGACCACCATGCATCCAAAGCCCTCACTCCTGCGCAGCGCCGGCCTCGTCGGGATGTCTCTCATTTCCCAGGCCCCCGCCGCAGCCCCCCCGCCGGTCAGCGATGCGGAGAAAGCCGCCCTCCACGCCGATGCCGCCCCCGCCGCCGCCGATCTCACCGAAGCCAATCGCCAGACCCGCGCGGATCTTTCCTCCGCCCTCTCCGCCTCCGAGGCTGCCAACGCCTCCGCCAAGGCCTTCCTTCAGAAAGCCGAGCTCGCCGATGCCTCCGCCAAACCCGCGGAGTCTCCCGCCGCCAAGCCCCTCGACCTCCAGCCCGGCCCCGGAGATACCGTCGTCCACTGCGATGGCGGCATGTATTTCGATCCCGACGAAGGCGTCTTCGTCTATCTGAAAAACGTCCGCGTTTCCGATCCCCGCTTCAACATGAGCGGTGCGAACGAACTCAAGATCTTCCTCGGCAAAAAGGAACCCAAGCCCGGCGATCCCTCCGGCTCTAACAAAAAGGACAAAAAGGAGAAATCCGGACCCGCCGGCAAGTTCGGCGAGGTCGAGCGCATCGTCGCCACCGGCGCCATCGTCATCGACCAGAAGGGCGTGGACGGCAAGGACCCCATCAAGGCCAGCGGTGCCATCTTCAGCTACAACGTCAAGCAGGACCAGGTCATCCTCAGCGGTGGATTCCCATGGGTCGTCCAGGGCGGCATCGCCCTCCGCGCCACCCAGCCGAACCTCACGCTCCGCATCCATCCCAAGGTCGGGAAATTCGATACCGAAGGCGCGTGGGACACCATCCTGCCGCTCGAACAGTTGCAAAAGAAGTAACCCTCGCCCCATCCTCCCCCCCGCCAGCCCCATGCACGATCCAGGCTCCACCTGCTGCCACACCGAGACCGCTGTCCTCCACGCCAGCGGACTCCGCAAGACCTACGGCGGACGCGCCGTGGTGGATGGGGTCTCGATGACCGTCCAGCCCAGGGAAATCGTCGGCCTGTTAGGCCCCAACGGCGCGGGGAAAACCACCTCGTTCTACATGATTGCCGGCCTCGTCCCCGCCGATGCCGGATCCGTCTGCTTTCAGGGCCATGACATCTCGCGGATGCCCATGCACCGCCGCGCCCGCCTCGGCCTCGGATACCTGCCCCAGGAGGAGTCCGTTTTCCGCAAGCTCTCGGTCCTGGACAACCTGCTTGCCATCCTTGAGACCCGCCCCGGTCTCTCCCGCGCGGACCGCCTCGCCCGCGCCCACGACCTGATGGACCGCTTCGGCATCACCAAGCTCTCCAAGTCCCTCGCCATCACCCTCTCCGGCGGTGAGAAACGCCGCCTCGCCATCGCCCGCTCGCTCTGCTCGGACCCCAAGCTCCTCATGCTCGACGAGCCCTTCGCTGGCATCGACCCCATTGCCGTCGAGGACATCCAGCGCATCGTCCGCGAACTCCGCGACCGCGACGGCCTCGCCATCCTCATCACCGATCACTCGGTCCGCGAAACCCT
>JAIXOR010000057.1 GCA_027486655.1 Verrucomicrobiaceae bacterium | reverse complement strand
GGTTGAACCAGCGGGTGAAGCGCTGGAGCAGGGTTTTCATGAACTCGGAGAGGTTGTGCATGCGGTAGGTGAAACGCGCATGGATCGCGGAAGCTGCGGACTCACGACCGGAGGAACGTGCCTCGGCAAGTTCCTTGGCCACCTCGGCGACAAAGGCTTCGGTGTTGGTGGCGGAGAGGCGTGTCAGCAGTTCCTCGTCGGAGATGCCGCCCTCGGGCATGGGGGGTACTTCGAGGAGGAGGTGGAAGTGGTTGGACATCACGCAGTAGGAAAGCACGCGGCAGCCGGAGAAGTTTTCCTGCATGCGCATGAAGGTGCGGAACTTCTCGCGTTCGAGGTCTTTGAAGACGAAGCGGCGGTCCACCACGCGGGAAATGCAGTGGTAGATCGCCGGTTTGACCCGCGAATCCTTCCAAGGTGCCAACCAGCGCCTGCGGTTGCGGTTCGTGCTGCGGTTCACGCCCCCCTTCTACCCAAGCCAACTCCCATAGCAAGGAGAATTCCCACAAGTTGTCTGGCATTTTGTAGATTGTTTGTCGCAGCTTGTTTTTGGCATTCGACCCGCCAGGATTTGTGGATTGACCCGAGCTAAACGGCTGAATTTCACGTTTATGAAAAAGAGTCCTCCACTGGCGAATCTGACGGATGGTGAGCGCGCGTCGCTGGTTGAAACGCTGCGCACCCGCTTCTTGGCAAACAGGGATCGTCACGCCGGATTGGAGTGGGATGAGGTTTTGGCAAGGATCGGGAGGAGCCCGGGGTGTTTGGACTCTCTATTCGCGATGGAGGAAACCGGGGGCGAGCCGGATGTGGTGGAAAAGGACCTCGAAACGGGGGAGCTTCTCTTTGCGGACTGCTCGGCGGAAACGCCCAAAGGGAGGGTGAGCACCTGTTACGATCGGGAAGGGCTGGAGTCTCGAAAGGAGCACAGGCCCTCGGCAAGCGCAGTGGAAATGGCCGGGGCGATGGGCATCAAGTTGCTCACCGAGGTTCAATACCGCCGGCTCCAGGATCTGGGGGAGTTTGACCGGAAGACCTCAAGCTGGCTGAGCACCCCGGAAGAAGTCCGCAAGCTCGGAGGCGCACTTTTCGGCGACCGCAGGTTTGGCCGGGTTTTTGTGTATCACAATGGGGCGCAATCCTACTTCGCAGCGCGAGGGTTCCGCGGGTGCTTGAAGGTTTGAAGCGGCACTGCCCGGCCACCGGGAGGTGGTTCACTTCCCGGGTTGGAAATAAGGGGTCATGACTTCGAGGACCTTCTCGAGGAGTTCAGCCTCGCTGATTTTTCCGGTATGGCGGAAGGCGATCTCGCCGCCGGGCTTGATGAAGAGGGTGTGTGGCTGGACGCCGGACCATTCGGGGTCCAGCGCCTTGACGAGCGCGTCGATGCCGGGCTCGGAATACAGATAGCTGTTGGTGGAGCGGCCTTCGCTTTCCACGCCGGCCTTGAGGTGGCCGGGGAGTCCGGCGCGGTATTTCCTGAGGAAAGCCTCCGCCTTGTCCTTGTCCGCGGGCAGGTCGGTGGAAAGGGTGATGAGCTCAAAGGGCCGGAGTCCCATGCGACGGGCGACTTTGACGAGTCCGGGAAACTCTTCGACGCAAGGAGCGCAGGTGGTGGACCAGACGTTGACGAGCCGGTATTTGTTGGTCGGATTGGCGCGGAGTTTGGCGACGCCGGCGGAATCGATCATCTCGATGGAGACCGGGACGGCGGCCCATTTTTCGTCGTCCTTGAGGACTTGTTCTTTCTTGGTGCGCCACTTGGTGGAGCAGCCGAGCGGGCTGGTGACTTCCACGGGAACGGGGCGGCCTTCGAGCAAGGCGGACACCGCGTTCCGGAGGTCTGGAGATTTCACGTGCTCGTTGCCCGGGAAGCGGCTGTCATCGATGCGGCCTTTGTAGCGGAGTTTCCGGTCCTGGTCGAAGAGGAAGATATGAGGGGTGGCGAGGCATCCGTAGGCCATGGCCGTGGTTTGGGTTTCTCCGTCGTAGAGATAGGGGAAAGGAAACCCTTTGTCCCGGGCGTTGCCCTTCATTTCCTCGAAACTGTCTCCATATTTGGAGTAGCCGAGTTCATCCGGGCGCAGGCCGTCCGGGTGATTCGGATTGATGGCAACAACGCCGAATCCCTTGTCCTTGAGTTCCTGATAGAGCTGAATGAGACGTGGAAAGGCGGCGTTGGAAACCGGGCAGTGGTTCGACGTGAATGCGACGGCAAGGACTTTCGAATCCTTGAAATCCTCGAGCGACATCGTTTTCCCATCGATTCCAATCAGGCTGAAGGCCGGTGCGGGATCGCCGATCTTGAGTTCCTTGAAACCGGGGGGATTCTGGGCGGACGCGAATGGAGCAAGCGCGGCGAGGAGCAAGAGGGTGAGCGAGAGTCGTTTCATGGAGTTCCAGGGATGGAGCCGGGCTACGCGGAAACCCGCGATGAAATTGCAGATCGGCCGCAAATTGAATGAAACGAGCGAGAACGGCTCGGGCCCTCTTGGGGGGATGGATCAACGATCTGGCGGTTTTTCTCGGAGCAAGTGCCCCCGGGCGCTCAGGCCCTCCGTCGGCGGATGAGGACGAGCGTGCCGAGAGCGCCGAGGAGGATGGCACCCGGCTCCGGGATGACGGTTACTGTAAGGTCACCGGTGGCCTGGCTGAAGGAGTAGGTCACGTTGCTGTTGCCGGAATCGACTCCGGACCAGATCCCGCTGTTGAAGGTGAGGGCATTGCCGCCGACCGTGACGGAGTCGAAATTGCCATCGACGCCTCCGGAGATGGCGAACAGATCGTATGCGGCATCCTGGGCGAGGTCCCAGACGCCTGCGCCGAGATCGAAGGCAACGATGTCGAGGTCGCCGCCATAGGTGAGAAGACCGGCGGTGTTGATGCCATCGTATTCGGAGCCTCTGGCGAGACCCGCGATCTCGAACAAGGTGGTGCCGCCGAGGGTGAGGGTGCTGGTGAAGGAGAGTTCACCAGGGCTGTTTCCGGGTGAAAGGGTGGCTCCATCCGCGATGACGGTGGCACCGAGTGAGCCGTTGCCACCGAGTGTGGCACCTGAGGAAATGGTGGTGCTGGAGTTTCCGAGGCTGCCGGTGACGACGAGTGCACCCGAGATGACGTTGGTGGAGCCGGAGTAGGTATTCGCTCCGGTGAGGGTGACGGTGCCTCCGTTGACGGTGAGCGAGGTCTTGTGGGTGGCTCCATCCTGGATCACGCCGCCGAAGGTGGTGGTTCCGGTGAGGGTGAGGGTGGAGTCCGAGGTGCCGCTGTTGGTGACCGTCGCGCCATTGACGCTCTTGGTGAGTCCGGCGAGCGACTGATGATATCCGGCGAGATCGAGTGTGGCGGCACCGCTGAGGCCGAGACTGACCGAGGCACCCGAGGGGATGGCCTGGTTTGCACCGAGTCTAACGGTTCCTTGTTGCACGGTCAGCGCGCTGTAGGAACTGCCGGTGTTGGAGAGGACCACGGTGCCGTTACGGACGGTTACCGGGACCGATGAGGAAATCGCGCCGGCCAGCGAGAGGACCCCGGTTCCGCTGGCGAAATGGCCGCCTGCGCTCTGAGAGCCGGTGATATTGATGGATCCGCTGTAGGTCGCATCGCCGGTGGGGACGTAAACGATGCCCTGGGCGACGACGCCACCTCCTTGGATCGAAAGATTGTTGGCGACGTTCACGCCTGCGGCGAGGCGCAGTTGGTTGCCGGCCACCGCATTGATGCTCACGGCACCGGTTCCAAGGGCGGAGCTGTGGTTTGCAGTGATCGCGCCCGCTGCGATGGTCGTGCCGCCGGCGTAGTCGTTCGCTCCGGAAAGGACCGAGTTGCCCTTGATCAGGGTAAGCCCGCCTGAGCCGGTGACGGTGCCGTTGAAGGTGATGGTATCGGCTGCGAACGCGGTTCCGATGCCAGTATTGCCGCCCGCGAGAGTGATGGTTCCGGCGAGAGCGGCCGGGGTCATGGATCCGCCTTCGTAATAAAGCGCTCCACCGCCATTGATGCCGGTGCCGCCATTGAAGGTGACGTTGTTGGTGATGGGGGTGGCGTTCACCCCGGCGAACCAGAGGGCTGCGCCGCTGGCTACGGAGACGGGTGCAGTTCCACGGCTGGCGGTGGAATTCATGTCGAAGCCCATCGCTCCGGACTGCACGGTGATCTGGCTGACATCGTTGAGAGTGCCATTCAGATAGAGGCGGGCGAGGCCGGAGTTTGAAACGGTGAGTGCATTGCCATTGCCATTGAGCGTGCCGGTGAAGTTGATCTGGCCATTGAGATTGGAGATGGATCCTGGAGCGGCATTTCCGATGGTGGACGGTGTGGAAAGGTTGAGGGTGGGCGCATAGCCGAAGTTGTTCCCGTTGCCGAGGTCCACTTGCAAGGTGCCGCCGTTCAGATTGAACACACCGGAGTTCGCTGTTCCCGCCGTCGTGGTGAGCCGCAGGGTGCCCGCATCGAGATCGGTGCCGCCGCTGTAGGTGTTCGCGCCTCCGAGGACGAGGGTGCCGGTGCCGGACTTGTTGAGGGTGCCGGTGCCGCTGACAAGGCCATTGAGGGTATGGGTGGTTCCCGCGTTTGTGAGAAGGGTGCTATCGGCGTGGCCGAGGACGACGGCTCTTGATCCCGTGAGATCCGCGGTGGATTGGAGTGTGGCGTTGTTGAGCGCAAGGGATCCCGATGAGTTTCCGAGATTGGCATCCGAGCTGATGGCCAGGGTGCCGCCGTTGACGGTGGTGCCGCCGGCGTAGGAGTTCGTGGTGTTGAGAGTGACCTTGGCGGAGCCGTTCTTGATCAGGCTTCCCGAGTTGATGCCCGTGCTGTCCGAGCTGTTGATCGTGTAGTCGAGCGAAGCATTGTTGAACACCACCGAAGTGGGGCTGACTCCGCCCGAAATGCTGACGGAAGTGGTGGACGGGGCGACCGGGCCGGCGCCAAGGTTGACGGTATCGTTGAACTCGGCGAGGTCGGACGCCCAGAAGTTGGTGCCGGCGTTGCCAATCTTGGTGGCCCAGTTGTTAGATCCACTGCTGTCGCCGGTGGCGGCGGTGGTCCAGACGCCGCTGTTGGCACCGGACCAGACGGGCAGGTCGCCAACGACGTCGAGGGCGATGGCGGAGCCGGTGTTGATGAGGCCGTTGGAAGCCTGGCGGGCGCTGAGGCCGGTGATCGTGCCGAGGGCGAAGTTCGAGAGTGAGCCGCTGAAGGTGCCGTAGGAGACGAGCGTGTTAGAACCGATGCTCCAAAGATTGTTCGATGGGTTGATGGTGGCGGTGAAGCCACCGGTGGAGAGAGTGCCGGAAACCGCAAGACCGCCCGATGCGCCGCTTTTGACGAGATTCAGCGTGCTGCCGGAAGATCCGAGTGTGAGGCCTCCGAGGGATGTGGCTGCGGATGCGTTGGCATTGGTGATGGAGCCGCCGTTGAGGGTGGTGGTTCCGCCGATGGTTCCCTGGGCTTGGAAGGAGGCTCCCGATGCGACATTGACCCCACTGGTGGAAGAGAGTCCGTTGACGGCGAGGATGCCGGCATTGATGGAGGTGGCACCGGTGTAGGTGTTTGCCCCGGTGAGGGTGAGGGTGCCCGCGCCGTTTTTGGTGAGGCCGCCATCGATGGCGTTGTCACCGCCGATGTTGCTGTGAAGAAGGGCCTGCCCGATGGTCACGTTGAATCCGTTGCTATCCACCACCGCACCGCCGTTGCGGACGTTCGCACGTGCGGAGCCGGTGCCGAGGGCGACGAAGGTGGCCGAGTTTCCGGTGGCCTTGAGGGTGCCGCCGTTGAGGTTGAGCGTGCGTGTTCCGTTGTTGGTGGTGGAAACGACGCCGCGGATGGTGAGGGTGCCGCCGTTGAGGTTGAGGGTATTGTTGGTGGTGGCGGTGCCGGAGAGCATCAGGTCCACCACTCCCGCGCCGGTGGCGGTGGTTTTGTTATCGCTGAAGGAGGTGATGGCACCACCATTGAGGTTGATGACGTTGGTGCCACCGCCGTTGTTCTGGATCTTCATACGGATGTCCGTATTCGAATTCAGGTTCAGGTTTCCGCTGGTGACGTTGATGGTGGAGTTGGTGGTGTCCCACTGGCCGACGATCATCCACTTGGTGGCGGTGGAGCCGACGTTGAGTGTGCCGCCGTTGACGTTGACGGTGGCTTGCGAAGTCGCGCTGCCTGCGTAGCCGGTGCGGAAATCGTTGGTGCTGTTCAGTGTGGCACCGGAGCCGATGGTGAGGGTTCCCTGTTGGGCTCCGGTGTTGTTGACACCGAATCCGACGTCCACCGACGAGGCGTTCACGGTGCCGCCGCTCATCACGTAGTTGCCGGTGCCGGTGGTGCCGACCTGGC
>JAIXOR010000078.1 GCA_027486655.1 Verrucomicrobiaceae bacterium | reverse complement strand
GCCGGAAACCACGCCGGAAACCACGCCGGAAACCACGCCGGAAACCACGCCGGAAACCACGCCGGAAACCACGCCGGAAACCACGCCGGAAACCGCACCGGAAACCGCACCGGAAACCGCACCGGAAACCGCACCGGAAACCGCACCGGAAACCATCCCGGGAACTGTGGCTACCGGATGCCATGGCGGAACCTCGGCTGTTCCCCCCAATTACGGGAAGAACAAGACCGTTTACGACGAGGTTTTCGAGGCGCTTTTGAAAGTTGCCAGGAAGGCGAGCCAAAAAATCCTCGGAATGGGAATCCCCCCCGAGAAGGTTGAAGCGGCGGCAAGATCCATTGCCGCCAGACGGACGGACATGGTGTTTGCCAAGGCCGTTGAAATCGCCCGCGATCAGGTAAAATCCGAGGCAATCATGCACTCGGATATTCTCGATGAAATCGCGACTGCATCCGGGTTCAAACTGACGGTTCGGATACCTCAGGCAAACACGAAGAAAACGCCGAAAACGCCGAAGAAAGGAGCGACCGATGAATAAATACGTTCGCGACTTGTTGGAGAAAAACAGGGTTGCCGCCAAGGCTGCGGCTGAGGCTGAGGCCGCCGTTAAGGCTGCTGCCGATGCTGCTGGCCAATCCGCCTTTGAGGCTGCCGCTGAAGCCGACAAAAAAGCGGCGGCGGAGTCCGCAAATGGGAATCCCGGGGAGGTGACTCCTCAGGATTCCAATGGGGAAGCCGCTTCTGCGGCTTCCCCTTCTTCCCCTTCGACCGCTAAACCGGTCGAGGGGCATGAGGGGGGATCAAACGGGGGCACACCCCCTTTGCCGGCAGCCTCCGGTCGTGAGACAGGAGGCGTAGCTGGCGGGGTTAAGGGGACTACTGGTAACCCAGTAGCCCCCAGCGTAGCAAAAGGCTCTAAGCAAAGCGGGAAAACAGTTCAGGTGCGCTTGCGCCTTCAGCGAGACTTCGCCGAGATGCTCATGGCGTTCAAGCCAGAGCAAAGGCAGGTTGCTCTTTGGCTCGCGCTAGAGGGCCGCATTGGCAGCGTGTGGAATCTTCCGAAGCTCGCCGAGAGCTCGGCTCAAATTCGCCGCGTGGGCGTGCTCCTGAATCAAGTGCTGCGCTACCTCGGGCAAGGCGGACAAGATACTGATAGGTTGGTGGCGCAGGTCCACTTGGCGATGCGCGACATCAAGAAACTTCGGCCACCGAATTACGAGGAGGATGTCGCGGAAATCACCCTCGGAAAAACCGCAGGAGGAAAGACCGGGAATCCCTCCAAAGATGCGGAGGCAGCCTCCGCTGAAACCCATGGCACCGCAGATGGAAAGGCAGGTGAACGATGAAAGCCATTGTCAGAATTCCTACGAAAAAGAACCGGGGTGGAGGTGAGCCAACGGGTTCCACGTTCAAGCGGCTGATGTATATTTTCATGCCACAAAAACCTGGTGCCGTCCGGCCAGTTGATGACCGTGTTTTGTGGGTCGCTGGCGATCTCGGTGGATACGGTTATCCGGTGCGCGATGCACGCCTCATGGCGGAGGCGCTCGAATGCGGACACGAGCACTTCTCCGGACGCCGGACACGGCATCTGATTGTAAGCTGTGCCGCCGGGCTTCCCGAGGTGCAACGGGCAGAAGCGTTCGGTAGGCTGTACAACTCTGCTTCGTTGCTGGCAAAAGCCATTGGCGCGGATCGCTGGATGGCGGCGGCACATGATGACACGGATTGCCCCCATTTCCATTTCGCCTGCGCCAATTTCGACAAGAAAAAAGGCCGGAGATTGGACATCTCGCCGAAGCTCCTCAAATGGCTGCAAACCATGGATTGGACCATCCATCTGGAGTCAGGAAAACGTAAGAGGACGAAGCGCAAAAGCAAACGTGGCATGGCAATCGAAGCGGCACGTGACCGCGAGGAAAAAGGCCGCTGGGCCAACAAGAACATCGTCATCGAGAAACTGCGGGATTTTCTGAATTCCAAGCGCGCCCCCGCGATGGGGAATGACGACCTCGCCGACTGGTTGATGCGGGAAGATCTCCCCCCCGGCTGGGAGAAAAGGAAACTGAAAGCCAAGTCCGGAAAAAACCGATTTGACCCCGCCATCATCATTGATGGCGAGGGGCTCAAATTCTCGCGGTTTTTTAATTCTTTGAGGATCGAAATGCCCGGCATCCAGCAACCGTCGGAAGGTGGATTCAACTACTGAAAGCTGATGAGTTCCACAGGACAACATCTGGGGTTGTTTCCGGACGAAATCCACCGCCGGGGGAGTGTCTCTCCCCCGGCGTTTTTATCACTGCCATGCGGCGTTCCGGACCTCGGTCTCCAGTCTCTTCCATTTAGAGTCCTCGATCATTTCGATGCACAACCTGATGCCGCCATAGACCGCACCGCCGATGGCAAGGATCAACACGAAAATTCCGGGGAAAAACAGAATGGCGATGGGAGTTCCAATGATGACCGCGATGATGGCGATTCGGGCCAACGAATAGAATCCGTAAAGCAGACTGAGGATGTCGATTGCCGGGGAGATCAGGACCGTCTTTTCCGGCGGCAAGCCGTAGCGCTTGAACACAATTCGCCAATAGACGCAGTAGAGGTCTTTTCGAAGCTGGTTGTCGGCGGTGAAACGAGCGATTCGGATGAGGAGCAGTTCGATTCCGAGGTAGATAGCGATGACCGTCCAGTAGGTTCCGGCGTCACCAATCACCTGGTTTTGCTGACCGGAGAAAAAGGTCACGATGCCGCCAAGTGGAGTCCCTAACAAAGCCCCCCAAAAAGCGATGTGGTAGCGGAGGCTTTTCTCGCGGATGCCTTCATGAATAATCCCCATCGCCTTTGGCGGTGGCCTCTTCGTTGGCGGAAGCAAGCGGTCTCCGAAAATCCTCGCCTCGTTCGGCCCGATTTCCATGTGGGTTTGACCTTCTGGATTCCGCAGTGCTGGTGGTATTGGTTTCGTCATATGGTTGAGGGAAAATTGCGGCTTGGGGTGGCTGCCATCACGACGCCCGCGGTGCCTGCCAATTTGGTGATGGTGCTCGCTGCGACGAAGGTGGAGGCGGAGACTGGCCCGGAGCGGCAACGCGCCGCGGTTTCGCCCATTGAATGAGCCTGGGGCGTCGGCCCAAACACCCGCCCCCCTCTCTCTTGATCTGGATCTTGATCTCCCCGAAATCCATCATGGCGGGCGTGGCGTGCCTCTCCTCACGGTTGGGGTCGCCACCCCGCCATGCCGCCTTTCGGTCCCGGGTCCGTCAGTCCCCGTGCCATGCTTCGCTGGCACCGGGACTGCGTCGTTCTTACCGGGCCATCCTTGTAATGAGGCTTTCGGCAGTCTCGCCCCGGAGTGCAGCGCAGGGGCGAGTCTGGCGGACCTTGTTCTCAGGAATCCCCGGCTCATCCAAAACCGCCCGACACGGGCACCGGTCAGGGCCGACAGCGCGAGCGGAGGTCTGACCGGTGCCGGTGTCGTGAGCCTTGTCAGGTGGTCATGGCGGGGCGTTGCGGGGTGTCCCCGCTGTGAGGGGGAGTGGGCAACGACAGTGCCCACTGGGGGAGATCCTTCTCCCCCGCCTGCATTGCATTCGAAGCACTACCTTGCAGGGATCGCGTTCCCAAATTTCCGGACCGTCACAAAAGCTGCCGGTTCCAAATCAAGACACTACCCATTCAAAGTCCGCCATGATAAACAAGCTTGTCATGAGTGGCTGACCACCTTCGGTCTGGAATAAAGAAAAAGCCCCCGCCGGGAAATCCGGCGGGGGTGTTTATTCGATGTGACACATGGAAAAGTGCGAACGGGTTCCAACTCACCCGGCTGCCTGCTCGGCCTCCTCCTCTTCCTTGCCCAGGCGCTTCGCTATTTGGCTGCTTTGATATTCTGCTCGTGCGCCCATGCCATCGAACCATCCGAGAATTTGAGTTTCACCCAACCTTTGTTCTTCGAGAGAGCTTCCCCGACCTCGCCCTTTCGTGACTTCCTTACGATTGGGTAGTCCTTGCCCGGTCCCTCACGTAGATTGCTTTCTGAGTCGATCAATTCATAGAGATCGGCAAAGGAGGTTTTTCGCTCCCGTTCTTTTCCGAGGAGTTTCAGATTGTCTGCTTCGATTGTGGAGAATTCCTTTTCGAGATCATCGAAACTAACTCCCGGTCTAGGTTTATACCATTCTTTGGATGTGAAGTTTTGGGCGATTTCTGCTTGTTTGAAACTGGCACCACGACGGGCGTACATTTCGTTGACGGCGTATCGAAGATCGTCCAAACCCAAGCTCGTCAGATCGGCTGGCCCAAGAAGCCGCAATCTGGTTTCGGGGAAGCGTTCGCCGGGCATTGCCGGAACGGTGGCGGAGCTTGCGGCTGCCGCAGGAGCGTAGGGCACGGGGCTTTGACCTGCTTCGGCTTGCAACGGTTCTAGTTCCTTTGGAATGAGCGCAACGGTCGTCGGGGGGATGAGTATAGCTGGATCAATTTGGATGAGGCCTGATTGAACTTCAGAAATATACCCTCGAAACGCTATAGGTTTACCAGATGTAATCATCGGCAATAATTGTTCCATGGCTTTTTGGCTTTTGACGGGTGAAAAAATTGTGATGCAATCGGGGTTGTCACGTTGCTTGAAAGACTGCCCATCATACTGAACAAGGACACAGCCAGAGCTGGTAGGTTCGGCTGAATAGTTTGTGAAGGTTCCTTCAACAAGAGTTCCTTTGAGTGTCTTTAATTTTCGATTGATGTTTTCTTGCTGAATAGTTGTTCGTTTTGGGTCGGGATTAATATCTGCTTTGATTTCTGAAAGTTCGATACCCTTTTCAGTCGATTTTGAAAGGGTTTCAATTTTTCTGATAATGCTGCTACTCAGTTGTTCTCCAATGAGAATGGCTGGCCCGATGAGCAGATTAGAATTCTCAATCCCCACAATCTTTCCACGGATTGCAATACTGGTGTTGGGGCTAATTCCTTCGATAATCTTACTTAATTGCTCGTTGCCGGAGACCAGTTCAACTTCACATGAGACTTCCCAATCGTGCCCGGTTTTGAGCAAGTATGTATTAGGGTTATTTGGCGCCCGCTTAACATCCCTGACATTCAATCTCCATTCGACGATCTGCCCTGCATGTGCGTTCCAATCTTGTAAGTCTTTCCTGTCATGGGGTGATAGATCGGAAGTGGTAGCGGTCTTGAGTTCTTCAACTTTTTGTGAACGAGCTTTGATTTCATTCTCTTTGTCATTTTTATTTTTTTCAATTATCGCAGCCTCAGCGGGATCAAATTTATTGATTACCATTAATCCACTATCTTTTCTAAAAAGCAAGCAGGTTGGTTTATTAAACAAGTCTGTTCCAAATTGACCTGCTTTGATGTAATAAAAGCCGAATTGCGGAACGAGACCATCTTGTAGCACTAGCGATGTTTCAACACGATTCCATCTATCACCAAATGTCTGTTGGAGTTCATCAATAGTCGCTGGTCTCAGTTCAGCAATTTCCTCCCAATCTTTTTCTTCGGATTCTTTGATAGACAATTTGTAACCACCCGCCAACTTTCCTACTATTTTCACATCTGCATTCTTATTGGTCGAGCTGTATTCGCCTACCAGTGGATTCTTGCCATAAACAGAGGTGATTTGGCATGCAATCAAGGACATCATCGCGAAATATTTAATCATTTTTTTCATGTGAATCATATTACTCGTTAATCAAATCTCTATTTTAGCTAGCGCATCCTCATAGATGCAGAGGAAATCCTCTATCTCATGAGGAGCGAGGCATTGCATTACTTTCGGAAAACCACCTACCGGAAGCGGGGATTTCTTCACATCAAGCCCCAAAGCGCGGGCACCAGACAATGCACCGGCTTGCAGATACACCTGCTTCGGCAGTTTCTTTGAGAACGCGCCGATTCGCAGAGCCGTGTCGTAAACGTAGAGCGGTCCCAGTCCAGGAATCCGCTCGCAGTTACGGGAGACGAAGTCGAAAATTTCTTCAAATGACCTACAGGATTTTAGTTTCTCGATGTTGGATTTGGATACAAGGACTCGTCTCGCATTATCGAGCACAGCGCGCTTGATTCTCCGCTGGTGGCCATGGCGTTTGACTTTGAAGTTCACCTCATTTCGGTAGGATTTACCCACAAGATCCTCGGCGATGGCTGCACTTTTTATGGCCGTCTCCGGATCGGCTAGTCCTCGATAGCCTTCCATCAAGGACCTCAGCGGATTCCATCCCTTTTCGGCGTATTTCTGAAATTCCTCGTATTCAGCAACCAATCCCGCGAGGGTTTTGGGAGCTCCCGAGAACCCAGATCGACAGCCATTGCCTTTTGCTGATGTTTTCCCGGCAATCGCAGAGCTTGGCTTGGAGGCGCGTTTTCTCATGGGGCGAATGTCAGGGTTCTCGTTTTGGAGCCATTTTCCCGGCAACTGGCTGATTGTCAGGATTTACAGAAATTTTTGAAGATCAAAATTCTAGAATTCGCGTTTTTGATGTCCCTCGGTATAGGTTTGGGATCTTGTCCCTGCCCGCCGCGTCAACTCACAGCTCGAAGTAAGCAGCGTCGAACTTCCTCATGGCGAATGAAAAAGGGCGAACGGGTTCCCCGTCCGCCCTTCCCTTTGGATCATTTTCTTGGATCAGTTACGACGCCGCGATCCGCGTTGTTTGGATGGAGGCGGGCTCCCGCCGTCCAAAGGTAGCGGGGTTCCGGAATCGTCCTGGGATGTTTCAGGTTCTTCTTCCGGGTGACGTTGTTTCGCCGAAAGGAATTCGATCTCGTTGGCATGCAAGACCAGTTCCGCAGCGACGGTGCCGTCATCGCGTTTAAACCCCTTTGCCTCCGGGCGGCCGCGCACGAGGAGCTTCATTCCTTTCGAGACGTGCTCCTTGAGTTTGTCGGCGCGTTCACCCCAGACCTTAACCGCCGTCCAATCCGTATATTCCTTGTCGCCAACCTTGCGGCTGGCGGCGATGGAGAGATTCAGGACGGGCATTTTTCCAGCGTTCACAAAGCGCACGCTGCCGATATTTCCGATGACGATTGTTTCAAGCATATCTGATGGGGAATTCATGCGGGAGGGCGGGCGAAAGCATGCCATCCTGTATGAATGATTCGGATTTTGAGCTACCAAATGGATTGCTCCTCCTTCGACTTCTTCCGCCAATGACGGTATGCTCCGGCACGCTCGCGCAAAGAAAGCAGTCGGTTCAACGGCCTGGATTCGCTTGAACTTCGACGCATTTCGGGTTCCCCTCCACGCACGGTTTCCGCGCTGACAACGATTGCGGTGATACCCTCCGCCGCGAGATCCGGCAGGCGATGGTCGATGCTGTGCAGGGTGTCTGCCAGAATCCGTTTCAAACTTCGTGCTCCTGTCCCCATGCCAATCGCCCTGGCGACCATTTCGTCGATGGCATCATCCGTAAAATCCAAAGCGATGCCATGAAGTACATACAGTCGCATCTTGTTCACAATGGGGTTGTCCCCTGCATGAGTCAGAATAAGCCGGAGGGTCGTGGCGTCGGGAGGATCGAGTTCCGTGATGCTTCCAAACCGACCGATCAATTCGGGAATCAAGCCGTAGTCTGTCAGGTGCTCTGTCGTGAGAGGTCCGGGCGCGGCGACAGGATCAGCCTGATCGAATGTAGCGTGAAATCCCATCCCGGACGGGACGATCTGGGGATTGCGGACTTTTTCCAACTCCACGAAGGCCCCGCTCGCGATGTTAAGGAATCGTGAGGAGTCCAGTTGACCGGTCCTGCCGCACAAGGTTCCTTCGAGGAAGGTCAGGAGATCTTCCTGCACGCCACGTGCGTTAAAGGGATGGTGAGCCGGGAGCTGCCTAATCTTGTCGAATTCTTCCCAGTGGATAATGGCAGGCTGGGTCCGGCCGTCCTCAAGCAACTCGGATTCCAAGCGTTCCAGCACTTCGTTGACATTTGTGCCTTTGTAGCCGTTCGCAGTGAGGCTGGTACAATTGACCTGGATCATTGGGACACCAAGGTAGGAGCGAAGCGTCCGTAGCAAGTGGGATTTACCACAACCCGTGGGGCCGATCAGTAGCAGTGCGGAGGGCTCGACCAGCCTTCCGGTGAGTTCGGATTCGGCGCACGCCAGAAAGTGGTTGTATGCGGCGATCCCGAGAATCCTTTTGGCGGCTCTCTGGCCGATGACTTTTTGATCCAGCAACGCAACCAACTGAGAGGGTGTTGGAAGTAATTTGCAATCGGCGATCCCGTAACCTGCCGGTTCTTTCGACTTGTCGTTGCCTTGATGGTGAATGTTGTTTGGAGTATGCATGATTTCTGGGTGGTTTCGAGTGTGGCCGACAACGCGCAAGCGGGTCCGCGTGGCAATTGTTTGATGGAGTTCACCCCTCCCGGTTCGGGGGCACCGGGAGGGGCTTACACACAGAGGCTGTCGGCGGAACTCTGCCGCCGCGCGTACGCCTCCGATTCCGGGCGCAGCCTGTTGGGCTGTGGGGGAAGATGTTTCTGACCGGCTTCTCTCTGGGCCAAGGGATGGATCGTGAGCGTGGTTGAATGACACATAGCGGTCCAATGACGCCGCGCGTACCCCTTGGGTTTCAGGACAACATCACGGAACCACGATTGACAGTCATCCGCAGGTCTCAGGCCATTGAATGATTTCCCGGGTTACTCGCCGGAGCTCTTGGTAGTCGATAAAGCCGTCAAACCGCTCGCCGTGGTCGAGTTCGAAGATAGATTTTCCGGTACATCCATCTGACGCGTCATCAACTCCAGCAGCTTGAAATCGAATGGACAGGTGTCCCCACCGGTAGCGGACAAAGATGGTGTCACCTTCCGTAGTGATTCCGCTGTAGGTATTGGGGCATGCACAGCAAGTCTGGGTGACGGTGGCAACGACGATCATGACAGGGATGCGATTTTTGGGTTTGTGACTACGCGGGCATCGGTAGCCCGATGCGAATTGTTGGATTGGCGAACTGGCGAGGAACCTGGATTTGCCCCGCTCCCACTCGGGAGCGGGGCTCGCCATGCCCAGGCCTTACACACCCGAAATCATTGTGGCTTTGGTGTTTTGTCGGTGGTGTCCTCCCACACTCGGAGCAAATCACCTGGCTGGGGGACGAATGGCACCCAACTTCCGGGCCAGAAGATCCACCGGTGAATCACCCCGGCGATCATTGTGATGACGATTTCGGGCTCTGTGACCGATGGGGAGTGTTCACTGTCAGCCATTTCGTTAGAACCCAATGATTTGCCGCACGGTCGATTCCTCCAGGTGGAGGGCGCGGGCGGTCAGGGTGATCGCGAGGTCGTGGTCTTCTGCTTGGTAGCGGGAATAGGCGGTGATGACGGCTTCTCTCATGCATACCGTCCCGGTCCTGCAAACCCGGCGGAGAAAGCCGACGGGTTGGCCCTGCTAATTCATTCCGGCAATCCTGCGGGAGTTTCGCGCCGGTCCTGTCCGCTTTTCTCCGGCGGCGGAACGTGCGCGACCCTTGGCCCAGTTGCGCAGGGCGGCAATCTGGCCGTCCATGAGGTTTGCGAGCGGCACCATGCGGGTCATGGCGTTCACCATGTCGAGATCGGTGGGTTCCCGGTTTTCGAGAAATGCGTCGTAGAGAGCATCCACGAAGACAGCGTCGATCTCCGCGCCAGTAAATTGCTCAGCGGATTTCCCGAGTGCCGTTGTATCAAAGTCCGTGGTTAAGCGTCCATGACGGGCGATGACGATTTCCCAGATTTGGGATCGTTCGGCGGCATCCGGCAGGTCCACGAAAAACATCTCGTCAAACCGTCCTTTGCGGAGGAATTCCGGTGGCAGTTGAGAAACGTCGTTAGCAGTGGCGACAACGAAGACGGGTTTTTCTTTTTCCTGCATCCAGCTGAGGAAGGATCCGAAAACGCGGGAGGATGTGCCCCCGTCGCTGCCGCCGCTGGACTTGCTGCCCGAGAAACCCTTTTCGATTTCGTCGATCCACAAGACGCAGGGCGCGATGGCCTCGGCGGTCTGGATGACGGCCCGCAAGTTCGCCTCCGATTGGCCGACGATTCCACCGAACACGCGTCCCATGTCGAGCCGCAGCAGTGGCAGTCCAAACGCGCTGGCGGTGGCTTTGGCTGTCAGGGACTTCCCGGTTCCGGGAATTCCCACAATGAGTAGTCCTTTGGGGGCTGGGAGTCCATAGACCTTGGCCGCTTGCCCGAATGCTCCAGCTCGGCGTACGAGCCATTGCTTGAGGTTTTCCAGTCCGCCAACATCTTCCAGACGTGTATTGGATTGGACGATTTCGACCAGCCCGTTGCGTTTGAGCGCATTGGCCTTTTCACGAGCGATGATTGCCGGGTCGATGGCTTTGGCTTCAACAACGGATAACGCGTATACGTTCTCGGCCTCAGTGGTGGTCAGCCCCAGCGAATTGGCCAATGCCGATTCCCTTACCGCTGGTTCCAGTTCCGGCAGGCCAGCGGATGCGATGATGCCATCCATGACGGCAGAGAGGGCGGATGCGTCCGGCAGCCCGAATTCGATCCGGGTGATCTCGTGATCAATCTCCGCCGGGAGATTGAGGCGACAACCCAAAAGAATTAGCGCGTGGCCGCTGGTCTTCGCGATGCGAAGAATGTCCTTGATCCGGCGGATGAGCATTGGATCGGTTTGATCCATGTGAAGTTGCAGATCGCGCAGTAGAACCACGGTCTGTGGCTCTCTTTTGGCAAACAATTCTTCCAGGAGCTGAAAGGCATCAAGCGGGTCGGCACACTGGGTGATGCGGCCCTCGCTCAAATCCACCAGTCCCTCGGTTGATGACCACGCGTGGAGCTGCCGGTTGAGCGCGGTGCAGACGGTTCCGATTTCGGTTTCGGCACGGGCTTCTTCGGTAGTGATGACGGCGAGGCCGGGGTATCCGGCTTGTAGGTAGGTAATAAGGTTCATGAGTTTGATCGTGGTTGGAGATTATGGAGTTCCCATGCGAGGCATTCGCTGCGGGATGGATTGGAAAAAAGCACGCGGTCCGTTCCGGCCTCATGGACCTGCCATTGCTGGTTTGGTCCACAGAAACGAATGTCGGTAGCGCGGGTGATTTGGAGCGGTCCGAGCTTTTGGAGGTCGATGGCCTCGGTGTAGAGGCATTCGACGGTTCCACCGTCAGCCGGGAAGCGGAGGGTGGATTTCATCCCTCCCCACCTCCGAGCTTTTGCGGGTTTCGTGCAGCGTTCGACTGCCGCCAGAAATCCGGTTTCCGCGTGCGAGTGCCTGCTTTGCCAAGCGCGTCTTCAATCGCCTTGGTTGCGGCTTCGCATCCCATCCCCTTGAAGCCGTGGGCCTCCACTGTAATTTCACCGGACGGGGTAATACGGACTTGGATTTTGCGGATCACAGTTTACCTCCTTCTAATGTGAGCAGGATCGAGCCGTCGGCTTCGACCTTGCGGGTTGTGCGGAGTCCACGCAAACGGGCCTCGCGCATTGTTTTATGGACTCCGTAGGATTGGAGCAGGCGACCGTAGCCTTCGCCGACTTCCTTGGCGACGTGTCCGTCCCACCAGTCGGTGGTCAGGCCATAATTGCCGTCGTTGGTGTCGGATGCTTCGACAGCGATGTCGTAAGGCCCTTTAAGCTGAATGACATTTGTCGCCTTGCGGGTAATTCCCGCATAGCCACGGCATTCGGTGTTGGCGGCGAGACGGACGCCGAGTTCGGTGCAGGCATCCGCCAGCGCGGCGAGATCCCTGATCTTCGTTTGAATGGTTGTGAAATGTGACATGATTCTTTGGTGATGATTTCAATTCAGAGGAACGGAGGGATCAGCCGACAGCAGCAAGGCGGCGGCTACCCATCTGTCCAAACCTGGCGATCACGTCCCGCGTGTCACTGCGGACAAGCTCCACCGCGTTTTCCCGGAGACGGTTCAGCCCGTCGGTTAGGCTGGCCATGGCTCCGGGGTTATTCCGGTATTCCTCCGCGCTGCGGTTGAGGAGTTCCCGACGAAACCGTTCCAGAGTTCCCTCCAACTGCTGGTCCTCTGCAAAATTGAGCGAGCGGAAGCTTTCGATGAATGTCGCAAGTCGATTGAGAGTGCGCTGATGGACCCCATTCTTGGACTCGTCGATTGTCGCCAATACATCACTCGCAAGGCGTGCGGTCTCTTGCCGGAGCGATGAGATGCTTTCGCGGATAAATCCGTTAAGGTCTGTTTGCAAACGCCTCGTTGCCTCCTCCGCGATTCGGCGGCGGTCGTCGGCAACTTCGAATTCCGCGATTCCTTCCGCCACCTCGAGACGGATTCCTTCAGGTGCCGTGATTTGGAACATCTGCACATCATACCCGAACCGTTTCGCGATGTCGCCGGACGGGGGAAAGGACTGTTCAATCGTGGCAATCAAGTGTTCCGCGCTGCCATTCAAATGGCGGGCGGCTTCGCGCCATTCCGCCATCGCCCTGTCCCGCATGGGAGCATAGTTGTCGACGAACCGATCCTTTGCCTCCTCGAACTCCTCACGGAGCTTGTCGAGCATGGCGTTGACCTCAGCCAGGCGTGGATTGGGAACAAATCTTGCGATGCCACCAAGAAATGGAAAACTGGAACCCTCGACGCTCGCATGAGCGCGGGATTCGATCAAAGCGAAGTCGCTCAATGCGTCTCGCGGGATCAGCCGTTTGTGTCCGAGTTGGATCAACCGGTCTGACACCTGGTTCGGGTGCAAGCCAAGGTCTTCGGCATTGAGCCGCTTGCAACCGCGCCAGTAGCGTATGGAGGTTGATACGAGAACGCCGCGTTTGCACACGGCTTCGAGGAGTGGGATGCTGCTGTTGGTATTCATGGTTCTATGTGGTTTGCTTGCGCTGTTAAGAGAAGATTCGCCAATCTTTAGGACTGGCTTCGCCCTTCCCGAAAACCCTCGGGAAGGGTTGCCTTCTGACGGCTGGCTCGCATTGGGAAACCCCGCGAATATGCCGCCAATGCGTCAACCGGCCGGGGGGGATTCCGGTTCCGTCGGAAATCGCTCTCTTTACGCCGCTTCGCTGCTAAATCCCGCCATCCGGCTTTTGGCGCGAAAGCGTCATGAGCCGGCGTTTGATGACAGACAAAAATACCTGGCTGTCTTTAGGCGGAGACAGAGCAACGAGGAATTGTGTCCAGATGACCGCATGAACGAAGCGAGCAGGGTGTGGGGAAGTCCTTTCCCCGGCTAGGTTTAGGGAAACATCTCAATCGAAATATTCTTGAGTCGCAGAAGCAGATTCCCTAATATCATCCACATGAACATTGGTGACCCAATAGAGAAAAATAAAAACGCGAGTCCGGAAAGGAAAAGATTCAAAGATCGGGATGATTGCCGAAGAAAGGTTCGTGCCGCAATGCTGACAATTTACCACAATCTTACAGAAGCAGAGATCGAAGTGATTATTTCAAGTCACGAAGGATACTTGATAACCGGCGAATTCGATAAGTATACCGCTCTTGTTGATGAGGATTGTAAAATCGAAAGGTTCAAAAAGGAAACGGCATAAGACCTAGAATGGTCTAGGAATTCCTCCCCAAATACTTGATTCCGAATTCTGTGACGGCAGGTTAATGGGGAAAAGATTCGCTAAAATGCCAGTCCGACTCTCGTCGTAAACCGGATTGACGTTACGGCGCTGTTATTCACTTATTTTTACGGACCAGTCACGTAGTTCGCTTGAAGCATTCGATAAGATTTCCTGAGCGAATATCAGACTCCGTAGGAACCCATGGTGCGCTGGAGAACCTTCTGGATCGGATCGTTGGAAAGCAGGTCCTGGGGGCGAATTGCGTTTTGGGAATTCGTAGCTACAATCAAGGCATCCAGGAAAGTGCGGTTCTCTTTGTCGATTTCGTAAATTCGGACCATCACGGATTAGTTGCCCTGAAATGTGGTGCATCCGTCGAGCGCATCAAGTCAGGCCTTGCCTTCGATGATGCGGACGATTTCGAGAGTTTGGAGCTTGTCGAGGGCGATGCGAAGGGGGTGGGCGCCGTCGTGCAGTTCCTCGAACTTCTGCCGCAGGCGCGGCAGGCGGTCTTTTTCGGCAAGCGCATCTACGTCCGGGAGTTTCGCTTTCTCCACGAGATCGAACAGCCGAAGCCCTGCCCCGTGGACTTCATCCGGGAAATAGAGCTCATACACCAACCCATTCAGCGTCCGTTCCCAATACGCCACCATCAAGGGGTCGCGGGTGGTTTGGTTAGTGATTGGCAGCAGCCTTTTGATCCCGTGCAATAATCTGGATAGTGCGACTGCAACTGATTGCTCCTTCATCGGGCAGTCCGCAATCGGAAGTTGAACGAGAAATTGTTTATTTGCGGCAAAGTAGCCTCCGTGAAAAGTTGTACTTACCTTCTTTAGGAACCAGTCGAGCAAGTAACTATTGAGAAGAACAGTCAATAGCTCGAGGCTTCGACCACTTCGGTGCATCGTGATGCCAAATCCTCCGGTGGTGACGTTTACAAAATACGTGCCGCCTTCGTCATGGTAAGCTGCCAAATCGGTAATCATGTAGGGAACCATGACCTTTGCCTGCTCCCATTGATCAAGATTCTTAGGATACAACTGCCACCATCCTGATGCTGCAAATTTACCATGTTCGCGATTGGAAAGTAGCGTCTTGTGGGATATTAGATATGCCCAAGCCGCTGGATATTTCTTCTCCATTTTGATTTTGGATATTAGTTGAAAACGACCACCTTCCTGTTCGTAAGGAAATAGAACCAGAGCCGATGGAGCAGACCAATAACGGCCTAGTTCGCCACTACGTACAACGGGTTTTAGTAGAGCCGTTTCGATCAGAACATTTTCTCCGCTCTCCTTACTTCGCACTGTAGTCAATTTGCCAGTTGACCGTTGTGAGTCTTTGAAGAGGAAAACGGTGTCTGCGCTAGTTTGGAGACCCACGAAAATTTCCGCTACATCGCCAAGCTTCACAGGCATTTCAGAAAGCTTTCCGTAAATCTCGGTACCGCGGCCAACAGCAAGATTCCACTCCAAATTTGTGATTCTCGACGAAGGAATCTTCCCTTCGATCCCACTCAGATTTGCCTTCCATGCGTCCAAATCTTCCGCACGCACCATCTGACAACTAGCACTGCCCGCCCTTGCTAGAAACAACAGACAAGTGTAGATGGTTGCTCCTGGAAAAACCTGCTGGTCTCCGAAATGAACTACGTGGCGCAAGTGTTCTCCTTTGGAGATAACTTCGCGAATTGGCTCACCGTATTGTGAATTGAAAAACTTGTGAGGGCAAATGTAAGCGAGGTGCCCATCGGATTTCAGCAAATTCAATCCCGCCTCAATGAAGACCACGTAGATGTCGTAGTTGCCCTTGGCCGCACTGGCGTAAGTGTCTTTGTAGAAGGCAACGATACCGGGATCTTTCTGCTTGAGCGTTTGGATTCGAATATAGGGAGGGTTTCCGATCACCACATCAAATCCGCTATCCACGTCTTTCGCCTTCGCTTCGGTCAGCTCGGTCTGGCCGCTCGTTTCGTTAATGAGACCAAGATTGCCTCGCAAGGTGGCGGGAGTTGCCGGGCTGTCGCCGCTGATTTTCCCTATGGGTATGCCGAACATCCACTCCGAGTCGAAGAAGGGAGCGAAGTTGTTTTGGTCGTAGGGATCCCAGGCGGCGAGCTTCGCGGCGATGGGGGCATCCATGCTGGCTTTGTCTGAGAGGACGGCACTGAGTTCAGCGCGTATTTGCTGATCCTTTTCCTTGCAGGAGCGCTTCTTGCGTGGCTCGCGGGCATTGAAGTGTTCGTGCCTTACGGATTGGAGACGCCGTTTGAGCTGCTGTACTTGCTTGAGGGTGGCCACGTCGTCGCCGAAGAGGCTGGCCTGTTGGAGTTTCGGGCGCGGAATAGGAATGAGTGTGTCGGCGGCGACGAGGCGGGTTTCGAGGTTGGGCAGCGGGCGGACGCCTAGGTTGTTTTCCTTCGGGCAGACGCGCTGATCCACTACGAGGGCAATGAAGAAGCGGAGCTTGGCGATCTGGACGGCGACGGGCTGGATGTCCACACCGTAAATGGCGTTTTCGATGAGATATAGCTTTCTGCCGTAGTCTGAGGAATTGAACTCGAAGGTGTCGTTGATTTCCTTGAGCCGCTGTTCGCGCGTTTCGCGATCGCCGGATTTGAAAGCTGCTTCGGTTTCCGAGAGGGCACGCTGGCGCTGGATTTCCCGCCAGCGGGCATTCTCGGGATCGAGCTTTTGGAGCAGATCGACTAGGCGGTGGAGCGCGCCCATCGGGAAAGCACCTGAGCCGCAGGCAGGATCGAGGATTTTCACGCGACCGATGGCGTCGATGAGGGCGGCACGGGTGGCGGGCTGGATTTCCTTGAGGGTGGCCTTGTTGGAGAAGAGATCTTCCAAGGCTCCTTTGCACTTGGGGACTTGGCTGGTGAGGTAGGATTTCAGCGACTCGTCCACCATGTAGGTGACGATCTCGCGTGGCGTGTAAAAGGCTCCGAGGGCTTTGCGGGCAGTGGTTCGGGTGTCCTCGTTGTAGGAGGCGAGCAGGTTTTCGAAGACTTTTCCCAACAGCTCAGGATCGAGGGCGATTTCCTCTTCTAGGGGCGTATTTTCCTCGATGGTGAATTTGTAACGGGAGAGGATTTCGATGAGGCCGCGGACCTTGGCCTTTTTTGAGCGGGCGGTGCGTTTGTCTTCCTCGCCGTAATCCTTGGATAGATCCTCATTGCGCTCGGGGCCGAAGAATAGGTCGTTCGGGAGGTGGCAGGAGAGCTTGGGGGTGTCCGAGAAGCCGTCGAGGATGGTGTTGTCCGTCTTCTTGCCGGTCTTGTCGTCGAGGCAATCGAAGAGGCCGCCGTTGAGGAACGGGACGCTTTTGGCGAGAGCGATCCACTCGGTGGGATCGTGGAAGGTGGACTCATGACGCCAGAGGGTGGTGATGCCGAAGTTGGGATCGAAGCGCTCGCCCTCCTTTTTCCGCTCGCGAAAGCCGCGCTGTTCGGGCGGCATGTTGAGGGTGCCGAAGAAGAGGTTTTGAAGGATGGCGTGGTAATAGGCGGGTGAGGAATCGGGTTTTTTCGGATCGGCGGACGGGTGGAAGTCCTTGATGAGTTTTTTCAGGCTGTGGACGCGGAAGAGATCAGCGGGGATGAGACGTTTCTCGACGAGGAACCAGCAGAAAATCATGCGGGTGAGCAGCCGGATAAGGAAAAGGGATTTTTCCTGCTCGGTGTCGCAGTGCTCGGGTAGCCGGATCGCGCCGTCTTCGATTTGATGGAGAGCCCAGAAATACCAATCGGCGATCTCACGGTAGAAATTGTTAGAGAGTACGTAGGAGCCAAGTCGCTTTTGCCAAGCGGAATGCAGGGAGACGAAAGGGTTTTCATCCTTCGGGAATGGGAAATCGGCAGCGAGCTTCCATAGCGAAAAATCATGAAGGATTTCGATATGTGCGCGGATGGGATCGGCAAGGTTGATGTCCTTGATCAGGGTGACCTTTTCGAGAACGTCTTTGGAGCGATCCCGTTTATTCAGGCGGCGGTGGATAATGCCTAGAGAAAGGATTTTCCCGTGTTTCAGCAACACCATTGCCGGCATGGGCAATGGCTTGTTGATGGCTCGGACGAGGGTGGAAAGTTCCGTGCGGGTGTATGGTCCCGCTGGCAGTTCGGCTGCGAAGAACAGGTAGGATTCCATTTCTGTTTCCTTCACCGAAGAATCGGGGAAAGACTGTTGCCCAGAGAGGACATCGGAGACTTCGGCGTCGGTGAGCTGAAAGAGAAGATGAAGGGAGGTTAGCTGCCGAAGGGATTTAATGTCCTCGGTGCTGAGTGGGCGGCGACTTTGGGCAGCGAGTTCTAGGAAGGATTCGAGCGACCAGTCTGCTGAGCGGTCGGATTGGTAGCCAAGCGTTCTGAAAAACGCAAATGCTGATACGCGGAGTGGCTGAACCGCGAAGTCACTGAGAGCGGTGGTGATGGATTCGCGGAGATCAGGCATTGTGAGGGTAGAAGCTGAAATTTTTAAAAGTTGAGATGCTGAAATGGATCAGGAAACCCGTGCGATTAGTTGGCCGTCGTTGGATTCGAATAGGCATCGACTTCGATCACGAGCCAAGGCCTTCCGTCGGTATGGTGGAGATTGACCGCTACGAGAATACCCAGCAGATCGCGGATTTTGTTGGGGTGGTCTTCGAGCAATTTCCGGGCATCCGCCAAGCCTACGATTTCGCCCTTGTCATTGCGTCCGATTTCCAGACACCCGCCTTCGGCGTTGGCGAATCCGGAAACCCAGCGAAGACGATCGTCGCACCACGACTCCTTCCATTCGGTGTGCTGGGATTCGCTGCGTTTCATTTCAGGGGTAGGGAGGCAAATAGAAGTCAGGGTTGGGGTTCCATGACTACGAGCCAGGTGACGAGTTCCATATCGTCGGAAGATGTTGGGGTTTCAGAGGCCATGGGTAGCAGGCCGTCGCGGCCGGAGAGGAGCGAGGTGGTGGCGCGCCGGGCAAAGGTGCGTTTGATGGATTCCATGGCGGAATCGAGCAGGCGTGATTCGTGGCTCATGTCGGAGCCATTGGCATTTCGAGCATCGAAGGCATCGCATAAGTCGGTGAATGCGCTGGCGTGACCGGCGGCGAGGGCGCGAAAGAGTTCCAGGCACTGCTTCGGCTGCATGAAGGTGAGGCGGACGTTTCCGTCATCCAGCACATAGACGAGGTAGTAGGGTGCGAGTGGATTGACCTCGGTGGGGCGCTTGTTGTCCCGCTGGCGGAGACAAAACAGGATGCCTGGCTGGGAGACGGGCAATTCTGGATCGGGCGGCACGACGGCAAAGAGGCCGAGTTCGGCGGTTTCCAGAAGTTCGCGGTTGTTTTCGAGGAACCGGAGGAGGTCCAGCCGGAAGTCGGTTAGGGAAAAGTCGGCGAGTGAGATTCCCTCCGGGTCTTCCTCATCGAAATCGACAACCCCTTTTTGCAAGTCCTTGAGTTGTTTGTTCCGATAATGGAGATCCGCCTTGATCAGGTCTTCAATCTGGTCGGAGGCGAGCAGGTTGTCCTCACCGGAAGCGGTTAGATCGACGAGCGCCATGCGGTCTTCCACGCGGTTTTTGACGTTGAGGTAGGCGTCGAGGTCCTTGGTGGGCCAGAAGTTGATGAGTGAAACGGATTTGTTCCGGGAACCAATCCGGTCGATGCGCCCGAAGCGCTGGATGATGCGGACGGGGTTCCAGTGGATGTCGTAATTGATGAGCAGGTCGCAGTCCTGGAGGTTCTGACCTTCCGAAATGCAGTCCGTGGCGATGAGCAGGTCGATTTCTTGATCCTGCGGGAGTTCCGGCTGGCGGTCGCGCTTTTTCGAGATGGGCGAGAAGTTGGTGAGGATGTGTTCGAGGTCCGCCTTGCCGAGCGAGGTTTTGTATTGGCCGCCGCCGCAGACAAGGGCGCTGTGGATGCCAAGGGTGTCCTTCGCCCAAGCAGCAAGGTTGTCGTGAAGGTAGCGGGCGGTATCGGCAAAGGCGGTAAAGAGGATGATTTTCCGCACGGACATGCCGTCGATGTTTTCCGCCGGATTCGCGGCCTTGGCGGCGATGAGTTCCCGGACGCGGGCAAGCTTGGCATCGCGGGCAGGAACGACGGGGCGGGAGTGATCCAGCAGGTTCTGGAGTTGCGCCCGGTCTTGCCGGACGGCGAGCAACCACTCGGGAAGATTCAGGTGGGCGAGGTTGATCTTGTGCTTGCCGCCGATTTCGAGGTCCTCGGGATCGAGGTCCAAATCGTCGAAGTCGTCTTCGGATAGATTGGCGAAATCGAATGTGGGGTTGTTGTCCCGCTTGTTTTCGAATGCCTGGATCTTGGTTTCCAGCTTGTCGATTTTCTCGATGGTGCGCTGGAGCGTGAGGCGGAAGGAGTCGATGGAGCTTTCGAGACGTTTGAGGAAATTGATCTTCATCATGCAGATGAGGATCCGCTCGCGGCCTTCCTGGTTGAAGTTGCCGATTTTCGCCGCGTATTTCGCAAGGACCTCGGGAGGGAGGTTTTTCTTCAGTTTGGTGCTGGGGTGATAGAGGCTGAGTTTCAGCTCGCTGATCTTCAGGTCGAGTTCCTCGAAGGAGATGAATTCGTTGTGGAGATCAATACTCGGGTATTCGGCGGCAGGTTTCTCACGCTTGGGGAAGCCGCCGAGGCGTTCCATTTCCTTGGCGTAGTAGCGCTTGATCTGGGAGCGCGAGCGGGCAATGGAGAGGCCGTCCAGCAGCTTGAAGAAGTCGCTGCCGAGTTCGTGGATGAGATCGCGGGCCTTGCGCTCGCTGGCTGGCTTCTTGGTCCAGTTGGTGAACTTGGCCTGAGCCTTCCGGGTGGTTTCCTTGATGCTGGGAATGCCCAGCTTTTCCTTGAATGCGCCGTCATGCTCGCCGCTGGCGTCACGGGCGACATCTCCACCGGCGATGAAGGAGATTTGATTCCGGAGATCGGCAATCTGGTTGTTGACCGGGGTGGCGGAGAGAAGGAGGACTTTGGTTTTTTGTCCTTTCTGAATCACTTCCTCCAGCAAGCGCTCGTAGCGGGTCCGCCGGGGTGTGCCGTCTTCCTTGGGTTTGCCGACAGCGTTGTTGCGGAAGTTGTGGGATTCGTCGATGACGATGAGGCTGTAGTTGTGCCAGTTGAAATTCGCGAGGTCGATGTCGCCGGTGAGTCCGCTCGTGCGGGAGAGGTCCGTGTGGGAAACGACATCAAAGCCGAAGCCGTCCTCCAGCAGCGGGTTGAGGCGGCTGTTGGATTTGAAGACCGTCCAGTTCGGGCGGAGTTTCTTCGGGCAGAGAACAAGAACGCGCTCGTTGCGAAGTTCGAAGTATTTGATGACGGCGAGGGCCTCAAAGGTTTTTCCCAGACCAACGCTGTCAGCGAGGATGCAGCCATTGAATTCGAGGAGCTTGTTGATGGCACCTTTCGCGCCGTCGCGCTGGAAGGAATAGAGCATCTTCCAGACTTGGGATTCCAGCAGGGTGGTGCGTTTCAGTGCATCATCGACGTCCTTGGTGCCCTCCAGTTCGTCGCGGAAGAGGTGGAAGAGGGTCAGGAAGTAGATGAACTGCGGGGAATTCGGCGAGGCGAGGCGCTTGAGGTAGGTGAGAACCTCGTCGCGAACGTCCTTGGTGAGGGTATCGTCACCCCAGACTTCCATGAACCATGCCTTGAGGTCCTTGCGGTCGCGGTCGGAATCGACCACGAGATTCAATTCGACATTGCTGTTGGTGCCGAGGCCTAGTCCGGGGACGGTGAAATTCGAGCTGCCCAGGATCGCGCTGGACGCGTTGCCGTTTTCGATATGGTAGGCCTTGCCGTGGAGGAAATTGGATTGGCGGATCGAGCGGATTTCCACCATGCGTTCAATCCATTCGGCACAAGCCTTGGCGGCGGGTCGCTGGGTCAGGGTCTTGGCGATGGTGATGCCGTGTTCGGTGAGCTTGAAATTCGCCTTCCCCTTGTCGCCCCGGTCAATGCCCGTGACGAACGAGGGCTCTCCGAAAAGGAACTGGAGTTTTGCGGCACCTTCGAGTTGTGACGCGAGCGCTTCGTAGGCGTGAACCGTGAAATACGCGGAAACAAAAGACAGATGGCTGCCCGGCTGAATCTCGGATTTGAGAAAATCCCCGACGGTGCCCCGGTGGGTGCGGTTATCGCGCAGGGATGAATTCGACTGGGGTCCGGTTGGTGGCATGAAATCAGGGAAAATGCGGAGTTCTGGCGGCCTCAGTGGCACGGAGTAAGAAGAGCGGAAATATTGATAGCTGGGAAGGTCAAAGGGAGGAGTCCAAGTGCCCATCCTCGAAGACGCCATGATCCAATTACGAAGTCGCACGAACCCGAGTGCTCACCCGGGAGTAAAGCTCCTGATAAACACCCGAGGTTTCTTCGATTCGAACAACCACGGCAAGCGGAACTGTGCGATCCACGTCCTTCACCCATTTGGCGGCACCCCAGACCGAAACAGCGAGGGTATAGTCGTAGTCGCTGAACTCGTCGCGATGTTCCGACCATTCGAATACATCGCGTTGCAGCGTTCCCACGCTGCGGGTGTTGATCCCAAGTTCGCCAACCATGTGATCTTCTGAAGAAGCTGGGGCAGTATTAGGTTCATCCAGTTCCCGCTGATGCTGAATCAATATATCGTCGGTAGACTTGTCGCCCCGATAAAGCCAGAACTTCAGATTGGCACCGAGGTAATCGCCCAGTCCCCAGCGCTGCACGGCAGGCGAGGCTGCAACGGCAACAGTAATCCGCTTTTTGCTGCGACCTGCCATCATGATTTCGGATGGCACGTGAATTCGCAGAATGGCGGTCGACTCCAGTTCGACAGCTCCATCCCAATAGAGTAGAACCGAATGACCTCGACAAAGCATCGCCTCATTTCCATCAGGCCTGCCATGCCCGACCAGCGCCAGCTTCTCGGATTTTCCCAATCCTTCGGATACTTCCGCATCCTTGCAGGATGCCGCCAGAAAGGCCCGAAGTAGGGTTGCACTTGGATCAATTCCCAGCGACTTGGCATCCCTCAAAATCATCGCAAGGTGGTTGGCGACTCGCGGCGCGGCATAGCTCGTGCCGATGTTCCGGCTGAGAGCCGGAGTAAGCATGTTGCTGGCCATGACCACCGATGTGCCTAAATTTGGCACGATTCGGTCTGTTTCCAAGTCTCTCACGAGGCTGCCCCCATATTCGACCACGTCGGGTTTAATGCTGTCACCAAATCCAGGACCCGTTCGTGTGAATGGCGAAGGCGCATCCATACCGGCAATCAAGCCATGCTCGCCTCCAACAACTTGGGTGGAATGGGAGATCGAACCACAGATTACCGCAAGTGCGGCTGGGCCGGGATCAAGCAGTTTGGCATAAGGCGATAGGAGATAATGCGGGTAATCCGTCTCTGTTTCTTCTCGAAGTTCCTCAGCGTCCCGCGGTGCCAAGTTCCCGGTAATGCAAACAAATGTTACGTCATACTGGCGGCTGAGTTGGTCAATGGTTCGTGCTATCCAAGCGTTGCGAGCTACTTGTCGCCGAGTTGCATGGCTCCAAATGTGCCCCTGCATTTCGAAGGCCAATACAAAAATGCGAACTCCTAGGGGAACGAAGTGCTCAACGATTTCCCTCAGAATATTAGAAAGGAGCCAGGCCTGTTCGTTACGATCATCGGCAGCATCTTCGATCACAGGAGAATCCAGTTCGCCATCGTCGGTCATGATGCGTGCGCTTACCACCCACGCCGACGCCTGATTTTCACCACCCTCCTCGTAACTGATCGAATGATAGGCGGCGAGCGAAGCGACACCTGAACCGTGCCCATTGAAATCCTCAACCGGGGATGTTCCAAATACCCATGAACGGCTGGCATCCCGTTGGGTCACAGGTCCAAGAAAGGGGTTGCCCACGGCTATCCCACTATCAATGATGCAAATAGTCTCCGCATTGGGGGGAGGTGGATTAATCGAAATTCGCTCGACGTTGAAGCCTGCCAACACCTCGGTCATCGTCTGGAATTTCGGACGCAATTCGAACCGCGTGATCTTCCGCCACCATTTGGGGTTCTCGACCCATTCCTGCAGCTTGGTGCCGGTTGTCGAAACCATCAGAACGGCTCCTTCCACCTGAAAATCCACGTCGTAAATCCTTCCGTGAACGCCATGGCCTAGTGTGTTCCGGATCTCTGAAATGATGCTCTCGATTTCCCGCCTTTTTGTCAGGTCTTGGCTGGATTTTGTCGCGCTCACCTCAATTTCGTAAATCAGATGCTCTTGCTGGATCAGTTCCTCATACCGATTTAATATTTCCTCTGAAACCCGGTCCTTAGCATCAGCGATCTCCATTTCGCTTACCACGGAGATCAATCCCGGATGCGCTATCAGACTCTTTTTTGATCCCGCCTCATAGGCCTGAGCACGTTGAGACAATTTGGCTAAGCTATCGTTCTTGGGGAAAACCAGGCTTTCGTTATCACCGGGCTCGCCGATGAATCGTAAACCTGTTCCCGCTAAGTCCTCCAAAGTCAATGGCCTGTCATGCCGTAGTTTCAAGATCACCGCTCGGAGCTGTTCCGGCGTTAATCGTGACATCTCGTGGTCGAGTCTGGCCTTTTGCTGAATCACCCGCTGAGCCGTAATCCTCCGCTGTTCGGCTGTAGGTAGGCTTCCGGGTGAAAATCCTGCCCGCTGCCGCCTGCGCCGCCGGATCTCCGGCTCTGGAAAGCACAAGGGTGGGAACTCCGGGTTCATCTTACGGTGGGCTTTCTTCTCCGTGACGTGGCGGAGGTGATCTTTCTTCTGAATTGTTGCGACGCTCTCAGAATCTCCGCGCCAGTGGCTGAGGTTCTGTTTTCAATCACTACCGATTTCGCCACCTCGAAAACCGCCCTTTCAACCTCAGCGTAGGAGCAGCCGGCCGTGCCTTTGGCGACAGTTGCAAGGCTACCATTGATTTTTATTCCATTTGTGAGGTAGCGCAACAGCTCAAGACGCTCCTTTTCCGAAGGAAGCGGAAACTCGATCACGTCATCAAAACGACGCCATAACGCGCTGTCGAACAAGTGAGTGTGGTTCGAGGCAAGAATCACGATGCTATGGCTGGCCGTGAAAGAATCCAGTCCCTGCAGGAGAGTGTTCACGACACGCCTGAGTTCGCCTACATCATTTCCATCGTCCCGGGACTTGGCAATGGCGTCAGCCTCGTCGATCAGAAGCACCATAGGTGTCTGGTTGGCGATTTGAAGCACCTTTTGGATATTGGCCCCGGTCTCGCCGACATAGCTGGTTATCAAGCTTGCAAGACGAACGACACCACAAGGGATTCCCAGTTGCTGCGCCAGCCATTGGGCCGTGGCCGTCTTGCCGCAACCTGGAGGCCCCCAGAAAAGAAGTTTCCTGCGTGGCATTAGTCCAGACTCCGCAAGTTTGTTCACCGCCTGGTGTTCGCTCACTACCAGATCAAGAGATCTGGTTGTTTCTTTTTGAAGAACCAAATGACGCTGGCCGGGTGGCTGCACAAACGAAATCAATCCGGGCACTTGCCTGGTCAAAACGGAGAATGATACATTTGCCACCGGATGGACGGTAGCCGCCCGCTTTCCGCTCTTCGTTTCGCTTAGCCGAAGTGCCTCGCGAATGCTCCGGGCTTCGCCCGGTCTGTTTTGGACATTGAGCGACCTGATAATCGCCTCCGCGCTCTGGCGAAAGCCATCCTCGTCGTGTGTGCGATGCGACACGATCATCGTTTTAAGGTTCTCGACTAGATCCTGAAATGACATGGTCTCTGAAGGAGGATTACCATGGAGGTTTCAACAGAGCAAGCCCTCCTAGGACTGATAAAAAGTGGCCCCCACCAGAATTCCGGCGGGGGGCGCTTAGAAGGTGTTCCTATCTCCCTAGTTCATTCCGGCTGTTCGGCTCGGACGGTTCCTGCGCCGATGTAGAGGTGGACTTTCTTTTTCGGCACGTTCGTGCCGGGTTCCACGGTGATGATTTTCGGTTGGTTCGGGTCGCCGGTGGCGAAGCCGGCGATGCGGGTCCCGTCGCGCAGGGTGATGCCGACCCATGCGGAAGCGCTGTCTTTTCCTTCGGGTTCGTCTTGGTAGAGTTTGGCCAGAGCCATGGCACCGGTCCGGCACCAATCCGGCAGGTGTTCCGGAGCTGTGGCGAGGTCCACTCGGGCAATGATATTGGTGAGATGGCGGGTGAGCTGTTCCCGGATGACGGGGTCGTTTTGTTGGAGCGCGAGTTCCCGGATGGCGGCAAGGCTGTCGGGAAGGGTTTTGCCTACTTGGATGGTTTCGGTTTGAGAGGCGTCGAGTTTCCGGAGTTCGATCTGTGCGAGGTCCAGTGAGCGTTCGTCCTCCTTGATTTGTTGGAGCAGCGCTGTGGGCGCACTGCCGTCGTCGGATTTCCGGATGGCGGAAACCATTCGAGCGATGCCGGTTTCCAGTTCCTGGATGCGGGCGGTGAGGATGTTTCGACGGTTGGCTTTTTCATCCACCAATGGAGCGACTGTGAGGTCGCTTGGCTGGACGCTAACGAGCCTACCGACGATCATGGATTCGGCTATTTCCCGGGGTATGGAGTCCTGGACCTTTCCGGTCGTCGTTTTCTTGGTGATGTAATAAACCCAGTATCGGGGCACTTGGGTTTTCCTTGGACGTTTCCACACATGGTTGCGGCGGCAGCCGCGGTTTCTCCAGAATGCCTTTTGCCCGTTGATCCATACGAGTCCCGGCACCAGATTGCGCGGGCCGTCGGGGTCAGGGTAGTAAGCACGCTGACGCCTGCGGGCGGCGTTGGAGGTGCTGGCGTTGTTCCAAAGTTCCTCGCTGATAATCCTAGGGTAGTAATCCTGAATGCGGGGGAGGTCGTATTTGCGGACGCCACCGACCAGATTGCAGGTTCGGAGTTCTCCGAGGACGGCTCGGCCTGTCAGCAAGTTGTTGATGAAGGTGTCGTGCCAGCGGACCGGTTTGCTCTTCCTGCCGGTGTCCCAGATGGGTTCTTTCCTGTCGTTGAGGATGGCGGCGATCTTGGCCTTGTTGTGGCCGGCGGCCGTAAGCTCGAAGATTTCACGGACGAGGGCAGCCCGTTCCGGGATGATGTCGAATCCCGAAAGGTCTTCTTTCGGCTTGAGCCATCCGGGGCAAACCCGGGTGAGGATCTTCTTGTGGGCGAGTTCCCGTTTTTTGATCCAGGCGGCGCTGAGCCTTTTGGATTTGGTCAGGCTTTCCTCGTGGCCGCGGGACAGCGTGACGATGGAGATGATGAACTTGGTCATGTCCATCTGCCCCTTACGGTAGATCTGCTGGTCCATGACCGTATGGATTTCCACCCCGCAGCCGATGAGGCCGAGAATGAGACCGACGGCGGTTTCGATGTCCTGACGGGAGATCCGGTCGAGCTTTTCAACAACGAGGGCGCATGGGGTTTCGATTTTCCCGTTTTCCACCGCGTTTCGGAAGATGCCGAGCGCACCTTTGGCGAGGTTGTCTCCGTGGAACCCGGAGAGGCCCAGATCCGTCAGCGGCCGGGTCTCCAGAACCAGCCCGTTCTTTTCACAGTATTCGTTGGTGGAATCGAGTTGGCGGCGGATGCCGTCACCTTTGATTTGCTCCGGACTTGAAATCCGAAGGTAGGAGTATGCCCGCAGCTTGCTGTGAGGTTTTATGGTCGTGGGTGTCATGGCTGGATTCCGCCCCGGCGCAGTATATCCGGAGGGAGAGAATATGTCAGGTGTTATTCTTAAACCGTGAAGGCGTGAAGGGTGCCGCTGTTGCGGAAGGCCGCGATGAGTGAGTCCGCATCCGGCGGTGGTTCACCGATGACCACGGCGCGGATGACGGCGGCGCTTTCCGAGTGGGGTTCGAGTCCGTCGGTGACGCGATGGCGGAAACCGTGGCGGATGGCGGCGCCTCTAGCGGCCCATTTCCCGGTGGTGACTGCCCCGGGTTTCCAGTCGGTGCGAAACATCGCGGCGGTGCCTTGTCTGCGGAGCCATGCCCCGCGGTCGAATTCACCGGGATTGCGGGGTGAGGGCAGGTTTTCGAACACCCCTTCGGCAGCGACGATGGACCCGGCGACGGGCACGGGGCCGCTGCCTTCCCACCAAACCCGGGTGCCTGGGACCGGACCGCCGATCAGGCGAGCGGGTGCGGACCAGTGGCGTGGATTGCCTTGTGGGTCTTTGAGCAGGACCGCCTGGGCGGGGCCGTGGGGAGTGGCCAGCAAGCGTCGGCCGGCTTCATCGCGGGCATGGCTGCGGATCAGGAAAACCGCGACGGCGAGAGACGCGCAAAGCCACCAGATGCATCCGGTTTTCCAATGGATCCAGCGGCAGGCGGCGGCAGCGGCCAGGGTGATGACGACGGCTGCGGCCGCGATGTGGATGTCCGCCATGGCGACGCCGCCGGTCACCACGATCGATGTGGCGAAAAGCGGGTGGCGGGCCACCCAGCGGCCCGGCCCGGAGCGAAGGCCGGTGGGGTTTCCGGTCATCGTCGGGCGTGAGGATCAAGAGGGATTCCGCGGGCCGCTGCCTCCTTGGGAGGCGCGCATTCTCGCGAGGTATTCCTCCTCCTCGGCATTGGCGGCCTGGGCGGTGGCCTGCTGTTCCCACTCGTGCAGCTTGTGGCTGGCGTTGGCGGAGTGGCGGGTGCCCGGGAATTGTTCGACGACTTGATGCATGATCGCCGTTGCGGACGCGCGATCGCCCTCCACCTCGTCGTAAAGCTCGGCGAGGCGGAAGAGGAAATAGGCGGCGTCATTGACCTCCCATGCCTGGCTTTCAAGGGCGTGGCGGATGGTTTGGATGGCGGCGGCCGAGTCACCGATGTTGTCTTTGTAGATCTTGGCGATTTCCACCCAGGGCAGGCGGTTGGTCGGGTCCGCGGCGGCGGCCTGCTTGAAGGCTTCGATGGCTCCCTGATAGTCGCCTTGGGCGAGCAGAGAACGGGCGTCGTGCATGACATCATGTTCCATCATTTCCGCGCTGTCATAGACCGCATGGGTGGCGCGGTGGGCGAGCGATGGGAGCACTTGGAAAACGAAGAAAATCCCGACCAATCCTGCACTCAGGAATGCGAGCAGGATGCCATTGAAGGTCTTCTGGCCCTCAAGGGCCTGGATCTCACCTTCGAGCTTTGGCACCTTTTCGTCCGGGTCTCCCGCCTCTTCGAGTTTTTCGACGAGCTCCTGCTTGATTTTCATCTCCTTGCCCGTGTTCGAGTAGAGCATCCACGAACCGCCAACGAGGACGGCCAGCACCAAGTAAAGCAGCCATTTCATCATTGGCTTATCTAGCGGCATCCCCGGCCGTAGCGGAAGAAAAATTTCCCGGATGTCAGAGGCGGCGGGCGTTGCGTCCCTCGTCGATGAGTTTCCAGAAGTGCTTCGAGTTGGCCAGTGCCTCATCTTCGGCGAGTGGCATCTTCGAACGGAAGAGGAAATCCGAGAAGGTGCCTTTGTGGAGCACGCGGTGGACGATCACCGCGCCGTCCTTCACCTCGAAGTAAAAGCGATGGTCCTTGGCGCGGAAGCGGTGAAGCACGCGGCCGTCGCGTTCGATCCGCCCGAAGCGCTCGCTGTCCAGTTTGTCGAGGTCATCCTTGCCGACCCTGAACTCCTCCAGCAGTTCCAGCTGCTCGAGCGTGTCGAGGCTGGAGAGCTCCGCGGCGCTGATTTCATTGAAAACGATCTGCAACACGGCGCCACGATAGGCGCGTCCGGGGCGGGAGGGAAGCGGGAAGTCAGCCGGCGAAGGCATCCGCCGGGATGCCGCGGGTCTTCAGCCCGCGGATCACGAAGAGGCGTCCGGCGTGTTCCTCCTTGGCGGTCTTGTGGACTCCGGTGGTGACAAACAGATCCGCCAACTCCGGTCCGCCGAAGGTGCAGGCGGTGGTTTCCAGGCAGGGCAGGGCGATGCGGTGAAGTTCGTTGCCGGTGGTGGGGTCGAAGCACGACACGCAGCCTCCGTGGCAGAAGGCGATCCAGAGGTTTCCGTCCGCGTCGATGCACATGCCGTCCGGCGAGGCTTCGATGTGACCGGTGGTGATGACGCTCCGAGGGTCGCGCAGGTGGCCGTTCTCGTAGTCGAAGGCAAGCACCTCCTTGCGAGGTGTGTCGATGTAGTAGCAGGTTCTGCCGTCCGTGGACCAGACGATGCCATTGGAGTTGGTGACGGGGCCGAAGGCTTCGTGGAGCGACAGGTCGGGATCGAGCCGGTAGAGCATGGCGTCGCCCGTTTTCTTGGCGAGGCTGATGGTGCCTGCGAAGAACCTGCCGTCCGGCGAGCATTTGCCGTCGTTGAAACGGTTGTCCGGTTTGTCGTGTTCCGGATCCGCGATGGGGGTGAGCTTGCCGCTTTCCTCGTCGAGGAAGAAGAACCCGTGATCACCGGCGAGGACGAGCCCGCCGCTTTCGCGCGGGACGACGGTGCCTACGCGTTGGCCGACGTTCCAGGTTTTGACGGATTCATCGGATGGATCGAAGCGGTGCACGGCATGGCCTTCGATATCGACGAAATACAACGCGTTTCGCCACCAGATCGGGCCTTCGCCCCACTGGCAGCGGATCGGTCCTACCGGTTCGGTGCGGATCATGGGCGGGATGCTACCGGGCCTCTTGGGGATCACCAACGCAAATTCTCCGATCGCGGGCTTTCAATCCGCCGGTGGAACTGGCAGCCTGCGAGGCATGCGGAATGAATGGCGCGGAGACGTGATCAAGGTCTGGCTGTATGCCGCGGCCTCGATCGCGCTGGGCGCCTGGGCCACCCCGCTGCTTTACAACGCGGGCAAGGCCTTGGCGGAGGTGTCCGGCAGCAAGACCACCAATGGTCCGCTGGAGTGGCTGGCGGAGCGCTGCCGGATGGCGGATTTCCCGGAGTTTTATGTGGCAGCGATCGGGTCTGCGGCGTTGCTGCTCTTCATTCCCTGGGCGGACTGGATTCATGCGAAGCGCGGTTCGGTTTCCGGTCTCGGGCCATGGAAATTCCGTCTTCCGTGGGGTGCGCGTGCGTTTTCCCGGGGTCAGGCGCTGCATCGGAATGTCGAGGGCCTGTGGCATTCGTGCGCGGGTTTCATGGTGGTGGCCGGCTTGCTGCTCTCGATGGGGGTTGCCCTGGTGCCCGCCGGGTTTTTCAAGATGAACCACCCGGGTGACTCGATGTTGCCGCTTGCGGGGAAGCTGCTGTTGGATGCCGTTTTGTTGGCCATGGTGATGGAGGTGATGTTCCGCGGCGTGGCGATGGGGATTTTCCTGCGTGGCATGCGTCCTGCGGCGGCTCTGGGCATGTCCGCCGCTTTTTTCGCGATCACCTGCATGCTCGTCCTCCCGGCGGGCCGGACGGTGGTGGATCCCGATGCGGCGGGGACCGGGTTTGAATTGTTAGGCGTGCTGGCCTCCCGCCTTGCGGACTGGCGGGGGATGCTTTCCGGATTTTGTCCGCTGCTTGCGCTGGGTGGTGTGCTTGCATACGCCCGGTGGCGCACGGCCTCGCTGTGGATGCCCATCGGCCTGCATGCCGGCTGGCATTTCGCGGGCAACCTTTTGGAAACGCTCAGCACGTCCACCTCCCAGGCTACCGCGGTTCAGGGCGGCCTGCTCCTTGAGGGTGTGGTGCCCATCCTCGCCATCCTTGCCGCGGGTTTCCTTGCCCACCACCTCACCAGCACACCCGGCGATGAACACGCCCTCCGCTCCTGATCCGGGACCCTGGAGGCGGGGTGTCGCCCGGTTCCTCGATCTTCTCTATCCGGCTTCCTGCTCGCTGTGCTCGGTCCCCCTCACCCATGGCCGCTCGCTTTGCGCCCCCTGTGCGGCGGGGCTTCCGCGGATCACCGAGCCGTTTTGCGAGTCCTGCGGCGAGGCTTTTCCGGGCCAGATCGACGGTCCCTTCGCTTGTCCGAACTGCACGGACATTTCGTTCTCCTTCGATTTTGCCAGGCCCTCCCTGTTGCGGGACGAGCGGACGCTCGACCTCATCCACCGGCTCAAGTACGGGCGCGAGATCCACCTTGCCGCAGAGCTTTCGATCCTGGCCGACGAGGCGTTTCTGGATCCACGTTTCTCCAGGGCGCTTGCCGAGAAATGGCCGCTCGTGCCTGTGCCGCTTCATCCGCGCCGTCTGCGCCACCGGCATTTCAACCAGGCTGCCGAGATTGCCCGCGGGCTTTCCGTGGCACGGGGCCTTCCGGTTCTAACAGCCCTGAGGCGCGTGCGGCCCACCGACACCCAGACAATGCTCGGACGCCGCCAGCGCATGTCGAACCTGCGTGGTGCCTTCGAGGCCACCTCCCGCGTCGGGGCCTGGCTGGAACGTGGCGCGCGCGGAGCGGTGCTCGTTGATGACGTGCTCACCACCGGCTCCACGGTGAACGAATGCGCCAGGATCCTCCGTGGGGCGGGATTTCTCCACGTGCAGGTGCTCACCGTGATGCGCGGATGAGCGGATCGAAGCGCCGCAGCACCCAGTGGCACAGGCAGGCGGTGGCCACCAACGTGAACAGCGGCAGCAGGCCGGAGCGCAGGTTGTCCCCCACCCCCCAGGGCCGCAGCGGGTGATCCTGGACTTTCTGATAGAACATCCCGCATGCCTTGAAGGCCATGATCCACCCGGCGTGCAGGCCGATGGGAAACCACAGCGCGCCGGTGCGCAGCCTGGCCCATGCCAGCATGAGGCCGACGGCCAAAAGCGTGGCGAAGTCCGTCAGGAAAAAGCGCGGCTCGGTGAAATGCATCAACATCGCTCCGAGAAGCTGGAAGCCGGCGAGAGGATGGCCCGGGTCCGCGATCAACGTGCCCGGCGGAGGATTGAGGAAATGCAGGAAGGCGAAGAGCGCGGCGGACCCGGCGCAGGCCGCCACGGGTTTTGCGAAACGCAGCCACAACCCTAACAGCAGTCCGCGGAACAGGCATTCCTCCACCAGCGAGGCACCCAGGGCAGGGACCATCACCTTCGAGAGCAGGCGGCCCAGCGCGGGTGCGGCCGGCTTCGCCTCGTTCGCTCCGGACCAATGCAGGAAAACGCAAAGTCCCCATAGCAGACCACCCGCCAGCATGCAGCCGACCGTCACTTGCAAGACTCCCTCCCGCCATCCCCAGCGGGTCATTCGCGGGGCTTGCAAGGCCCCACCCGCCGCGCGCACCGAACGGATGCGGTGGAACATCACGGGGAGAAGGAGCACCGCGGACATCAACAGGGCGCGATCGTAAAACCGCCCGAACTTCGCCCTGCCGCAGGCTGCGGCGAGCCATTCGATCGCGGCCGGCAGATCGTGGGTCTGCGCCGTGGCGGCGAGCCACTTTCCGGCCTGGTGGAGCCAGGGTGAAACCACCGCAGCCAGCACGAGCGAGCCGAGCAGCCAGAGCACGGCCGCACCGATCTCGGATTGGAGGAAGCGTTTCACTTGTTCGGATTTCAGTCGGGGTCCCGCCACTTGTCCAGAGCGGCTTGTCCGCGCTTCAGCGGCTGATCCTTTGTTCCACCACCACGCCGGAGTCCGCGCCCTTGAGATCTAGCGGATAGATCGCGTTGCCGAGCGAGTGGTGGATGACCGCTCCGCCGAAGTTTTCCGTCCGCTGCACCACGTGCGGGTGTGAGCCGAAGATCCAGCGGGCACCCCGCCGTGCCAGCCAGCGGACGAGATGCCGCTGGTTGTCGGAAACGCGGGTGTCGTATTCGTCGCCATGATGGAGCAGGACCACCGGTGTGGCACCGTCTGCGGCGGCCTTGGCGAGTTCCTGTTCCAGCAGCGCGGCGTGTTCCGGCAGGCAGGCCACTCCGGGTGAATCCGGACCGGCCGCCATCGCCTCCACGCCGCAGATGCCGAAGACTGCGAGGGTCACCCCGTTTTTCTCTAACAAAATGGGCCGGCACGCCTCCCGGGCATTCCGGCCGGCACCGGTGAAGCGGATGCCGGAGCTTTCGAGTGCCGCCATGCCCTCGATCAGTCCCTTCCGGCCGCCGTCCCCGGCATGGTTGTTGGCGAGGGAGACGAGGTCCACGCCGTGCCCGCGCAAGCAGCCGAGGCGTTCCGGCGGAAATCGGAAATCGTATCGCGGATTCCCCTGCGGTGCTTCCCGGGTGGGCACGCCTTCGAGATTGGCGAGAAACCAATCCGCGCCGGCCTTTTCAAAGCCGTCCACCGCCGTCCGCCGCGTGCCGGCAAGCACGACATCGCCTGCGACTCTCACGGAGACGCTTGGTTGGAGGGGCTCCGGCGTGCGCAGGGCGAATCGACCGCGCCCCGCCGCCAAGGTTGTTAGATCGATGACTTCCGGGAAGCCGCCGAGGTGATGGAGCAGGAGATCGCCACCATCGAGCGTGCCGAGCGGGGGAAGGTCTTTCCAGAGGGCGGCCACATGGTTTCCGAAGTCGAGGAGGATCCCCCGGCGCAGTGCCTGGGGATCGAGCGGTGTGCGGGAGCCGGGATCGAGATCCGCCGCCAGGGTGGCGAGTTGTTTGCGGAGGCGGCCGGGATCACCCCAGGGCAATGCCATGCCGCAGCGCCGCCAGGCGTGGATCAGCAGGTTCGAGCAATCCGCGCCCCAGCCGGTTTCGACGCCGGTTTGATCGTTTTCCTCCACGCCGGCGATGCCGAAGACGTAGGGCATGCCGAAGCATTCGGACAGGGCTGCATGAAAGCCCTCCCCTTCCCACAGGCGGATCTCGATGGGTGGCGTGATCGCCCATCCCCGGTGGGTCTCCACCTCTGCGTGGATCCGCATCCGGCCGGGGCCATTCGGTGCCCAGCGGGTCGGAGCAAGGGCTCCGTCTTCGGTCACGCACAGGGTCCTCGGAGTCTCTAACACCCTGCCTGCGGGTGCCTGCGCGAATCCCTTGCCAAGTCCGGTCTCCGGCAGCAGGTCCACTGCGGCGTGGGCCGGTTCCCGCACGTGCCAGCGGACCCTGCCGGTGCATTCGTGATCGAGGTCCACGCGCAGCACCGGAGCCTTGTCCAACGGAAATCTCCACACGCCGTCGCTGTCCGCCTCCCCGCCGTCCGCGTGGAGGGTGCGGATGGGAAACGCGGCTTGGATTTCCCTGCGAAACGTCTGCGCCTCGTTGCGGCGGTCGGTCATAACCAGGGCACCGCCCATGGTCGCCCAGATCGCCTGGAGTTCCGCGCCTGCGGCCCTTGCGTCCCAACGCGGTGGCGGCCTTTCTCCTGTGAGAGCCTTGAGCGAGCGGTCCGGCCGGTCATCGATCGTCACATCCATTTCCAACACCGCGCCACGGGTGTGGATGACGGCTTCGCAGGCCAGCCGCACCAGGGCATCCGCCTCCGCATCGTCCCGCAGCCAGGGCCGGGAAACCGAGAAGGCCACCCCGCTGAGACGAGGCCAGGACATGGCCTGCTTCCAGAGGATGTGGAAGATCCGCCCGCGTTCCTCCGCGGCCATGCCGGCGAAGAAGTCCAGGTCGATCGCGAGGATCACGGCTTCCCCGGCTGGGTTCCAGCGGAGAAAGCCGTCGAGATCCAGCGTTTCCCAGCGTGCTTCGAAGGATCCGGAGTCGCGTGGTTCCACTTCCAGTCTGCCATCGAGCAGCGCCACGGCCTCGCGGGTGTGAAGCTCCAGCGTGTCTGAGGGGATCCGGGTTCCGGCGAGCCAGGTCACGTGTTCGAGCGGCCGCGGGATGAGCGGCTCGATCCAGTTGAAGCCTTGCAGGCGTCCGCCTGCGCGCCATGCCTCGATCCTGTCCCGGCGTGCGGCGAGTGAGGGCACGCGGCGCAGTTGCTCGCGGATTTCCTCGGAGCGTTCCGTGGCCGAGGCATCCGAGTGGGCATCCACGAGCACCAGCCGGTGGCGTGCGTCGAGATCGGTGAGGCGCGCGATCCAGCCGAAGGTCTCCGCGTGGTTGTCTGATAGAAAAACGCGTAACGGTTCTCCGCCCGCCAACGGCATGGTGGCTGCGACCAGCGCGAGGATCGATCTAACGGGCCGGCTGGAGGTTCGGCTTCTTGTCGAGGCGCACATGGAGGCGGATGGAGGTGACGCAGAGATCCTCGAAGCGGCTTCCCGGCCAGACTTCGTCGAAGGTGATCCGCAGGTGTTTCACCGGTTTGTTATAATCGGTCACCGGGATCTCGATTTCCTCCATCAGGTCCGGGATGTCCGCGGACAGGGTCTTCTCGCCATTGAGTTGGATGCGCAGTTTCTTCGGGCGGGCATTGGCCTGGAAAAGCGCGGCGCTTTTGAAGCAGCCGGGTTTGATGGCGATGGCGGTGAGCGGCTTGGGCGTCTTTGGTGTGAGTTCCAGCCACTCGCCGGTGCCGGGGCCTTTCGCGCCTTCGGACCACATTTCCGACCACGGATTGCGGACGTTTTCCGGCAGGTACTGGATGTCTCCGTCCGGCGGCAGTGTGGAGCTTGCCTTCACCTGATAGTTCGAATGGGCCATGGTCCAGCGCTTGCGGCGCTCGATGTATTCGGAGAAGGTGCCGTCCGTGATGTCCGAGTTTTCGGGATAACTCGCCTGGGCGGGCCTTGCCTCGATTTCGAAATCATCGGCGAGCGTCGGTTCCAGATCCTCGAAGTTCCAGATCCAGTCGTTGCCCTCCTTTTTGAAACGATTGACCGGCTTGATCACCTGGATCCATCCGGGATCGATGCCGCGGGGTTTCAGGGTGATGCGACCGCGGGCGATGCTGCCATGCCAGCAAGCCGCGGTGGAGAGGCGGTAGCGGAAGAGGCCTGCGGAGCGCGTGCCGTGCTCGCTGACGCTCCACTCCTCATTCGGATAGATGCTGCGGAACCGGATGAGCAGGGGTTTCTCTTCATTGGGAGCGAAGGTGGCTTCCGAGATCATCCAGCCGGCGATGCCGCGGAAGCGACGGTCGCTGCCATCGTTCACCTCACCCTGCCAGGTCGCCTTGAGCGGGGCTCCGGAGGCGGTGATGCGGTAGTCGCGGCAGTAGTTGAGGCGCTTGGGGTCCGGTGTGGACTTTTTGGGCATGATCGCGTCGGCGTCCGTGGACTCCTCCACCGGGAATCCGAAACGCACCTTCACTTTCCGGTCGGTGACGTTTTTCATCAGGTAGCGCACCTCCACCTCGGCATCGCTCGAGCCGAGGTGCACGGTGAGCTCCTCATCGAGGATGCGGACGTTTTCGGTGGCTTTGGGTTCGAAGCCGGCGACGTCGCCCGCGCTTTCCACGCCTCCGCGGAAAAAGCCGCCGCCGTTGGCTGACAGGTCGGTGGCAGTGCCGAGGAGCCACGCCATCGAGAAGGCGGCAAGAATGGCATTTCTCATGAACGCATCGTCCCCGTGAGGGATGACGGCGGCAAGCGCATTCCGGGCTTGGCGCGCCTCAGGGCTTTCCGTCCTTTTTCGGATAGCGGAAATGGGCGGCCACCTTGAAGTCGAAGAGCACGTTTTCCCATTTGATCGTCTTGCCCATGTGGTGGACCACCCAGGGTTCCGCAGCATTGTTGCCCGGGCCGGGGACGACGATGCCGATGTGGGATTCGGCATTGGCGAGCGACCAGACGACGACATCACCGGGCTGGTAGTCCGCGGGATTGCGCGTTGGTTCGAGGGTCTCCGCTTTGCGCTCGAAGAAGCGTTGCAGATTCGGCACCAGACGGTGATCGATGTTCGGATCCGGAGCGGTGCGATCGAAGAGCTGCGGGTAGGCGCGGAAATGGGCGCTCATGTCCTCGTGCACCTCCTTTTGGAGATCGATGCCGATGCGGCGGTAGCAACGGATGATGACGTCCGCGGCGTTGCCCTTGCCGGGTGAGATGTCTCCGCCGGGGTAGGCGATTTTGTAGTAAGTGGAGTCGAGCGTCACCGGCTCCCTGGAATGGGCCAGAGCGGCGGCCGCCAGATCATGGCCGGGCACGCCGGATTCGCCGAGCGTGTTGATGAGCAGCGAGGCCTGCTCGGTCGAGACGCCTTCCTGAGTGGCCTTGAGGAAAGGAACCAGAGGTTTTCCGAACCAGCAGGCGATGCCCACAGCGATCACCACGATCACCCAGCCGCCAAACACGTTCGACCGCTTCGGCTTTTGAGGCCGCGGGCCGATGTACTCGATGGTGCTGTAGAATCCGGGACGCTGGCGGGCCATGGAGGTGGTCTGGCGCGAAATAAGCACACGTGATCACGGAATGCGATGAATTTCCCGGAAATTTTCGAATCCTCCGGCCTGGCCTGCGGGCTTCGTGGCTCGACAGTCGCTTCGCCCGCGTTCCAAATTCCGTGCATGATCGTTTTTGAAAGCCGCGATTGGCTCACCTGGGGGGCGTTGGACGTGCCGTTGCTTGGCATCGACCGCGATTGGTTCGGGGATAGCTTGGTTCCGGCACCCGGTTACTGCCTGGTGGCCGATCCGCGGCGGCTGTGGTTCATCGCGCACCACCGGCGTCCGGCGAGTCTGCATCCGGAGGCGATGCCCGGGGGATTCCAAGGCGAGTTGTGGAAGCATGATGTGGCGGAGTTGTTCCTGGCGGACCCGGTGAGCGGGCGGTATTTCGAATTCAACCTCTCACCGAACGGCGCGTGGTGGTCCTGCGAGTTCACCGCGCCGCGGGTGCGGGCCGAGGAGGTGGACATCGCGATGCCGGAGGTGGCGACTTTTGCGGACATGGCTCCGGATGGTTCGTGGGTGGCGGCGATGGCGCTGCCGCTGGACCTGCTCCGGGCGCGGCTCGACTTCGGCAAGGCGACCAAAGCAAACGTCACGTTCATCCTGGAGTCGCCCGCCCAGCGTTTCGTGACGGCGTCCGATCTGGGAGGAGGCACTCCGGATTTCCACCAGCCCGAGCGTTTTCCCGAAGTGGAGTTCCGGCCGCTCGCGGTGCCATGAATCGGATTTCACGCGGCGGGCTCCAAGTGGCTTTCCATCGGCGATTCCTCGTGGTAACCCGGTGCGGATGATCCGCCGTTTCCAGATCGAGGACCTTGTCGCGCAGGATGCGACCGGTGTGGTCTTCCATGCGATCGACTCGGAGACCGGTGCGGAGGTGGCGGTGCGGCGATTTTTCCCTCACGGGCCAGACGGTGGCGGGCTCACCGAGGCGGAGCAGTCCGCATTCGCCATCGTCATCGAGCGGCTTTCCACGCTTTCCCACCCCGCGCTGCGTGCGGTCATCAGCGGTGGCTGCGATCCGGTAGACGCCATGCCCTTCATCGCGACCGAGTGGGTGGAGGGAGATCCGCTGGACGCGGTGCTGGGGGATGCGGCGATGCCGCCCGAGGCTGCCGCATTGTTGATCAGCCAGGCGCTGGAGGTCTCCGAACTGCTCTCGCAGGTGCTGGCCGAGGAGGCGGTGTGGGTGGAAACGGGCCTTCATTCGGTGGTTGTCAGCCGGACGGACTCCGGGCGGGGCTTCACCTTCTGGGTTTCCCCCTTCAAATGGCTGGGGGTGGATGGAAACCGCGACCTCAGGTCCATCATCCCGATGGTCGAGACCGCGATGGGCTGGACGAACCAATCGGTCCCCGACCAGGCCGGCAGGGGGCTTGGTGGATGGCTGCGCTGGTTGCGGCAGCACGCGGATTCCGCGAGCCTTCGCGAGGCCCGCGAGACCCTGGCGGCTTCGCTCGGTAGCGAGCCACCGGTGCCCGCTCCCCGCTTGGTGAGCCGTGCAACGATGCCGCCGCGGCGCATTCCGCTTTCTGCAGGCAGAAAGTCGTCCGCGTTTCCCGTCGGGCGCTGCCTGGCCGTGCTGGCGATGCTTTGTGCGGTCGGCTCGGTGGCTTGGCTTCTCTACGATCAGGCGCGCCAGGGGCGGCTGATGCTGCCGGGCATCGTGCATGCGGAAAAACCGGCGCTTCCGGCACCGGCGGCGGAGGATGCACCAGTTGCGGAGGCCCTCCCTGCGGTGGAGGAGTTGCCGTTTCCCTCCACTCCCCCAGCGTCCGAGGCCAAGCCGGCTCCCAGCGAGGCCGAGCGCATTGCCCGGGCGAACGAGCTTGCCGCGAGCCTCAGCAAGTCTCCGGCGGTCAAGGCGGAGCCGAAAAAGGAAGAAGCCAAACCGTCCGCCGCTTCCGGCGTCATTCCCTGGGACGAGACTGAGAAGATCAACAGCCACGGTGGCTCGGAAATCACCGTCCGCGGCCGCGTCTGGGGCGTTGAGGTGTCCAACACCCGGAAAACCGTTTACCTCCTCTTCGCAGGCACCTCGAACAAACGGGCGCTGCGTGTCGGCATCGAGGGAAAACCGGAGGACTCGGAGGCCGTGAAGACGCAGTTGGAGCGCTTCACGCAGAAGGAAATCCTCGCCACCGGCATGGTCAAGAAAGCCAAGTACACCGACCAAAGGCCGGAGATCCTCTTCAAGGACATGAACGCCATCCGCGAAGCGCCATGAACGCCATCGTCAGCGACGCGGTGCCCGCCTTCGCCGTGGTCGGGCGCGTGAACATGGGCAAGTCCGCCGTGCTCGCGACCTTGTTGGAAATCGATGACAACGAGCTCATCCGCGTGTCCCCCACCCCGGGTGAAACGACGCGCTGTCAGGCCCACCGCGTGGTTTTCGGCGGCCGCGAGTGCGTGCGTTTCATCGACACGCCGGGATTCTCCCAGCCGGTCGAGGCCATGCGTGAGATCCAGCGGCTTCATGGCGAGGGCACGCCGGACCTTGAGGCGATCCGCCGATTCATCCGTGCTCCCGGCGATTCGTTCGGCGATGAGAAGCGTCTCCTTGAACCGCTCGTCCAGGGTGCTGGCGTCCTCTATGTGGTGGATCCATCCAAGCCCCTGCGGGATGATTTCCTCGCCGAGATGGAGATCCTGCGCTGGACCGGCCGGCCTCGGCTCGCCCTGCTGAACCGCCGCGAAGGAGCCCCCGGCGGAGACGAGGAGGCATGGAAATCCCGTCTCGGCGGTGCCTTCAACCTCACCCGCAGCTTCGATGCCCACCGCGCCCGGTTTCCCGAGCGGCTCCGGCTTCTGAAGTCGCTTTTGGAAATCGAGGAAACCCACCGGGACGCCCTCACCGCGACCATCCGCCTCGTTGAATCCGAGTGGCACACCCGGCGCGAGGAGGCCGCCGAAGCCATCCTCGGGTTTCTTGAGGATGCCCTCATGCTCCGGGTTTCCTCCACCCTCCCGGAAAAAGACCTTGCCCTGCCGTCGCGCCGCTCCCGCGAGTCGGAAGCCCTCGCCGCCCGCTACCTTGCCAAGCTCGCCGAGCTCGAACAAAAGTGCCTCGCACGGCTCCTCGGGATTCACCGCCACCACCTTCTCAAGGCGGATGCCGATCCCTCCGCCTACCACGGGATCGATCTGGAAAGCGCGGAAACCTGGACCAAGTGGGGCCTCGGTCGCACCCAGTTGGCCGCCGCAGCCACCATCGCCGGCGGAGCTGCCGGGTTGGCCGTGGACGCCGCCACCGGTGGTCTCACCCACGGTGCCGGTGCCGTTCTCGGAGCCCTCACCGGCGGGGCGGCGGCCTGGTTCAAGGGAGGCAGCCTGCCGGATCTCAGCCTGGACCTCCGCGGCGGCGTGAAGCTCTCCGCAGGCGACCACAAGTCCCTGATCGTCGGCCCGCCCTCGAATCCGAATTTTCCCTGGGTCCTGCTGGATGGCGTGCTCGTCCGCTATCAGAAAATCCTCAACCGCGCCCACGGCCGCAGGGACGTCGAGATCCTTGCCGGCGCCGGCACGGGATTCACCCGGAGCTTTCCCGGGCCACGCCGCGCGCTGCTCGCCAAGTGGTTTGGATCCTGCCTCAAAGGTGCTCCCAACCGCGCGCTTGAACCGGACGTTTTCTCCGCCCTCGTCGAGACCCTTGCGGAGAACTCGGCGGAGGCCACGTGACCTCTGCGCCAGGTTCCCCGCGAAAGACCCCGGCCATCCCGGGCGTTGAGAACCTGCATGAGCCGCCTCGTTTTCTCCACCCTTCTCCTCACGGTCTTGACCCTCGGCGCGCACGCGTCCGACGAAGGATGGATCCTCCGCTATGACAAGCCCGCCAAGAAATGGGAGGAAGCCCTCCCCGTGGGCAACGGCCACCTCGGTGCCATGGTCTTCGGCGGGGTGTCGTCCGAGCGCATCCAGTTCAACGAACACACCGTCTGGACCGGTCAGCCGAGGTCCTACGCCAGACCGGGTGCCGTCAAGTTTCTGCCGGAGCTCCGCCGCCTGCTTTTTGCCGGCAAACAAAGGGATGCCGAGAATCTCGCCATGAAGGAATTCATGGGCGATCCCCTCCGCCAGACCGCCTATCAGCCTTGCGGTGATCTGATCATCGAATCCCCTGCTGCGGAAACCACGGGCTACGAACGCCGCCTCGATCTCGACTCCGCCACCGCCACCACCACCTGGTCCGCCGGAGGAGTCACCTACCATCGCGAGACCTTCGCGTCGCACCCGGCCAACCTGATCGTCACCCGCATCCGCGCGGACCGCCCCGGCAAGGTCGGCGCACGCATCCGCCTCACTTCGCCCCACAAGGACCATGCCCTCGTCCTTGCCCAACCCGCCACCCTCGTTCTCAACGGCCGCGTCCAGGCGGATGGGGTCGCGTTCCAGGCACGCGCCGCCATCACCCGCAGCGGAGGAACCCTCACGGAGAAACCGGACGCCATCGAAATCTCCGGGGCCGATTTCATCGAGATCCGCCTCACCGCCGCCACCAATGTGGAGTCATGGAAACAGCTGGGTGCCGACCCGGACCAACGCGCCACCTCCACCCTGGCCCGCTCCGCCGGAAAGAATCACGACACCCTGCGCCACGAGCACCTTGCGGATCACCACAAGCTCTTCCGCCGCGTCTCCCTCGATCTCGGACGCACCCCTTCCGCCGATCTCCCCACCGACCGCCGCATTGCGGATTTCCGGAACGGCAAGGACCCGCAGCTCGCCGCCCTGCTCTTCCAATACGGGCGCTATCTGCTCATCGGGTCCTCTCGCGATGGCGGTCAGCCTGCCAACCTCCAGGGCATTTGGAACGATTCCCTCAAACCCGCCTGGGACTCGAAATACACCTGCAACATCAACACCCAGATGAACTACTGGCCCGCCGAGGTCACCCGGCTGCCCGAGTGCCATCAAGCGCTCTTCCAGTGCCTCGCCGAGCTCCGCGAATCCGGGACCATCACTGCCCGCGAACACTACGGCGCCCGCGGCTGGGCCCTTCACCACAACTTCGACCTCTGGCGCGGCACCGCCCCCATCAACCACGCCAACCACGGCATCTGGATCACCGGCGCCCCCTGGCTCAGCCTCCACCTTTGGGAGCACTACCTCTTCACCGGCGACGAAGCCTTCCTCCGGAAATCATGGCCCATCCTCCGCGATTGCGCGCTCTTCTTTACAGAATACCTCGTCGAGGACCCGGAAACGAAAGCACTCGTTTCCGGCCCGTCCAACAGTCCCGAGCAGGGCGGCCTCGTCATGGGCCCCACCATGGACCACCAGATCATCCGTGAGCTGTTCCGCGCCACTTCGGAAGCCGCAGGCATCCTCGGGACCGATCCGGAACTCGCCGGAAAACTCGACGGATTGATCCCCCGCATCGCCCCTAACCGAATCGGCAAACACGGCCAGCTCCAGGAGTGGATGCAGGACAAGGACGATCCGAAGAACCAACACCGCCACGTCTCCCACCTCTGGGGCGTCTATCCCGGCGCGGACATCACCTGGCGCCAGCCGGATCTCTTCAAGGCCGCACGCCAGTCCCTCATCCACCGCGGAGACGCCGCCACCGGCTGGTCCATGGGCTGGAAAACCAACCTCTGGGCCCGCTTCCTCGATGGCGACCACGCCTACCTCATCCTCTCCAACCTCCTCCAACCCGTCGGCCGCACCAAAGGCATGGCCGGACTCTATCCAAACCTCTTCGACGCCCATCCGCCCTTCCAGATCGATGGCAACTTCGGCGCCACCTCCGGCATCGCCGAGATGCTCCTCCAGTCCCACATCCGGGAAAACCAAGGCTTCCTCATCCACCTCCTCCCCGCCCTGCCCTCGGCCTGGCCCTCCGGCAGCGTCAAAGGTCTCCGCGCCCGCGGCGGCGTCACCGTGGATCTCCTCTGGGGCCACTCAAAACCCACCCGCGCCACCCTCACCCCGGACCGCTCCGGCACCCTCGTCGTCCGCTACGGCTCGGAAACCCGCACACTCAAGGCCACCGCCGGAAAACCCATCGTGGTCGAGTTTCCTGCCACGGCACCCATCAACCGCTGATCCTGTCTTTCGAAGTCAAATCCACGAAAAGGCACAAAAGGTCAGCGACTTGATGGCAGTGAATCGCTCACTCGGAAGATGAGCCGGATCAAGCCTCCTCCGCCTCCAGGCGGATGCCCCGCTCCTCGATCCGGATCCGCCCCTTCTTCAGCAAGGCCCCGAGGGTCTGTTTGAAGGTCCGTTTGCTCACGCCCAGCTCGTCATGGATCTCTTCCGCCGGGCTGTGATCGCCCAGCGCCCAGTATCCGCCGCGTGCTTTCAGTTCCGCGATGATCCGGTCTTCCAGACTCTCCACCCGGGCCCGGCCCGTCGGGTGCAGGCTCAGATCCAGCTTTCCATCCTCCCTCACTCCGGAGACGTAGCCCTTCACCCTCTCCCCGGGCTGCAATTCCTGAAACACGGAGTCCGCATACAAAAGCCCGCTGTGAGCCCCGTTCACGATCGCCTTGTAGCCCAACTGCGTTTTCGCAAACACCACCAGCTCCACCTCATCCCCCGCCCGCAATCCGTGCGGCGCCTTGTCCAGATGCTTCGAGATCCTCGTCGATCCCACGATCCGCCCCGAGACCTCGTCCACCTTCACAAAGACCACGTAGCTCCGCCCCACATCCATCCGCGCGGCCTGCTCCCGGAAAGGAACCAACAGATCCTTCTCCAACCCCCAATCCACGAAGGCCCCCACCCCCGTCACAGCCACACAACGCATCTTCGCAAATCCACCCGGCAGCGCCTTCGGCCTCTTCATCGTCGCCACCGGCCGATCCTCCGAATCCGTATGCACGAACACCTCCAGATACCCGCCGATCACATTGTCCCTCGGCACCTCCTTGTGTGGCAACAACACCTCTCCCAGATCCCCGCCGTCCAGATACAGCCCGAACGATTTCTCCCTCAGAACCTTCAACGCCGCACACTCGCCAATCTTCGCCATGCCCCGAGCATGACCCGGCCCCACCGCCAAGTCGATCCGCGATTGCCTGTTCCGCTGCCAGACCCGTCAACCAGGCCGGGGTCTCGATCAGATCTCGGAAACCTCAAACCAGAAAGCCTACGAAAATCCGCTGCTCCCTGCTCCCCCCCAAAACGCAAAGAGGCCGCACTCTCGTGCGACCTCCGAAGCTTGTCATGATGCTGAAACCGGGGACCTCTCCCCTCGACGCCGTTAGACTGCACCATTCCCGCAATCCTGTCTTGTCCCTAAATCATGGGACACAGCCCCTCCCGTCTTCGAAATTCCCGTTTTCGGCACTCCAACTGCCCGCAAGACACCCCGAAACGGGTTGTCTATTCGGGTTTCTTAACCAATTTCACCCACCTGGATGCTGTCATTTTCGCCACAATTCATTCTTTTACACGCTTCCATGACACTGGTAACCAATCGCTTGCACCGCAACCCAGGCCCCTGCTCCCACCTCCGTGCAACCGTGCACACAAATTTCCAAAATTTCGCAAAATTTCCTTGCCGACCCGGCCCGCCCGCTGTTTTCTCATCACGAAACCTATGAGTCCGCGAAAGTATTGTGCCCGGTTCTGAACCAACCACCTTCCTTTCGACGGATCCATAACGACAAACCGAAACCTCGATTAACCAAATACCTCTACCAAAACCCTGAACCCCCAAAGCTTGTCATGAAACCATACACCTACGCCTTCCTCGCCGCCGCCGCTGCCTGCGGCCTGGCTTCCGCCGCAGAAACCGCTTACACCACTCCGGTGGGGTATGTGACGCAGACGCTCAAAGCCAATCAATTCACGCTCGCTGGTCTCACTGTTCATAATGCAACTGTTGCTGCTGGAGTGATCGATGCCGAATCGGCCTCGTCTGTGACCGACACAGAGGTGAATTTCACTACTCTCCTGACAGCAGGAGCGACTTACATCCTCGAAATCAACGATGGTTCAGGTCAAGGTACTGTGCAGGAAGTGACAGCGTGGTCTGGATCGGTCCTCACGACGCCTTCCAACATCACTGCTTTTGTGACACCTGGTGTGACCACCTACAGCCTTCGTAAGGCAGCAACCGTCAGCAGTGTCTTTGGTGCCACTAACTCGGTTGGTCTTACCCCGACGGCCGACGGAGATCCTACTTCCGCAGACAAGATCCTGATCCCCAACGCGACGAACGGCTTCGACACGGTGTTCTACTTCAACGATGGCGGTGGTACCGAAGGTTGGTTGGATGGGGATGGTAACCTCGCTGCTGACAAAGTAATGTCTTACCCCGATGGTTTTTACGTTCAGCGAGTAGCTGGAGCCGATAAAGATCTTGTAATCTCGGGCGAGGTCAAGACTGTCAAAACCTCCGGTGTTCTCGTTGCAGGATATAATTACCTGAACTCAGTGGCTCCGGTTGGACTTACTTTGGATTCTTCCAACCTGAAGGATTCGCTCTCTCAGTCGTCCGACGGTGATGCCTCCCTTGTCGACAATGTCCTACTGCCAAACGCCACCGGTGGTTACACCACATGCTTTTACTTCAATGATGGAGGCGGGACTGAAGGATGGCTCGATTCGGAAGGAAACTTGGCAGGTTCTTATGCTGTTGAAGACGGATTTCTTGTTTTCAACAGAGGTGGGATTAAGTCATATTCGGTTTCCACGCCCTCTTCATACAGCAGCCTCTAATCTCTGATAGTCTCACCTAAACCTGAAAATAAAATATAATGAAAATGAAAACCATCTTAGGCATCACGTTGTCTCTCGGTGCTTCTGTCATGCTCAGTAGCGCAGCCAGCTACACATTGCAGACTGGATCGGCAGCTACTTCGAATGGATTCGCGAACTCCGCAGGAGTCGCCTTCCAGAACTCCGCGAGCGTTTCTTTTGCTGGCCCCGGTATTGTTGGTTTCGGTATCTTTACGATCTCCGACGCACAGATCCAATCTACGACCGACTCCACAGCACTTATCGCCGCTTTCACCGGATTTGGTTCCTCGGCTACCGGAACGTTCACAGCTCCCGGTCTTACCGCAAACCGCGGAACCTTCTCGAGGAACTCGGTCGGAACTGTCGGTGCATCAAGCTTCAACGATGCATTTATGTATGTCTTCGTTGGTAACGGCACCACCTATGCTAACTCAACGGAGTTCGCGATCCTCAAGACTGCATTCAAATTCCTTTCCACTGATGATCCGACCCCCACTCCGATCGTCAATACCATCACCACTGCAAACACAACTTTGCTCGTTGGTAGCGCAGCGACTGATATCCGCACAACTGGAACTGATGCGTCTGTGACCCCAGGTTGGAAGACTGCATCTCTTGTTGTGATCCCTGAGCCCTCCGCTGCTCTTCTTGGAGCTATGGGTGCCCTTGGACTCCTTCGTCGCCGCCGCGCCTAATCCGCGCTTCGGTTTCAAGACAACTTAGGGTTTATTCAAAGAGGCGGGCGCGAGCCCGCCTCTTTTTGTTGTAAGGAGCGGGCGGGATGGGGCCGGTGTGAAAGGGGAATGTTCCAAACGTCCGTGAGAAGAAATCCCGAGAGATGTCCCAAATCTCCCCACCGGCTGAACCTGTGACCCCGCGTCCGGAGTTCAACCTTTGGGTTGAGACTTCCCCGAAGAACGCGCCCCACCATGAACTCCAGCATGGAAGCGGTTCGAAATCCGGCCTGTTGAATCCTGCGAGCTGAAACCAGCCAGAGGTGTTAGACCGTGATGGCCGAAGCCGATCAGGTGGCGACGGGCAGAGATGAACCCCGATGCATCGGCGGCCCATGGACCACAGCGATTCGGAGATTGCCGCCCCTTGATTCTACCTGCACACCATGCAGTCCGGATCGTGGATCCTGCTTTTGGTGAGCGGTCTACTTCGAAGGATCCGGCACCTTGATGCGTGCGGGAACATCCTTGATGTCGATGCCGGATTTGATGAGGGCGTCCCAGACCTGGAGCAGGCGTTCGAGAGGAAGCTTCTTATCGGCCTCGAGTTCGAGTTTGCGGCCCGGATTCTGTTTCTGATAGGCGGCGAGGTAGGACTCCAGCAGTCCCTCGGGCACGGCGAGTGAGTCGAGGGTGATGTTGCCGAGGGCATCCACGGCGATCACGGAGCGGGTGTCCGAGATTTGTTCGGAAGGCACCTCGCGCACGGTGGGGATTTCGACACGGAGGATGTGGCGCGGTTTTTTGAAGTTGGTGGTGACGATGAAGAAGATGAGCATGATCAACATGATGTCGATCATGGGGATGATGGTGATCTCCGGTTTTCTGCGTGGTGGACGTTGGAAGCGCATGGCGGAGCTCATGAGTGGGGCTGGCTCTTCTGGCAGGCGGTGGCGAGATGGGCCAGGAGCGATTCAAGACGCGAGGTGAGGACGTCGATGCGCCGGGTGAAGAACCCATGGGCAATGATCCCCGGAACGGCGATGGCAAGGCCGAAGATGGTGGTGGTCATGGCTTCGGCGATGCCGCGGGCGATGACGAGGTAGTCGGCGGCCTCGCTCAGGCCATCGAAGATGTGGACGAGTCCGGAAGCCGTTCCGAGAAGGCCGAGAAGAGGGGCGATGGTGATGACGACATCAAGCACACCGATGCCGGCATGCATGCGGGTGGTTTCCTCGCGAGCCCGGGTTTCCACGGCGAATTGGATATCCTGGCGTGGCTTGCCCCGTTGTTGGTAGGCCACCGCCGCGAGCCGGGCGAGGGTGCTCCGTCCACGCTGGAACTCTTCGATGACGGGCGCGATCCGGTCGGCCGCCGCGAGTTCCTCGAAGGATTCGATTTGACGGACAAGCGAATCCGGAATGATGCGTGCGCGGCTGAGGGAAAGCGATTTGTAGATCAAGGCGGTGACTCCGGCGACGGAGGTCAGGCCCAGAGGAATCATGAAGACGCCACCCCGTTCGAGGAAGGACCATGTGGAGGAGAAAATGTCCGGCGAAGGCGCGACGAGCAGATAGAGGGAGTCGATCATGGTTAGAAATAGAATCTGAAGACGAGTTCGAGAGGTTCCTTGTCGTATTCCTTACGGATAGCGGGAGGCATGACGGGGATCTCGGCGTTGCGGATGGAGTTGAGGGTGAAGCCTTTCTGGACCTCACCGGTTTCCATTTCGCCGACGAATTGCACGGAGCGGACCTTTCCGGTGCCTTCCACGAAGAAACGCACGGTGAGGAATCCGGGTGTGATGAAATCGCGATGGCGCACGCAGTTGCGTTGCCATTCCTGTTCCACTGCGCGGCTGATGGCCGCTTGATAGCGGCCGAGCGGGGAGTCCTCCACATCCAGAGCGCTGCGACCGGTGCGGGAGATGGATCCGATCACCGCGGTCTTCCGCTGATAGCCTTTGAATGCGGGATCCTTGCTTGGTTTCGGCTTGGGAGCCTCCGAGACGGTCGGGCGCTCGGCAGGGGCTGGCGGGGCGGGGGGCTCGGGCGGCAGGGCCCGGCTCTCGGGTTTCGGCTGGATCGGGTCCTCGCTCGGCGGGCTTGGTTTTGGCACCATCACGTCCACGGGATTCGGGCCTTCGAGAAGCTTTTCCCTGGGCGGCGGCACGCTCTGTTCGGCGTCCGTCCCGGGAAGCGCGGCGGGAGTTGTGGTGGAGGCGCTGGGTGGCTTTTCTGCGGGCATCTCCGCCTGGGCCTGGGCCGTCGATGGCGGGACGGGAGCCGGCTCCGGATTGGCATCCGGGCTGGGGCGCTCACTGCCGCTGAGACTGCCATCCTGATAGCGGCTTTCCGTGGTTTCGATGTCCTCCTTGTCCTGCGGCGTCACCCCGGCCTGGGAGGGGAGGGGAGATGCGCTGGGATCCGGTGCCCGGTCGCTGGTGGCCCGGGTGTTTCGCTCGCCCATGAATGCCGGTTTGCTCTCGTGGGGAGCCGAGGCTTGATCCTCGGAGGTGCGTGCAAACCGTTGCTTGGCATCTGCGGCCTCCTGGGCTGCCGCGGAGGGTGGTGTGAACTCCGCGAACACCGTGGCCACCGATTCCGTCGGCGGAGGCGGGACCGTGGCTGCCATTTCCGGCTTGGGGACCATCCAGGATTTCACACTGCCCAGGCCCACCATGGCCAGCAACAATCCATTGAGCAGCAGGGACATGCAGAAGGCGGCCATCCACAAGGGGCCGTCACTGCGCTGCACTGGATATGCCTGACCCTCCATCTGCGACCCCGAAACACTGGCCCGAATGGCTGGAACACGCAATCCGGTAAATCGAGAGGATCCCCCAAGGCGGGATGGCGGCATTCGGGGGATCGAAAGTAGAACCAAGCGCCGCTCGATCAGGTTTTCCCCGGGTGGCTGGGCCGGTTTGGGAAAGTTGCCTGGAAAATCCCGATTTTGGTCCGGATGGATGGACGATTACTCAAAATTTATCAAAAAAACGAGAGTTTTTGATTGCAAGACGCGGTCCGCTGACCTATTTCGCCGCCCGAAAGGCAATTTTCTATGAGCAAAGAGCAAATGGATGGCGCACAAGCACTGATCAAGACCCTCGACGAGTTGGGCATCGAATACATCTTCGGTTATTCCGGAGGCGCGGCGATTCCGATCTTCGATGCGCTTGAGACCGTCAAGACCAAGATGAAGTTCATCCTCGTTCGCCACGAACAGGGTGCCGTCCACATGGCGGATGGCTATGCCCGGGCGACCGGCAAGCCGGCCGCGGTGCTCGTCACCTCCGGTCCGGGCGCGGGAAACACCGTCACCGGCCTGATGACGGCGATGATGGACTCGGTGCCGATGATTGTGATCTCCGGCCAGACGGTCACCTGGATGCTCGGCAAGGATGCCTTCCAGGAGGCGGACATTTTCGGCATCACGATTCCGGTGGTGAAGCACAACTACCTGGTGAAGGACTCGGATTCCCTTCCGAGGATCGCCCGTGAGGCCTATCACATTGCGACGACGGGTAGGCCCGGTCCAGTGCTCATCGACATTCCCAAGGACATCTCCCAGGGACCGTTCAAGGGCGACATGAACGCGCCGATCAACCTTCCCGGTTATGATCCCAGCGATGCCTTCCGGATTGATCCGACCACGATCACCGAGGCCATTGCCCTCATTGCCAATGCCAAGCGCCCGGTGATCCTCGCGGGTCAGGGAGCGATGATCTCGCGGGCCGACAAGGAGCTCCGCTTCCTCGCGGAAACCCTCCAGGCTCCGGTGACCAGCACCCTGCTCGGCAAGGGCGTGTTTCCGGAAACCCATCCGCTCTCCCTCGGCATGCTCGGCATGCACGGCACGGCCTACGCCAACAAGGCGATGATCGAGTGCGACCTGCTCATCAACGTCGGTTCGCGTTTCGACGACCGCATCATCGGCCAGCCATCGAAGTTCTGCAAGGATGCGAAGATCATCCACATCGACATCGACCCTGCGGAGGCCGGCAAGATGATCCGCCCGGACGTGATGATCGTCGGTGATGCCAAGGCCGCGCTGGCCGGCATCAACGAGCGGATCACGCCGCTGGAAACCTCCGAATGGCTGACCAGGCTGGATGGTTACAAGAAGAAGTTTCCGCTCAGTTACAAGAAACAAGGCGGCCTGCGCATGCAGCAGGTGATTGACGAGTTGTATGAACTCACCAAGGGCGAGGCCATCGTTTCCACCGACGTGGGCCAGCACCAGATGTGGGCGGCGCAGTTTTACAAGAACAACGAGTCCTATCACTGGTTGTCTTCCGGCGGTGCCGGCACGATGGGCTTCGGTTTCCCCGCTGCCATCGGCGCGCAGCTTGCGCATCCGAAGAAGACCGTCATTTCCATCTCGGGAGACGGTGGATTCCAGATGACCCTTTTCGAACTCGCCACCGCACAGATTCACCGCCTGCCGATCAAGATCGTGGTCCTCAACAACCACTACCTCGGCATGGTGCGCCAGTGGCAGGAGTTGTTCTTCGAGAACCGCGAGAGCGGCGTGGACCTCATCGGCAATCCGGATTTCTGCAAGCTCGCCGCCGCCTATGGCATTCCCTCGGTGCACATCAAGCGCCCTGCGGATGTGACCCGCCAGTTGGAAAAGGCCTTGGCATACAACGACGGTCCGATCCTGATCCATGCCGAGTGCGTGAAGACGGAGAACGTGTTCCCGATGATCCCGGCCGGCGCCGCGCTGGAGGACATGATCACCGAGGCCCCCAAACAGAAGATGGCCAAACCCGTCGGTTCCACGTGAGTGGGTTTGCGTGTTCCCGGTGTTCGGCTTCCGGCGGAATCGTTGGAAACCGCCCACTGGAAACGACGCGAGCCACATCCTGAAAACTGAAAACCTCCAACCGAACACTTCTTCCCATGTCCCACAATCCCGTCACCACCGAGGTGCCTCCCGTTCAGCGACGCGGAGCGCTGCACACGCTCTCCATCCTCGTCAACAACGAGCCCGGCGTGCTCATGCGCATTTGCCAGGTCTTTTCGCGCCGGGGCTTCAACATCGACTCGCTGGTCGTCTCCGAGGGCCGCAACCCGAACTTCTCGCGGATGACCATTGGCATCTCCGGTGATTCCCAAGGTCTCAACCAGATCATCATGCAGGTGGGCAAGCTCATCGATGTGATCCATTGCTTCGAGCACACCTCGGACAACTCAGTGACCAAGGAAATGATCCTCATCAAGATCCAGTGCTCGCCCGGCGACCGCTCGATGGCGCTGCAGATCTCCGAGCACTTCAATGGCAAGACCGTGGATCTCACCCCCACTTCGATGATCGTCATGATCACCGGCGACAGCCCGAAGATCGATGCCGCCGTCGGCATGTTTTCGCAGTTCAACATCATCGAGACGGTCCGCACCGGCAAGGTGGTGATGGCCCGCGGCGAACAGCCGACTTGATTTGAAACGAAGTTCCTTCGATCTGCCCCGATGAAACGCAACCGCCGGTTGTGGCTCTCATCGGGGTTTTTGATTTTGATCCTTTTGGCCGGATTTCCCGGCAGGCGGCTGTGGGAAAACAACAGGCGACCCGATCAAAAGCCTTCTCGTGATTTGGCGGCGACAGCCTCTTCCACACTGGATAAAGCCGATTCTTCCGCGCGTGACGGCGTGGCCAGAACCCAAAAATCCGTTAGGGAAAAATCGTCTCCCGAAAAACCCGGGAGATCATACGGAACACTTCAACGCGAGGCCGCGAGGATCTTCGGCGAAGCTGAAGCCGCAAGAACAATCAAACTCGGAGAACGTTTCGCAGATGGCATCGGCAGCTATCTCTACAAAACCAATCCGCCCTCTCCAGGCGAGATTGAAACCGTGAAAGCACAGATAGCGGATCTGAGAAAGGAAGCCGGAGAGGCGAATCTGTCGAAGTTCGATGAACACCTCGATTGGCTCGTGGGCTCCTTTGATCCCTACGGGATCGATGGTGAAAAGGTTTTCCTGATCCAGGTTCCCACTTCGAGCAGGGACATGATGCACGCCTATCAGATCAGCGATGAGGATGCCGATACCCTGCGCGGGAAATTCATGAAAGGTGGATTGACCCGTTTCACCGCGAAACGTGGTTGGCTCGCCAGTGAGAGCGGCAAAACCCTCGACCGCTTCGAGCACCTCATGATCTGGGAGCCTTAAACGGATTGAGAATCTTCAATCCAAGCCCTTCAAAATCCGCCGGTGCTCCTCCTCCACGGATACACCGTGCTCCCCGGCCCGCCGTTTCAAATCACGGACCTGATCGTCATCCAGGTTTCTGACCAACAGTTGAGCCGTCGGCCAAGTATAGCCATCATCGATCGCACTTCAATTTGTAAGCTTCTCTCCCTTCAAGATGCGCGTGCCTTGGATGAGATAGGATACGCCGGACCACACGGTGAAGAACCCGGCCACCAGGCACGGCCAGGCGGGTGGCAGATCCACCACCCGCAGCATTACCCAGCCAAGCGCGAACATTTGGGTGACTGTGCAGATTTTCCCGGTCCAATGCGGGGCGAACTTCACCTTCCGCTTGCAGCGCCATAGAATGACGATGCCGAAGAGGATGATGCAGTCTCGCAGGAAGACGAGGATGGCGAACCAGAGAGGCAGCCTCCACCCGGGAACGGCCCAGTCCACCAGCGAAAGAGTCACCACGCCAATGAGCAGAAGAAGCTTGTCCGCGATGGGATCGATGAAGGCGCCGAAGTCCGAGATCTGGTTGAAGCGTCGGGCGACCCAGCCGTCCAGGCCGTCGGTGCAGGCGGCGGTGACGAAGAATGCCAACGCACCCCAACGGAGTGCCTCGTCCGGCGCACCCGCGCTCACGCTTTTGCCGTAGGCGGCCGCCAACACGGCAAAAACCGGCACCATCAGGATGCGGGTGATCGTGATTTTACTGGCGACCGTCACCCCTCCATCCAATCAGAACCCGGCTCAACCACAAAACGGAATTTCCCGATTCACCGGGTGTGGCCCGGATTCAGTAAACCGGGGCACCGTAATCGTCGCCGCCACCGCCACCGCCCGATCCCTGGATCTTGCCCTTCGTCCAGAGGAAGGCCGCCTTGGTATCGCGGTAGATCCCGATGGTGGTGTTGCAGGAACTGAGAGTGGTGACGAGTGCGATGAGAGCAAGGTATCTCATGCCCCTGAGATACCCCGCCCAAATCCCACGGAAAAGCGAAATTTCAAGAAACCCCAACCAGTGGGCGCTTCTCCACGGTTTCGCAGGCCCCGACTTCCGCGGCAGGAAGGCTGGCGGCGGCCACCGCTTGTCCGTGGCGCTTGGTTTTCTCGTCCGGGACCACGAGCTTGATCTTGAGCTCCGGGAACTCCTTCGCGAGCACGGTTTCAGCTTCCTGGATGATGAGGTTTCCGCCTTCTCCGGAGGTCACGCGACCGAGGATGAGCAGGTTCGAGATGTCGTAGTAATCCGCGTAGTGGGCGATCGAGTATCCGAAGTAGCAGCCGATCGTTTCATAGATCGCCGCGGCGCGGAGGTCGTCCTGTTTCATGGCCTCCTGCACCTTCACGAGCTGCTCGGGGAAGGGGAGTCCGGCGAAGTCGAAGCCGGCTTCGTGCGCAAGCCTGGCGACCGCCTGTTGGGAGAAGTAAAGCGCGCCGCATCCGTGGTCCCCGGACCATTCGTCAACCGGGGATTCCGAAGGGTCGCGGAAGTCGACCGGCGCGAAGGCGAGTTCGTTGAGCCAGGGCTTGATGTGGCCCTCCGCATCGACGTAACCCGCCGCCTGCGAGGTTCCCATGGCCACACCGAGCACGCTGTTGGCGTTGAGCCCCATGGAGCCGGCCAGCGCGGTGACTTCGCCGTCGTTGACCACCTCGAAGGGCACGCCGTTCCAGCGCTCCTTGAGGGTGAGGAAAACCCGGCGGATGTGTTTCTCGAAGTCCTCCGGGCTCACCCCGCGGAACAGCGAGGCGGCACGCACCTCGTTGTTGACGTAGACCCCGGCCGAGCTGCCACCGATGGCATCCACCCTGGGCAGATGGGCCGCGGCACGCATCAACGAATCGTGGATGCCCTCGATGTGATAGTTCGGATCGCTCTGGAAATACGGGTCCCACACCACTTCTTCGGAAAACACCACCTCGCCATCGATCAAGGCGGCGCACTTCCGGTCCGATCCACCGAGGTCGAAGCCGATGCGGCAGCCCTTCAGGTTGCGGCCCAGCGTCATGACCGAGTCGTTGGCCTCGGGCAGCGCGGACTTTTCAACCGCCTCGACCCGGATCGGCTCGCCGAAAATCTTGGTGCCGATGAAGCCCCAGTCAAAGTTCCGCGCACCCTTTTCCGAATAGATGCCGGCAAGCGCGGCTGCCACGTCCGGAGCTCCGGCGATCAGCAGGCGGCTGCCTCCTTTCTGCCAGAGCAGGAACTTCACGTGGCGCTCCATGTAGCGGAGGGTGAGTTCATCGTGGCCCGGCCCCGGGGGAAGGAGGGTTCCGGACCAGCGGAAGGTCGTGCCGTCATGGCGGCAGAGCGCCAGATCCACGGTGCGGCATGCCGGATGGGCGGCGGCCTTGGCCCGATAAGCGCGGTTCCAAAGCACCGCGGGAACAAAGGTGGGGTCGAGAAGTGGACGGAATGCGGGATGGATTTCGAGTGTCATGGCAAAAAAACAAACAAAGGTTACGCCGCCATTCTGGACGCGAAATTCCGGCAGGTCGAAGCATTTCTGGCCGGAAATTTCAAAAAACCCGGGCCGAATCCAGAAATGCCTTTACAAGCCGGGTCGGCTGGCTAGCTTTCGCGCCCCGGTTGGCAACTGCGATCGGCAACCATTCATCCGTTTCCCGCTATGAAAGTCCTCTCTTCCCTCTCCTCCGCCAAGCGCCGTCACGCCGATTGCCAAGTCGTGAAGCGCAAGGGCACGGTCTACGTGATCTGCAAGTCCAACCCGAAGTTCAAGGCCCGCCAGGGAGCCACTCCGGGCACCCGTCTTTCCAAGAAGGGTCTCTGATCCGGTTCACATTCGATTTCATCGCAAAAAGCGGCCTGCGGGCCGCTTTTTTCGTGCCTGCCAAGGAGGCTTGCACCGGGTTTCACGGCAGCTGCGCCAGACGCTCGAGGACCCGCCCGGCGGCAATCATCCCGAACGCGGCCGTCACGTGGGTCACGGTTCCCAGTCCGCTCTCGCAGCTCAGACGCTGGCTCCCGGATTCCGGCCGTTCGCAACCCACCGATCCATCGCATTGCTGGAAAACCTGGGGTTCGTCGGAAAACACGGCCTCGATGCCCATCGGTTCCGGTTTCACGCCCATTGGCACCTTGGCAAAGCCATGACTGCTCCGCAGCAGCTTGCGCACCTGATGCAGCAGTGGATCCTTGCCGCTGAACGCGAGATCGGTCACCCGGATGCGCGTGGCGTCCCGTCGGCCACCCGCGCCGCCGCAGGTCACCGTGATGAGGCCCCGCCGCGAACATTCGGCTAACAGAAACGCCTTGTGCGCGGTGCTGTCGATCGCATCGATCACCGCATCGAATCCCGCCGCCAGGATCGCCTCCGCCGAGCGCTCCGTGAAAAAGCGCGGCACCACGGTGACGTCGCACTCCGGGTGGATGGCGCGCGCGCGTTCCGCCATGGCCTCGGTTTTCTGCCGCCCGATCTGGCCGTCCATGGCGTGCAGCTGGCGGTTCACGTTGGTGACGCAGATTTCATCCAGGTCCACCAGCGTGAGTTTCCCGATCCCGGATCTGGCCAAAGACTCCACCGCCCAGGATCCCACACCGCCCACGCCGATGACCGCCACATGGGCGCCGAGAAAACGATCCAGCGCCGCACGGCCATACAACCGCGCGATGCCCCCGAAACGTGGATTGCCAGACTCCGCCACGCCCCGAGCATGCAAACCACGGGCCGCGAGTCACGACACGAATGCACCGCCCGCTGCGGCCCGTATCCGACCCGGGAATCCGAATTGCATCGCACCCGCGCCGATGGCAGGATTCCCGGGTCTTTCGGTATCGCGATTTCCTTCCACCGCCTCATCCCATGAAACCTCCCGTCCAGCCTCCCGCAGGTGGCCCGCCCTCGCCCAAGCGGCAGTCCCCGGTGAACGAAGCCCAAAGGCAGGCTGCCATGGCCGCCCGCAAGCGGGACGACGATCGCAAGACCGCTCTGCGCGCCCTGATGATCGGTGGCTTCGCGGTCCTCGTTGTATTCGCCTGCCTGGAGGCACTCAAACCCGCACCGGGCGATGCCAAGTCCGCCCTCAAGGCCAGAATCCTCAGCGAACAGGAAGCCGCCGCCGCCAAAGCCCCCCCTGCCGCCGCTCCCGAGCCTGCTGCAAACCCGGACGACGCCGTGGTTTCCAACCAACCAGCCCCGGCAACGCCCGTCGTCCCGATCCAGCCCACGCCGGAACCCGTGGCCGAGCCCGTTGCGAAATCCGAAGCCGAGCTCCTCGCCGCCGAGCCCGATCTGCTTCTCGCCGGACCGGACTCGCAACGCGACGCCGCCACCTCACGCGATCGCGCCCTGCTCAAACGCACGATGGACGGCGGTGCCTGGGACGCCTATCGCGCCCTGCTCGGCCGCTCGATCCAGTCCGGCCTCACCCGCCTTCCCGCCAGCCAGGGGCTCAACCGCTTCGATCCGCTCTGGAACGAGCCGGTCCTCTATCAGACCTTCCTCCGCTGGCGCGTGCTCGGCTCGCTTTCCCAGTCGCAGATCACCACCGTCGTCACCGACTCCTACAGCGGCTCGATGTTCGGCTGGCTGCTCCGCAACAACAAGGCGATGGAGGAACTCCTGCTCACCCTCCACCCGAAGGATGATGCCGGATCGGTGCTCAAATTTCTAACAGACGCGTGGTCCGTCAACGGAGACAAGTACGAGAAATACTTCCCGCTCGCCCTCGCCTGCGCCGTGGTCTTCGACCGGCCGATGTCCATCCCCAATCCCGTCGGCAAGGTGGAATACGGCGTCGAACAAACGGTCGAGCCCATGAAACGCTATCTCTGGTACGTGGAGAAAAACGAGAAGGGGAAACTCGCCGCCCCCGTCCATCACTCGACCGCCCGCGACCTCGTCTGGGTCGTTTGCGCCCCGGTCACCACCTCGGAACTCGAGTGGGCCATCGACAAGCTCCACTACCGCCGCCGCAACTGGGGCGATGCCTACGGATCCATCGAATACCTCATGGAACGCGCCGTCAACGGGCTCAATCCGTACAAGGAATACTCCTTCGCCGAGATCGAGAAGGAAGGCGGCATCTGCGGCGATCAATCGTACTTCTGCGTGAACACCGCCCGCGCCCAGGGCATCCCCGCCATGACCATCGCCGGAGAAACCGACCTCGGCGGCCATGCCTGGGCTGGACTGAAAATCGATGACGATGAATGGACCACCGGCGTCGGCCGCATCGGCGGCGCGTCCAAAGGCACCGCCGGAAATCCCCAAACCGGTGCCTCCATCACCGAACAGGAAATCCAACTCTGGAACGACCGCTTCCACCAAAGCCCCACCGTCACCCTCTCGGTCTGGCGTCACCTCTGGCTCGCGGACTACTTCATGGCCATGGAAAAGGATGAGGAAAACGCCGACGCCATCCGCCTCGCCAACCGCATCGGCCACACCTTCGTCGAGACCTGGCAGGCCCTCCACGGTTTGTTAGAGCGGCAGATGCAGCTCACCGGTGATCCCGCCGCCCCCAACAATCTGGAAGAGTGGAAATCCTTCGCCAAGGACATGCGCCGCGAGTTCAAGGACAACCCGCGCATGGCCGAACTCGCCGCCAACGCCGAGCTCGAATACATCTTCCCCTACGGCGAGGCCGGTGATGCCAAACGCACGCTGCTCCGCGAACGCCGCCGCATCGAACGCGATTCCGGTGAACAGTCGGACCTCATCGCATCCTCCCTCAAACGCGAGGCCGACCTCATCGCCAAACGCGGCGGCCCCGGCGCCAAGCGCGACATCAGCCAGCTCTACGACCGCGCCCTGCGCGACTACGGCGGCAGCGTCACCGGCTTCAAGATGATGGCCGAGGACTACTTCGGCCACCTCAAGGACGATCCCGAACTCGCCCGCAAGGCCGCGCGCGACATCGAACTCGCCTTCAAACGCGTCGTCGAAACCGGCACCAAGGACTGGTTCCGCGCCAATGCCGAGTCCGGCATCTACCGGATGATCTGCGGCTACTACCGCAGCGCCGGCGATCCGGACCGTGCCGAGATGCTTGAAAAACGCATCGAGGTGCTCCTCCGCAGATCGAAGCGCGGAGCCTTGTGATGGCAAACGACAGAATGCTTCGTGCATCGAAAGCATTCCCGCATTCATGCCGCCTTCCTAAACCGTTGAGTGGCAGCGGCGGGTGATCCGGCGGATTGACCGCTCCGAGGACGGTGCGCATTCTGTCACCGCATGAAAACCACATCACTCCTCATCGCATCGGGCGTTCTGTTAGTTTCAACCACCGCACACGCGGCCGACAAGATTGGAGGGTTTCTCAAGTTTCTTTCTCCGGCCACCAATCAGGAAGTGAGCTCGGTGCGCGTCGGCAAACCGGTCAAGATCCGCGTCTCGGTCTCCAACCTCCATCTGCTTGCAGGGGAAAATGTCACCTTCACCTACCTCCTCTCGGTCCTGCCCGAGGGTTCGAACACGCCGACCTCGGTGTCCGGAAAGATTTCCGGCAAGTTCGTCCTCCCGAAGTCGGAGGGCGGCATCACCCGGACACGCGATGAAATGGCGTCGTTCCAAGGCGTGAACTCCGCGGCCGAGCTGCTCACGATTCCCGAGTTCATGCCGGTCGGCACCGCCACCCTCACGCTTACCCTTGCCACCAAGGACTCCGGCACCATCAACATCAGCAAGAAACTCAACATCCGTCTTTGATCTCCGGCCGATCCATCAGGCGCGCATGGTTCACCGTCATCGCCGCGGCTTCCTGGGCGCATGCCGTGCCGCCATCCCTCACCACCGCCATCCTCGGCGATGTGATGCGGCCTGGCATGACGATCCATGGCATGATGGTTCCGCTCGATCCGCTCGCCGGATCCGCAGCCGGCTTGATCCGTGCGGATCATGCCACGGTGGGCCGGGCACCGGGGGTTTTCCTCCTCGACGGTCTCCGCTACACGGCGGCCGCCCCCGCATTCTCACTCGCAGCGCCGCGGGCGGATTATGAGACGGGCACCGGCCGAATCCATGCCCCCTCCGGGTTTACGGCGGATGGGGAAACCTTGCGCATCCGCGGGGATTCGCTGGCGGGGGAGGTGCGGACCCGGCGTTTCGATCTAACAGGATTTGTCGAGATCGGGATGAAGCCGCGCTTTGTTCCCTCCGTCGCGCTGGCTGCCGGACGCATCCTTTCTGCGGATCCATGGAGAATCACCCCCATCACTCCGTTTCCCTGCATCCTTCCGCCGGACGCTTCCGGATTCATCGCGCGCTTTGCCGGACGGATGGATCGCTACATGCGCTGCCTTGCGGCTGAAGACGCACTGGCATGCCCCCGCACCATCATCCTGGTGGGCCGCGAGGGTGGGCATCTTGATCTGCCGGATCGCCGGCTTTCGATCACCGGCCCGGCGGCCATCCTCGGCCAGGGCATGATGCTTGCATGCGATGGCGGCATCCGTATCGCCGAAGAGGAAGAGGGGTTCCGCGCTCTGGCTTCCGGCTCGGTCGAGGCTTGGATCCACGCGACCAAGCGCAACTCCGTGACAACGATCCAATGTGCCTCCTTCGAAAGCGCCGGAGCGGGCGAGGTGGTCCAGTTTCAGGGCGGGCCACTGGTGGTTAGAAAACACGGAATGACGCTTTCCGCGACGGAATCCTGGCAGTTTCTCCGTGTCTTTGAAGGCGGACGGATCGTGCTCGGTCCGGGTGCCTGGGAGATGGAGGGAGGGGCCTTTCCACCCGGTTGAACGGGTCATTTCCGCACACGCTCCGCCAGCCATTTGTTGGCTTGGAACGTGTCCTTGAAGATCTGTCCGGATGCCTCTTCCAGCCTGGATGAGGCGAGCGCCCGGATGACGTCGGATGGATTGGAAAGCGCTTCCGCGCACAGCTTCAAGTGAAGCCCGGGATCGCTTTCCCCGCTGAAGACCAGACTCCATTGGGCGGGTTCCATTGCTCCCTCGCGCGCGAGTTCGCGGAGCACGCCCGAGATGCCCTCCAGCGTTCCTGCTTCCGAACGTGCGGCCAGCTCGGCCTGCAGCGCCTGCAAGTCTCCGGATGCCGCTTGCTCCCTCAAACGACGCTCGGCTTCCTCGTCCAATCGGAGTCCGGCAGCTCGCGGCGCGTGGCCCGCGGCATCAGACCGCAATGAAACCGAACCGGATGCCGCCGCCGTGCGACCTGGCGGGGAAACCACCGGCTTGTCCGGATCCGGCTCGCTTGCGATTTTCCACACCCCCGTCGCCAGGGCGGCCAAAATCAGCCCGCACGCAAGCACCCTCGTCGGATTGGCATGGAAGCTCGGTTTCATCATCATCGGGCAATTGCGATCCTCTCTCGCCACGCCCGCCTTGTCGATGCTCAAGCTCCCTTCGATTTCATTGCATCCAGCAAGGCGAGGATCTCACGCATCATGGGTTTTCCCAGAGGTCCCCTTGGCAGAGGATCCAGCACCACGGCCGCACCCAGCCTTCGGAAACCCGGACAACGCGAGTGGTATGCCTCGATAACGGAATCGACAAGTTCCCGGTTCACAGCGGCATCAAAGACGGGGATCAGGGCGTGCTCCATCCTCTCGTCCGGCACCGCCGCGACCACGAAAGAACCGGTGGCAAGACGACCATCCGTCAGGTCGGCCAACTCGCATTCGATCGCGCCGGGATACACCAACTCGCCAAGAACCTTCACCAGCGTGTCCGCGCGGCCGGCCGGAGTGAGGCCGTCCGGTCCGAGGCTCACCCGGTCCGCGGTCTCATGCCATTCACCCGGCCGTTTCTGATAGATCCAGTCTCCCTGCGCCCTGGAAACCATGCCCGAGAACAACGCGGGACCGGCGATCTGCAGCCGACCGTCGGCCGAAAGCCGTGCGCTCCAGATTGGCAGCAGCGGAATGGGCGCGGGCTGATAGATTTCATGCAGCGAAGCCAGCTCCTGCGTGGCGATCTGCGAGCCCGCCTCCGTCATGCCGTAGCTGGCGAGCACCGGCCACCCGAGGTCCCGCGCCGCCTTGCCGGAGCGGTTGTCCAGTCTTCCTCCGCCGACCACCACGGCGCGCAGGCCTTCCGGTGCCCGCAGTTTCGAGACGGCAAGATCATGCACCTGCGTCGGCACCAGCGAGGTGTGCGACACGCCATTCTCATGCAGCCATTCGACGAATTCACCGGTGCTCCAGCGTTTCTCAAAATGACGGAACGCACACCCCGCCGCAAAGGCACGTGCCGCCACGCCGAAACCACCGACATGTCGCGTCGGCAGCGCCAGTCCCCAGCACGATGAACGATCCACACCGAGGTGCGCATTGACGGCGGCCGCCGATGCAAGCAGCGCTTCCTTCGAAAGCGCGATCCACTTCGGCTCGCCCGTGCTGCCGGAGGTCTGGAACAACACATGCCCGGCCATCTCCGGCTGGGACGGCAAGGTCCCCGGAAAACCCTCGGCGAAAGGCGTGGCATCCCGCCAGAAGTCCCCGCTTGTTAGAAATGACGGGTCCATGGCAGCGCTTCGAGAAGATCCGTGAATCCAAGCCCGTCCCCGGAAGGCGCCTGGAACGCGGGAGACCAGGGCCCGAGCGCCTCGGTGAAGGCGTCCGCCTCGAAAAGATGATGCGTCTGCAATCCGCACACCGAGACGCACCCGGGAAACTGCAGCGAAAGCCGCGCCGCTTCCCAGGCCGCGAAGGTCTGCCCCACGGGATGGTCCATGTAGCTCGTCACCACCAGGCGCTGCGAATGCGCAAGCGCCGCCTCCGCCAATAGAAAGGGTTCGTCAATCGCCGGCTTCACCACCATCACCGCGGCGGAGCTGCTCAGCGGGGCGGCCTCGCGGTCCACCGCCAGTTTCACGCCGGTATTCCATCCGAGCTTCTTCCACGCGCTCTCCGAATACGGGCAGGGGTCCTCCACAAAGTCGATCGCGGCCCGGGTCTGCGGCCGCAGGCCTAACAGAAACTGCTCCGCCTCCGCGGGCTCGAGGCATTCGTTGAAATCCAGCCGCCATTTCATCCCCGGGTATTCGCTGGTCATGGCGTCGAGAAACGCGGCCTCGGCCGTGAGGTCCCGCCCGGTCTTCAGCTTGATGGTTTGAAACCCGGCCTCGATCGCCAGCGCCACGGTGGTCGGATCCGCCGCTGGCAGCGTGGCATGGCTCTCCGGCGTCTCCATCTCTTCGAAAAGCGAATGCGAAAACTCCCTCGCCGCCCGGTCATACTCGGCACAGCGCAGCGCACGCCGCACGATCGCCCGCCGGCGCGGTCCGGCGAGGTCGGCCAGGCACTTCTCCAGCGGCGGGTCCCCGAGCTCCGGCCAAGGATGGATGCAGCCGAACCCGTCATTCACCCGGATCAGCACGCCTTCGAAAACCGCGCGCCGTGAGACGGAATTGAGGCGACCCACCGCCTTCAAGCGGTATCGCGAGATCCACACGATGTCATCCTGGGCAAGCATTCCGCGCGATTGATAATCCCCGGCTGCCCGCGAGGCAAACCGGATCGGTGGCGCAGAACCGTTCCGAAGAAAGATCCGCCGCCGCCGCCGCTTACCGGAGAGGATACGCTCATGAAATGGAAGCACTCCGCCGCGGGCACGGTCCTTGCCCTCATCCTGTCCGCATCCATCCCGCTTGCGGCGGAATCGTTTCCACCGCTCAAGGACGGCCACATCCCGCGTGATCTGGACGCCCTTTGGAACGGATACGATCCGGCCAGCGAGCCACTGCACACCGAAATCCTCCGCGAGTGGGAAAACGATGGAGTCGTCACCCGCCTCATCCGCTATCAGATAGGGACCTTCAAGGGAGCCGCATCCACCATGGCCGCCATCTACTGCGTGCCCAAAGGCGGCACCAGGCTGCCCGCACTGCTCCACCTCCATGGCGGCGGCCAATCCGCCAGCCTCGATGGCCCGATGGCCGATGCCGCAAACGGCTACGCCAGCCTCTCACTCAATTGGGGCGGCAACCGCATCCCGGTGCCCAAGAGCATTCATCCCGACGGATTCTGGCAGGGCCCGCAAACCGACTGGGGCAAGCTCGACGCCACCCACCCGCCCCAACGCAACCCGATCAACCACTTCACGGGAAACATCGCGGCGGATGATTTCACCCTCGATGCCGTCGAATCTCCACGGAACGCAAACTGGTTTCTCGTGCTCATTGCCGCCCGCCGCGCTCTGACCTTTCTGGAGCAGCAAGCGGAAGTCGATCCATCCCGAATCGGCGTCTACGGACACTCGATGGGCGGAAAGCTCACCACCAACCTCGCCGGGATCGACCGCCGCATCCGCGCCGCCGTCCCATCCTGCGGGGGATGCGGCGAGATCGATGTGTCCCAGACGGAGCTCCCCGGCTGCCTCAAAACCCGCACCGATGCGATCCAGCAGGCCTGCGTGTCCGACAACGCCTACCTTCCCCGCATCAGCTGTCCGATCCTCTGGCTTTCCCCGACCCAGGATTTCCATGGCATCATCGATCACATGGCATGGAACTGGCGCATCGTGCCCGACGAGCTCCTGCGCCTCAGCATCACTCCGCATCAGAACCACCTGCATGACGACGCCCACGGGCTGACGAGACACCTGTTCTTCGAACAACACCTCAAGCAGGCCTTTGCGTTGCCGAAGACGCCGCGGCTCGTCCTGCATGCACGGGGTGCTGAAGGAATCCCATGCTTGGAGGTGACGCCCGATGATTCCCGCCCCGTTCACTCCGTGGCCATCTACTACTCGCTCGACCCCCATCCCACCACCCGCTTCTGGCGGCATGTCAGGGCCGTGAAGCACGGTTCATCCTGGACCGCCGCCGCGCCGCTGATGTCCCTCGATCAACCGCTGTTCGCCTACGCGGATGTGAGTTATGAAACCCCGCCCATCTATCAGAAAATCGCCCGTCCTGCCGGTGCCGGCGATTCCCCGAACTACACGATCAGCTCGCGGGTGGTCACCGCCGCGCCCGCCATCTGGAAGACCGCCGGCACCCGCGCGACCGACCATGCGGACCGCATGATCGATGCCGGAGACGATGGATGGTGCGATTGGCACCGATCGAACTGGGGCCACCCACCGCTCTGGACCGCCGCCACCGCGAAGATCAAGGATCCCAAGTGGCGCGGCCCGAAGGGAGCCCGGTTGGTTTTCGAAATCCGGTCCACCAGCGACAACACCCTCGCCGTGGTCATCCGCACGAACCAATGGGGCGTCTTCGGCAGGCAGGTCCCCGCCACCGACTACGTCACCACCCGGAAACTGAAAGCCTCGCCCGACTGGCAAACGGTCAGCGTCCGGCTGGAGGATCTTGTTCCCAACGATCCCGAGGTCGAAGGTCCGCCTTCGGATTGGGACACCGCCACCGAGCTCTGCCTCAGCCCGGGCTATCAAGGCACCGCCAAAGGCCGCGTTCAATTCCCTCCCAAGGCCTGGCAGGGACCCCGCGAGATCCGCAAGCTCCGTTGGGAAGGCGGCCGGTGAATCCGGATCGATGGAAATTCGTGCAATGGTTGCATCATGCAGCTCCTGCTCGAACCAATGGCCGCTTGCCGGACAGCGAGGTCGGGGCTCAGGTGATCACCTTTGGATCCAGCAAAGCTTGAGACCATCCTGACCCTTGCTGGTGCGGCACAATCCTGCGTGCCCATCTGCTCGCTCTGCGCTTATGTGCCCCAATGGCGCAAGCTGCTGAGAACGCGCTGCAGCGGATCCATCTCCCTGGTGTCCTGGCTGCTTTGGGCCTGCTCCTACAGCATCGCGCTCATCTACTCGACCACCCTCCTGCTGGTCACCGGCCGCGGATGGCCGATGGTGATCACCACCTCGCTCGGCCTCGCTTTCGTCCTCTTCACCATGGTGCTGGTCTGGCGCTTCAGGAAACGATGAATCCCCACGCATCCCCGGAGCCCGCCACCCTCGATCCGTGCGCCGCCGCAGGCCTGGACGACTCCCTGCGGCTTTGTCGCCGGAAACTCCTCGAATTCGATCCGATCCGCAGGTCTCCCAAACTCAGCCAGCTCCTCGGGTTTCTGCTCCAGAACCACGCCGCGGGAACTTCCGCCCGGCTCGATCAATACCGCATCGCCTTCGAGTGCTTCGGAATGGAACGGAGCTTCGATCCCAACCGCTCATCGCTTGTCCGCGTGCACCTTTCCAAGCTTCGCAAGGCCTTGCTGGAATACGCGGAGGGGCCCGGAGCACGGGACCCCCTGCGGATCACATTGCCCGCCGGATGCTACCTGCTCGAAATCCAGGCATCCCCGACACGATACGAATCCCCGGCCAAGCGCCCCGTACTCGCCCTGATCGAATTCCGAGGGCTTGGCCTGGAGGACGAGTGGAGCCTGCTGCCCGCCTTGATCTCCGAGCAACTTGGCGACCGCATCTCCAGGTCCGGGACCTTCGACTTCATGGGGCCGTTCTCCCGCCACGCGATCGGATCGGATGAACCGGATCTAACCATCATCGCCGCCAAACACGGCATCGATGGATTCATCGACGGCCATATCCACCGCCGCGGCGGCCGGATCGAGCTGGGCATCCGCATGCTGGATGCAGCCAGTGGGCATGTCACCTGGACCGTAAACGAGAACCTTCCGCTCGACCGCCTCTCGATCGAGGGCATTGGAGACGAGCTGATCATCCGCCTCTCCTCCATCATCGGATCGGACTACGGAGGAGTGGACGCGCATTTCAGCCGCCTCGCACGGATCAAACCCGAACACTCGCTCTCCGTCTATGAAGCGGTTCTGTTAGGGCGGATGTATTTCGCGGACTTCAACCCGCGGGCTCTTTCCAAGGCCATCCCGCGGCTGCGGGACGTCGTCCGGACCCATCCGGAAGAATCCCTGCCCAAGGCCACGCTGGCCATGCTCCTCGCAAATGCCGGGCACGAACCTCGTTGGCCGGAAGCAACGCCCGTGGAGGAAATCAGACAACTCGCACGGGACGCCTGGCACCTCGCCCCTGAGGATCCCTGGTCCATTCTGGCCTCCGGCTTCGCCGCCTGCTTCGGCGGACACGATCACGAAATCCGCCGCCTCGCCTCCGCCATCGAGGGCGATCCGAATGCAGCCGCCATCACCAAGTGCGGGATCGGCGTGCTGATGTGCTTTCGCTGCATGGATGAAGAACGCGGCCTGCGGCTCATCCACGAGTCCCGCCGCATGAATCCCTATCAGCCCTGCGCCGTGCACGTGGTCGAGGCACTCGTCGCCCTGCGCCGCGGCGATCCCGATGCCGCCCTCGCCCACCTGGATGTCTATCGGATCCCCTGGGGCTGGGCGGATCCCTTGATCCGTGGAGCGGTGCACGCGCTGCGCGGCGATACGGAGTTTGCCGCCGGGGAATACCGCGCGGTCCTCTCCGCCTTCCCGGACTTCGAACAAGCCGCGCTGGAAACAGGCCGCCTCGTCTGGCACCGCGATCACATGGAGTTCCTCATCGGCACCTTCGCCAAGGCCGGCATCACCGCCGCCACCTGTCACTGAAGCGAATCGCTAGGCAGGCGGTTTCTGTTAGGTGAGCTCCTTCCAGAAACACGCGGGAGGTTGATTGCCGCATAACACGGAAATCGCACCAATTGCCAACCATGGCATCAGCTGCCCCACCAAGTCGCGCAAACTTTGCATCACGATTTAACCGTTAATCACTGGGATTTCCCCATGGATCACCATTGATATAAGAAGCTCTTCCCGCAACTGCGGCTCATTGAAAATCACAACCGAACTATTCCGCTCTCATCGCCATCATGCCCAAGCTCTTTCCGCTCGCCCTGCTGCTGTCCGCCACCAGCGGCTTTGCCCAGCAGCCCATCAGCACCGCGCGTGTCGCGGTCACTCAGAACTTCGATTCCCTCGGCTCCTCCGCCAGCGCCGCCTTGCCCACGGGTTGGCGTCATGGGGAGGTCTGGACTGCGGGTAGCAGCGCCCTCACCGAAGCAGCCGGCACTTCTGGCACTGGTGTCATCACCGAAGGTGCGGTGGGCGGTGCCTACAACTGGGCCAACGGTGTCACTGGCACCGCCACGGACCGTGCGCCCGGCTTTCTCTCTGCGGCAGGCTTTCTAGGCATCGGCTACTGGCCCTCGCCCAGCTATATGGGCTATGCCTTTATCAACCAAACGGGGGAAACCATCCGCGCGCTCGATCTTTCCTGGAGCTACGAAAAATACCGTTCCGGCACTCGTGCCTTCAATTGGTCGTTTTCCCATGGCACGGTAGCCACATCGCTCACCGCGGATCCGGCCGGCGCCCAGAGCTATGCAGCGGATGCCGACAAGGCCGTCGTCAATCCGTCTTCCAGCGTCGCGAAATCGTTCCGACTTTCAGGCCTGAGCATCGCCCCCGGAAGCACGTATTATCTGCGTTGGGCTTACACCGGCACCGGAGGAAGCAGCAACGCCCAAGGCCTTGCCATCGATGACTTCAGCATCACACCTATCGCGCCAAACCTTGCAACTCCTGCTGCGCTGGGAGCTTTCACGGCGGAGTACGCCAACGCCTCACCGCCGCAGACCTTGATCGTGGATGGCGCCGAACTCACCGGTCCGGTCACGGTCACAGCTCCGGCAGGCTACGAGGTCTCAAGCGATGCTGTTTCCTACTCTACAAGCCTGAGCCTGGCTGCTGCCAGCTTGCCTGCCACGATTTCCGTGCGGATGGCAGCTGTGTCTGCTTCCTATGAAATCGGCTCCGTGAGTGGAAATCTCGTCCTCGCCAGTCCGGATGCAGTGACTCGTACAGTCTCCCTCACTGGCACGCGGACAGGCGTGGTGACGGCAAGCTTTTCCTCGGCGGCGGATATTCCCGTGACGGCCAGCAGCCTGAATCCCACGGGGAGCACGCTCGACATCAGTTTGAATTTCGCACCAGTTTCAGGGACCATTCTCACGGTGGTCAGGAATACCGGACTGCCATTCATCAATGGGGAATTTAATAACCTTGCTCAAGGTCAAGAGCTGTCTCTGAGCTTTGCCGGCAGGACCTACTATTTTGTCGCCAATTACTATGGAGGCACCGGCAATGACCTGGAATTGGTCTGGAGGCACAACCGTCCAATGGCGTGGGGAAATAATAGCTCAGGTGAGCTTGGAAACAATAGCTCTACCAAGAGTTTCGTGCCGGTGGCCGTGAACCGAAGTGGCATTCTCCAGGGAAAAACGGTGACTGCCATCGCGGCGGGAACGTATCACAACCTCGCGCTGTGTTCGGATGGGACCTTGGCAGCTTGGGGATATAACGGTGATGGTCAGGTCGGAGATGGAAGCGGGTTGGCATACCGCCGCGTGCCGGTGGCTGTGGAGCAAGGTGGCGTCCTGGCAGGCAAGCGAGTCGTGTCCATCGCGGCGGGCAGATCTCACAGCATCGCGCTTTGCTCCGATGGCACGGTGGTCGCTTGGGGTGCGAATGACGATGGCCGGCTCGGGGATGGCACCCAGATCAGCCGTGCTGTGCCGGTCGCAGTGAACACCAGTGGGGGACTCTCGGGTAAAACGGTGGTGAGCATCTCAGCGGGGGACTACCATAATTTCGCGCTGTGCTCGGACGGTGCCTTGGTGGCCTGGGGGCGAAATAGCTCTGGCCAGCTCGGGGATGGAACCCAGGTCAACCGCCCGGTGCCGGTGGGAGTGAGTGCCAGTGGGGTGCTCTCCGGCAAGACGGTCGTCGATGTCGCGGGCGGGGCATACACAAGCGTTGCCCTGTGCTCGGACGGCACGATTGCCCAATGGGGATATTCCACTTTTATCCCGCAAGCACTTAGTTCTCCCGGCGCACTCGCAGGGAAAACCGTGGTGGATGTCGAAGCGGGAGATTCACAACAGTTGGCCCTCTGCGCAGACGGCACGGTGGCCGCTTGGGGATATAATGCTTATGGTCAGCTCGGGGATGGAACTACCACGACGCGCTCTGAGCCGGTTGCGGTGAATACGAGCGGGGTGCTCTCTGGCAAGACGGTGACCGCGATTGCGGCGGGATCTCACCATAATATGGTCGCCTGCTCTGACGGAACCCTCGCGACATTTGGATACAATACACTTGGGCAACTCGGAAATGACAGCACCTCGAACAGCGATGTTCCCGTTGCGGTGAGTGCCCGAGGTCCAATGGTCGCTGGGAAGTCCGCAATTTCAGGGGGCTTTTTTCACTCGGTAGCCCTTGCCCCTCTCTTTGAGAACGCCGATCTCTCCAACCTCACCCTGAGCAGCGGCGCTCTCAACTTGGTCTTCGACAGCTCTACCACCAGTTATACAGCCACTGTCGCAAACGCGATCGAATCCATCACGCTGACTCCCACGTTGGTTGACGGAACCGCCACGGTAACGGTGAACGGGACATCGGTCACCTCTGGCAGTGCCAGCAGCTCCGTGCCGCTTGCAGTGGGAGACAATACGATCACCACCGTCGTCACCGCAGAGGATGGCATCACTACCAAAACATACACGGTCGTCGTCACTCGTGAAGTGTCCATTATCTTCGACAACACCGCCGGAAAAACCACGGCGTTGGACTACCATGGAAATGGCATTTCCTCGACTCTGGCCTTTGGATATCGCATCTTGACGGGCAATAAGGGATTCGATCTGAGTTCCATCACTCTCGCACTATCCGACTTTGAGGCGGCCACCGCCCTGCAGATTCGTTTGTTTGCAGTTGGGGGTGATTTTCTTCCTTCCGGTCCGGCCCTTGCCACGCAGAACTATGCCAGCCGTTCCTTCGGCAACACTCCCGCGTATTTCACCTTCCCGCTGAACGGCTTCAGCCTCAGGGCCAACACCTCCTACATCCTATTCGTGGGGGCATCCTCGGGCGGCGCATCTTGGAAACGGTATGAACCCAACATCGAGCCGCAATCCAGCGCCGGCTGGACGGTTGGTTCGATGCTCCTTGAATACTCCGGAACTTACTATGACATGCCAAACAGTTCTGACCGTTGGGCAATTCAGCTGACCGGAACTCCTGCCGCTCCCCCAGCCCACACCCATCAGGAGGAATGGCGCTTCGCCAACTTCGGTAGCTATGACTCCGTGGCCTCCGGCGCGGACTCTGCCGACCCGGACGGTGATGGCCTGAACAACCTGCTGGAATACGCTCTCGGCACCGCTCCCAACTCCTCCGGCGTCATGCCCGCCGCCCTCGTCCTCAACGGTGCGAACCTGGAATACACCTACACCCGCAGCACCGCGGCCAAGGACAACGGCGTGACCTATCAGATCGAGTGGAGCGAGACCCTCGAAGCCGGAAGCTGGAGCACGGAAACCGTGAGCCAACAAATCACCTCCACCGAGGGAGCCCTCGAAACCGTCAAGACCAGCGTGCCTGCCGGAGCCGGCGGCAAGCGCTTCCTGCGCCTGCGCGTCGGTGCTCCTGTCGGCGGCCAGTGATTTGTTCTCCCTGAAACCCAAACGGATCCCAAGGCCGCTCACTGTGGCCTTGGGATTTCTTTTTCCGCCAGCCGCCGGAGTGGGGCTCCGAGTTACGCTCCGGAGCCAAAGCAGGCTCCCGGGATTTCGGCATGGGACGTATGGGGGGAGGTGCACCGCTTCGATGGTCCCAAGTGAAGCGATGCCCTTCATCGCACACCACCAAGACAGGGCCATGAAAACGTGCAGAATATGCATCGATCCGATGGCTCTATGGATCGACTTTCCCGGCGGCTCGGATTTCTTCCAAGGGTATGTGGTGTTGCAGACATCTGCCAATCGGCCTCGTGAGTCTCGACGGATGAACAGGAGGGCGTTGTTGAAAACAACCCTTCCTGGAAAGCACCACCATGAAGCCATCCCTGATCCGGCAACTCCACCACCTTGCGGGTGGCATCCTTCTTGGCATCCCGCTTCTCCCGCCGAGCCTTTGTGGTGAAACGGCCGCACTTTCCCCCCTCATGGTCACTTCGGAACGGCCAGAGGATGAAACGGAAGCCATCCCGGGCAATTCGGTCCGGATCGACGCGGCGGCGTTGTCGGAAGCGCCTGTCCAGCGGGGAACCTATCAGGATCTGTTTGACACCGTGGCCAATGCCTATGGCGGCAACATGTCGGTCGGCAGCTTCAGCCTTCGCGGTGTGAATCAGGACGGCCTTTTTTATGTGGTGGGAACGGCCTCCAATCCGCTGATCCCGGTGATGGAAGATGGCGCGACACTCTCGGTGGCGACGCTCCGTTACCTGCCGCCGCTGCTGTGGGATCTGGAAAGCGTGGAGCTTCTGCGCGGCCCCCAGCTGCTCGGTCCCGGCCCGGCAAGCTTGAGTGGGGCTCTGCGGCTTCAGACCGGTGCACCGGGGTTCTCGAACGATGGCAAGGCGCTGCTTGAAGCATCGGAAAACCGCACCCTCCGCGCGGGCATCGTCCAGGATTTCGTGTTGCGGCCCGATGAACTCGCGCTGCGGGTTGCCGTCGCTCACCGCGAGAGCGATGACGATGTCACCAACCTCTACAACGGTGACGATGCCTTTGGCGCGACGCGGCGTGATCGCTATCAGGCGCGACTCATATGGCATCCCAACCAATGTCGTGACGCGGCGTATGACCTGTCGCTGGTCCATGACGAGTCGAGCGGCAATCCGTTCGGCACGGCCAGGGCGGTTGCCGGCTACGATCTGTTCGATCGCAAGACCGCGCTCAATCTGGATCCCTCCTGCCCGGCCCGGCGCGATGCGGTCATTCTCAACGCCAGTCTGGCGCTGCCGCATGATTTGGAATTGAAGTCCACCACCGCCCTCCAGCAGCTCGACTTGAAAACCCATTTCGATCTCGACGAGACTGCGGTGCTCGCCTGGGTGGCAAACGGGGTCATCGATGAACTCCGCTTCACTCAGGATCTGAGTGTTTCGTGTGACGAGGGTGTCTTGGATTGGCGGTCCGGAGTTTATCTTGAGGCAAGCAGTTATGATCTCGGCTACAGCGGCGTGGGAGTGGCTCCCTTGCCCTCCGGTTCGCCTTATCAAAGCATGGGTCAGGAGGATGTGAGGGTGCTGGCCGTGTATGGCCGTGGAGATTGGGAGTTTATGAAAAACCTCCACCTCACCGGCGGCTTGCGCATGCAGCACGATCAGCGCGAGGTGAAGGCCGCGGCGACCGTGGGAACGCGTCCGGAGGCGAAATCCACGGCGGACATCGCGGACACCGCGCTGCTGCCCCAGATCGCGCTGGAATGGCAGCCGGACGAGCGAGGGAAAGTGGGCCTCCAGCTTGCCCGCGGTTACCACAGCGGCGGCGTCAGCTTCGCGCCCAGTCTGGGCACCAGCGGTCCCTATGATCCCGAGCTTACCTGGGATCTCGACCTCTATGGCCGGGCCAATCCATGCGACACTCTGGAGCTCTCCGCCGGCCTCTTTCATTCCTGGATGGACGATCCGCAGATCACCTTCGACGCACCCGGAGGTTTGAAACCCATCGATACCTACACCACCAATGCCGCCAGCTCCCGGCGCTACGGCAGCGAGTTGGAAGCCCGCTGGAAACCCTGGGCACCGCTGGTCGTCAGCGGCACTCTGGGGTGGGTGCACACCGAGTTTGGCGAGTTCATGCTCGATGGCGTGGACCGCGACGGCCAATCGTTTCCCAATGCTCCGGAGTGGACGGCCTCGCTCGGCGCATCCTACCAACACTCCTCGGGCTTCTTCGCCAGCACGTTGTTTTCATGGGCGGATGCCACTTACACGGATCCGGCCAGCCCCCGGGTCACCGCGCTGGAAACCCGCCGCCTGCTGGGGGCCCGCCTCGGATATTCATGGGACCATGCCAGCGTCTATCTCTTCGGCAGCAACCTCCTGGATGCGGACTACGCCCTCGCGAAGTTTGACAACTCCGCCAAAGGCCAGCCACTCGCCGGCCAGATCGCCCCGGCGCGCAGCTTCGGCATCGGTTGTCAAATCACCTGGTAAACGTCCCGCCGGCCCGGCCCCCCTTCTGTCCTCCCCGGCCGGGTTTGTGGCTGGTGAAGCGCGCCGGAGACTGGACGACATTCGGTGGCATCGTCCATTTGACCTCCTAACAAAAAGGCCCACCGTGATTGCCACGGTGAGCCTGATCGAAAAGACCGTGTGCGGTCTTACGCGCGACGGCGGCGCAGGCCGAAGCCGAGCGCGGTTGCGCCCAGCAGAACCACGGCGGATGGCTCGGGGATGGCGCCCGTGGATCCTGCGGTGCTGATGTTGTCCACCTTGGTGAACCGCGAGCCGGAGGTGCCGACGTGGGCATAGATCGTGCCGTAGCTCTCGTTGAGCTTGTAACCGTCACCCAGGCTGCCGGTGACGGTATCGTTCGCACGCTGGCTTCCCAGCACGCCGTTTGCATCGCTGTTCCAGATGGTGGTGGTAAGGCTGTAGGCATCCACCGCCGTGAAGGTGAGGGTGGTCTGCGCGTAGAACCAGGCATTGGTGGCCAGATCGCCATTGCCCCATGTGGCGCCCGAACTGTCGCTGCTGCCGATCACGTTCACATACTCGCCGCCGCCACCATGGATCGAGACGCCGATGCTGTTGTCAGGATTGCCCCAGAAGATCGGGTTCGCGCTGGAGAGGTTGGAAAAGCCCAGTGCTCCGAAACCCGAATTGTAGACGTTGTAGAAATAGGCACCGATCGTGTAGCTGCCTCCCACTTCCGTGGAGTAACCGGTGGTGTAGGTCATGAGCACGTCATCGCCATCGGGAACGACCGCACAACCGGAGTCACCAAGGCCACCGGAAGTCGCGTGGGTCCAGGGATTGTTCGAATAGCCGGCGTTGAAGTCGGACGTGAGCTGGGAAGGACTGTTGAGGTTCGACAACACCGTGGCTCCCGAAGTGGCGGCAAGACCGAGCCATGCGGCTGCGGAAGCGATGGATGACAAACGTGATTTCTGTTTGGTCTGCATGATTGGAAAGGTCTCTCCAGCGCCAAGACGGATCTCAGGAAAAGCATCCGATTCCGCGAGCGCGTGGGGACGCGGAAAGTCTGGAATGGGATCGTGATCCGAAAGAAAATCCCCGCGGTTTTTACTGCAAATCATGCAGCATGGGCCATGCGGGGGCGGGATTTGCCGCGGGCCGCCTCATGCCCGCTTGCGGCGCAGGAGCGGAATGCCGGAAAGCAGGGCGAGCACGAGCGAGGTGGGCTCGGGGACGGCGCTGTAGTTCAGATAGACTCCGTCGACTCCCTCAAAGAGAGAGAAGCTGGCGTCCGGTCGCACGCTGGCGAGGGTTTTTCCGCTGCCATCCACCGAGCTGTTGGCAATGGCAGCGCAATTCTTGCACGTTTCCGGGACGTTCCCTCTTGGGCGGACGAAAAACGAAATGTTAGTTCCGCCCCCATGATCGCGGAGCATGCTGGTGGTTTGAAGATCCTTGGGTTGATCGGCCAAGGAGGCAGCGGGCGTGTCTATCTGGCGGAGGATGAGGATGGCGAGAGACTGGCCTTGAAGCGATTCGATGAATCCGCGGTGAATCTCCCGCTCTTTGAGCAAATGACGCGGCGGCTCGCCGCGGGTGGCTGGCCACCCGGTGTGATGCCGGTGATCCGCCCCCGGTCCGGAGCGGGCACCGCCACCCGGATGGGACCCGTGTTTGTCGATGATGCGGGCGGCCTCCGCTCACTGCGCCCGCTGAGCCTTCAACACGAACTCGGAGAGCATCCGGGCGACTCATCGTGGATGCGGGTGAAATCCCTGGCCCGCGCCCTGGCGGGAATGCATGAACGCGGCGTGGCCCATGGCAATCTGAAGCCGGGGAATGTCTTCATCGGTCCTGACGATGAACTGTTGCTGACGGACTGGGCTCTGGGAAACATGCCCGGGGTGCGGGCGTTCCCGTTCACGGATGCGCTGCTCTATCAGCCACCCGAACAGCTCAGGGACCCCTCGGGATACCGCCGCGCCGCGGGATTCGGCTGGGATGTGTTTGCCTTCGGCGTGCTGGCCTATCGGATTCTAACAGGATTTTTCCCGCGTTGCCATGCCGTCTATCAGCAGGTGGCCCCGGCGGCGGGAACGAGCGATTGGCAGGACGTGCAGGTGGACCGGCTCAAGGTGGCGGGAAATCTCGAAGCGCAGGCCGTGCTGCCGTGGCCGGATACCGGTCCCGGGACGGAGGAGCGGGAGCTGCGAGAGTGCATCAACCGCTGTCTCTCGCTCGATCCGGCAAGCCGGCCCCCGGACATGGCGCGGGTGGCTGCCGATTTCCGGCGGATCGAAGTCGCTGCGCGCGACGCGCTTGGCCCGGGTGCTGAGCCGTCCCTGTGGTCCCACATCCATCCGAACCGCGCGCTGGGTTGGGAAACGTCCAAGGACGATCCGATGTTGTCGGAACGGGACCTGTGGGACTTCGACGACGAGATCCGGATGATCGAGGCCATGGCCTTCGGCAATCCGGATCTGGAGGCTGCCGGTCTTGCCGGCCGTCCGAAGACCGACTCACCCGGGCCGCCGCCGGATTCATCCACTCCGGTTTCCGCAGCCGCCGCCGATGATGTGTGGATCGATGCCCCCGCGATGTCTGGCGAGGAGGCCAGCGGGCCGACCGCGCAGGATGCTCCGATCGCTGAAAAACCCACCGGATTTTCCCCCTCCGTGAAGGCCGATCCAGCGACGTGGCTGGAGGGCGAGGCGGCCGATTGGGAGAATGCGGCGGATTCCTCACGGCGGTCCCGTGGCCGTAAGCGATCCACGCCACTTGCCAGATCCAGCACCGCTCCGGAAGATCGGCGCTCCCGCAAATGGTCCTTCGGCGACCACCTCGGAGTAATGCTGCTGGCCGCCACCTTGCTGGCCTGTGGCGGATGGGTGCTCGGGCATACGATTCTGAAACTCCCGGAGAAAGCCCACCTCTGGGAAACGCCCGCCTTTCCGATCGCGGGCGAGCGGATCCAGTTGGAGTCCGCAGCCTGCTACTGGCGGCCACCCGTCACCGATGGCCCGCGTGCGGACACCTGCCGGCGCGGCACCTTGTTGCTTCCCGTGGTCGAGATCTCCGTCACGGGAGGCACTTCCACGCTCCGTGTCCTTTTCAAGAACGAGGAAGGCAAAACCACCGGAGACGCACTCATCCGCACCGTGCGCTCCGGGGACACCCTCAAGCTCACCGGAACCGCCGGCCTCGAAGACAGCGGTGCCTGGGCCGCCTACCGGATCGGCGATACGCCACCATGGTCGGTCCAAATCCATGAGATCCTCTCCGAATCGCCCGCCGACGGCCACTCCATGCCCCTGCTGGACATGCCCATCCCCGGCGGCCTGCGATGAAACGTGTGTGCATGGGCATGGGTGCATGGTGCCGGATGGCTCTCTCGTGAAGAGCCTAGTGTACGGCGATGGATGGCCTCTCCGTCGCCTTTGATCAGATCCAGGTGGGCGCGGTATTCCCGGTTATAATCCCTCTTTGACAGCTCACTCTCAAGCTGTTCAAATGCCCGCATGAAGGCACCAACCCCAAGCTTCGTCGATTTCTTCGCCGGCAGCGGGCTGGTCACGCAAGGAGCGAAACACGCCTGCGTCCCGGTGTGGTCCAACGACATTTGCCCGAAAAAGGCCGCCATCTACCAGGCCAACCACGGCGACGGCCATTTCCACCTCGGTTCCATCGAGCAGGTCCGCGGCACCGAAATCCCTATGGGCGACATCGTCTGGGCCAGCTTCCCCTGTCAGGATCTCTCGCTCGCCGGGAAAATGGGCGGCCTCGCCGCCTCACGCAGCGGACTGTTCTGGGAATGGCTCAGGGTACTCGACGAAATGCCGGAAAAACCCGCCGTCATCGCCTTGGAGAATGTCGTCGGCCTGCTTTCCGCCAATGGCGGCGAGGATTTCCGACTGCTCTACCAAGCGCTGCGCGAGCGTTCCTACAAGGTCGGCCCCATGCTGCTCGACGCCCGCCACTGGGTCCCCCAATCCCGGCCCCGCGTCTTTGTTGTCGCCGTCCAGGATCACCTCGACACCTCCCACCTCGAAGACAACGGCCCAAACTGGCTGCACCCCGAGCCCGTCCGCAAGGCCATCGCGCCCTTGGACGACATCGTCTTCTGGTCCATGCCACGGCCGAGAAAGCGCGCCAAATCCCTCACCGATCTCATCGACTGGGACGCGCCGGTTTTCGAGAAAGCCAGAGCCGATGCCCTCTTCTCCATCATCGCCCCCAGCCACCGCGAGTTGCTCGACAAACTCCCACGCAAACAGCGCGCCGTCTTCCCTGGCTACCGCCGCACCCGCCACGGCAAACAAGTCCTCGAACTCCGCTTCGACGACCTCTCCGGCTGCCTCCGCACCGCCGAAGGCGGCAGCAGCCGCCAGTTTCTCCTCCTCCACGACCAAAGCGGCTGGTCCGCCCGCCTCATTACCCCCCGCGAAGCCGCCCTTCTCATGGGCGCGCCTAGGACCTATAAGCTATCGACTTCCTACAACGAATCCTACAACGCCATGGGCGATGCGGTCGTTGTTCCTGTCGTGAAGCATTTGGTCGATCACCTCTTCCTTCCCATCTGTCGGGCATCACAACTTGCAGTCCCGCAACTCGTCGCAAACAAATGGCCCAGCATGATGGCAAGTTGACCGATCATTGAGGAGTTGAAATGCACCGCGATATGCCGAAGAAGAATCCCGACTCCGTAAAGCTGCCTCCGTTCGAGACAAAAGACCTCCGGGATAACCTTGCCATATTACTTGATACTCCGTTTCCGGCATCTGGAACTCACAAAGTCGGCAACTACCGTTGGGGTGTCTATGCTTTTTTCGACTACGATGGTGAGCCGATCTACGTGGGGCAAACCAACGAGATGTTGAGAACCCGTATCCGCCGCCATCTGACGAATCAAAGGACCGATGCGGTGGCCATGTCTGTCCTTGATCCGTTTGAGGTCTACGAGATTGAGGTTTGGCCATTGCCCCAATTTCAGAATACAGAGAGCAAGAATATCGAGGCGCGCCGACATCTCGATGCTCTTGAGCGTCACATCACCGAACGGGCGGTCCAAGAATCAAAGTTCAAGGCGATCCTCAACGAAAAGGACCCACCCGCAGGCGAATTGAATGTGCCGACTCCGCCATCATTCCGAGCGCGGATCGTTTCAGACCGGGTGTATGAACTCAGATCTCACCCGGACTTCAGAATTGCCCGGCGCGCTTTGATTATTTCGCGCCTCGCTCAAGTGATCTCTGAACGCCAAGTGCAAGGCGGATTGCGACGTGTGCTGCTGACTCAGGCCAAGCGCTTGCAATGGTTGGCGGCGCGCCGCTACGAAGGGATGGGAGGGGCATCATCCGTTGAACAGGAAGCAGAAGATGACTCGTGATCAAAACCGAGTAGACATATCATGATCATTGCCCGCCGCAAAACCGTTGACGCGATCATCGCAGATTTCGCACCGCGTCACGTTGCCAAACAACTCTGAATGTGGTTCAATAACATCTGCGCGAAACAGGCTGCCATCTACTGATGGCGACTACGGCGACGACAATTTCCACCTCGGCCCATCGAGCAAGTCCGCGGCAAGGAAAGTCCGAAGGGCGACATCGCCTGAGCGGCTTAACCTGCTAGCTTCTCTACATCATCGGTTATTCAAGCTTTGGTGCGTGAGTATCCAGCGCTTTTGACCAATGATTTTCGAAAAAGCCACGCAGTTCCGTTTTCCAACCTACCAATAATTGCCCACTGCAACATTCTCTCCGGTTTCCAGTAACGCTTCACGCCGCTAACCAGACGGCTAGCCGCGGGCTGATGATCGATTGGAAGGATAGGCACGATCCGAAGAACCGAATCGCTATGACGGTTGCCTACGATCCGGTGACGGACAAGAACGTGCTGGATGCGGTTTTTCGCTGCTCGGCGATGCCGAGTTATTGATCCCCAACTGATCGACGTTCGATCACCTGGCGATGCTTGCGTCTTTCGTGGGATCAGCGTGGGACGATGAGGATGGCGTGTTCGTCGAAGCGGGCTTTGGCGCCGGCCATGTCGAGGACGTATTGGAGCACGGCCTTGGCGGGCATGGCTTTGAGGTTGAGGGAGATTTTGGTTTCGGCGAGGGTGCCTTTGGGGTCCTGGATGATGAAGTTGGGAGTGACTTCGTTTTTCGATTGTTTCTCGACGATGGTGGAGAGGGCGGCGAGGGATTCTTCGAGGGAAGCGGCTTCGAGGCGGTATTCGGGAACGGGCACTGCGCCGAATTTGTTTTCGCGGGCCTTGGAGATGAGGGTGGGTGCGCTGATCTTCAACTGGCCGAGGCTGAAGCGGGCCTGGGCGTGGTTGGGATTGGCCTTGAGGGCCTCGGCGTATGCGGTGCGCGCGGCGTCGGGATCGCCGGATTTCTCCGCCATCTGGCCTTGGCGGTAGAGGGCCTCGGCGGTTTGCGCGGGGGTGGGTTTCGGGGTTTGAGCCGGGGCATGGGAAATCATGGCGGCGGTGAGCAGGAGCGGGATGAGGGATTTCATGGATTTTGGGAGTTGAATCATCGGGAGATCTATCATTCGTCCCGGAAAAAATCAATTTGCAAGCAGGGCGCGGCCCGATCTTTGGCGGATGTGCATCTACCATGGGAATACAGGGTGATCGCGGCGCGTGGATGGGACGGTCCTTGTCACCCGTCGGAATACGCTTAGTCTGCGGCTTGTCATGAAAATCGTCATTGTGGGAGCAGGCGAGATCGGCAGGCACCTGGCCTCGGTGTTGTCGCAGGAGAACCATACCATCTCGGTGATCGAGAAGGATGGAGCGGTCGCCCTGGAGCTCGATGAGGAGATCGATGCCAAGGTGGTGCAGGGCAATGGCGCGAGCGTGCAGGATCTGCTGGATGCGGATGTGGCCGAGTGTGACTTGTTTCTGGCGCTGACCTCGTCGAACACGGCGAATCTCGTTTCCTCATCGATGGCGCGGAAGATGGGTGCGCGGAAGGCGGTCTGCCGGGTGCATCCGGGGCTGCAGCGCGAGGAGTGGTTGTTTGACTACAAGGGGCATTTCGGGATCGATCACACGTTCAGCTCGGAGCGGCTTACGGCCATCGAGCTGGCCAAGCATGTGCGCAATCCGGATTCGATGATCGTGGAGGAGCTGGCCCGCGGACGGATCGAGCTGCAGCAGGTGAGGGTGGGCGGGCGTTCGGACGTGGTGGGCAAGTCGCTGCGGGATCTGGCGCCGCCGCAGGGGATCCGTCTGGCGATGGTGTCGCGCGGGGATTCATATTTCGTGCCGAACGCGGGATCCGTGCTGCAAGTGGGCGATGTGGTGGCGATTTTCGGCGAGCCGCGCGGATTGCGAAAGTTTGCGGTGCGTCTGCAAGGGGGTGCTCCGAAAGGCGAGCGGATGCGGGTGGTGATCTTCGGCGGCAACGAGTATGGCTTCTCGCTGGCGCAGATGCTGGAATCGGTGGATTGCGATGTGAGGATCTTCGAAAAGGATCCGGCGCTGTGTGAGAAACTGGCGGACCGCCTGCTCAACACCACGGTGATCCGTGCGGACGCAACGCTGGCGGCGGAGATGGAGGAGGAGCAGGTGGGCGCGGCGGATTTCTTCATCGGCACCAGCGCGGACGATGAGGACAACGTCATGTCCTGCCTCCAGGCCCACACGCTTGGAGTGAAGCACTGCCTCACGCTGATCCACCGCACCGATTACGCCGCGGTGATCTCCGCGACCGGGAAGCAGCTCGGCATCCGCGCGGCGGTGAGTCCGCGCGAGGCGACCTGGCGCGAGATCCGCCGCTTTCTCACGCGGGAGAAACACCAGCTCGTCAAATCCTTCGACGGCGCGGATCTGATAGAGATCGACGTCGCCCCCGGTTCGATCGCGGCGGGTCACATGGTGCGCGAGGTCGCCTGGCCGCCGGGTGTGGTGTTGGTGGGCTGGCAGCGTGGCATCCACGCCGAGGTGCCCGGACCGGACGCGGTGCTTCTGGCCGGTGATCATTTGTTCGTGATGGTGGCCGAGGGTTCGCTCAAGCCCTTGGTGAAACTGTTGGAAGCCTGATGGAAACGCCGCGATGAATCACCGACTTGTCAGCCGCATTACCGGCATTCTGCTTTTGTTCCAGGCGCTGGCGATGGTGGCTTGCGCGTTGTTTTCATGGTGGGACGGTGCGACCGGTCCGGCCGGGGCGACCGCCGGATTGTTCAAGGCCGCGGGCATCACGCTCGGCATGGCGCTGGGGCTGGTGGCGGCGGGCGGTCGCCAGCGGATGGCGGGTCGCGTGCCGCGGCGGGAAGCGGTGGTGATCGTGGGGCTGGGTTGGTTGTTGAGCGGATTCTTCGGCGGCATGCCCTATGTGTTCTGCCCGCCGGGCATGAATGTGGCGGGGGCGTTTTTCGAAGCGGCCTCGGGTTTCACGACGACGGGTTCATCGGTGATGAGCGACATCGAGGCCTGGCCGCGCGGCGTGCTGATGTGGCGCTCGGTGACGCAGTGGCTGGGAGGCATCGGCATTCTGGTCCTGTTCGTGGCGGTGCTGAGCTACTTCGGCATGGGCTCGAAGTCGCTGTTTCAAAACGAGTCCTCGTTCCGCGGCGGCGAGTCCGGCATGGCGCGGATTCAGGACACCGCCTGGTCGCTGATCCGGATTTACCTGACCTTGTCCGCCACCTGCACGCTGGGATTGAAGGCGATGGGCATGACGTGGTTTCACGCGATCTGCCATGCGATGGCCACGGTGTCCACGGGGGGCTTCAGCACGCACAACAAGAGCGTGGGCTACTATTCGGGATGGGGGAACGGCTGGCTCATCGAGCTGTGGATCACCGTCTTCATGTTTGTGTGCAGTTTGAATTTCCTGCTGATCGTCGTGCTGGTCCGCAGGAAATGGAAACGGCTGGGGCGTGAGGAGGACGCGCTGTGGTTGTTCGGCATCTGCGTGGCGTGCATTCTCACGATCGGCGCGGGGCGGGCGCTTGGAGGTGGAGTGGATTTCGTGCAGGCGCTGAGGGATGCCTCGTTCATCGTGGTGACGATTGTTTCCACATCCGGCTTTGGCACGGCGGATTACGAGTTGTGGCCTGCGTGGGCGAAGATGATCCTGGCGCTCCTCATGTTGATGGGCGGCTGCGCCGGATCCACGGCGGGTGGTTTCAAGGTGGGGCGACTGCTGGTTTTCCTCAAGTCCGCGCGGCAGGAGATCATCCGGGCCTTCCGTCCGAACCGGGTGTTCCGGCTGACGGTGAACGGCAATCCGATCAGCGAGGAGGCCCGTTCGCGGACGGTGTTCTTCCTGTTGATGTATCTGATGATCTGCGTCTTCTCCACGCTGGCGGTGGCCGCGCTGGAGGCGGGCACGGGGATCAGCATGGAGACCTGCGGCGGAGCGGTGCTGGCCACCATCTCGAACATCGGGCCGGGATTCGGCACGGTGGGGCCTACCGAAAACTTCGGGCATCTCCGCGAGTCCACTCAGGTCTTCCTGGCCTGGCTGATGATTCTGGGCAGGCTCGAGTTGTTCGCGCTGCTGGTTCTGTTTTTCCCGAGCGCGTGGCGGCGGTATTGAGGGCGGACGCGTCCGGGGATGTCCCGGAGCCAGACTGTTAGAAACGAAGCGTCAACTGGCCGGCGATGAGGTCCGAGGTGCCGCCGCCGCCGGACTCGTGTTGGATGCTGTATTGGATCTTGGCTTGGGCGCTGGTGCTGAAGCGCCAGGTGAGGGCGGCATCGATGCGGTGGATGTCGCGTCCCCACGGCACCTCGCCGCCGAGGCCGTCCGGCACGTCATCGAAGAACTGTTGGTTCCAGCGCATGGCACCGAAGAGGTTCGGGGTGAATTTGTACTTGGCCTCGATGTAGTATCCGAGGGTGTCCGCATCGCCGGCGAGGGGGACCTCGAAGCGGGCCTGATAGATTTCCGCCCAGACCTGCCAGTGTTTCCAGGCGAAGCTGATGTCCTGGCCGAGGACCATCTGCCGGTAATCGTTGATTCCGGTGCCTGCGGGCAGTCCTGCGGCGGCTTCGTCGGTGAAGTAGGGTCCCTGGCTGGCGGAGAGTCCGAGTTTCCAAGCCATGTCCGGCCGCCAGGCGACGCGCGTGCTGACGGTGGAGTGGTCGAACCCGGTATCGAAGCCATCCCAGGATTCCGGGCGCGAGGCGAGGCCGGCGTTCTTGATTTCCGCGGCGTATTCGAGCCCGCCGGACTTGCCGGAGACCGAGAGTCCTGTGGCGTACGAGGGTCCCCAGATCACCGGGTTGTATTCGTATTTCTCATGGGTGAGGCCATCGGCGAAGTCCGCCTGATCGTAGGGAGCCTCGTGGTCGTAGATTGCGGTCATGTTTTCATAAACGAGCGGCGCGTTGATGAAGGGGTTGTCCCACGAGAGGTGGCGTTCCACATAGGTGCCGACGATGGTGGCGAAGCAGCCGGCCTGCATGCTGAGGCGGCCATCTTCCCAGGGGGTGAGGCGCAGGGCGTATTCATCGAGGCGGATGCCGAGCGAGTCATCGGCCGGATCGAATCCGGTATCGACGCGGGCCTGGGAAAAGAAGTAGAGCGGCGCACCCAGCTGGGCATCGAGAAAGAGCGAGAGGCGCGGCGCGAAGAGGTGGGAATCATCGGTGAAGATGAGCCCGGGAGCCTCGCCGGAGAAGGTGTAGAGCTCGAGGTCGAGAAGTCCGCTGAGGCGTGCCCGGACCTGATCGTCATAGGCGGAGACCGTGAGTGCGTCGCTGATGCCCTCGGCGAAGTCCTCGGCATGGATCGAGGTGGTGGAGATGGCGAGGAGGGCGCAGGGGAGGGCGAGCGTTGGCTTCATGCTCTGTGGATGTCGTTGGAGATGGGCAGGGTGATTTCAAATTCGGTCCACGAGTTTTCCGAGCTCAGGAGGCGCAGGTCGCCGCCGTGGAGGAGAGCGAGCTCGCGGGCGATGTTGAGTCCGAGTCCGTGGCCGGGCACGTTCTCACCCATGGCGGCGCGGTGGAAGCGTTCGAAGATGTGTTCCTGCATGGGTGCGGGGATGGGGGGGCCGGTGTTGCCGACCCGCAGTGCGAGCAGCTCGCCGGATCGCTCTCCGCGGATGTGGATGGAGCCGCCGGGGGTGTTGTATTTCCACGCGTTTTCCAGCAGGTTCTGGAGGATCATCGAAACGTAGCGCTTTTCACCGCGGACGTGGAGATCGGGCGGCACGTCGACGATCACCTCAAGGTCGGTGGCCCCGGGAACGGCGCTGAGGTCGTCCGCCAGCGAGTCGACGAGCAGGCCCATGTCGATGGATTCCATGCGTGGCTGGAGCCTGCCTGCGTCCAGGCGTGAGAGCAGCAGCAGGTCATGGATCATCACGGAGAGTTTCGAGGTCTGCTGGATGAGTTGGCCGATTTCACCGTGCATGGCGGGGGTGACGCCCGGGTGCTTGCCGAGTTCCTCAAGGCCGGCGCGCAGCACGGTGATGGGGGTCTTGAGTTGGTGCGAGGTGTCTGCGGAGAAGCGCATCGAGCGTTCGAGCTCGACGTTGGTGAGTTCGAGGGCGGCTTCCGCCTGCTCGCGGCGCACGGCGTTGCGGGCGGAGTCCGCGGCGAGCTGGGTGACGGGCATGGCGAGCCTGCCGGCGATGATGTGGCTGGCGGTGCCCGCGCCTAACAGAAGCAGGCCGCCGGCACCGAGGATCTGGAGGCGCAGGCTTTTCCGGCGTTGCTCGACGGCATCGAGAGAGTAAACGCAGACTTCGTGGGCGGGTGGAAACACCGAGTCCGGGTTGAGCAGCTGGCTGAAGACGAGGTGGGGGGTGCCCTGGATGTCGATCTCCACGGGAAAGCGGCCATCGCCACGGCTCATCACGCGGGAGAGGAGGGCGAGGGTTTCCGGCGGGCAGCCGTCCATGAACATGCTTCCCGCGGTCCAGATGCCGGCGCGCATGTTTTTGTTGCCGCCCTCCACATCGAAGGGGCGGAAGCCTAACAGAATATTGGCGATCACCTCCTCGGACTCGGTGGAGATGATGGGTGCGGCGATGATTTCATCCAGGGCACCCTCCCGTGCGAGGTATCCCACCTGCTGGGTGCGTGGCAGCTCCGGCAGGCTGAGTGCGGCCTCCTCGGCGGGGCTGAGGCGGCCTGCGGGTGCGGCGGGAGGCGCGGGGATGACCTTTCCGTGGGCATCGAGGAAGCGGTAGAAGCGCGCCTTGAGGGCGTGGTTGGCATCCTTGTCCATGGTGTCGCGCAGGGCGTCCTCAGCATTCGGATAGAGGAGATCCCGCGCGTCGTCCTCGAGGGCGGCGTGGATCCTGGGGCGGCGTGCGAGCACGCGCGAGCGTTCGACAAGGGCGGCGTGGCGGACCTCGCGGGCTTGTTGGAGCGCGGTGGTTTCGTTGAGGAAGGCCTGCTGCATCTGCTGCCTCACGTCGGTGGAGACGCGGTGCTGGGCGATCCATAGGGTGAGGGCCGTGACGGCGGAGACCACGAGCATCATGCCGAGGAGCAGACGGATGCGGAAGCCCGCGATGCCCGAGGTGGGTTTCACGGGAAGTCGAGTTTGACGGTGCCGCCGCCGGAGAGGGAAACGGGTTTTTCGAGGGTGGTGCGGCTGTCGATCCAGGCTTTGAGTTTGTAGTTTCCGGCGGGCAGGCCGGTGAGGCGGAATTTGCCATCCGGCGAGGTGACGACGAAGTGGGGTGTGTCGAGCACGAGCACGATGCCGCGCATGTGTTCATGGATGTCGCAGCGCAGGGTGACCATGCCCGGTTTGTCGAAGACCTGGAAGGGGACGGGTTTGTCCTCGGGTCGGTAGCGGCCGAGGTCGAAGCGCTTGGCGGGGGAGAACGAGAAGACGTTGTGATAGGTATCGTCCTCGTTGGGGAATTCCACCTTGGTGCCGGTGCGCACGGGCAGCAGCGATGGGATGAAGGCGTAGTCCTTCTGGACGATACTGCGGAGCGGGAGCGAGGCGGGTTTTCCGAAGTCGCCCTCGAGGTAAACGACGGCGACCGGCGGATTGGTGGAGAGCACGCCGCCCTTGGTGACGATTTCGTATCGCTTGGCCATCACCGGGGCCTTCTTTCCCTGCGGCAGGGTGACGCGGCCCTCGATGACGGATTCCGCCGGGCTGAGGGAGCAGCCGCAGGCGAGCAGCAGGACGAGGGGGCGGATCATGGGAGGGCTGGGTTCAGTCGTTGGATTTCACGGTGTATCCGATGGCGCGGATGGTGTGAATGAGTGGCTGGCTGTGGCCGGCATCCACTTTTTTGCGCAGCCTGCCGATGAAGATCTCGACGCTGCGGTTTTCGTATTCGTGTTCGCGTTGCCAGACGCGTTCGGAGAGCTCGGTGCGGGTGAAGACGCGTCCGGGTTCCTCCATGAGCACTTGCAGCAGTTCAAACTCGCGGGGCGAGAGGTTGATGGATGTGGTGCCTCGGGTGACGCGGCGTTGGTGGACGTCCATGTGGAGGTCGCCCACGGTGAGTTTGTCCTCCGCCTTGGGGGTGGCTCCGCGGCGGCCGAGCGCTTCGACGCGGGCGACGAGTTCATCCATGGAGAATGGCTTGGCCACGTAGTCGTCCGCGCCGGCCTTGAGTCCCTTGATGCGTTGTTCGACGTCACCAAGTGCGGTGAGGATGATGACCCGCGAGGTGGAGTGGGCGCGGCGCATGCGCTCGAGCACATCGAAGCCGTTCATGCCCGGGAGGTTGAGGTCGAGCACGACGAGGTCCGGAGCCTCCTTGAGCACGGCGGCGAGGCCCTCGGCCCCGTCATGGAGGGCCTTGACCTCGTGGCCTCCGCGGTAGAGCGCGCTGCACACGTGCCGTGCGAGCTGGCGTTCGTCTTCAATGACAAGAATCTGCATGCGGGGGTAATGGGGAGGCCGCCGCTTCACGCCTCCATGGATTCGCGTGAACGGGTAGCAGGAGGGGGCCGGCTTGTCAGGAAAAAAGACCGCTCAAACCACCGGAGGCGGGGCGAACCCCTCGCGATAGCTGCGGCGGATGAGGGTGCGGGTGGCTTCCTCGTGGTTGGTGAAGGAAAGCGAGGCCCGGTCCCAGCGCAGTTCCTCGCCGGGGAAGCGCGAGGCCTTCACTGCGAGCAGCGTGGCCTCGGTCATGCGGATGGCATCCTTGAAGGGGGTGCGCAGTTCGGTGCGGATACCCATGCAGTTGTCCACCCAGGCGTGCCAGTGGTTGAGCTTGGGAAACTCGGGAAGGCCCGGCATTTTCAATCCCGAGGACATCTGGCCATCGCGCCAGATTTCCAGGCGTCCATCCGCGGTGAGGGCGAGCACGCCGCCTTCGCAGACGACGACGGTCATGTTCGTGTCCGCGAATTTTCCGGGTGGCAGCCCGATGGCGGCACGGGACACGGCCTGGGCGGAATCCGAATAGTGAATGACAAATTCCTTCCGGGCGAAGCTGCCGCCGCTGACCTGATAGGTGATCGTGGACCGGCAGGGGTGGTTGTGGAAGGCGGGATCGGTGGCGCTGATGCAGTGGGTCTGCACGGCGCTGGGAGAAACGAGTTCGTCGTAGGCGAAGAGGATCACGTCGAGCACGTGGCAGCCCCAGTCGCCCATGCCGTTGGAGCCGTATTCCCAGAGTGAGCGCCAGACGACGGGCGCGATGCCCTTGCGGTAGGGAACTTGCGGAGAGGGCCCGAGCCATAGGTCCCAGTCGAGGTTTTCCGGGGCTGGGCTGGGTGGATCGAGCTTGCGGTCGAGGTTGAAGTAATCGCGTTCGTTGGGTGAGTTCACCCAGACGTGGGCCTCGATGGCCTTGCCGAGCATGCCTTGCCTGAGAATTTCCACGGCGGCGCGGCGGCCGGCTCCGGCCATGCGTTGGTTGCCGAGCTGGGTGACGCAGTCCGGCCGTGCGGTGATGGCTTTTTCCATCAGCGAGAGTTCCTCAAGCTGGTGGACGAGCGGCTTTTGTCCGTAGACATGCTTCCGGTTCGCCAATGCCGTGATCATGATCGGCGCGTGGGTGTGGTCCGGCGTGGAAACGATGACTGCGTCGAACTTGTCGCCGTGTTTGGCGAAGGCCTCGCGGTAGTCCCGGCAGGTGAAGGCTCCTGGATGGTCCTTGGCGGCAAGGGCGAGGCTGTTCGCATCCACATCGCAGAGGCCGGCGATTTCCACGGCGGAATGCGACGCCACCTGCGTGCGGTCGACGCGGCCGATGGTGCCGACGACGCCCACGCAGAGGACGCGCAGTTTCGAGTTGGCGGCGACGGCGGGCTTCGCGGTCTGGGCGCGGACGGAGTGGGAGAGTCCGAGACCGGCCACGCCCGTGGTCCAGAGAAAGCGGCGGCGGCTGAGCGAGGGTGACATGCAGGCCGGAATTACCTCCCGGAGCCCGCCCATCTTTCAAGCTCAACGAGATGCGGGCGGAGCTGTCTCAGCGGAAAACCTCCGCGAAGAAGGCGCGCATGGCCTCCCAGGAGCGGAGATCCGCGGCTTCCTGATAGGCGGCGCCCTTCGACGGGTCGTCGCCCGCTTCCTTGTGGGTGAAGCTGTGCACGGCCCCGCTGTAGAAAACCATCTGCCAATCCGCCTTGGCATCGTCCATTTCCTTGTGGAACGCAGCCACCTGGGTGGCGGGCACGTAGGGGTCCGCCGCTCCGTGGAGGACGAGGATCTTCGGCATGGCGCTGCCTGGTGTTGCCGTGAGGCCTGGCTGGGCGTCCAGTCCACCGTGGAAGGAGACCACGCCATTGACCTTCATTCCGGCGCGCGCGGCTTCCAGGGCACCGGTGCCGCCAAAACAATACCCGATCACCGCCACGCGCGATGCGTCGGTGAGCGGATCCGCCTTGAGGACATCGAGCGCCGCCTGGATGCGGGCGCGGAAAAGCGTGCGATCGTTCTTGTAAGTTCCGGCCTCCTTGCCTGCGGCGGGTGGCTGCGGCCGGATGCCCTTGCCGTAGATGTCGGCGGCGAGCACGTTGTATCCCATTTCCGCGAGCATGTGGCTGCGACGTTTTTCGTAATCCGAGAGACCCGTCCACTGGTGGATCACCAGCACGGCCGGACGCTTGCCGGTCCTTGAGTCATCGTGCGCGTGGTATCCCTCCAGCTCGACGCCGCCCTGCTGATAGATCACCGCTTTGCCGACGGGCGCGGCATGGCAGGAAATGGCGATGGCGAAGGTGCAGGCGAGGAGGGACGGGATTTTCATCGATGCCGAGCAAAGCACGGATCATGAGCCGGTCAATCCGTTAGAACCCGGCCGGCCGACCTCACTTCGGCGCGGCTTCCGTGGCTTTTGCCTTGGACTGCTCTTCGAGAAAACGCAGTGCGATGGGCTTGAAGCGCCCCCGCATCTCGTCGGCGCTGCCGATGGTCAGATAGATGCTGTAGTCGAACACAAAGCCCGGCGTGATGGCCATGGTGCGGATGGGTGCGAAGTAGGAACAGCCGCCGCCGGTGGGTCCGGGTTTTCCGGGGTGGCGGTAGGTGGTGATCTTCTCGGTGCCGGGAAACAGCACGCCCACGCCGCGGCCGTCCGGTCCGAGGAATCCGGCCCAGTGCTCGGTGCATTTCCGTCCTTCGTTGGGCCAGCCCGGCTGGTCCTTGCTGATCGGTTCGTCCGACCAAGGTTTCGCGCCTTTGTAGTAAACGAGGTCCGGCAGTGCGTAGTCCACAAACACGGCGGGCAGTTCCTGATGGACGGCCGGATGGGTGTCCGTGCCGCGGTAGGAAAACCGGAAACGAACGCGGGCCATGTTGTCGGAGAGCGAGATCCACTGCTCCATGCGGCAGTCCTCCAGATCCTGGCCGCCCGCCCAGTTCACCGGCACGCTGCGGACGTAGAGCGAGTTGGTCTCTTCCTTGACCTCCAGAAGGCGTGCGGGCTTGCCCTTGTAATCGCCACCCTGCACCGGATTCCAGCGCCACGGTTTCTTCGCCCACATCGAGCCGTCCGGCTTGCCGTAGTAGGATTGCTGGATGAAGCGACCGCGGTCGGCATGGTTGAGCAGATTGCGATCCGCGGGCAGCTCGGAAAACCAGTAGATCGAGCCCCCGGAGCTCAGGTCCACGCCCACTTTGATCTTCCCGTTCTCGATGAACTTCTTTTGCGAAGCCACCTCCGGATGCGGGTCCGCCGCGGACACGGAAACCGTGACTGCGGCGGCGGAAAGAAGCGCGAGGGAAAACCAACGGAGCATGACGCACGATACGTGGTTCCGACGGACCGGCTTCCTCACGAATTTGCGGGAATCCGCGAGTTCACTTTTTCGCGGGTTTCGCTTCCGGCTTGGCATCCTTGGCGGGCTTCACCTCCACCGAGGCGGCCGTCATCGTGTAGTGCACGGTCACCTTTTCACCCACCTTGAGCGTGCCTTCCACCTTGGTCTCCGGAGTGCGGGCGAACTCCCATTTCTCCGTGTCCTTCTGGATCACGATCTTCTTGTCGGTGAGTTCCAGCACCGGACCGGTGGCCTGATAGGATGTGCCTGCAAGGGCGGAGGCTGCGGATGCGATGGCGAAGGAGGCGAGTGCGAGGAGGGTTTTGGTTTTCATGATGAATGTCTGATGAGACTCCACCATGATGCACAGCCGCCGCCGCTTGGAAAGGTGTTTCAGGTGCCTGCGCAGGATCATCCCGGGAGATAGGTCCTCGCTCATCAAGGTTTGCCTGTTCGGTGGGTTCGGGGGAATTTCATGGATGGCTCCTGATTCAGGAAAAACCAGGAGCAGATGGGGAGTTGGAGCTGAGAACCCAAACCCAATTTGTCATTTTGGAGAAATCAGGAGGAAGTCTCCAACTGACCCATTTCAACCATGATACTCCTGGATGCTCTTCACCGTGAGTTCCATTTCCTTGAGCGAGCGGATGGCTTTCACGCTGGCCTCGGCGGCGGGGAGGTTGGTGGCGTAGGAGATCTTCTGGGCGATGGCGGTGGAGCGGATCTGGACTTCGTCCTCGCGGGATACTTCACACGTTTGATTTCGCGCGCAAACCACGATGAAGAGCCGCAGAAGCGGCCCAGCGTCTCGCTGTCATCAACTTCCTCAGAAAGGCCCGATGGAAGCACGCTCATGCCAGCACTCGTTGTATGCTTTGCAGCACAAAATCAGGCACCTTGGTTCCGTCGAAACGAGCCACACCGTGCCATCAATTCCCGCACAGGCCATGCGGGGCGAACCACTGACACTAACGGAAAAAGCCCGGGATGGGCCTCCATACCACTCAAGCGAAACCGCGCCGTCATCAGGATCCACAGCCAGATCCGGATTGGGAATGGAAGCGGGAAGAGCCAGTATCATCTCTCGTGCCTGATTCAACGCCGTCACAGAAACGGGAGGAACTTCGGCTCCATCCCAGCCACGACTTGAGTGTGATCGCAGCAGTTCTGAAAATTCCGGTGTCGTTCTCATTGCCGCTCTCGGTATTTCATTCTCCCAATCATGCTGCAATTATTCTGGGGGTATGGGGACAAGCAAATGGTAGATCAAAAAACTTCGATTGCTTTCTAGAAGGTGAATCGAATCGTCAACTTGGGGGCCAACCCCAACCGTGGTGGCAGCGAGACCTCGAACGAGAAAAAGGCGGCCTGCGTTGTTCGCAATTTCATCAGTCACGGCTGAACGCGCCGCAGCAATCTCTGCGTCGTGAACATAGCCCAGCATTGCACTTGAATGTTGAAAGGGAGCGTATTTGCCGGTTACGAAGCGCATCATGCCCTCATGGACATATTCCTTGACCAACGAATCCTTTCTTCCGCGTGGGTAGGTAACGAACAGCCGCTTTGCTTCGAAAACAAAGTAAGTCTCGATTCCTTTGCCACAACTGAAGCGGATATCGGCTCTTCCGTCCAAATCTGGCAGCCATGATTCAAAATGAGGTTCCAGCGGACCTCGGCGATATGCAGGCATTCTGCAAAGCTCTTGGAAAACCTGTCTGCTGATTGCTTCCTCAGGGCGCTTCTCGCCTTGTGCGGGTCGAGTCAAATGAATGCATGCGTCCAAAACGTCCTTGATCATCCCCGGGATCTTGTCCTCGGGGAAAAGAGCGAACCAGCGGGGATCATTCGAATCTTTCATTTTCGGCGTTCCCCCATAAGCTTGATCTGGGAATAAATTTGATCCGCGTCATTCAATGCTGATGAACGTGTCCAATGGGCTAGAGAGGAGGGTCTCAAGATCCTGAAAACTCCATCGTCGAAAACCAAAACCTGGCGCTGTTCGGAAAGCGTTTGCTGACGTTTTCTCGCCTTGCCGAAAATGTCTTTCCAAACCTCGTGAATCAACTGCTTGGGCCGGAAATCACGTTCTTGACTTCCGATCTTAAGAGCCACCATTGCCAGGCCGCTGGACTCGTCGATACCGCCCTCTGCGTACACACGCCAGCGGGAATTCTGGTCAATCGCCCAAGAGTTCAATGTGGAGGCAAGTGAATCCGCATAGGTTTGAAGCCCATTTTCATACCCGGGAATTCCATCGCACTGGTCAACTGGGACAATCGTAGGAATGTCGACCTCGTCGGCAGAACTCGGCGTGGCGCTTTTCCAATAGATATGAACTGTATCTTCCACCAGCCATTCCTCATTTTCCAACAAACCGAAATACTCGTTCACCAGTTTGTTTGTTTTGGACTGAAGGTGTGCCGCTTCCTTGGCTCGAAATCCGAGCCACCCGTCGTTGTCGAGTCGATCCTGTTTGGCGAGAACTCGATCACGGCTCGCCCTAAGTAAATCCGCAACCTTCCTAACTATTGACGCAGCCTTTTCGGACGGAGCTTCGTCTGGCAACGGAAAAGGCAACTTCAAAACCTCGTCCCACCTCACCACGTCACGTTCGATACCCAGCTTCGACGACGTGTGAAATAGGAAATACTTCGCCAGATCCGACCGCAAATAAGCGCTCAGGAAAAGCAACAAATCTTCATCCTCAAGCGGGCCATGAATGGATTGGAGGGAATCTTGAAAAAGAACCGGGAAATCGCAAAAGACGACTTTGCCGAACCCTTGACTCACAAGAACCATGGGCGCTTGAAAAATTTGACGCTCTTTTTCCCGAGATCGATTGAGCCGGGAAAACCTGTCGCCCACAATTTCAGTATCACTCTCAAGCAGAAACTGACACTTGTTCAAACATGGCGATGTGGCCGGGACAAAAAGATGGTTACGCTTCCACCAAGGCTTGTGTGGCTTCTCTGATTTTTCATTCGGGTCCGGTTGAATCCCTTGTCCCTCCCGCCATGGTTTTTGCGATGCATGTTTTCCAGCCCGATCCTCGATCTTCTGAAAGGTCTCTAGGAAGCCCAACAAGCGCTCGTCGCGTGGTGTGCCCCAGAGAAGCTTTTTCCATACTACATTCGCCTTCTTCTTTTTCGCCGCATCATGCAGTCGGGCCTGTGGGACGACCTTCCTGTCAGCAGAAGTCAGTGAAACAAAACCTTGGCGGCGCGCGGCGGGGTCGAATTTCGGCGCGTCGTAAATGATCTCATGCCGGGCGTCAGCAGACTGCCCCAGCCTGAAACGCAGGACCATCGTCGCGCATTTTGCCTCTGGAAAAAGGATTCTCCGGAAGTCGGCCAGTTGAAGGACGCGCTCAAGAGTATGACTACCCAGCCACTTCTCCTGATCCGGATTGCTGAAAATGTTGAAATGCAGCTTGGACGGGAGCAACAGGCAGGCTCGGCCATTCTCATCGAGCAGATCGTCGGTGAGGTGGAGAAACTTTAACGCTGGATCAGTGCTTCCCCTACCATCACCTCCCCATGGGGGGTTTCCAATCACCACATCGTATTTCCGCTTTCGCAACCGGGTGGAGTTCAGCGAGTCGCCTTCCATCACCACGGGGATCAGATTTTCTCCAGTATCCCTGCCATTGGCTTTGACGAATAGTTTAGGCAACCGATTGTGGCCCGTCTTTTGGATGTAGGTTTTGATATCAGACGGGTTGAATGCATCTAGAAACGCAATGTACAGGCTGAAGCAGGCCAGGACACAAGCTGTTGGTTTGATGTCCATACCGCGGATCTGCTCATCCAGAATCTTGCGCAAAGCCTGTTCCTTGCGCTTGTAGTTGCCAGCACGGTTCGCCTCGGTCTCATTCGTCATTTCCCAGTGCGTAACCAAACGATTGAACAAAATGACGAGGAAAATTCCCGAGCCACAGCTCGGATCCAGGTAACTGAGTTTATGCCAGGTTTTGAGGCCGTCAGTTGCCACATCCATTGCCATTTCCGCGAGGAATCTCGGTGTGTAATGAGAACCAGTCTTTTTGCGGTTCTCAACCTCGAGAAAATTTTCATAGATCGCGCTGATCGTCTCAACCGGGATAAGCCTGAAGTCATATGCCCAAAAACCGAGTGTTCTTTCTCCTTTGCCGATGTCATCTCCCCGCAAGAGCATTTTCACACAATGCATCTGGCTGGGACCTAAAAGCGCTTTCTCGGCATCGAGATCCTGATCAAACATGCTGCCATTGAAGACCTTTTTCTGAGAAGCGAAGAATGCGTAGAGCCACTCCACAGCGTCCTCGTCGGTCCGTTCTTCCAATGCTTCGTGTAGGCGCTTATTTTTTGTCCCTTGGAGCGGGACAATTCCCCGGTCAACCAAGTAGCAGACAAAGAGCAGCCGACAGATGAATTCTGGCGCACGGTCCCCTAGAACTGGGGAGAGTTGATTTCGTAATTCGAGTAGATTCCGGGTGAGATGCAAATCCACAGCCCCGGCACTCCTGAATTTTCCATCGTAACGGCGATAGAAATCGCCATTCAGAATGGTTTCAAATAACTCCTCTTCATTTTGGCGGCTGAAGTCGTGCTTCAACCATTGTTCGACAATTGGCGATGAATCCAAACTAGGATCCAAAAACTGAGGGTCCTTTTGCGGAGGCTGAAGTCCTGAAATCAAATAAACCGTCTTGGGGTCACTGATCAGCAGGATACTCGCCACGCTCTGGTTCCAAAAGCGGCGGTGAAGATCGAGGATCTCTCCACCCTGAAGCACCTTTTTGGAGACCTTTTTGTAGAGGGTGGGGACGCCTTCAACGCAGAGTACTCCGCTTAGCCCGAAACCTTCTTCTTCGTCCCATGCTCGTTGCAGAACCTTGACATAGCCAAGCATGCTTGGCTCGCCAGTGGCCTGCGAGAGACTGGAATAAAACTTCATGAGTTAAGGCCGAATGCGGAAATGGTGTATTTATGAACACTTTCCGCAAGCAAATTTTGACGGTCAGGCCACCTCACCCATGATACTCCTGGATGCTCTTCACCGTGAGTTCCATTTCCTTGAGCGAGCGGATGGCTTTCACGCTGGCTTCGGCGGCGGGGAGGTTGGTGGCGTAGGAGATCTTCTGGGCGATGGCGGTGGAGCGGATCTGGACTTCGTCTTCACGGGCCTCGTGGGTGGAGGGGGTGTTGACGATGAAGTGGATCTCCCGGTTCTTCATCATGTCGATCACGTTCGGGCGTGCCTGTTCGTGGAGTTTGAAGAGGCGGGTGCAGGGGATGCCCTCGGCGATGAGGCGGGCGTGGGTGCCGCCGGTGGAGAAGATGGTGAATCCGAGCTCGGCAAGATCGCGGGCGACGGAGACGGCGCGGTCCTTGTCGCGGTCGTGCACGGAGAGGAACACGTTGCCTGCGGCGGGCAGCGGGTTGAAGGCGGAGATCTGGGATTTGGCGTAGGCCATGCCCCAGTCTGCGTCGATGCCCATGACTTCGCCGGTGGATTTCATTTCCGGGCCGAGCACGGTGTCGATGCCGGGGAAGCGGTTCCACGGGAAGACGGCTTCCTTCACCGAGAAGTGCGGCGGGATGATGGTCTCGGTGTAGCCGAGGTCCTTGAGCTTGTGGCCGAGCATCACCTTGGCGGCAAGCTTGGCGAGGGAAACGCCGGTGGCTTTGCTCACGAAGGGCACGGTGCGCGAGGCGCGCGGGTTCACCTCGATGACGTAGAGCACCTCATCTTTCACGGCGAACTGGATGTTCATCAGGCCGATGACCTTGAGCTCGCGGGCGAGGTCCTTGGCGGCTCTGACGATCTCCGCCTTGATCGTTTCTGATAGAGAGAACGCGGGGATCACGCAGGCGGAGTCTCCGGAGTGGATACCGGCCGGCTCGATGTGCTGCATGATCGCGCCGACCACGGAGGTCTCGCCGTCCGAGATGCAGTCCACGTCGATCTCGGTGGCGTTGTCGAGGAAGCGGTCCACGAGCACCGGGCGTTCGGGCGAGGCGGTGACGGCCTCGTTCATGTAGCGGGAGAGTTCGGCGTCGTTGTAAACGATCATCATCGCGCGGCCGCCGAGCACAAAGGACGGGCGGACGAGCACCGGGTAGCCGATGCGGTTGGCGATGGTGATGGCTTCCTCCTCATTGGTGGCGGTGCCGGCCTCGGCCTGCTTGAGGTTCAGCTTGTCGAGCAGGGCGGAGAAGAACTTGCGGTCCTCGGCGAGTTCGATCGACTTCGGCGAGGTGCCGATGATGGGCACGCCGTGGCGTTCGAGGTCCGCGGCGAGGTTGAGTGGAGTTTGTCCGCCGAACTGGACGATGACGCCGTGGGGTTTCTCCTGGTCGCAGATGTTGAGAACGTCTTCGAGCGTGAGCGGCTCGAAGAAGAGTTTGTCGGAGGTGTCGTAGTCGGTGGAAACGGTTTCCGGGTTCGAGTTCACCATGATCGCCTCGTAGCCGAGCTCCTTCACGGCGAAGGCGGCGTGCACACAGCAGTAGTCGAACTCGATGCCCTGGCCGATCCGGTTGGGACCGCCGCCGAGGATGATGATCTTTTTCTTATCGGTCTCGCGCGCTTCGTTTTCATCTCCGTAGGTGGAGTAGAAATACGGCGTGTAGGCCTCGAACTCGGCGGCGCAGGTATCGACGAGGCGGTAGGTGGGGATGATGCCCTTGGTTTTGCGCTCGGCGCGGACTTCGTCCTCGTGCGTGCCCTTTGCCCTGGCGATCTGGCGGTCGGAGAAACCGAGTTTCTTGGCGCGTTTGAGGTCGAGTCCGGCGAGTTGTTTGCCTTCCTCGGCGATCTGTTGAAGGTGGCCGAGGAACCAGGGATCGATCTGGGTGAGGTCGAAAATCTCCTCAAGCGTGAAGCCGTTCACGAAGGCGGTTTGCAGCCAGAAGATGCGCTCGGCATTCGGGATCTGGAGCTTGCGGGTGATTTCGTCCTTGGTGGGATTCTGCGGTTCCTTGCTGTCGAAGCCAAAGCCCCAGCGGCCTGTTTCGAGCGAGCGCAGGCACTTCTGCATGCTCTCCTTGAAGGTGCGACCGATCGACATCGCCTCGCCGACGGATTTCATCGAGGTGGTTAGAACCGGGTTGGCGGTTGGGAACTTCTCGAAGGTGAAGCGCGGGATTTTGGTGACCACGTAGTCGATGGTCGGCTCGAAGGAGGCGGGCGTCTCGCGGGTGATGTCGTTGGGCAACTCGTCGAGCGTGTAGCCGACGGCGAGTTTCGCGGCGATCTTGGCGATCGGGAAACCCGTGGCCTTGGAGGCCAGCGCGGACGAGCGGGAGACGCGCGGGTTCATCTCGATGACGATCATGCGGCCGGTCTTGGGGTCGGTGGCGAACTGGATGTTCGAGCCGCCGGTTTCCACGCCGATCTCGCGGATCACGGCGAAGGAGGCGTCGCGCATGATCTGGTATTCGCGGTCCGTGAGGGTCTGGATGGGAGCGACGGTGATCGAGTCACCGGTGTGCACGCCCATGGGGTCGAGGTTCTCGATCGAGCAGATGACCACGCAGTTGTCGGCGCGGTCGCGCATGACTTCCATTTCGAATTCTTTCCAGCCGAGCAGGGATTCCTCGATGAGGACTTCGGAGACGGGCGAGAGGTCGAGGCCGCGGGTGATGATTTCCTCGAACTCCTCGCGGTTGTAGGCGATGCCGCCGCCCTGGCCGCCGAGGGTGAAGGCGGGGCGGATGATGAGCGGGTAGCGGCCGATCTCCTCGGCCACCTTTTTCGCCTCTTCCATGGTGTGGGCGGTGCCGGACTTCGGCAGGTCGAGCCCGATCTTGAGCATGGCGTCCTTGAAGAGCTGGCGGTCCTCGCCTTTCTCGATGGCATCCGGCTTGGCGCCGATCATGCGGACGCCGTGTTTTTCGAGCGTTCCGGACTTGTGGAGCGACATCGAGGTATTGAGGGCGGTCTGGCCGCCGAGGGTGGGGAGCAGGGCGTCCGGCTTCTCGCGGGCGATGATTTTCTCCACCACTTCCGGGGTGATCGGCTCGATGTAGGTGCGGTGGGCGAACTCCGGGTCGGTCATGATGGTGGCCGGGTTGGAGTTGACCAGGATGACCTCGTATCCTTCTTCCTTGAGGGCTTTGCAGGCTTGGACGCCGGAGTAATCGAACTCGCATCCCTGGCCGATGACGATGGGGCCGGAGCCGATGACGAGGATTTTGCGGATCGAGGTGTCTTTGGGCATGATGAGAGGCTGGTTCGCGGCGCGCCGGAGCGGCTAAATTGGACGGGGTTTGGCAGGGAATTTCCCGCTTGTAAAGGGTTGGATTGCAAACCCGCGGCATCCGCGCCCGGAGCCTCCTGTTTCGTGCGAAATGAAGCGGATTCAGCGCTTCTGCATGCCCTGGGGCATCCAGTCCTTGTCCATCGGACTGAGGGAGGACTTCGGCTGCGCGGCCTTGGGCAGCGGCGCGAGGCCCTCGGTGTGGGAGGCGATGCGGCGCAGGACCTCGTCCCGCCCGGGGTAGCCGCGGAACTGGTCCACGAGCTCGCCATCCCGGTAGATGCGGACGTCCGGGATGCCGCTCACGCCTTCGCGGGCGGCGATTTCCTTGGCTTTGTCCACGTTGACCTTGCCGACGAGGACGAGGCCTTTGTGCAGATTGGCGGCCTCATCGAGGATGGGCCCCAGCTCGCGGCAGGGTCCGCACCAGTCGGCGTAGAAATCGATGACCACAACGCGGCCGGGCTTCTTTGGGAACGCATCGTAGTCTGCCGCGCCGAGCGGGGAGACGAGCGGGCCGTCGTAGGGGGTGGCCGCGCCGGCGGCCTTGGGTTTCTTGTCGAAGAGGCTGGTGAGGTTGCGCGCCTTGTCGCAGGAGGGCAGGGCGGCGGCGCAGAGGGTGAGGGCCAGCACCGATGAAATCCGGGTCTTCATTTCGCGGGTTGGGCGGGTTTCTGCGGGGTGGCGGCGCCTGCGGGCGGGAAGGTTTTGGTGGGGGCGGGGGGCGGCGGGAAGTTCGGCTTGCCGGGTTGGAGGGGAGAAGCGGCCTTCAAGGGCGGTGCCGGTGCCGGGGCTTCCGCGGCGGTCTGCATGCCCTTCACATCGGGCCGCCAGTCCTTGCCCATGCGCTTGAGCCCGTGGAGGATCTCGTCGAGTTTGCGCTCGATCTGCGCCTGGGTCCACAGGCCCTGGAATTTGCAGGCGCGGATCTCACCGGCCATCATCACCACTTTCGGTGCCTGGGTGACTTTCTCCGCCTTGGCCCGCGCGGGGTCTTTGGCGATGTCGATGCGGGTGATGAGGACCTGTTCGCCGTATTTCTTGCCCACTTTGTTGAGCGTGTCGGCAAGTGTCTCGCTCTCGGCGAGCCCGGGTTGGTGGAAATGGAGCACCTCGACGAGATGCTTCGCCGCATCGGCGGTGGCGGCTTTTTTCTCCACCTTTTTCTCCGGGAAGAACCAAACGCCCAGCACCACAACGAGCGCGACGAAGAGGATGATTCCCCTCCGGATCCAATTGGCACGCTGCTCGTTGGTCATTGCCTGAGTTTTCCTGAAATTCAGAAAAACTCAATGGTTTAGTTGGTCTGCGGATTTCCGCCCCGAGTCTCTAATCGGCGTCGAAGACGATGCGGAATCCGAGGTCCTTGCGGCGCAGCGAGCGATCATCGACCCACTCGCGGGCCAGGGCGTTGGTTCCGGGTTTGAGGTAGGATCCGCCGATGAGCACCCATTTCGGCTCGCCGAGAGGGTTGGCGGGGTTGGGCGCGGGTTCGCGGGTCCATTCGCAGACGGAGCCCGCCATGCCGACGAGGCCGCGGGGCGTGCGGTCGGCGGTCTCCGAGGTGACGGCGATCCACCCGGCCGGCTTGAGGGTGGCGGGTGAGGGCAGGTCCAGACGCAGGGCGGCGAACCATTCTTCCTGCGAGGCGAGGCGGCCGCGTTTCCACTCGGCATAGGCGTAGCCATCCCACCAGTCCACGCCGACCACGGGTGCGTCGAGGCTGACGGTCTGGCCGTTCCACAGGCTGTTGGATTTGGCGGCGGCGAGCAGCTGTGCCCAATCCTCCGGGATGTGAGAGGATTTATCCGCGGGTTGGTCCGGGTGATCGAAGGAGCGCTCGCGTTTGTCCTTGGCGAGGGTTTCCAGTGTTTCGAGGAAGGTGGCGTATTGGGAAATGGTCACCTCGTGGGGGACGATGCGGAAGCTCTTGAGCTCGTGCTCGGTGCCATCGGCCGTGGGGTGGCGTCCGGCGGGGATCAGGACGGTTTCCGGGAGCTTTTGGGCGAGCGGCTGATCGAGCGGATCCGGAGTGGACTTCAGCGCGAAGATCGCACCGACGACGGCGATGAGCGCGGCGGCCCCGGTGATCAGGGCGATCGGTGCCTTGCCGCCGGACTTCGGGGCGGCCTTGGTGGGTGCGGGAGCCACCGGCTCCGCGAGCTGCTGCTCGATCTGCAGGGCGATGTCACGCACCTGCTCCCACCCGAGGTGGGACTCCAGGCCCTCGCCGCGCATCCAACCGAGCAGGGTGAGCATGCGGGTGGCTCCCGGTTGGCCGTCGGCCACCAGAGCGCGCAGCTTGTCTCCGAGCCGGGCGATGTCGCGAAACGAATGATCGATGCTGCGCGGGCCGCCTTCAGCGAGGTTTTCCACGCGGATCACTCCGTGGTCATCGAGGTGGATGTGTTCCAGGCCGAGCGGGGAGGTGGCGATGCCCGCGCCCTCCTGGTGAAGCTCGGCCTCGGCGACGCGGCGGATGACATGGGCGAGGCGTGCGGGTTTCATCGGCTCGCCGGCTTCCCGCCGTTCCTCGAGCGAGGCACCTGGAAGCAGTTCGTGGGCGAAGAAACAACAATCGGGCTCGGCCACGGCCTCAAACACCGAGCCGATGAGCGGGTGATCCACCGCGGCCTTGGCGCGGACGTCGGCAAGGAACTCCTCGCGCGGGGCGGTGGGCCCGGGTTTCAACTCATCGACGAGAACGCGGCGCGAAACGGAGACTTGCTCGGCAAGCCAGCGGCGGATCACGGTGTTTTCGGAGAGAAGGGTCTTGAGGCGGTATTCGCCTAACAGACGATCGCCGGAATCCGGAGTGGTGGAGGCAGGGTCGGGTGAACTCATTCGGGAAGCGGCGGTGGCAGGACGCCCAGTTCGGGATCAAAGTCCGGCGGCAGCGTGTCCTGGAACTCGGGCAGCACGGGATTGGCCGGTCCGGCGGCCACCTGTCTGCCGGGCAGGCGCGCGGCGAGGTCGCGAGGCCAGGCCTGGACGTCGAGCACCTCTCCCTTGTAGGTGAGGGAAACGACCTGGCCGTAATACGTCCGTCCGCCGAAGAGGTGCTCGGTCTGCGCGTCCTGCGGCGGGATCGTGTAGGTCATGCGCAGGTCCTCCTCGCCACCCGCCCAATCGAAGGGGAGGGTCACCCACTGCTCGCGCACCCAGGATTTGTCCTCGAGCTGGCTGATTTCACCCTTGGTGGTCCGGTTGAAGAAGACCACCGAGACGGCGATCTCGCTGACATCGATCTCATCGGCCGGGGCCTTCTGCACCGGGATGGTGAGGATGACCTGCTGGCCGCCCTCGTGATTCGGGTTGTTGAAGATGCGCACCCGGCCGAGCGACAGCTTGCCGAGCATGGCGTCCGGCTGTTCGAAACCATCGCGCAGTTTGGCCGCGGCGAGTGGATAGAGCGCACCGGCACCGGCCACGCCCATTTGGAAGACCTTTTCGTAGTGGGAGGCCGCCGTGTCGAAAACGCCCATCTGCTCGTGGACCAGGCCGAGTTCGTAGTGCACGTTCGGGTCCTCGGCTGACTGGGTGAGAGCCTCCTCCAGCTTGACGATGGCTTTGCCCATGTCTCCGGCGACGCGGGCCTCGCGGGCTTCGCCGACCAGCCTTTCGGCACGCGGATCGGCGATTTGGGGGGCCTGGACCGGAGTCGGGGGCGGAAGGGGCGCTTCCACGGTGGTGGCGGCCGGTGCCGGTGGCCGCGACACCACGGCGGGGGCTGGCGCGGTCCCCGCGGCCGGGATGCGCACGACCACGGGTTTTGAAACCTCTTTCTCCACCACCTTCACCACGCGGGATTCCTCGAAGCGCGTGGCCAGCGCCATGCCGGCCACCAGCAACTGCGCGAAGGCCATCAACGCGAGGAACCAGCAAGCCAGCGGAAACACGGCCATTCTGGCGGCGCTTCGCGTTGCTGGCTTTCCGGATGACATGCGCGGACCATGACGCGGGGCCCTCACCGTGTCAATCCGGCCGGAGGCAAGCCACGCGCACTGCATTCCCGCGGCCAATGCCATGTTCGAGTTTATCCTTTCACCTGTCGCGTTCCGGATGATAGACGGACCCATGCTTGTCGCCCTCATCGCTTCGCTGGCCATGTCCCTGACGATGTGGATCATCGCCCGCCACGAGGCCGATGCCTCGATCGCCCGCACCTTCATGATTGCCTTCGGAGTCGCGGTGATCACGGCGATTTGCAGTTGGTTCATGGGGCCCTTCGCGCTCCTGGTCGGCTTCCTGCTGGCGGCCTGGGCGGTGCGGCAGTTCTGCTACCTGCGCTGGCCCCACGCCTTTGTGGTCGCCGGGGTGTTTGTGGCGGTGCAGGTCGGCGGCATCCTTCTCAGGCTCGCCATGAAAAGCTAGGGCTCGACGCAGCCGTTGCACCGGGCGGTTTTCCCGGTTACATAGCAGGGAAAGATGAATCCGTCCCTGACCTACTGCCCGGACCTGCTCCACTACGCCCGCCGAGAAACCCGCGAGGTGAAGGTGGGAAATGTCGGCATCGGCGGAAACAACCCGATCCGCGTGCAGTCGATGATCACCTCGGACACCCGGGACACTCCGGCCTGCGTCGCCGAGGTGCTCGCCCTGGCCGAGGCGGGCTGCGAGATCGTGCGCATCACCGCCCAGACGCGGGTTTACGCAGCGAATCTGGAAAACATCGCCCGCGAAGTCCGCGCCGCCGGATGCGAGGTGCCGCTGGTGGCGGACATCCATTTCAAGCCGGATGCCGCGCTGGAAGCCGCCAAATGGGTGGAGAAAATCCGCGTGAACCCGGGAAACTACGCGGACAAGAAGAAGTTCGAGATCCGCGAATACACCGACGATCAGTATGAAGAGGAGCTCGAACGCATCCGCGACGAGTTCACCCCGCTCGTCAGGCTTTGCAAGGACTTCGGCCGCGCCATGCGCATCGGCACCAACCATGGCTCCCTCTCCGACCGGATCATGAACCGCTATGGCGACACCCCGCTCGGCATGGTGGAGAGCGCACTCGAGTTTGCCCGCATCGCCAGGGACCATGATTACCACGAGCTCATCTTCTCGATGAAGGCGAGCAACCCGAAGGTCATGATCGAGGCCTACCGCCTGCTGGTGGCGCGGCTCCGCGCGGAAGGGCCGGATTGGAACTACCCGATCCATCTCGGCGTCACCGAGGCCGGCGATGGCGAGGACGGCCGCATCAAGAGTGCCATCGGCATCGGCTCGCTGCTCGCCGATGGCATTGGCGACACGGTCCGCGTTTCTCTAACCGAGGACGCCGTGCACGAGATCCCGGTGGCCCGTGCGCTGGTGGAGCCATTCAACAAAGAAGCAAAAACCAGCCCTCCCAGCAGCAACTTCACGCCCTCCTACGATCCGTTCTCGTACGAGAGACGTCGTAGTTCATCGGTCACCATCATGGGCCACGCGCTGGGCGGGGAAAACACGGTGCGGGTGTTCACCACGCAGGACCGCTGGAACGCGCTGGCTCACAAGATCGCCTCGATGGGCGATTTCAAACCGGAGATCATCGCGGAGAAATCCGGAGTTCTGGAAATCGATCCGAAGGACGATGCGGCGGTGATTGCACTGAACGCCCGCCCGGAGCCTTGCCTGGTCACGGTTTCCGATGGATCGGACATGGAGGTCATCCCTGCGTTCCGCCTTTTGGCGTCGAAGGTGGATCCGCGCCATCCGATCCTGCTCAAGGACACGCTCACGCCGCCATCGGAGAACCAGGATTTTCTAACAGCCCTGCTGCCCGCCGCGCGGAACATCGGCTCGCTGCTCTGCGACGGCATCGGTGATGCGGTTCTCGTCCGTGGCGAAACGGCTCCCGGCCAGTCGCTGCGCCTGGCCTACAACATCCTCCAGGCCGCTGGCACCCGCATTTTCAAGACCGACTACGTCGCCTGCCCGAGCTGCGGCCGCACGCTCTTCAACCTCCAGTCCACCACCCAGAAAATCCGCGCCGCCACCGGCCACCTCAAGGGCGTGCGCATCGCGGTGATGGGCTGCATTGTCAACGGCCCCGGCGAGATGGCGGACGCGGACTTCGGCTACGTCGGCGGCGCGCCTAACAAGATCAACCTCTACGTCGGCAAGACCGCCGTGAAGTTCAACATCCCCGAGGAAGAGGCGGTGGAACGCCTCATCGACCTCATCCGCGAACATGGCAAGTGGGTGGATGCCCCGCAGCCCGCAGCCGTTTGAAAAACACGCCATGGCCGATCCGGACACGCTCACCACGACGCGGCAGGAAACCGCCACGACCCTCCCGTGGAATGTGGTGGTGCACGATGATCCGGTGAATCTCACCGAATACGTCACCTGGGTCTTCATGAAGGTTTTCGGATACGGTGAGAAAAAGGCCGCCGCGCTCATGATGCAGGTGCACCGTGCCGGCCGCTCGATCGTCTGGACCGGCGAGCGCGAGAAGGCGGAGTTCTATGCCCAGCAGCTCCAGGCGCACCAGCTGCGAACCTCCCTCGAAAAGGTCTCATGAGAATCCAGCAAACACTGGAAGGCGGCCTGCGCATCGATGTGATGGACGGAGGTGATTGGAACGTCCTCGGCGGCATCCCCCACGACGCGCTTTCCGCCGACGAGCCTCTGGCCGAGCGCCTCGGTGCCTTGATCAATCACGAAGCCCTCGCCGAGGACTGGCAGGAGTTCATCGTGCCGGACCTCGACGAGGCCTTCCGCTCCGATGTGGCCCATGTGGCCGCCGCGGTCGCCGAGGCCCACTCACAGGCAGGCGGCGGCGAGGGCCCGCTCTGGATCACCCGTGACGACGCCATGAAATGGTACAGCGCCCTCAATCAAGCGCGCCTCGCCATCGAGGATCGCCATCGTTTCGGCCCGGAGGAGGACTTCGACCCAGCCCGCCTCACCGCCGAGAGCGGAGCCGCCCTGTTGCGCTCGATGCTCTACCTGAACCTCCAGAAGTTCCTCCTCGCAGTGGTCATGCGCTGACCCGGACCGCCGCCGCGCGAGATTTCATCTCCCGACGGGTTTTGAGGATTGCCGGATATTTAAGATTTGCTTAAAGACTCCCGGACGGTCGTGGAAATCCACGGTTTTCACGCCATTCCGGCTGTTCATCCTCCTCGCGTGTCCCATCCCCTGAAAATCCTCATCGCCTGTGGCGGCACAGGCGGCCACCTGTTTCCCGGCATCGCCGTCGGCGAGGCATTCCGTGCCCGCGGCCATGAGGTGATGCTGCTCATTTCCGAAAAGAAGGTGGATGCGGAAGCCTCGGCAAAATACTCGCACCTCCGCTTCAAGACCGTGCCAGCGGTGGCCAAGCCCCCCACGCTCTCCCCGCGCATGTTGCCCTTCCTCTGGAAAACCTGGGGGTCCATCGGCTTGTGCAGGAAGATCATCCGGGACTTCGGGGCGGACGCCGTGCTCGGCATGGGCGGGTTCACCTCGCTGCCGCCCGTCTATGCCGCGCACAAACTCGGCGTGAAAACCTTCATCCACGACTCAAACGCCCGGCCCGGCCGCGCGAATGTGCTCACCAGCCGCTTCTGTACCCAGGTCTTCCTCGGTCTGGATGCGGCAAAGACATTTTTCCCGAACCGCGAGACGGTCAACACAGGCACCCCCGTCCGCCCGGAAATCCTCCACCCGCCCGGCCGTGAGGAAGCCGCCGCCCGCTTTGGCCTGGACCCCGCGAAGACCACTGTCCTCGTCACCGGCGGCAGCCAGGGGGCCCGCCGCCTCAATGAACTCTGCGCCGAGGCCTCCGCCAGGCTGCCCCAGGACTATCAGGTCCTCCACATCGCCGGCGCCCTCGATTTCGAACGCGTGCTGGAACTCTCGAAAGGCCGCGCCAACCACCACGTCCTCGGATTCTGCGACCAGATGCCCTCCGCCTACGCCGTCGCGGATCTCGTCATCGCCCGCTCCGGCGCATCCAGCCTCACCGAAATCGCCATTTCCGGGCAGCCCTCCATCCTCGTGCCCTACCCCTTCGCCGCGGATGACCACCAGACGCGCAATGCCGAGGTGTTCTCCTCCGCCGGCGCCGCCAAACTCGTCCAGGAACGCGATCTCGATCCCGAAAAGCTGGCCGCCATGGCCGTTTCGATCCTGCAGGACTTGCCAACTTACAAACGCATGGCAAAAGCCGCTCGCGACCTCGCCATCCCCAACGCCGCGGACCGGGTGTGCGACGCCATCGAAGCCAGCCTCTCCCGAAAATGACCGAACTCACCCAGCGCCTCACCGACCGCGGCCAACCGCTCCACATCCACCTCATCGGCGTGGCCGGATCGGGCATGAGCGGCCTCGCCCTGCTCCTCATGGGCATGGGCCACAAGGTCAGTGGATCGGACCGCGTCACCACCGCGGAAACCGAGCGCATGCAGGGCAAGGGACTGCTTTTCTCCTCACCCCACACCGCCGAGGCCATCCAGGGCGCGGATCTCGTCGTTTTCTCATCCGCCATCCGCCCGGAGAATCCCGCCTACGCCGCCGCCGTCGCCGCCAAGATCCCGCTCTTCCGCCGTGCCGAGTGCCTCGCCGCCATCCTCCACACCCGCAAGGGCATCATCATCTCCGGCACCCACGGGAAAACCACCACCTCTTCGATGACCGCCCACGTCCTCCGCGAGGCCGGTCTCAAGCCCAGCCACTACGTCGGCGCGGAGATCCCCATCCTCGGCTCCAATGCCAATTGGTCCGAAGACGGCGGATACATGGTGGCCGAGGGCGATGAAAGCGATGGCACCCTCGCCCTCTACCGCCCCGAACACTCGGTCATCCTCAACATCGAGGCCGAGCACCTCGATTTCTACCGCGATCTCGACCACATCCGCGAGGTCTTCACCACCCTCGCCGAGAAAACCCGCGGCAAGCTCGTCTATTGCGCCGAGGACCCCGTCGCCCACGAACTCTGCGCCTCCCGACCCAATGCCGTCTCCTACGGCTGGGAGGATGCCGATTACACCGCCACCGACGTCCGCGACCTCAAAGGCTCCTCCGCCTTCACCGTGAAACGCAACGGCGAACCCCTCGGCGATATCGAGCTCGGCATCCCCGGCCACCACAACATCCTCAACGCCCTGGCCGCCATCGCCCTGGCCGACAGCTGCGGTGCGGATTTCCCGCTTGTCGCCCGCGCCCTCTCCACCTTCGCCGGGGCCAAGCGGCGCTTTGAAACGAAGTATCTCTCGGCCCATCACCGGATCGTGGACGACTACGGCCACCATCCCTCCGAACTCGCCGCCACCCTCCAGACCGCCCGCTCGCTCAAGCCCAGCCGCGTCGTCGTCCTTTTCCAACCCCACCGCTACACCCGCACCCAGGCACTCGCCGATGATTTCGGCAAGGTCCTCCAGGCCGCGGACCTGGTTTTTGTCAGCGACGTCTATCCCGCCTCCGAAAAACCCATCGAGGGCATCTCCGGCCAAACCATCGTCGATGCGATGAAGACCCATGGCGATGTCCCCGCCACCTTCCTGCCGGACCTCTCCACCGCCCACCACACGGTCGGCAATGCCCTCCAGCCCGGCGACCTCCTCATCACCCTCGGCGCCGGCAACGTCCACGAGGCGGGCACCCGCATCGCCGCGGATCTCAAGGTGCTCGAGGAAATGAAGAACCTCATGCCCGCCGGCGAGATCGATGGGAAACTCTACGAACCGATGAGCAAGCACACCACCCTGCTCGTCGGCGGCCCCGCCCAGTTCTGGATGGAGCCACACGGCTTCTACGGCTTCGCTTTCCTCGTCGGATACTGCCGCGAGCGCGGCATCCCGGTCCGCGTCGTCGGCCGCGGATCCAACCTGCTCGTCCGCGACGGCGGCATCCGCGGCGTCGTCATCCACCCCAGCGGCGGCGCTTTCTCGGATATCTCCCTCGGACCCCGCGGCGAGATCACCGCCGGCGTCGGCGTCCGCCTCAAGAAACTCGCCTCCTTCGCCGGTGCCTCCGCCATCGGCGGCTTCGAATGGATGGAGGGAATCCCCGGCAACGTCGGCGGAGCCCTCCGCATGAACGCAGGTGCCATGGGCATCGAAACCTTTGATCAGGTGGTGCGCGTCACCTTCCTCGATGAAGACGGCGTCATCCGCACCCGCGAACGCGAGGAAATCCTCGCCCGCTACCGCAATGTCCCGGAACTCCGCCGCAACTTCGCCCTCCAGGCCGTTTTCAAGGGCAAGCCGGACAAACCGGAAAACATCAAGCAACGCTGGGATGCCTCCCGCGAAAAACGCAAAACCTCCCAACCCGTCAGCGCCTCCGCCGGCTGCACCTTCAAGAACCCCGAGGAAATCCCCGCCGGCCGCCTCATCGACTCGCTCGGCCTCAAAGGCACCGGCTTCGGCCACGCCGAGGTCTCCGAGATCCACGGCAACTTCCTCGTCAACCGCGGCGGAGCCTCCGCCAGGGACATCCTCTCGCTCATCGAGTCCATCCAACACAAAGCCCGCGAAGAACGCGGCATCGATCTCGAAACCGAAGTGAAAATCATCGGCGAGGACGAACCGGAATTCTGACCAAGTCCCAACCGCAGACTCCACCCCATGCTCAGCTCCAGAAAAATCGCCGTCCTCATGGGCGGACCCGGATCCGAACGCGAGGTCTCGCTCGCCTCCGGCAAAGCCGTGCTCAAGGCCCTCCTCGGCCTCGGACTGGACGCCACGCCGGTGGATGTCACCTCCACCTCCATCGAGCTGCCGCCCGGTGTGGATCTCGCGTTCAACCTCATCCACGGAACCTTCGGCGAGGACGGACAACTCCAGGCCGCGATGGAAAAACTCGGCGTGCCCTACACCGGAGCCGGCGTGGAGAGCAGCCGCAAGGCCTTCGACAAAAACCTCGCGAAAGCCGCGTTTGTCGCCGCCGGCGTGCCGACGCCGAAGTCCGAGATCGTCGATGTCTCCAACGGCGTCAGACTTCCCTCGTTCTCCGTGCCCTTCGTCGTCAAGGCCCCATGCCAGGGGTCGAGCGTGGGCGTTCACATCGTGAAGGATTCCGCCAAGGCCATGGCCGCCATGGAAGACGCCGCAAGGTATGGAAACGAGATCCTCGTCGAGGAGTTCGTCTCCGGATACGAACTCACCGTCGCCATCCTCGACGATCAGGCTTACCCCGTCGTCCACATCATCCCGCCGGATGGCGAATACGACTTCTCCAGCAAATACCCCTGGCTCTCCGGCGGCAAAGGCTCCCAATACGTCTGCCCCGCCGCCCTCGATGAAACCACCACCCGCAAGGTCCAGGAGGCCGCCCTCGCCGCCCACCGCGCCCTCGGCATCGAGGTCTACTCCCGCGTGGACGTGCTGCTCGACGACCAAGGCCACCCCTTCGTCCTCGAGGCAAACACCATCCCCGGCATGACCGAGACCAGCCTCCTGCCCAAATCCGCCGCCGCCGCCGGCATTTCCTTTCCCGAGCTCTGCCAGCGCATCGGCGAACTCTCGCTGAAGGCCCGCTCCTGTTAGAGATCTCCACCCACCCATGAAACGCAAGACCACCAAGCACCGCAGGTCCGCTCAACGGAATGTCCTGGAAGTCCGCGTCATGTCCCCGCGCATCGCCTGGTTCGGCTTCCTGCGCCTCGCCGGCCGCTTCACCAAACTCGCCTGCGTCCTCGTCGCCCTCGCCGGCATCGGCTGGGGCGTCTGGCGTGGCCTCCAACACGCGTTCTACAAAAACCCGGACTTCCGCCTCCAGGTCATCGACCTCAATCCCAATCCCGTCATCGACGAACTCGGAATCGCCTCCGCCGCCGGCATCGACCTGACGAAAAACCCCAGCATCTTCGAAGTCAGCGTCACCCAGGCCACCGCCAATCTCAAAGCCCTCCCCGCCCTCAGCGACGCCCGCATCGAACGCCACCTCCCCGGCACCCTCATGGTGCGCGTCGTCCCCCGCATCGCCAAGGCCTGGATCCGCTGCCCCGCCCCCGACCTCCCCGCACCCCGCACCTCCGGCGGACTGCTCGTCGATGACGACGGCATCGTTTTCCCCTGCTCCTCCCTGCAACTGGAAACCGCCTCCGCCCTCCCCGTCATCGATCTTCCCGCCTCATCGGAGTTTCCCGTGCAGGCCGGCCGCAAAATCCGCCACCCGGACCTCGCCCATGGCTTCCTCCTCCTGGACGCCGCCCGCGAGGCCGATCCCGATGCCGCGCGCTGGATCGATTCCATCCGCAAGGCCAACGATTGGTCGCTCGAACTGGTCACCCGCCAGGGCACCTGCGCCACCTTCTCCCTCGGCGATCACGCCCGCCAGATCGAAAGCCTCCGCGCCGCTCTGGACCATGCCGGGGAAAAGGGTTATGACATCGCCACCATCAACCTGATCCCGAAATACAACATTCCGATCACTCTCCGTGGCGAGGCCCCCGCTCCCCGCGCCGTTCCCGTCTCCGCCGCGGATAACCCCACCACGGCTCCCAACCGCCGCGCGCGCGACATCAGCCGTCTCATCAATCGCAACTGATCCCACTCTCCCCACCCTCATGGCCCGTCGCACCAAAATCCATGTCGGACTCGAGATCGGCACCAGCAAAACCTGCCTGGTCGTCGGCGAGGTGAAGGCGGACAGCGCCGTGAAAATCCTCGGCATCGGCGAAACCAAAAGCGCCGGCGTCCGCAAAGGCGAGATCTTCGACTACTCCCAGACCCGCGCCTGCCTCAAGGACGCCCTCGCCAAGGCCGAGGACGCCAGCGATGTGGAAATCGGCTCCGTCTTCCTCTCCGTCACCGGATCCCACATCACCGGCGTCAACAACCGCGGCACCTTCCGTCTGCCCGATGGCGACCCCGTCGTCGCACCGGAACACGTCGAAGAGGCCCGCACCATCGCCCGCGACGTCCACATTCCCCAGGACCACGTCTACCTCCACCCCATCATCCGCAACTACTGGCTGGACGGCCTGGAACACTCGACCTCCCCCGTCGGGCTCTTCGGAAAAACCGTCGAGGCGGATTTCCATATCGTCCACGGCATCGGAAACCGCATCCAGAACAGCATCAAGCTGGTCAGGGAAATGCCCCTGGAGGTCGATGACATCGTCTTCGCCCCCATCGCCACCGCCCAGATGGCCCTCGATCGCGAACAACGCGAGCGCGGTGCCCTCGTCATCGACATCGGCGGCGGCACCACCGACTACGCCCTCTACCTCGGCGGCGTCATCACCGCCTCCGGCTGCATCCCCGTCGGCGGCGACCACGTCACCAACGACATCCACCTCGTCACCGGACTGCCCTTCTCCAAAGCGGAACGCCTCAAAATCACCGAGGGCGATGCCTCCGCGGATCCCGTCCGCTCCGTGGGCTCCGCCCGCCTCAATGACGACCGCGGATTCGCCGAAGTCGAGGTCAGCCGCTCGGTCCTCAATGAAGTCATCCGCCAGCGCCTGGAGGAAACCCTGCGCCTCGTTCAACAACGCCTGCCCCAGGGCTCCGTCGAAGCCATCGGCGCGGGCATTTACCTCACCGGCGGCACCAGCCTGATGCGCGGGTTCAGCGAGCTTGCCTTCGACGTCTTCGGCCGGGATATCTACCGCCCCGAACTGCCGGAAATCAGCGGCATCCAGGCCAGCTTCAAGGATCCCCGCTACGCCACCGCCATCGGACTCATCCGCTACGCACAGATCCTCGAAACCGAACGCGCCGCCCCTCCCGGGGTCATTGGCAAAATCGGCCGGCTGTTTTGGCCCTTCGGCCGTTAGAACCCCATCCTTCCGGATTCCCACACTCCCATTCCACCCCCCCTTCTCCTGCCATGATTCCCTACTCACGCGATCCCCAACAAGTCATCCCGGCCAACTCCGTCAAGATCATCGGCCTCGGCGGTGCCGGTGCCAACATGCTCGAGCGCATCGCGCTGGATGGCATGGAAGGAGCCGAACTCCTCGCCCTCAATACCGACGTCCGCACCCTCGGCACCTGCCTCGCCAAGGAAAAGATCCAGCTCGGCGTCAATCTCACCAAAGGCCTCGGCGCGGGAGGCGATCCGGAACTCGGCCACCAGGCCGTGCTCGAGGCCGAGGATGCCATCCGCGCCTCCATGAAGGGCCGCCGCATCGTTTTCCTCTGCACCGGCCTCGGTGGCGGCACCGGCTCCGGCGCTGCTCCCATCGTCACCCGCATCGCCCGTGAGGAAGGCGCCTTCGTCGTGGTCTTCGCCACCATGCCCTTCGCCTTCGAAGGCAAACGCCGCCGCGACCAGGCGGAGACCTCGCTCAACGAGCTCGCCGTCCTATCCAACGCACTCGTCACCTTCGACAACAACCGCATGGGCGAACTCGTCCTCGCCAAACAAGGCATCCATGAAGCCTTCGTCGCCGCGGACCACATGATCTCGGAGTCCATCAAGGCGGTCATCCGCCTCGTCGTGCGCCCTGGCCTCATCAACGTCGGCCTCGACGACCTGATGAGCGCCCTCCGCACCAACCGTTCGCGCTGCCTCTTCGGCTCCGGCATCGCCGATGGCAAGGACCGTGCCGTCAAGGCCCTGCGCAACGCACTGGCCAGCCCGCTGCTCGATCAAGGCTCGCTCCTCAAGGACGCCCAGACCGTTCTCGTCCACCTCTGCGGAGGCGAGGACCTCACTCTTTTCGAAATCGAGCTGCTCATGCAGCGCCTCCAGAAATTCGTGCCGGAACACGCTCACGTCCTGTTCGGTGCGGCGGTCGACCCCGCCATGGGCGAGGCGCTCTCCCTCACTCTGATCAGCGCACTGCCCGAGGACTCGCTGGCCATGGCTCCCCGCGAATCGCTCACCCGTTCGTCCAACGACAGCCCGCTTCTCGATCCGAGCCAGGGTTTCACCCCACCTCCTTCGAAGCCCGCCGCCGCTCCGGCCCCCGTCCCCGAGCCGCCTCCCATTCAGGAAACCGTGAGCCCACGCCAGGATCCACTTCCCGCACCTGCCGCGGCTGTTGAAGACCTGGCTCTCGAGGTCGCCCCCGCTCCCGCCAAGCCGGATCCCGCTCCGGTGTCCCGCCTCCGCCGTGCCGCCGCCGCCGTCATCCCCTCCCTCTTCGATGACGATCGACCTTTCGCCGAGCCCGAAATCCCGGCCAAACCCTCGCCGAAACCCGAATCTCAACCGGAACCCGAACCGGTCTCACAAGCGGAAATTCCATCCGCTGCCCAAGCCGAGCCCGAACCCGCGCCCGAGCCGGAACCACAGCCCGAGCCCGTCGTTTCCAAAGCCGTGCTCCCGCAAGTGGAGGATTCCTCCGATGAGGACGAGATCCTCGACATCGAAGAGACCGTCGTCACCGTGGCCGAGTTTGTTTCCAAGGCCCAGGACGAGGAAGAGGCCCCACAAGCCGCCGCCGATCCCTACGGCGCCCACGAAGACGATCCCACCCCCATCGAGGACGAGGATTACGAAATCCCGGACCTGGAATCCTCCGGCTTCACCCCCATCCCCCGCAAGCGTCCGCCCGGCGTCGCGCCGTGGACCGCTTCCAAAGGACCCAAGGCCCTCTCCATCGGCGTTTCGGCCTCGTCCACCCCGGCGACACCTCCAGTGGATCCCGTCAAAGAAGAAGCCGCCGCCGCACCCTCCGCTCCGGAACCCGAGGTGCCCAAACTCAAACTCGGTATCAAGTCCGCCGCCTCTTCCGCCAGCGAACTCGGACTCGACTCCGCCCCCAGGGGCCGCTTCGAAGGAGAAAACCCGAATGTCGTCGATGGCGAGGACCTCGATCTTCCTCCCTTCCTCCGCAAGAAAAAGTGACCGGAATGTCCATGAATCCCCTCGAACGCCACGAAATTCCCGGAAGCGTCACCGCCGTCTCGGCCAAAGGGGGATTGCCCGCTCTTCGCATCGAGACCCCGGATTGCTCGGCCCTCGTCTATCAGCATGGAGCCCACGTCGCCCTTTGGGGACCGCGCGAAGGCCCTCCCGTGCTTTTCATGAGCGATGCCAGCGACTTCTCGCCGGACAAACCCATCCGCGGCGGCGTCCCGCTCATCTACCCCTGGTTCGGCCCGCGCGAGGGAGCCCCCGGTCACGGAACCGCCCGCATCACCGCATGGGATCTCACCGAGTCCCTCCTGCTGCCAGGCGGTGACGTGCGCCTCCGCTTCACCCTGCCGCACCACGGCAATGACGCATCCGTCGTCTTCCTCGTCACCCTCGGGGCCTCGCTGCGCATGGAATTCATCGTTTCCAACCTGGGATCCTCAGCGCTCACCTTCGAAAACTGCTTCCACACCTACCTCCACGTCGCTGACATCCACCAGGCCGAAGTCCGCGGCCTTCGCGGGGTTTCCTACACGGACCAACTCCTGGGCGAACGATTCACCGAGGAACACGACGCCATCCGCTTCACCGCGGAAACCGACCGCGTCTATCAGAACACCACCGACGCGACCGAGATCGCGGATCCCGTGCTCCGCCGCCTCATCCGCATCCGCAAATCCGGATCCCTCTCCACCGTCGTCTGGAATCCCTGGATCGACAAAGCCGCCCGCATGCCGGACTTCGGCGATGACGAATACCTCCGCATGCTCTGCGTCGAGTCCGGCAACCTTCGCGAACACGCCGTCACCCTCCTCCCCGGCCAAACCTCCGCCCTCGAAGTCGAAATCGACCTCGCCCCGTTCCCCCTCTAACGCCGAGAGCGACCCCTGAACGCCCCAACCCCGGGAGCAAACAAGCATTTACCTACATGGTGACAGACAACTTGTAGGGATTCCTCTTGCCATGGGGCGCGGGGCATGCAGGATGGGGGCATGAGGCGGGCGCGCTGGTTGGCACCTTGGAAGGATTCGACGGTCAAACCGGCGATCTACCACTGCATTTCACGCGTGGTGGACCGACGCTTCGTCTTCAAGGACCTCGAACGCGAGAAGTTCCGCACCTTCATGCGCATGCAGGAGAACTTCTCCGGCTGCCGCGTGCTTTCCTACTGCATCATGTCTAACCATTTCCACCTGCTTCTGGAGGTCCCGCCGATGCCGGAAGGTGGAATCTCGGATGAGGTGCTGCTGAAACGTCTCACCGCCATCCAGTCTTCTGCCTTCGTGGCTGGGGTGGCGCAGGAACTCCAGCAGGCGCGAGAGGCTGGAAATGAGTCGTGGGCTGCTGAAATTCATGCTCGTCACACCTATCGGATGCACTCTCTTAGTGAGTTCATGAAGACGCTGCTGCAGCGCTTCACCCGCTGATTCAACCGAGTCCACGAACGCAGCGGAACGCTTTGGGAACAGCGTTACAAGAGCGTCATCGTCGAGAGCGGAATCGCGGCACGGACGATGGCGGCTTACATTGACCTCAATCCTGTTCGAGCGGGGATGGTCAAGGATCCCGCCGACTACCGCTGGAGCAGCTATGGCGAAGCGATTGGCGGCAGCAACAAGGGCAACGGCAAGAAAGCCCGCGAAGGGTTGGTGCGGGCCTGCCTGAGCCATCGGGGTGCGGGCTTCGAGATTGAGAAGTGGAAGGAGGCGGCTAAAATTTTTCGCCAGATGATGGGTCTGGCGCTTCAGCGCAAAAGCGGCGAGGCGGATCTAACAGCCGGGAAGCAAGTGCTCAAAGCCAAGGTCAAAGGTGATATGGCCATCTCCCCACAAGACAACGGCACGGTGCTGCCCGAGCTGAGCATGGCGGCAATGCTTCGCTGCAAAGTCCGCTACTTCACCGACGGAGCGGTCATCGGCACCAAGGCCTTCGTCAACGAAGCCTTCACCGCTTCGCGCGAGCGCTTCAGCCCGCGTCGAAATGACGGAGCAAGGAAGATGAAAGGGTCAGGAGCGCCCGCCAACGGCCTTCTCTGGACGGTGAGGGATCTGAGGGTGGGCATTGCCTGAGCCAGATCAGTGAAGGTCACGGTGCAATCTTCATCAGCCGCCGGGTTCCGATGCTTTGATTCCCTGGGCCCCGATTGTTCGAACGATTGTTGCCTGATCCTCACGAGCGGTTCTTGTCGTTTTATGGTCCCCTCTGAATCCCATTTCCAGAGTTGCGGGATCGGTCCTGACTCCTAGTCTGAACCCGTGTCGAGTGTGGTCCGCAGTTCCCGAATCCCCTTGTTTCAAGGGTTCTGGGTCATGTTTTTCCTGCTGGGCATGGCCCCCGGGTTCTGGGCCTCCGCCCTGACCAACATCCTTACCGCCAGGAATCTCGAGGAGTGGGTGACCCTGGCCTTTCTGGTCGGACCTGTGACGGCGATCATTTCCCCGCTGATCGTCGGGGCACTGGCGGATCAGCGCGTGCGGGCTGAACGCCTGCTGGGATGGATTTCCATCGGTGGCTCGATCCTGCTCTATGGCGCGTTCTGGACCTTGGAGCATGATTGGAATCCCTGGTGGTTCATCGGTCTCCTGGCGGCGAACTCCCTGCTCTCCGGACCAATGTGGGGGCTGTGCACCACGGTGGCGCTTGCTCATCTGGATTCCCCTCAGAGGAATTTTCCTCTGGCACGCCTGGGTGGCACGATCGGCTGGATGGCGGCCGGCTTGATCACCAGCCATGTGCTGCATGCCGATCGCTCGGCCATTGCAGGCTATGCCTCGGTCGTGCCGCGGGTGCTGCTGGGGCTGCTGGCCTTTGCCCTGCCTGCCACCCATCCCTCCGGCACTGGTCGCTCCTGGCTGAGCCTCCTCGGCATCGATGCCTTCGCGCTCTTGAAGGAACGCGACCATTTCGTGTTCTTTCTGGTCACCGGCCTGCTCTCCATTCCGCTTGCTGCCTTCTACATGTTCGTGCCAAGGCATCTGGAGGCCCTCGGCGACCTTCAAGCCTCGGCCACGATGACCTTGGCCCAGTGGCCCGAGGTGCTGGCCATGCTGACCATCGGCGCGGTGATGACCCGATGGCGGATCAAGACGGTGCTGACGGCCTCATTGGTGATCCATGTGATCCGCTTCGCCTCGTTCACGATGGCGGGCATCTCCGAAGAACGGCTGTGGTTGATGCCCGGGGTAGTGTTGCACGGCTTCGGCTACACCTTCTATTTCATCACCGCCCAGATCTTCCTCGATCGACGTGTGCCCCACGGACTGCGCGGGCAGGCTCAGGGTCTGCTGACCCTCGTGTCGGGAGGTCTTGGAAGTTCGATCGGCATTCTGCTTTCAGGCCATCTCTACGACCTCGCCGTGGTTCACCAAGCAGGAGGCTGGACCTCCTTCTGGTCCGTCCAGACCTTGATCCTCGTGCTCTGCCTCGGGATCTTTGTAATCTTCTACAAGGGTCGCGAACGCGAGGCTTGATCGGGTCCGGAAAAGCCTCAGGGCAGACCCCATTCAGTCCTCTTGGCCTGGTAATCGGCCTGGGGCAGCAGCACATAGACCGGATGCTTGGAGGGATCGATGTTGGCGATCATCCAGCGTAATCTTTCTTCGGGCATCGTGGTGCAGCCCGCGCTCGGCCTGCCTCCCTCCGCCCTCCAGATATGGAAAAAGATCGCACTTCCGGCATTGGGAATGGCCTTGGGCGGGGCGTTGTGGGCGATGAAAAGCTTCAGCTTGTGGGCCGGATCGCCCTGTTTCATCTGCTGCTTCTTTTCCCAGTCGGAGACGGGATCGTGATCGATGACCACGTTGCGGTTGTAGCTGGGCGACGAGGAGTCCTCGACCCAGAGATCACGCGGAGTGACCTGCCGATAAAACTGCGCCGGATTCTTGCGGATCGAGGCATCGTAACCCCAGGCTCCGCCGATGGAAAACACGCCGGCAGGTGCGCGATTGTCACCCTCCCGCTTGGTGGTGGCGCCTTTGGGCACCGGGCTCAAGCCACTGCCCCAAACCAGGCCGTTCTTTCCCAGCCGACCACTCCAAGATGCTCCAACCTGCTGCCACTTGCCACCCGTTTTCTGATAGAGTGCGAGACTGACGTAGGAGCTGTTCCAGTCCTTCGCCGTTCCAACCACGCATTGCGTTGAGCTGTCCGGCAGGCGGAACGCCATGGCCGGAGTGGCGAAAAGCAGGAGGCTGGAGACAGTCCTTAGAAATGCATTCACGAGGTGAGCAAAGCCCGAATGGCCCTCGATTTCCAGTTTGATTTCAGGACCGATTCCAATGAGTCTCCGCAAGGGTCATGTTGCCGGACTTCCCCAAAACGGCTGGCATCTGAACCGAGGTCGGAGGACCGACCAAGGATCGCACAAAACCTTTGGCGTTCAGTGTTCTTAATTCACGGATCGATGTACTCAGTGGGACTTCACCCTTCTCAACAACCGAACTGGCGATGACTCCCGGGAGTTCACTTCAGTTGCATCATTACCGCGCGGTGATCGGAGGCCTTGTCCCATTCGGGCTCATCGAGGATCCTTGATGCGTCGAAACTGACTTCGGCCTTCAGAGGTTGGCTGACCATAATCCAGTCGAAGCGGGAATACACATCCTCCTTTTCCCAAAAGTGGGTCCAGTACTCTCCACGACGATCCTTGAGTGGCAGTGGAGTCATGTAGTGGGGATGGTTGTAATCGCCCTGGATCAGCTTGATCGCGGGGCTGGCGCGGGTGTCGTTGAAATCTCCGTAGGCGACCAGCTTGGTGGAGGGATCGGCGGTGAGGATCGTGTCGATGTGGTTGCGCAGCAGATGTGCCTCATTGAGCCGCATCGCCGCCTGATCTCCGTTTTCAACCTCGCGCTTCGACTTGAGATGGACGCCGAGGAAGCGGTAGTCGCTGCCGTTTGCGGTGACGGTGGCATCGAGGACGCCACGCTGAATCGAGAAGGTCTGGCCTTCGAGGGAGTAATCGGACTTGGCGATGGTGCCGGTCTTGCCGATCGGAAAACGACTCAACAGGGCCAGATGACGGGTGGGGTCGGCCCCACCGACGTAGTGGAGATTCGGCAGATCCACCCCGGCCGATTTGAGCCGGGTTTGCAGATCCAGAATATCCTCCTTCTGGCCGATTTCGCAGAGCCCGAGCACGTCAGGCTTGAGTCGGGAGAGAATCGCGATCACCGCGAGCTTCTGGTCTTCCGGCTTGTTGGCACCCTTGAGATTCTTGCCATCAACGTAGCGGTCCATCGTCAGCCAGTTCTCGACATTGTAGCCGATGAAGCGCAGCGAGCCCGGAAACTCGAAAGTGGACGTGACGGCTTCGGACTGTTTGGAGGACGAAACAGTCTTCGGATCGGTAGTTGTGGCATCGGGCGGAGGCGCAGGCGAGGCAACGACCGAAGGCGGAGTGGGTGAGCTAGCCGAACCAGGGGTGTCCCAGTCGGCGGTTGATTTCCGATTGCAGCCCCCGAGCAGGAGCAAGGCAGACGCAAAAAAGATCGCACCGCGTTTCAACGGAGCGATCTTGCTGGAGGAAGATGGAGCAGTCATTTCAGACATCGCGAGGCTCCTTGCCGGGGGCTTCCTTGACGCGGGCTTCTTCCTCGCCACGGGTGAGTTCACGGTCAAAATCCTCACGAGCCTTCTTGAATTCGCCCATGCTCTTGCCAACCCCGCGGGCGAGTTCCGGAAGCTTCTTGGCTCCAAACAGGAGGAGAATGACGATGAAAATCATCACGGCTTCCATGTTTCCAATGGGTCCGATAAGTGCGACTGGCGTGTTCATGGAGGTAGTCTAGGTGCGGGAATTCGAGGTGCAATGCCAATTACGGGTGATTTCCCCGGATCGATCACTCACTCTCGGCCTGCCTCGAAGAAGCGAGTTTCAGCCCGTTTTTCGTTTACCCGATTTTGTCTTTCCCAGCAAATCACCTGCGTGTCCCTGCCTGTTTTCGAAATCGAGGCCGCCCTGGTGAAGGCGGTCAGCGTTCCGCATCGCGCGCGTCTGCTCCTGAAGGCCCCCACGGGCTCCGGGAAATCGACGGCCGTGCCCGGGATGATCGCCGATGCCGGGATCCAGGGCATGATCGTGGTGATCGAGCCCCGACGCATGGCGGCTCGCCTGTTGGCCGGCTGGGTGGCGAAACAACGCGGCACCCCGATCGGCGATGGCGTCGGCTACTCGGTGCGCTTCGACAGCCGCTATCGTCGCGATACGAAGATCGTCTACGTGACCGACGGCGTCTTCCAGCGCTGGCTCCAGGATGATCCGCAGCTCACCGGCGTCGGCGCGGTGGTGTTCGATGAATTCCATGAACGCCGCCTCGCGGTGGATGTCGCACTGGCACGCTGCCTTGATCTCCAGGACGGGCCGCGTGCCGACCTGAAAGTGCTGGTGATGTCCGCCACGCTCGAAACAGCAGGCCTGGCCGACTATCTCACACCAGCCGAGACCCTCGAAGCCGGTGGACGAACTTTTCCCGTGGAAATTGAGTGGCGACCGGAAAAGATCGCCCAGCATGATCGTCGCGGCGGCCCACCCCGTGAAACCCCGATCTGGGAACGCATGGCGGCGGTGTGTCGCGAGGCCATGGCGATGCCGGACCCCGGAAGCATCCTGATGTTCCTGCCGGGCACCCATGAAATCCGGAAAACGATCGAGCTGTTAGAAGCCGGTTCGATGGCTCGGGGTTGGGATGTGTTTCCACTCTACAGCAGCCTGCCACCCGCCGCGCAGGAGGCTGCAATCTCTCCCGGCACGAGGCCGAAAATCATCGTCGCCACCAACGTCGCCGAAACCTCGCTGACCATTGATGGAGTGCGCACCGTCATCGACTCCGGACTGGCCCGCCTCGCGTCCTTTGATCCACGCCGCGGCATCGACACCCTCCACATCCGCAAGATTTCCCGGGCGTCAGCCGAGCAGCGGGCCGGTCGTGCTGGTCGAACGGCTCCGGGGCGCTGCTTCCGCTTGTGGAGCTCCGCCGAGCATGCTCGACGCGAGGGCTTCGAGGCTGCGGAGGTGCGTCGCGTCGACCTCGCCGAGTGCGTACTGCTGCTGAAAGCGGCGGGCGTGAACGAAATCAGGAAGTTCCGCTGGCTGGATGCGCCGCTGGAAGAATCGCTGCAACGCGCCGAACGACTGCTGCATGATCTCGGCGCAATAGATGCCCTTGGCGATCTAACAGACGAGGGCCGGAAAATGGCATCGCTGCCTCTGGAGCCGCGCTTTTCCCGACTCATGCTGGCGGGTCACGAGCATGGCTGCGTGGCGGAGACCGCCTTCATCGCAGCGGCCGTGCAGGGCGAGGGGATCTTCAGTGGCAAACCCGGCAGCGTGGGCCGGAAGGACTTCATCTTCGCGGACGACGGCAGCGATTTCGCCGGGGAATACCGCGCCTTCGAGTCGGCCGAGGCGATGCAGTTCGATCCACGCCGTTGCAGCCAGTTGGGGGTTCATGGACGCGGAGCACGTGAAGTGGCGCAGGGTCTGGATCGCCTTGAAACTCTGGCGAAGCGTGCGGGCTGGGCCTGGACCGCGATCGATTTCAAGGCCCGTCGCGAGCAGGTTGCGAAGGCGATGCTGGCCTCGTTCAGCGACCGCCTCGGAATCCGGTTGGGGCAGGGGACCTTGGCCTGTCGCGTGGTCGGCGGACGCAAGGGCAAGCTCGACGACGATTCCTGCGTCAAGAGCGCCCCGGCCTTCGTCGCGGCGGAGATCACCGAGGTCGAGGCCCGCGAGGTCATCGTCCATTTGCGACGCGCCACCGGGATCGACCCTGAGTGGCTGCGCGAACTGTTCCCGGAGGATTTCACCATCACCGACGGCGCGAGCTACGATGAATCCCGTAGACGCGTCGTGGCGAGAAAGGAGACCCGTTTCCGCGACCTCGTCATCGAGTCGAAGGAAAGCGATCACGGGGTGAACCTCGATGCCGCTGCCGAGATCCTCGCGGCGCGGGTGCTTTCTGGTGAACTCGTCCTGAAGAGCTGGGATGCGCAGGTCGACCAATGGACGGCGCGCCTTGACGGGCTCAGCAAGTGGATGCCGGAGATGGGGCTTCCCGGCTGGGCCGAAGAGGATAGGACCGCAGCGGTCGCGCAGATCTGCCATGGCGCGGTGGCGTACAAGGACATCAAGGAACGCAACGTCTGGCCAGTGCTGCGCGACTGGCTCAGCGGGCCGCAGCGTTCGGCGCTCGACTCCTATGCGCCGGAGCGGATCACGCTTTCGAACGGCCAGTCGTGCAAGATCACCTACGAGATGGGAAAGGATCCGTGCATCGCCATTCGCGTGCAGCATCTCTTCGGCGTTTGGGAAACCCCGACGATCGCCAGCGGTCGAGTGCCGCTCGTCGTCCACATCCTGTCCCCCGGCCAACGCCCCTGGCAGATGACCAAGGACCTGAAAAGCTTCTGGGCCAGCGGCTACACGCAGATGAAGAAGGATCTCGCCGGGCGCTATCCCAAGCACCCGTGGCCGGAGGATCCGAAGGCGTGGATGGCGGAGAAGAAGCCGTAAGTTCAAAGCACTAAACTCAAAACGGGAGAGGTTCTGGGTTCGTGTCTTTTGTTGGTTTGGGCTGCTGTTCATGCGTAACCCCAACGGCTGCTGTAGCCTTCAATCGGCTAAGTGACGATGCCCCCCGCTTCCTAACAGAGTCGGATCAGTGCAACCTATTCAAGTTCGACATTTTTTCCCTTTTCTCTCAATCATCAACCAGGAATCCCATGACCCTTCATCCCACCGCCTTTAGCACCCCAGGCCGATTCTGGCGTGGCAACCTGCACACCCATTCAGATCGGTCCGACGGTGTATTGACTCCGGAAGAGGTCTGCCGCCGCTACCGTGCCGAGGGCTATGACTTCCTGGCGCTGACGGATCATTTCGTGGGGCTCTACGACTATCCGATCGTGGATACGGAACCGTTTCGGAACGACGGCTTCACCACAATCCTCGGCGCAGAGTTGCATTCCGGGCCGATGGCGAATGGCGGGCTGTGGCACATTCTCGCCGTCGGGTTGCCGGCCGACTTTTCCCGGCCTCACGCGCCGGATTTCCGGGTCCACGAGGGCCAGGAAAGCGGTGCGGCGATCGCGGTCCGGGCCGTCGCGGCTGGGGCCTTTGTGGCCATTGCGCATCCGCAGTGGTCGGGCATGACGCTGGACGATGCACGCAGCATCACCGCTGCCCATGCGGTCGAGATTTACAACCATGGCTGTGCCGTGGGCTGTGACCGTCCCGATGGGGCCGCCATTGCCGACCTTCTGTTGGCCGAGGGGCGCGACCTTGCGCTGATTGCCACGGATGACGCGCACTTCACCGAGCCCGACCATTTTGGTGGATGGGTGATGGTCAAGGCCGAGACGAATACGCCCGAAACGCTGCTCGCCGCCCTGAAAGCCCGGGCGTTCTACAGTTCGCAGGGCCCTGAAATCCATGATCTGCTCTTCACCGAGACAGATGTCATCGTGGAAAGCTCGGCCGTGGCAACCGTCATCGTGCAGGGTGGCGGGAGCTTGGCGGTGGCAAAGCACGGCCAGACGATGACGCGCACGGTGATCCCGCTGGCGCGATTCGCCAAGTCGCGCTTTCTGCGGGTGACAGTGGTTGATGCGGCGGGCAGGCGTGCCTGGTCAAATCCGGTGTTGCGCTGATCACTGGCGACGAAGGATACCCTGATCAGTCATGTCGCCTAGGCAAATGATGAAGGACCTCGCCAGGCGATATCCGAGGCACCCCTGGCCGGTCGATCTGAAGGCGTGCAAGGCGGAGAGGAAGCACCAAACTCAAAAACGAAAGAGGCTCGGGGTTCGTGCCATTTCGTTGGATAGGTAGTCAGTCTTGCCTTGTGCAGTTCCCATACTTTTCCTTCGATTGGATTCTCATCCCGACCCTCAGCGTCCGGGGGGAGGGGCCTCGTCGAGGATCTGATAACTTCTCATCTGATCTTGGAAGAACCCCACAGTCAGGACATGACGGTCGGCTGCTGAGCTTGTCCAGTTCATCGTAGCCCAGGGAAAGGAGATGATCTCAGAAGCCCCCAGAGTCACCAATCCCAGGCCACTCATCACGGTGGCATCTTTCATGGCGCTCTGATCATAAATCTGCCCCTTGAGAAGGTAGGTGTCGACACTGTCCACGAATGGGTTCTCGCCAGATCGATCCCCTGGAACCCTGAAATCTCCCTTCAGTAGCGTGCTTGAACGCGCCGGCTTTCGCAGGTGGACCGTGGAACGAGGCTCTCCGAATTCCCGGATGATTGCAGCTCGGCGAAACACTTTCCTAGCATCGTGAAGCTGGTCCACATTCGGGCCGATCGACCGGATCGCCGTCGAACAGCTAGTCATGGCAGCGAAGCTCAAATAGAAGAACTGTTTCATTGGACGGAGAAGCCTCAGCTCGATTTTCGCGGTGAAGTGGGAATGCAAGCACTCATCAATGGCATTAATCCCCACCACCACCGCCACTGCTTCCTCCACCGCAATCGCCGCCGCCGCTGCTATCGCTAAAACCACCATCGAATCCGCCGCCGCTGTCACTGGGTGAATGACTGCCAGAGTCGTGATGGGAATGCCCGTCCCAACCGGTGTGGGCATGGTGAGACGGCTCGTGATGTTGCGGAGGAGGGCTGCTGTCGGTCTGTGCAAAACTGCTGCAGTCTTGAAAGGGAAATCCGCTGTCGGAATGGGAACGCCTTGATCGTCGCCGGGGACGAATTGCAGGCCCTCCACTGGAGCCCACAGAAACGACCACACAGACGATCAGAGCTCCGAACGCGATGGCGATGATCAAAATCGAGATTGGAGGCATGGCGGAGAGGGGGGAATCAGATGGATCTTCGGCAATGATTGGGTGCTGTCGCTGAAACCCAGCCTCGCCCTCTCAGCACAGTTCGCAGGCAAGACGGATGGCGCGGATCATGGAACTGGGGTCGGCAAGGTCCTTTCCCGCGATTCCGAAAGCGGTGCCGTGGTCAGGGCTGGTGCGGGGCTTGGGAAGGCCGAGCGTAACGTTCACCGCCGTGTCGAAATCGAGCAGCTTGAGAGGGATCAGTCCCTGGTCGTGGTACATCGCGAGCACGCCGTCGAAGCCACCTCGGGCCGCGTCGCGGAAAATCGCATCAGGCACTCCGGGCCCGGAGAAATGGGCCAGGCCGGTGGCGTTCAGGGCCTCGATCGCCGGGGAAATGATCCGGATTTCCTCGTTGCCGAAAGCCCCGTCCTCACCTGCGTGGGGGTTGAGTCCGGCCACTGCGATGCGGGGCAGGGCACCCTTTTCTCGAGAGAGAAAGCCTCCCAGGAGCTTGCCGGTTCTGACGATCGACTCGACCGTCAAGAGTCCAGGAACCTGGGAAAGGGGAACATGGATGGTGGCAAGGGCAACCGTCAGGGTGTCACCACTTAGACACATTCCATAGTCCTGAACGTCAAGGACATCTGCGAAAAATTCCGTTTGTCCTGGAAACGCGAATCCGACGCTCTGAAGCTGCTTTTTCGAGACAGGAGCAGTGACCACGGCATCGGCCCGACCGTCGAGAAGTCTGGCTCCGGCTTCCTTCAGGGCGTTGTAGGACGCCTGAGCTGAACGCAGGTCGGGCCTGCCTGGACTGCCCGCCGATTCATCGCCGATCACCTCAAAGCGATAACCCAACGGCAAGTCACCGGAGGCAAGGGCCTTTCGGACCACTTCGGGACCGATCCCGGCAGGATCGCCAAGGGTGATGGCAATGGTGGGCACGATGTTGGGTCGCTCGCTCAGATCAAACGAACGATCAAGGCCCGCTTCCTCTTGGACTGGATCCAGCGATCGTACTCCCCGGCGGTCTTCTTGCGACGGACGCGGTCTTCGACCATTTCCTGCACCTTCTTGTCGGAGAGCGAGGGGGATGGACCCGGAACCTTTTTGGTGACTTTCACCACGGTGAACCCCTGTGGGTCCTCCAACGGGCCGAGCACCTTGCCGATCTCGGCCTCGGAGAGGATGGAGGCGAATTCCGGTGAGAGCTCAATTCTTGGCACGTTCTCCTGAATTCCTCCGCTCTCTGCAAAGGCATCCTTGGAGTGGGCCTTGGCGAGTTCGGCGAAATCCTTCCCCGACTGGAGCTGGGTCACCAGGTCCTCGGCAATCGCCAGTTGGCTCTCCGGACTCGAAACAGCGTTCGATGGATCGGACCGCGGAATGAAGATCTTCTGGAACGAGAGAACGTCCTTGGAAATGTCGCGCAAGGTGGCCTTGATTTCCGCATACTCCTTCGCCACTTCGTTCGGCAGAGGAGGAGGTGCGTCCGCGATGTGCTTGGCACGCATCGCCTGCACCACCAGCTTTTCCTCGGACATCTTCTTGTAGCCATCCATGGTCAGACGGTTCTTTTTCAACTCCTCGAGGAACTTCGCTTCGTCGCCGTTGTAGAGGTCCCGGATCTGGCGATCGACTTCCTCGTCAATGATGGCGGGCTTGATCGAGGCTCCGAGTTGCTTGAACTCATCGAGGATGATTTCCCGGTCGATCAATTCATCAAGCACCTTGTTGCGGGACTCCTTGAGGATCCGTTCGAACTCAGGACCGCGCCTCGGGAACTGGGCCATGAGCTGGGCGTAAACCGGGGCGAGAAGGAAGGATACCTGGCTCTTGGTGATCAGGCGGCCATTGACCTTGGCGGCGATGCCGTTGACCTCGATGGGGCCCGAAGGCCTGGCGGGGCCGGGAACAGGCTGGGGCACCGGAAGCTGCTGTGGCTCGGCGTGGGCGGAGGCCGCGAGGCAGAGGGTGGTGAAAATGGTTTGAAGCTTCATGGCGGGGTGGGATGCCGAAATCGTCCTGGAAACATCGGAGCGACGCCTCGATTGTCTTTTCCCAACGAATCGAATGCAAGCGGGGAGTGGCGCTTGCTACGGGGCAAGGGGACCGCCGCATTCCCTGACAAACCGTGAAATGGCTCCCATCAACTCCGGGTGCAGAGGGAGATCTGGATTCGAATAGGAGGGAATCTGGGCTTCGAGACCGGAAGGAACCCTTTTCAGGACGTGGTTCATGCCCTCGATCTTGATCAGCTTCGATCCCGCGCGGGCCTGATGCAGGGCGTCTGTATCCGCGAGCGGAATCTGGATGTCCGTGGTGCCCTGCACGATCAAACAGGGACAGGTGAGCTTGGTGATTTCCTCGACGGGCGAGTAGCGGAACCAGGAGATGAGATAAGGTTGGACGCTCTTGCGGAAGAGGGGATCGAGGCTGGCTGAGACCTTTTTCACCGGAACTCCCTGATCGAGTTGTTGGAGGATGATGCCCGACTCGGCCAGCAATTCGGGTGTCAGCCTTGTGGCGATCTGCTCGCGGATCAGGACCGAGGCGCGACGCGAGGTGCCAGCAAGGGAGATATACCCTGCCACCGGATGCTTGATGGCCGCGATCATGCCGATCAACGCGCCTTCGCTGTGACCCAGCACGACGACCTTCTTGAAGCCCTGCTTTGTCTCCAGAAACTCGATCCATGCGACCGTGTCGTCGATGTAGGTCTCGAAGCGGAGGTTCTCCTCCTTCATCCCGGCCTCCTTGCTGGCGGCGATGCCGCGCTTGTCGATGCGGAGCGAGGCGACGTTCCGCTCGGCCAGGTCGGTGGCGATCATTTTCAAGGCATCATTCTTTCCCGGGAGCCCGAGGGAATTGCCATCACGATCAGTCGGCCCTGAACCGGGCAGGATCAGCACGGCGCAATCCGAAGTTTTGCTGGAGCCCTCCAGGGTGGCACGCAGGACACCGGTGGGGGTGGTCAGTTCCACTTCCGTCCCGGCGAAGGCGAATCCGATCAGAGGAAGGGCGAGGAGCAGTCGTTTCATGAAGCCGTTTGTGTTGTGGATCGCGCGACATTCAGCCACGAGTCAGTCCGTGGAAGCAAGCCAAGGGAAAGCAGGACGCGGTCGAGTTGAATGGTTGTTCCGAATTTGCCTGAACATCCACCTCATCCGGAAACTTGCGGATGATCGGCAGAGCCACCGATTGAAAGGAGGGACGCAAAGCCACCAAGGCACCCTACCTGTGATCCTCTGTGTTCGCTCAGAGCCCCTGCGATGACCCAACTCGAACCGTCATCCCTGGTGGATGGATTTCCCGGAGACTCTCTCATCGGCAGTGCGCTTCCAGATCGGAGGGACGATCTTTCCACGCTTCGCCGCCATGACCAACATCACGATTCCCGTTGAGGTGCAGAGCAACAGGGCAAGGATGGACGACTCAACGCCGAAATCACCGCCGGTGAGATAGTCGGGACCTTTGACCGTGGATCGAATCAGACCTTGCGACGCGTCATTGCCGGAGACGATGCTCGAGAAGATGGCCGATTGCGTGTAGTTCCATGCGACGTGGAAACCGATGCTCAGCCACAGTCGGCGAGTGAGCATGTAGGCTGCAGCCAGCAGGGTGCCCGCCTCCACGGCGATGAACAGCGCGCCTTCCAGGCTGCCCTGAGGATTGATCAGATGGGTGAGGCCGAAAACGAGCGAGGACACCACGAGCGCGGCCCAACTGCCGAACCACTTCTCGACGGAACCGAAGAGCACCCCACGGAACAAAAGCTCTTCGAAGACACCCGAACTCAGTGCCATCGCGATCGCCGGCACCATGAAGCTCATGGGGTTCAAGCCATTGATGCGATAAATGCCAAGGGCCATCAGGATCAGTTCGCATGTGGCATAGAGGCCTGCGCCGATGAGCAGGCCGACGCCGAGTTCGCGACCCATGCCCGGCAAGGCCAGTTCGGAGACAGGACGCCGCTCGATGAAACGGGCATAGGCGCGATAGATCGTGAGTCCTGCGATGGCCAGCGCCACGATGTGCTGCACTTCCTTGAACGGGTCTCCCGCAAAGCTCGTCATCACATCCGTGTTCAGGCCCAACATCATCAACAGGATGAAACCGAGGACCACGATTCGCATCAGCGGCGAGCGGATGATACGACGTAAAAGACCGGCAGGTGCCTGGGCTGGTGGGATCATTGGGGCTTCATCCATGGCCGTGGGTGGAGTCGATTGGTGAGTCCTGAGACGCCTGATCGGAGGACGGAAGCGTCGTTTCCAATTTTTCTAAGTCGAGAATGGGCATTTTGCAAACCGGTTTCAAGCGCCGTCGGGAATCCAGAGTTCGAAATGCGAAAGGCTCTACCGCCCTTTATGAATCGGGTATCACCGGGGATGATTGAAGAACTCGGTTAGGGATTCTTTGCTGGTTCTTTGCGCGCTCTAAGTTCAGAAACCGCTTCGGATGAACCATCTTCGGGCTATCATGGTTGTGGGATTCCTGATTCCGGTCGTCACGCTGGCCGCCGATCCCACAGTTGCGGACTGGATGCCGCGTCCAGAGGATCGAACCGGCCTTTGGTGGGTGAATGGTCCGCCGAAGATGTTTCAAGGGGAAGATCGTCCCAAGGAGGATGTCCTCGGACTCCAGGTGGGCGAGAAGACGATGTTTTTCGATTCGCGTCGGGTGAAACCGGTCGAGGGTGACTGGGAGTTCGCGCTGGTGGCCGATGGGAGACGTTACCTTTGCACCGGGCATCAACAGCCGGAAGATGAGTGGCGGCAACCGGTGCGCATCGTGGAGAGCGGACGTTTTTTCCAGCGGGTTGCGATCGAGGGACTGACCTTTGCCGACTCCAGCGGAAAGGTCTTCGATGGCACGGCCCGGTTGGAGATCAGCGTCTGGCCGGACAGGCTGGCTTATCGATTGGAAAGCCAGTCCGGAGCACTTCTTGCGTTGCGGAGCGGCGGAAAGTCGGTGGAGGGTAATGAAGGCATTTCACTTGAGTTTCCGAAGAGTCGGTTGGAGGCAGTTGTGGAATCGGAACTGAAGGTCAGTCGCGATGACACGCTTGGCTGCCATCGGTTGGAGCTGCCGGAGAAAGCATGGAGCAACGCGAGTGGGACTTACTATCCGGAGGAGCATCTCGACCGCATCGACCGTTGGCGGGTCACACTGCGCAATGATGGCGATCAACCCACGGTGGCGAGGTTGATGTTCACGCAGGGAAATCATCTGCCCATCACGGGCTTCACGCCGATGTTGTGCGAACCCGACGGCACGTCCACGGGCATTCCGGTGCAGGTTTCGAAGAACTGGCACATGCGTGCCGAGAAGGGTCGGCTGACCCATGACGGGCAATGGTTTCATGGCTTCACGTGGGTGCGGGTACCGCCGAAGACGCGACGCGAGTTCGTGCTTCAGATGGTCCATGCCCGCTATGGTGGCGTGTGTGCGGCATCTCATGCCCAGCTCTGCCTCATCGGCTGGGGACACAACCAGTTCTGGGATGAGGCGGCTGTGGGCAGCTTCGGGGAAAGCATCTGCTTCGAGCCGGGTCGGGTGCAGCGTCGTTGCTTCATCACGGACATGCGACCGCTGATGACGCTTTCGGAGGAGCCCAAGGCGAGACGCTGGGGTTGGGCCGGAAATTGTGGGGGCGGCGATTTCCTGCTCTGGAAGGATTCACAAGGCCATTATCAGACGATGAAGGCCACGCGCACCGATTACCGCGCACACGGCCCCTGCCTGACCGATGTCGGTTACAGCGAGGAATCGAGTGGCGGCGAGATCACGGCGCGCATGGACGTTTCGGTGCCCGCCGCGAACGATCATCTGCGCACCTTCCTGAGGCTGCGTTATGATGTGAGAAAGCCTGTTAGATGGAAGCGACTCGCATTCTTCCAGCTTGGTGCGGATTTCTACAACAATGTGCCTGCCAGGAAGATCGCGGTTGGGGACCTTGGTGGTCTCCGTGACGAGTGGCAGCCACGCCTGTTGAAGGATGAATATGACAGAACCTCGTTCCCTCTCACCGGTGCGGGTTCATGGGTCTCCGTGCATGGATTGGAAGCGGCCCAGCTTGAAAAGGGTCATGCGGCGGCCAGTCGCGGACTGATCGTACGTTCATGGCGGGCTGTGCTCGGTGGCAGGCCTGCTTTGCCACATCTGGCGACTTATGGCACCGAGTGGGGGCGCAGCAATCACCGGACCTCCATCGATCTCGTGCCGCCGCCCGATGTCAGCGAACTGAAGCCCGGGGACTTCGTCGAGGCGGAGCTGGAACTGGTCGTCTTCCCGGCAAAGGCCGCCGCCTACTATGGCCCTGATTCCTCGTTTCGCGGCATGCTCGATCGCGATGCCGACACCTGGCGGCCGGTTCATCGTGAAGCGCGGGGCAATTCGCTCCAGCCGGTCGCAGGGCGGGGAATCATCGTGAAGGCCTATCCCTTGGTGGTGGCTGTCGATCAGGACCAACATGCGCAGGTCACCGTCTCGGGCGGGCTTGGCCACCTGCCGGTCACCGTGAGCGGATTGAAGTCGCCTCAAGGGCATCGCGTTCTGGTGAATGGCCGGCCATTGACCGCCTGGCAGACCGATTGGAACGCCTCGACCCAACGCTGGCAGATCGTCTGCAACGTGCCTGCAGGAGGCGAATCCGGGGTCGAGATCGTGTTGGAAGATACGAAGTAGCGACCGAATCAGGAGGCCTGCTTCATCACCGGATGGGCGTCACCGATTCGGGTTGGGATTTGTCGCTACCCGAAGATTCTGAATCAGGCCTGGCAGTGGGTTGATCAGAACTGGCTTGGGTGGCATTCGCATCCTCCAGGACCTTGAAGTTGGTCATCAAGCCGATCGGGACTTCTCGCTTCCCTGCAACGTTGCGGGATGCAGCCATAAAGCGATCCGCCGCAGCATCCAACTGTTCCTGGTTTGTAGCCATGATCAATGTGCCTCCGCCCTGATGAATGATGATATAGCCATCTTCACCCGGGGCGGGGCGCCACGGACGAATTTCCATCCAAACGCAGCACACCGGGTTCCGGTCGAGTTGCGACGAAGTCATCCCGAAGTGCTTGGCGGTTCTTTCCGCAGTGGCACGGTGTGCGGCAGTGCTGTCTTTAGGGATCGCAAAGCCAGAGAATGGCTGGGCACAATCTGTCTGCGGTGATCCAAGGATCGAACAAATCAAGGCTACCGCGACTGCGAGAATTGAAAGTCTTTGTTTCATGAAATCTTCTGCTCAATCACCACCATTGTAGAGCGCCAGACAGACTGAAATGAAAGCTCGAAAACCAGGAATGGCGTCACCGAAGGTTGGGGGACTCGACTTCAGGGTTACGTTTGACAATGGCCTGAATGGCGGCTTCGGCCCCCGATCGGACTGACAATGCGCCTGTATATCTCTGATCGTTGGCAATCCTCTGAAGGGCCGGAAGCGCTCGACGGCTTCCTACCTTTCCAAGTGCTGAACAGGCCTTGACTTTGAGCCATGGATTGTCAGTCGAAAGCGCGTCCACCAGCTCTTGTTCCACCTCCGGGAATGCCAAGTATCCCAACGCCTGTGCCGCATCGCCAGGAAGGCGATGGTCCGGATCCTTGAGCAACTCAAGAAGTGGTTGAAGCGCCCTCTTGTCTCCAGATTTCCCAAGTGCAAGGATGACTGCGGACCGGTTTAACTTCTTTTTATTCAACTCCACTAGAAGCTCCGGCACGAGACTTTCATGAGGCTTGAGGCAGGCGAGCCAAAGACCCCACGAATTGTCACCGTCACGAATCTCCCGAAGAATCGCCTCGGGTTTCAGGCTGTCGTCCACGAAACGCTTGAGTGCCGACAAGGACTGCGATTCTGGTGCGCTGGCCAAAGTCAACTCCACGACACGCTGCGCATGACGACCGCTATGGCCCGTCCAAAGTTCCCTTGCCGCAGCGCATCGCTCATCAACGGAACCCTTGTCCAACTTTCTGGCCAGGGCCTCTTCTTGCTTATTCAGCATGACAGCGCAGCTGAATTGCAGTTCGCCCGGTTGCGAATAGAAGAAGGGTGGATTCTTCAGGGGCCCGGCAAGGACTTGCCCGACTGCCATCATCGAAATCGAAATGGCCAAGTTGACGGCAAAACCATGCATCGCACTGATTGAAGAAGGATCCTTAGATCCGCCGCGTTGCCAAGACAAGTTGGAAATGGCAGTTGCGACGGTCTGGCAGTTCTGTGGGGGGCCAGAAGCTTGTCACACCTGGGGTTCGCGACGTCGAGATCAACCACAATGGGACGAGCCTACAGGAATCAGCCCGCCGTGCCGAGATCGACGGGCTGATCGAAGAGTTTCTTGCCTGAATCTCCTTACGGCAGGTTCGTCACGCCCATCAGGAAGCGGTCGCACTCGCGTGCGGCTCCCCGGCCTTCATTGATGGCCCAGACGACAAGCGACTGGCCGCGACGCACGTCACCAGCGGCGAAGACGCCGGGGACATTGGTGGTGAAGGTGCCGTGCTCGGCCTTGATGTTCGAGCGGGCATCGGTCTCCAGGGCGAACTGGTTCACGACTTCGCTTTCCGGACCGGTGAAGCCCATGGCAAGCAGGGAAAGCTGGCAGGGCAGGGTGCGCAGGGTGCCTTCGATTTCCTTCGGGAACATGCGGCCCTGCTCGTCCTTGGCCCACTCGATCTGCACGATCTCAAGCCCGCTGAGGTTGCCGGCTTCATCCTTGAGGAAGCGCTTGGTCTGAACGAGGTAATGGCGGGGATCGCTGCCTTGAAGGGCTGCGGCTTCCTCCTGACCGTAGTCCATCTTGTAAACCTTCGGCCACTCCGGCCATGGGTTGTTCGCAGCGCGCTTCAATGGTGGCTGCGGCATGATTTCCAGCTGGATCACACTCTTGCAACCGTGACGCAGGCTGGTGCCCACGCAGTCGGTGCCGGTGTCGCCGCCGCCGATGACCACAACGTCCTTGCCGGTGGCATTGAGGTCTGGGTTGGTGCCGTCGAACTTGTGGTCGAGTTGGTAGCGGGTGTTCGTCGTGAGAAACTCCATCGCGAGGTAAACGCCCTTGGCATCACGTCCTTCGATCGGAAGATCGCGACCTGCAGTGGCACCACAGCAGAGAACCACGGCGTCGAACTCATCGCGCAGTTTCTCGGCGGTCCATTCGCTGTCCCTGCCAATGAAGATGCCCGTTTTGAAAGTGATGCCTTCCTCGGCGAGCAGGTTCACGCGACGCTGAACGACGAGTTCCTTGTCGAGCTTCATGTTCGGGATGCCATACATCAGCAGGCCGCCGATGCGGTCCTCACGTTCGAAGACCGTGACACTGTGGCCAGCCTGGTTGAGCTGGTCGGCACAGGCGAGTCCGGCAGGACCCGAGCCCACGATCGCGACCTTCTTGCCGGTGCGGATTTCGGGAATGCGCGGGGTGACCCAGCCTTCCTCCCAGCCACGATCGATGATCGCGCACTCGTTGTTTTTGATCGTCACGGCGGGCTCGATCACGCTGAGCACGCAGGAGCCTTCGCAGGGAGCGGGGCAGACGCGACCGGTGAACTCCGGGAAATTGTTGGTCTTGTGAAGGCGCTGAAGGGCTTCCTTCCAGCGACCACGGAAGATCAGATCATTCCACTCGGGGATCAGGTTGTTCACCGGACAGCCGCTGGCCATGCCGGAAACCAGATGGCCAGTGTGGCAGAAGGGGGT